>DATNIM010000133.1:0-18631 GCA_035604455.1 Gemmatimonadales bacterium
CCCCACCAAAACCCCCGAACAAGAGCGGCAGGAACAATAGCCGTCCCCGGGTGACGAGCAGGAGTACAAGAAGCAGCACGAGGAGTCCGACCCAGTGGCCAGACCCCTGGCCGGGCTCCTCCCCTGACGGTACGGTGTCACCAGCGAGCGAGACACCAAACTCGTCCGCGAAGGCCTGGGCGATGGCGCCCACGCCGAGCTCCGCCGCGGCACTGTAGTCTTCGCGAGCGAGGTCGGGGGTCATGGCGTCCCGGATGCGCCCCACGCGGGAGTCGGGCAGAAACCCCTCGGCCCCGCGCCCGGTGGCGATGAATAGCTGCCCGCTCCCGGGCCGGTGCGCCTGTCGCGGCACGAGAAGAAGGACGACACCGAGGTTGTTCGCGGGATTCCCGGCCTCGGCCTTGGCCCCCACGCCCCACGCGCGGCCGATCTGGACGGCCACGTCGCTTGCCTCGCGATCGCCGATGTCGGGCAGCGTGACGACGGCGATCTCGCCGCGCGTTCGCACGCGGACCTGCGCGATGAGCGTGTCCATGCGGTCGACCGCCGCGGGATCGAGGACGTGCGCGAAATCGTTCACGTACCCGACGGGCGAGGGAATCGCGAGTTGCGCAAGGATCGCCGGACCCCACAACCGCGCCCTCACGCTCGCCACCATCCATCCGATCACGCCCATCATCATGCAAGAAACCTAACGTTTCACCGATCTCAGGGGCGGCAGAGTGGCGCGCGGCCCCCCGCACTCGCTATGGTATGGGCCGTCCGGCCTCCCGCAGCCCCACCATGCCGAGGAGTTCGCGTGCCGCGCAGCATCTCCCCATCTCCGTGGCTGCCATCGCGGACCAGGGCTCGCAACGACCGACCCTTCCGGTGTGCGCGTTGATGGGCGCCCCGCTCGCCCGGCGCGCCGCGACCGTCGCGATCCTCGTTTCGAGCGTCGCCGTCGCGCGGGCCTTTTCCCAATGGACGCTCCTCACCGAGCGATCCCTCGGACGAGCGAACGCGCCCGTGACGATCTACGAGATGTCGGACTTCCAGTGTCCGTATTGCCGGGCGTTCGCGCTCACGACATTGCCGGCCCTCGAGCGGGAGTACATGGCGACGGGGAAGGTGCGCTTCGTCTTTGTAAACTTCCCCCTCACCCAGGCCCATCCCTACGCCTTGATCGCGGCCGAGGTCGCGATGTGTGTCGCGACCCAGGGGCTCTTCTGGCGATTTCACGATCTCACCTTCCGTCATCAGATCGACTGGGAGGATCAGGTCGATCCCATCCCCTACCTGAAGGCGCTCGCCGATTCCGCGGGGGCCCGCGCGGCCCCGCTGGCCCGGTGCGTCGACGAGCGGACGAGCGAATCGGTGGTCCAGGCCGACATTGCTAGCGCAACGCGAATCGGGGTCAGCACCACACCGACGTTTTTCATCGAAGGCGGCTTGATCGAAGGGGCCGCGCCGCTCGATGTCTTCCAGCAAGTGCTCGATTCGATCTATGGCGCCAAAGTCCGCGTGACGTCGCACTGAATGGCCCGCCCGTCGCTGCTCTACCGCCTCACGGTCCTCGTCGCCGGGAAGACGGCGCCGCTCGGGGCTCGCTTCGACAAGAAGCTCGCCCGGAGCATCGATGCCCGACGGGACCTCGGGGCACGTCTGGAAGCGTGGGGTACCGCCCACCGCGACCCCGCCCGTCCTCTCGTCTGGGTGCACGCGCCATCCGTGGGGGAAGGCCTGCAGGCCAAACCCGTGCTCGAGGCGGTCCGCGCGGGCCATCCCCGCTGGCAGCTGGCCTACACGTTCTTCTCGCCGTCAGCCGAGCGGCTGGCGAGAACGCTCCCCGTCGACCTCTCCGAGTATCTCCCCTTTGACCGGCCGAGCGACGTCGCGGTAGCGCTCGCCGCGCTCCGGCCCACGGCGCTCGTGTTTTCCAAGCTCGACGTGTGGCCGGAGCTGACACTCGCCGCGGCGCGACGGGGCGTGAAACTGGGTTTGATTTCGGCGACCGTGGCGACCTCGAGTTCGCGGCTGCGGTGGCCGACACGCCATTGGGCCCTCGCGGCATACGGGGCCCTCGACCGCATCGGCGCGATCAGCCCGGATGACGCGCGCCGCCTCGAACTGCTCGGGGCGCGGCCTGAGACGATCGAGGTCACGGGCGACACGCGCTACGACAGCGTGGCGGAACGCGCAGCCCGGCTGGACCGCGCCCGGGAGCCCTTCGCACGTCTCGCGGCGACCCCGAGCTCGTTCACGATTGTGGCCGGCTCGACGTGGCCACCGGACGAGGCCGTCGTCCTGCCGGCGTTCGCGGATCTGCTCGGCCAGGTGCCGGGCGCGCGGCTCGTGCTCGCCCCCCATGAGCCCAACCCCGATCACCTCGCGGGCATCGCCCAGCAGACCAAGGCCCTCGGCTTACCGCGCCCGGTGCGGCTCTCACAACTCGAGCACGCGAGCCCGAGTCCCGTCATCATGGTCGATCGGGTGGGCATCCTCGCCGACCTGTACGCGCTCGGCGACGCCGCATTTGTGGGGGGCGGGTATCATCGGGCCGGCCTGCACTCGGTCTTGGAACCGGCAGTATTGGGGGTCCCCGTGACGGTCGGCCCCCAGTGGCAGATGAGTCGCGATGCGGCGCTCCTCCTCGAGCGCGCGGCGGCCGTCGCCTTACCCACCGAAGGGCGCCATCCCCTGCACGCTCAATGGCTCGCGTGGTTCCACGATCCGGCGGGTCGAAAAGCTGCGGGGGCTGCTGGGTACCGCATTGTACAGGAGGGACGGGGCGCGGCGGCACGCACGACCGCCTTGGTGGAACAGCTGGTCGGCGCCTAATGTCCTACGACGACACCCTCGAACGTGACTGACCGCGGGGACACGATGCCAAACGTGAGGACCGTCGCGAGGACATCGGTGAACCGCGTGCGGGTGTAGATGTGAAGACCTGCGATCGAGGCGCCCGCGCCGAGCTGACCCGCGAGAAGGTCTTCGAGATTGGGTTCCGCCGCTGGGAAGAGCCCCCAGAGGATGTAGACGGGATGCTTCGTGATGCTGAACGCCGCGCCCGTTCCCGCGCTTTGCAAAGGCTCGGCCATCGTCGCCGTGACGCCGAGGTGGGACGCGTCGAACGTCATGGCGCAGCCTGCCACACTCAGTGCCAACGCGATGACGGTCGCGCGTCTCAGACGCTGGTTCACATGGCTCCTGGGAAAGGACGGGGCGCTGTCGGAATGAGGCGCCCCCGAAAGTAGTCGCTCACGCTCGAGTTGTGAACCCGTCAGAGACCGACCGATGGTCGGATATCGAGGTCAACCCCCAAGCCGAGCGTCGTCGTGTGTCCGCCTCCGGGGAGGTGCTCGTAGTCGAGCGCCGCGTGCACGCCGATGAGACCAAACCCGAGCGTGATCCCCCCCGCAATGCCAAAATTCGTGTTCGTCGTCGACCCCAACGAGCCCGTCGCCCCGGCGTAGTTCGTGCGCAACCCGGGTGCCACCCAGGGCTCAAAGGTGATGCCCGGCAGCGGTAGATCCACCGAGAACCCGAGCGCCCCCGTATAGCGCCGCTCGGTGCGACCCGCCCCCCGTACGCCCGCGATCCCACCCTGGACGTTCACGGCGATGGGAATGAGGGAGCCACCGATCACGCGGTAGGCCACCGTCCCGCCCGCGACGGTCGTGTTGGGACCGCCGTCCGGGTCCCGCGTCCCGACACTGGCACTCAAGGTCAAGGCGCTGAACCCGAGCGCCACGCGGCCCGCAAAGGTCGACCCGTTCCCGCCGGATGAGTCGGGCCGCCCCACGTCGGCCGCGACGAGGAGCCCGGTGCCCGCACGAGGGCTGTCCCAAACGGGCATGCCGGGCAGCTGGGCCGCCGCCGCCACCGGCAGGAGCACCCCGCAGATCGCCCCGGCTAGGAGAGCCACGCGCATCATCCAATTCCCTCCACTGGCCACCCCTCCGGGATCACGCCGACCTACCCCGAGCGGACGCCCAACATGTTGATGTGCCATTCCGTGCTCGGCATGCCCCTTCCGCTCGAAGTGGCGCCCGGCCATACCCCGCCCGCCGCCCCGCGTTCCCCCCGGAAAGCGCCGCGGCCCGCTCGGGGCGGGCCGCGCGCACATCAGGTGACGCCACTCACGCCTGGGCGGTCGGCGCTCCGCGCGTTCGATCCACCACGACGCGCACGCTGTCGCCCACGACCTGCAGGAACCCACCGTCCACCTCGAACGCCGTATGTGCTCCCTCGTGCCGCACGGTGAGCGTGCCGGCCCCGAGCAGGGTCAACAGCGGCGCGTGGTGCGGGAGAATGCCGACAAAGCCGTCGAACGCGGGCACGACGACCGCCTCGGCATCGCCGTCGAACATGGCCCGTTCGGGGGAGATGACGGTCACCCGCATGCTAGCTCTTCGCGAGTCGCTGCGCCTGCGCGACCGCCTCCTCGATGCCCCCAACCATGTAGAACGCTTGCTCGGGCAATTGGTCAAAGTCGCCCGCCACGAGGCGCTCGAAGGAGCTGATGGTATCCTCGAGTTTCACGTACTTGCCCTCGAGGCCCGTGAACTGGGCAGCCACGAAAAATGGCTGCGACAGGAACCGCTGCACGCGGCGCGCCCGCGCCACGACCAGTTTGTCTTCTTCAGAGAGCTCGTCCATCCCGAGAATCGCGATGATGTCCTGGAGATCCTTGTACCGCTGGAGGATCCGCTGGACTTCCACCGCGACCTTGTAATGCCGTTCCCCGAGGTACTGGGCGTCGAGGATGCGGCTGGATGAGCCCAGGGGATCGACCGCGGGATAAATCCCGAGCTCCACGATCTGACGCGAGAGCACGACCGTTGCGTCGAGATGGGAAAATGCTGCCGCCGGCGCGGGGTCCGTAAGATCGTCGGCGGGCACATAGATCGCCTGCACCGACGTGATCGACCCCTTCTTGGTCGACGTGATCCGCTCCTGGAGCTCGCCCATCTCGGTCGCCAGCGTGGGCTGGTAGCCTACGGCCGAAGGCATGCGTCCGAGGAGAGCCGACACCTCAGAGCCCGCCTGCGTGAACCGGAAGATGTTGTCGATGAAGACCAAGACATCTTGACCCTCCACATCGCGGAAGTACTCGGCCACCGTAAGACCCGAGAGGCCGACGCGCAGGCGTGCGCCCGGGGGCTCGTTCATCTGCCCGTAGATCAACGAGCAGGTGTCGAGGACGCCCCCTTCCTTCATCTCGAGGTAGAGGTCGTTGCCTTCCCGTGTGCGCTCGCCCACGCCGCAAAACACTGAGCGGCCGCCGTGGCCCATGGCCACGTTGTGGATGAGCTCCATGATGACGACGGTCTTGCCAACGCCGGCGCCGCCGAAGAGCCCGATCTTTCCGCCCTTCACAAAGGGCGCGATCAGGTCGATGACCTTGATGCCCGTTTCGAAGATCTCCGTCTTGGGTTCGAGGTCGACGAACTTCGGCCGCTCGCGGTGAATCGGCCACCGCAGGGCGTCCGGAGGAATGGGCTTCCCCTCGTCCACCGGCTCCCCAAGGACGTTCAGGATGCGCCCCAGCGCGGCCTCGCCCACCGGGACCGTGATCGCCTGCCCGGTATCGACGACGTCCATCCCCCGCACGACCCCGTCGGTCGAGCTCATGGCCACGGCCCGCACCTGATTGCGGCCGATGTGTTGCTCGACCTCCGCGGTGAGCCGCACGCCGTCGGCCCCGGTATCGATCCGGATCGCGTTGTAGAGCTCGGGCAACTGCTCGGGTTCGAATTCCACGTCGATGACGGGGCCGATGACCTGCACGACCTTGCCGCGGTTCGGTCGCGCGGCCGGGGCCGATGGTTTGCTCGTTGGCTTCGTCTTGGTCGGCATCGCTCTCCTCGTTGGCCGGTCAGCCCTGCAGCGCTTCCGCGCCGCCGACGATCTCGGCGATTTCCTGGGTAATCTGCGCCTGGCGGGCGCGGTTGTAGGTGCGGCGTAGCCCTTCGAGCAGATCGCCCGCGTTATCCGTGGCGTTCTTCATCGCGGTGCGCCGCGCCCCGTGTTCCGCCGCCGCCGTCTCGACCAAGGCGCGGAACATCTGATTCTCGACGTAGAGCGGCAACAGGCGCTCAAGGATCAGCTCCGGCGACGGTCGCAGGATGTAGTTCGCTGTGCCGGTGCGTCCGGGGACCTTCGTCGGGGGGGTCACCGGGAGGATGCGCTCGACCGACGGGGGCGTGGACAACGCACTGTTGAATTTTGAGAACACCACTTCTACGGCGTCGACCCGCCCCGCCTCAAACGCGGCGACGAGCGGCGCCATCAGGTCCGCGGCGTGTGCGGCGGTCGGCCGGTCGCCGATGTCCACTCGCTGGGATGCGATCGGCTGGCGGGCGAACCTGAAGAACCCGATCCCCTTCTTTCCCACGAGATGGAGCTCCACGCTGCGGCCTGCACGCTCGAGCTCGTGCATGCGCCGCCGTGCTTCGCGGATGAGATTCGCGTTGAAGGCGCCGCACAACCCGCGGTTCGACGTGATCAGGACGAGGGCGATGGGCCGCCCCCCGCCCGGCGCGGGCTGACGCAGCAACGCGAAGCGCTCGGCCAGATCGGGCGAGTACAGGTCGGCGATGACGGCCGCGAGCGCGGCCGCGTAGGGGCGCGCGGCGACGACGCGGTCCTGGGCCCGTTTCAGCTTCGACGTGGCCACGAGCTCCATCGTCTTCGTGATCTTGCGAGTGTTCTGCGTGGAGCGAATGCGCCGCCGCAATTCCCGGGGCTTGGCCATCTCAGCGGGCGCGCGTCGCCTTGAACGCGTCGATCGCCGCGCGGAGCCGGGTCGTGAGGTCCTCGGGCAGCGTCTTGCGCGTCCGAATCTCCTCCCCGATCTCCGGGTGCTGCGCGGCCATGAACTCGTGGAACCCGTGCTCCCAGTCCTGGATGGCGTCGACCGCGACGTCGTCGAGGAAGCCGTTCGTCACGGCGAAGATGATCATGACCTGCTGCTCGACGGGCATGGGCCGATACTGGGGCTGCTTCAAGACCTGCACGGTGCGCGCCCCTCGGTCGAGCTGCCGCTGCGTCGTGGGATCGAGTTCCGTCGCAAACTGGGTGAAGGCCTCGAGCTCCCGGTACTGCGCAAGATCGAGCCGCAGGCGGCCGGCGACCTGCTTCATCGCCTTGATCTGTGCGTTGCCGCCGACGCGGGAGACCGAGATCCCGACGTTCACCGCGGGCCGGATGTTCGAGTAAAAGAGGTCGGTCTCAAGAAAGATCTGCCCGTCCGTGATCGAGATGACGTTGGTCGGGATATACGCCGAGACGTCGCCCGCCTGGGTCTCGATGATCGGCAGCGCGGTGAGGGACCCACCCCCCATCTCGTCGGACAGCTTGGCGGCCCGCTCGAGCAGGCGGCTGTGGAGATAGAACACGTCGCCGGGGTACGCCTCCCGGCCGGGCGGACGCCGCAGCACGAGCGACAACTGCCGGTAGGCCGCGGCCTGCTTCGAGAGATCGTCGTACACACAGAGCGTCGCGCGCTTCTCTGAGTACATGAAGTACTCGGCCATCGTGCAGCCGGCATAGGGCGCGATGTACTGCATCGGGGCCGGTTCGGAAGCCGACGCGACGACCACAATCGAGTACTCCATCGCGTGATGCTCTTTCAAGCGCTCGACCACCGCCGCCACGGTCGAGTTCTTCTGCCCGATCGCCACGTAGACGCAGATGACGCCCTGGCCTCGCTGGTTGATGATCGTGTCCACGGCGATGGCCGTTTTGCCGGTCCCTCGATCGCCGATGATCAGCTCGCGCTGGCCGCGGCCGATCGGAATCATCGAGTCGATGGCTTTGACGCCCGTCTGGAGGGGCTCTTTCACCGGTTGCCGGCGAATGATGCCCGGGGCGACGACATCGACCTTCCGGGATTCGGTCGTCTTGACGGGCCCGAGCCCGTCGATCGGCCGGCCCAGCGAGTCGACCACCCGCCCGACGAGCGCCGGTCCTACGGGCACTTCGAGCACGCGACCGGTGCGGCGGACTTCGTCGCCCTCGCGCAGTTGCAGGTAGTCGCCGAAGATGACGGCCCCGATGTTGTCCTCTTCGAGGTTGAGCGCCAGGCCCGTGATCCGCTCCCCGGTTTCGGAGGACACGAACTCGAGCATCTCGCCCGCCATGACCTGCGTCAGACCGTAGACCCGGGCGATGCCGTCCTTCACTTCGAGGACCGTGCCCACCTCGCGGACATCAAGCTCCGCCAGGTCGGCCGCCTGGATCTCCTTCAACAGGATGTCTTTCAGTTCACCGGGACGCAGTGTCGTGTCGGTCGCCATGGAAGTCCGGATCGAGAGATTGTGAAAAATATCACATGGCACGCGCCCCGCAACCCAAGGTGGGCACGCCCGGGTGGCCTCTTCCCTAGGGGCGGGACCGCGTGCGCCCTCGCAGGAAGCGCTGCAGCACGCCGCGCGGGCCCAAGTCCCGCAACTGGCGGGGGCTCGCACCCGCGACACGCCGCGTGGCGGCGGCGAAATGACTGACGGACGCATACCCTAGGATTCCCGCTACGGCAGCGACGGTGTAGCCGGGGTTCCCGAGCAGGTCGGCGGCGCACGCGGCCCGACCAAGATCGATCGTCCGCTTGAGGTTAGGGGCGCCGCCCGCGGCGAACTCTCGTGAGAGATGCTCCCGCGTGACGGCCATGGTCCGCGCGAGTTCGACCGTGGAGATCGGGCGGCCCACGCGGCGGAGGATCTCCTCCCAGGTCCGGAGCTGCAGGCGGTCGGTGAGGCGCAGCAGACGCGGGGCGTCGGCCAGCGCCTGTCGTCGGGCCGCCTGGGCCGTGCGACCCGCGACCCACTCGCTCGCGATGGCCGTGTCGACCCCCTCGACCAGGACGCCTGCGAACCCGGCCGCATGGCACTGCGCGAGTAGGGCGCCGTCCTGGGGCCGGAAGGCCGACAGCGCGTACACCGGGATCCGCGGAAAGCGCGCGGCGATTCCGAAGCTCGCCTCGGGACTGGCTTTGACGTCGAGCACGACCGCATCCACGAGGCTCCGGCCGAGGAGCCGCTCGACTTGTCGCAACGTGCGGCAGAGGCGCACCGCGCCGACGCCCCGCGGGTAGCCCCGCGAGAGGGCGCGCCGCACGTCCCGGCGGCGGTGAAACACCGGCACTACGGCCGTCAGGGCGCCGGCTCCTCGTCCAAGGCCCGCACCATCTCGGCCGCCCGCTCGAGCACGCCTCGCGCGTTGTCGTAGGAGATCGTCTCAAGCGACTCGGCGAGCGTCCTCCACGTACAATCGGTGATCCCTTCGTCGAGCTGGGGCACGAGCTGTCCTTGCTTCGACTCGAACAGGAAAAAGTGGCAGTACTTGTGAATCGTCTTGCCGCGGAAGCGGAAGTACCAGTCGATGACTTGAATGGGTCCGTGGAGCATGAGATCCTTCAGGCCCGTCTCCTCCGCCACCTCGCGCCGCGCGGCGTCCGCGGGCGGCTCGGTGACCTCTAGGTGCCCCTTGGGGAATCCCCAGTTCTTGTAGGAGTCGCGAATCAGCAGATAGCGCGCGGTTCCGTCGGCGTCGCGCCGGAACACCACACCCCCAGCGCTCGTCTCGCGCTCGGCCCGCCGTACCATGACCGCCTCGCCGCTAGAAAACGCTGAACGTGAAGTACTTCCGGGGGTTCGCCTGAATGTCGGACAACAGCTGGCGCAACTGGATCATCGTCAGCGTCGTCTCGCGATACAGGGTCGAGTCGGAGACGAGGAGCCCGAGAGTCCCAGTGCCATTGGCGAGGCGCGACATCACACTGTCCGCGTTCACGAGTACCCGAACGAGACTTTGCTGATTGCGGTGTGCAGCGTCGGTCAAATCCCGCAGGTTCGCAGAGGCGACGCGCAGGTCCTGGCTCGTGGCCGCCGAATTGTTGAGAATCGTTCCGAGCTGCCCCTGGTTCGTCGCCGAGTCCACGCGGCCCAGCGTCGTCGACAGATTGGCCGCCGCGTGCGCGAGGATGTCCGAGCCCTGGCGCAGGTTCGAGCCCACGGATCCCAAAACCTGCGCTTGGTCGTTCGTGACCCGGACGAGTCGGTCCGCCACCTGGCCGAAATCCCGGATCGAGCGTCGCAGCTCCACGACCGCATCCGAGTCGAACGCAGACTGCACGCGATTGGCCACGAGACCGATGTCGGTCGCAATCCGGCTCGCCTGCGCCGTGAGCTCGCCGATGTCGGGTAGCGTCGCGCCGGGCCACTTGCTGCCGGCGCCCACTGCGGCCTCCGCGATGGCGGCGCGTACGTTGGGATCGTCCGGCAGCTGGTCCGGTGGCACCAAGGTCGCTGCCCACTCGCCGAACAGGGACGCGGACGCGGCGATCACGGCGGGCTTCACGGGCACAGTCACCCCGCTGTAGATCTTGAGGTCCGCCTCGACCCAACGCCCGGAAGCGAGGCGGATCGCCTCGACCCGACCGACGCGGACGCCCCGCAACACGACCGGGGCGCCCACGCCAAGGCCGCCCACGGTCCGGAAGCGCGCGGTGTAGACGGCCTCGGCCTTGCCGAGGTGGGCGCCGGAGAGCCACAGGGCGCCGCCAACGACCACGGCGAGGGCGGCGATGACCGCCACGCCGACCGCGAATTCGTTTTCGCGCTTCATGCCGGGCGCCCCTCGATAAACTGGCGAACTACGGGGTCGTCGGTCGCCTGAATTTCGGCGACGGTGCCCACCTGACGGATGCGACCTTCGTACAACATGGCGATGCGATCGCCGACCGTGTAGGCACTGCGCATGTCGTGCGTCACGACGACGCCCGTCACGCCGAGATGCTGACGCGTCCGAACGAGCAGGCGATCGATCACCGCTGCCGTGACTGGGTCGAGACCGGTCGTCGGCTCATCGTAGAGCACGTACCGGGGCCGCAACGCGATGGCGCGCGCAATGCCAACCCGTTTGCGCATCCCACCGGAGAGCTCGGCCGGCATCCGGTCGCCACTGCCCGTCAAGTCCACGAGCGCCAGCGCCTCGGCCACGCGCTCCTCGATCTGCTCGTCCGAAAGCCCCCGCCGCCTAAGCCCCAGCGCCACGTTCTCCCCGACCGTCATGGAATCGAACAGGGCCGCGAACTGAAACACGAAACCGATCTCCCGTCGGAGCGCGCTCAGGGCGGCGCGGTCGAGTGTTGAGACCGGCCGGCCGTCCACGAGCACGTCGCCGGCGTCCGGGGCGAGCAGTCCGACCACGTGCTTCAGGGCGACGCTCTTACCGGTCCCCGAGTACCCGATGATGACCATCGTCTCGCCGTCCCGCACTTCGAGCGTCAGCCCCGTCAGCACCGGCCGGCCCTCAAAGCTCTTCACGAGATCCGCGAACTGGATCACCGCAAGAGCACGGCGGCCCAAAGAGCGTCGAGCACGAGAATGAAAATCGCCGCATACACGACCGCGTTGGTGGCACTCCGACCGACCCCCTCCGCCCCGCCGCGCGTCGACAGGCCGACCGCGCAGCCAACCATGGTGATCGTGAATCCGAAGCTCGCGCTCTTGACGAGCCCGAACCAGGTGTCCTTGAACTGATAGAAGAGCTTGAGACCCTTGATGAACTCGGGCGTCGACAGGCCGAGCAGGGCGAGGCTCGTCACCCACCCGGTGGTGATCCCCACCACGACGGCGAGGGCCACGACGACGGGGAACATGGCCGTGCCCGCGATGACGCGAGGAATGACGAGGAAACTCTGCGGGTCATAGGCGAGCGTCTCGAGCGCGTCGACCTGTTCGGTGACTCGCATGGTGCCGAGCTCGGCGGCCATGCTGGCCCCGACGCGGCCGGCGAGGGCGAGTCCCGCGAGGACCGGGCCGAGCTCGAGCATCATGGTCTTCCCGACAAGCGTGCCCACGAAATACATGGGGACCGCCCCGGTGAAGGTATAAGACGCTTGGAGGGCGAGGACGACCCCGGTAAAGGCGGCGATGAAGAGCGCGACCGGCAGCGAGTCCACGCCGACGCGCCGCATTTGGACGAGCGTGAGGCGCGCCCAGACCCCGACCTCGGGCACCGCCCGGATCATGTCTGCGATGAATTGGCCCGCCCGGCCCACCCCTTCGATCGCTTGGACGGTCCGGTGGCCGATCCGCTCGATCACGGCCTAGAAGCTACGACGGTCGAGCAACGCCGCGCAAACACAACAAAAACGGCCGGCGAAAACTCGCCGACCGTGACGGACGGGAACGCCTCCTGCTCAGGCCGCGAAGCTCGCGAGAGCTTTGCCGACCTCCCCGTCGCGCAGCCGCTTGAGCGCGCGGTCCCGCAGCTGGCGCACGCGCTCCCGCGTCACGCCGAGCAGGCCGCCGATTTCCTCCAGGGTGTGCTCGCGCCCGCCGTCGAGGCCGAAGTACAAGCGCAGCACCTTGGCATCGCGGCGTTGGAGCGTGTTCAGAGCGGACTCAACCTCGTCCGACAAGAACCGATCCATCGCCTGGTCCTCGGTGTCCGGCAAGTCTTCGGCAATGAAGCGCTCGATGAGTGAGCGATCGCCGTCCGGATCGAGCGGGGCGTCGAGGCGCACGTCGCCCGTGTTCAGGGCCGCCAGCGACTGCACGACCTCAAGCGAGAGCTTCGTCGCGTCCGAGATCTCCTCGGGCGTCGGCTCCCGCCGCAGCGTCTGGCGCAGGTACTCGGCCGTCCGCACGATCCGCGACAGGTCCGCGGTGCGGTTGAGGGGCACGCGGACGGTGCGGCCCTGCCGCGCCAGCGCGGCGAGGATCGCCTGGCGGATCCACCAGACCGCGTACGAGATGAACTTGACGCCCTGATCTGGATCAAACTTCCGCGCCGCGGTCAGGAGCCCCACGTTGCCCTCGCCGATCAAGTCCGTGAGCGGCAACCCTCGGTTCTGATACTTCTTCGCCACCGAGATCACGAAGCGCAAGTTGCGCTTGACGAGCTCCTGCATGGACTCCTGATCGCCGGTCCGCACCTTGCGCGCCAGCGCGATCTCTTCCTTCTGCGTCAAGAGCGGGGTCTTGGACACCTCGTGCAGATACTGATCGAGAATGTCCCGCTCGTGCTCGTGGTGGCCGAGCCCGGACAACAGACTCCGCCGTCGCCCCCGCTTCTTCGCGACTTTGGGCTTCTGTACCGCCACGGCGGCCGCGACGGGCGCGGGCGTCTTCGCGGCGCCCGGTGCGCGCGGCTTGGTCCGTGAAGCGGGAGCGGTCTTCTTCCGGCGTGGCTGCTTGGGCATGTCTTGGTCTCGGTTCCCCGTGCGTGATACCGTCGACGAGCGGAAAAGTTTCAGCATATGCCGATCTCAGCTTGACACCCGCAAAACGCCGCGATAACATGCCGTGTTCCCGCCGGGCGGGGCGCTTGGGGGGCGGCAAATATAATGGGGGCGTAGCTCAGTTGGGAGAGCGCGTGAATGGCATTCACGAGGTCAGGGGTTCGATCCCCCTCGCCTCCACTGTAGGACCGCAGCACCCCGACGGAGCGAGTGAGGCCCACAACTTAGCCCGCCCGCGCACGCCCCGGCTGAGCCGCGGGGTGGTGGCCGGCCCGGTTGCGCGGTTAGATTCGCTACCGCGCGCGGGAATAGCTCAGTTGGTAGAGCACAACCTTGCCAAGGTTGGGGTCGCGGGTTCGAGTCCCGTTTCCCGCTCTCAGTGGTCAGCGGCACGGCGCTCGAGCGTTCGCTCGACGCCCGGATCAGCATCGGCGCGGGGTGGAGCAGCCTGGTAGCTCGCCGGGCTCATAACCCGGAGGTCGTGGGTTCAAATCCCACCCCCGCTATTTCGACGGACTGAGGGTCCATATGAGGAGTACTCCCTCACCCCTCAGTCCGTTCGCCTGCCCGCCATCCGGGCGGTACCTTGGCAAGACGGGCGGTTAGCTCAGTTGGTTAGAGCGCTACGTTGACATCGTAGAGGTCACTAGTTCGAATCTAGTACCGCCCACCTGCGTCCCAGCTGCGGGCTCCGTGCGCGGCGATCAGCGGAACTGCGACGGTTGACGAGGGCAACGATCCCCGTACGGACGCAAGCGACGCATTGCCGCGCGCCCAGCCGCCGCGGGCCCGCTCCAACCCACCAATGCAGTACCGGGCACCCGCCGCTGCGCGTAAGTTTCTGAGCGGCTGGAGTATCTGGCTGTTCCGGGGCGGTCATAAGGACAGAAGCACTGGCCGAGCCGGCAATCGCGCCCATAGCTCAACTGGATAGAGCGTTTGGCTACGGACCAAAAGGCTGGGGGTTCGACTCCTCCTGGGCGCATCCTCTTCACGTCGCTTGACCCGCCGAGGGCGACCGGCTTTCGCGCGTCGCCGACCGCTCGCTCCCTCCTCATGCCGCTGCTCACGGCCGCCGTTCTCGTGGGGAGCTGTGGGCCGCGAGCAGGGTCACCTGCCCCCGCGCCGGCGCTCGCGCGCGAAACGTTGGTGCGCGTCGTGAACCGCAACTTCCTCGATATGGACATCTACGTGGTCGTGTCCGAGTCGCCGAGGCGGGTCGGGACCGTAACGGGCCTTTCCACGCAGGTCCTGCCCCTTCCCTCAGGCCTCGTCCAAGCGTCGACGGAAGTGCAATTCCGCGCGAACCCAGTCGGCAGTCGACAAACAGCATTGAGCATGGGGGTCGTCGCAAACCCTGGGGATACCCTGCAGCTCGAGATCCCGAACGGCCCGTTCTAGGGCGCAGCCAGGTTTGTGCGCGAGAGGTTGGACGACCTGCGACAGCCGGTTAAGTTCAGCACGCGATACTGCGGGGCGTAGCGCAGCCCGGTTAGCGCGCCTGGTTCGGGACCAGGAGGTCGGAGGTTCAAATCCTCTCGCCCCGACTGATTGCAGCAAAAGCAGTTAGCTGAGCTTGGTCCGCATCGCCCAACGCACGTTGAACGGGCTAAAGAAGCTCATCCCGCGTGACCACCACCCGGAGCTCAAGCGCGCCCTTAGTGACCAAGGCGCCCAAGCACGGATACGCCAAGACCATGATCGGCTCAACTCGATTGCTGGCGTCTACGCATGAGGCTAAGCTAGACGCTCGCAGTCCGTCGGGCGCTACACGCGGAGAGGGCCGTAACGTGGTTGCAGAGATCACAAGGGGGAACTGCTTCCCGATCTTCGCGTTCGACGTCGCGCAATCGATCGATCTCGACGGCGCCGCACGGCGGGTCGCCTCTGGCGTCGAACGACAGACCGTCAAACAGAAACGCCGGGCGCCGGCGTATTTCGAATACCAGCCAGCCCCGCTGCGCGTCTTGCGCCATGCGGAGCCGGTGTCGGTCGGAACCTGCCTGACGAACCCTACGATCGAGCTCGTGGTATACGACTTTGGCGCCGTGTCGGTGAGCTACGCGATTCCGATCAACGGACCGCTAACCGCGTTGCCCGCTCTTGGCTACGCCTTGTGGGGGAACGAGGTGCTGCGGGCCGACGCTCGTCGCCACGTCGAGAGTTTCATCGCACTCCTGGGAGACGTGGCCGTCCGGCCTCGGCTCGCTGACTTCGTCGAAGACTACGCGATCTTCCAGATCGAAGAGATCGCTGGCGGGGCCTCCGCTGCCTCCTTATGGTCGGACCACGCCCAAATTGTCGCGCAGACACTGCGGGCCGAGCCTCGGACGTTGTCCGAGCAAGAGCTAGCGGACGCCCTCGGCCTGCGTCTCTCTTTTGGCCCGGACGACGCCACCATTATCGACACGGATGCCGCGTTGCTCCTAGACCGCGACGGCGAGGACCTGCGCGCGGTCCTTGAATTCGCCAATACCCAACTCGTAGAGTTGCGTCACCTCGACCAGCAACTTGACGTCGCCCTCGACCGCTCGTACGAAGTCCTCACGCGGAGTGGCCTCCGGCTAGGGCTCTTCGGGCGCTATGATCGAAACCTGCGCTGGCTCGCGCGTCTCCAACTCGACGGCGCGATCCTGTTCCAGCAACTCTCCACGGTCGTGAAACTCGTGGGCGAGCAGTATCTGGCGCGGGTCTATTCGCTCGCGTCGCGTCGGTTTCATATCGCGGAATGGGACGCGAGCATCACCCGGAAGTTGGCCACGCTCGACGGCATTTACGCGAAGACGGCCGACCGTGCGGCGAGCCGCCGCCTCGAGGTGCTTGAGTGGATCATCGTCGTGCTCGTGGCTTTGGAGTTGCTCGTCTCGATCCGTACCACCGTGACGCACACCCCGTGACCGCTGGTCGCTACCCGGAACCTTCCAGGGGACGCTCCTCCCAGGAGCTCACTCCGACAACGAACGACAGTGAATCGCGCAGGCTGACCGTCTTTGGTCTCGTCGTGAACGGGCAGGCGGTCGAACTCGGACGACAACCCTGGGGCAAGAGGCGGTTGGCGCAAGGCCAAGCACAGCGGCACTCATCGAGCGCGCCTTTCGCTCAGTTGGCGCCGGCCGTTTCGCGACGGAAGATGATGTCCGCGCCCATGAAGAAGCTCTTCCAGATTTTGGCGCTGATGCCGAGGCCGACCTCGTGGAGTTCTGGCGTCAGCGTCATCAAGTCTTTGGCAGTAATGTGCCACTTGGCGAGCACCCGCATCCCACCGGAATCGGGGTAGATCGTGACCACAGCGACGGTGGGCTCCTGGACGTTCCGCACAGTGAGTGTACCGATCGCGTTGGCATGGACGGTGTCCCCCGTTTGGGTTAACCCCACGAGGCTATCGAGCGTGAAGAGAATCTCCGGAAACTGCGCACCCTGAAGCACAACCTGATGCATGATGACGTCTCGCATCTCCTCACCCGTGAACAAAGCGTCGCCTCTCACGGCCACTATCCCGTGTACGCCCCCCCAGTGCAGGGTGTCGTTGACGGTGATGTCGCCCCGGATCGCCTCCACACAGTCCGACAGGACCTTGTGGCGCGGATAGAGGGGTACGTGCACGGTGTCCTCGACGCCGGCGAAGCCGTTCTTTGGGAGAGCCAGGTTGGGGTTGTTGGGGTTGATATTCCAGCCGGCGCTGCGACCCTCCCCTGGCCGCCACTCCGGATCGGCTGGGCAGGTCGTCGCCCACAGGTGGTTGAGGTTCGGATTCACCTGCCACCAAGCGAGGCTCGCCTGCGGATCGACGGTCCAACGCGTCTGTGCGCGCACCGCCGGGGCGTGTCCGAGGAGTGTGGCGAGCACGGCGAGGGAGGGGGCCAGGCATGCGTGACGCGTCATCGGGATCCCTCCCACCGGAAGTCGAGCAGTTGGGCGGTCAGCGCGTTGGCCGACCATCTGTTTCGGTGAGTGTAGCGGTCAGGGCGCAGACCCGCAAACGCGTGTGACACGTTGCACCAAGCCTTCCGCAGGTTCACACTGAACTCCGGGTTGACGAAGACTCTGCCCCGACGGTACGTACCCGGACACGACCGGCCCGAGCGGTTGTGAAGTGCGCCCGTCCGCGGAACGGATGCGAGGCCGGCGGGGTAGGGTGACTATCCTTACATAAGGACAGGCTACCGATGACTACCCCGCGGAACATCCCACGTTTCGTTCTCGCCGCGGCCGTAGCCGGGGTCGGAATAGGCTGCTCGAGCATGCGGCCCGTGCAACCCGCGCAGGCCATCCCCCAAGACCACCCGCCCTTCGTCTGGGTCTACCAGGGACGCGGTGCGGCCATGACGGTCACCGAAGTGATCCACCCGCGGGTCGTCGAGGATACCCTGCGAGGCACCGTGGCCGACCTCGGGGATCCGTTCGCGGTCCCCCTCAAGGACATCGTGGAGGTGAAAGCGAGGGGCACCGACCCGTTCCGGACCGCGCTGTTGATCGGCGGCGCGCTCATCGTCGGGGGCTTCACCGTTTATCAGCTCTCGCATACGGGAGCGAACCCGACCGGCGTCAGCACGTGCACGCCTTCGGCGGTTGAGAACGGAGACTGCGCGAACACCGACCAGTAGCTGAGGTGCTGGCGGACATCCACTCCACGGCCGACGCCCAAGGTCGGCCGACCCCGGGGCCCTGCCCTCACGGCTCTTAGCCTTGCCGCAGAAACACCCTCTCACCTCCGTGCAGGACGGCGAACTCCCCGATGCCCGGTTAGTTTGTTGCTTGCAGGCGCCAGTAGCTCAGCTGGATAGAGCGTCGGCCTCCGGAGCCGAAGGTCCCGCGTTCGAATCGCGGCTGGCGCATTGAAGTAAAGATCTCCCGCCGGGGTCATAGAGGACGACCCAATCGGGCGTGTGGGCAAACCCTGCGCGAGGCGTATTGGAGAACAGCGGCGCAATGCGAACGAGCTCGCCGCGCGCGCTCCTTCGCGGTCCACTGACGGAAGCTCAGCTACCGAGACCGCGACCCGAACTCCCGCTCTCGCAGGTCCCCCGACCCCTCCGCGTACTGCTCCGCAAGCCACGTCCCGGTTCGTCAGCATCCGCCGGAGATTGCTCCGCCTGCGCGGAAACGGCCTTCACCCGACCTTCATCCGGGGGTGACTACCGTTCGGCGACGCAGCGGTCGCGGATCGCCAACCGACCATATCGAGATGGAGGCGGAGTGGACGACCTTGGAAACCACATTCCGGAGGATCGCATGAACGCCATCGCGACGGAGTTCCCAGCCACCCTTGAAGTCGACTATCCGGACCGCGAGCTCAACCGGCTGACGACATTCTTCCGGGCGCTCATGGTGATTCCCATTGCGATCGTGCTCGCGTTCGTGGCGGGCCCCACCATCCACGCAGGGTCGCGCGTGGCGTTC
>DATNIM010000134.1:0-4493 GCA_035604455.1 Gemmatimonadales bacterium
CATCTTGGGGAACGCTGCACTAAAGCAGAGACCCAAAGTCATTATCGACGCGACGAGCGCCACGAACACCGACCCGTGCGTCGCGATATCCCACGATGCCGTCCCGCCCGTGCATATAGCGCCGGCCAGGCAAAGCCTTCGGCGGTCGCTCAACCGTGCCCCTCGGATCATGCGTGGCGAAACATGGGTCGGGCACGGACATCCACCCCGCGATCGTGTGTGTCTCGCCGATGCGGGTGAGGAGCTGTGGGCGAATCGTGACAGACCCGCGCCTCGACGTCCGAGTCTGCTCCCCGTTGGTTCCATTCGTCGCGAGCTGGAGCTATGGTCGGCTCACTCCCGGCACGCGGCCGCGAGAAGTTCGGGGCGGCGTCCCTGGAGCAGCATTGGCGGATGCTGGCGTGCGCACCGTGCCTCGTCGGAGTCCTCTTCGCCGCTTGCTGAATCAGCCCAACCCAGACGTACGATCCTGTGAGACTCGGACGCGAATAGCGGTCCCAATCCGCGCGATATCGACTGCAGTCCAGGCGCCCTGAGGGATCTCCAGTAGTGTCGATCCGTTGGCGGCGACAAAGGTTGCGACAAACCACGGCTTGACCAGCGGACTACGTATTAGCCACCAGGGATTCCACGGTTGCACAACGATCTCGCTGATGGCCAGCTGGTCCAGCCGGCGCCGTCTGAGCGGCCCCTGGACCGAGATAGTCCTGCCTTCCACAACGACGCTGCATCTCATCCAGAGTGCATAAATCAGAACGGCCCCGCAGACCGACGCCCCGATCGTCGGTAGTAGACCTTGACTTCCAAACCTAACGATGCTTGCCCCGACGCCTAGCACGACGGCACCGATCAGAACGAGAAGGAACCTCTGGCCGCCGCTGGGTCGAACAACGAGAGCCGGTCTCGCGCCGTCCATCGGGGTCGCCGGGGCCTCGGCAGCCTGATACGCGTCCCGAGCGGCATCGAAGGACTCATCCGCCGAGTGTCCCGCAGCCTCAGCAGCCGCCGCCGCGCGGGCCGCCGCGCTCGCGCGCAACTCGTTGCCTCCCAGCGTCGCAAGGGCTAGGTCCTTCCACCGTTCCTCGCGCCTCGCACCCTGACTGTCGTCCGTTGACAGCATTTCACCTCATCTCCGAAAGCAGACGACTTCCGGTAGGCGGACCTTGGGAGCACCACACGGCCGGTAGGTGATCTTCAAACGCCCGGTTTCGATCGTGAGGCCTTAGACCCGAATCGTCACGCCGCCGTAGCGACATTTGCGGAGCTAGGCTCAGCGAGGGGCGCCTCACTCGAACCCAGGATGGGCGCGGATCGGCGCGGTCTTGAGATCGGGCGCCGTGCGCTCCCTGACGTTCGCATAAGCCCGCTGCATCCCCTCGCGAGGCCTTTTGTGATCGCCAGAGTCCGCGGGCTCGCCTGATCGCTCAGGCGTCAGATGGGGTGTCGGTATTGGTCTCCCCGAGAAAGACGAATCCCTTTCCAGAGCCCATCGCCGAGTCCTTCGCAGTGCGCCACGCCTCGTAGCCGTCGCCATACGGGATTGATTCCCGGGCGAAGGCCAGGAGAGCTTCGTAGAAGTACGGCTCCCCGGCTGCCTCGCGGAGGGACGAACAGACTCGTGCCTTCACGGGCCTACCGTTCAAGCGAAAGCCCGACGACGCGCGGAGCGTCAGCGTCTCGAGCGGGCCCGGATCAACCGGATCCTGTATCCGGCCCCACGTCATGAAGAACCCTGCGCCGCCGGCATCCGTAGTCACCTGGACAGCCACGACATCGTCCACCTCGCGCATCCTAGTCACGACAGGGCGGACGCGCATCCCCGAGCGGTTCTCGAGACTCCACGCCACTGCTGCTCAGCAACGTTCGAGGCGTCGACGACGCGCCAGACTTCGGCGGTCCAGTCGGCGCCGGACACCTTCAGGCGACGACACTCCGCGGCGGCCTCCGCCACTCCCCGGCATGCCGAGTTGATCGCCGACCACGTCACTGCCGTGACCGCATCGCGCTGAAGCCGAGTCAACGCGGCGCTGGCCGCTCGCCATCGGCGCTGCGCGAACCGTTGTGCCGCCAGATGGGCCTGGGCGCGGCGGCGGCATTCTCGCCGGCGCGCGAGCGCTGCCCCCCGTGCTCGCCAGGTTCTCGCCCCTCGCAGGGAGAGGCGACCGCGAGCGGACGCCCATCGAGGCATTGACTCGCTCAGACCCTGCTGCCGTCGCCGATGTGCGCTGCTCCGACACGTCCCACCGCAGAAGCGCGGCGGTCGACCGGTGCTGCGTCGACGTAGGGCTCGACGGCATGCAGCGCACCGCGCTCCCACACGCGGTGTTTCGTCATGAACAACGCCGTGCATTTCACGCATATTCAAGCGTATTAGGCGACAACAGAGCGCTTACATTTTGGGTCGAAAACGGCGAAAAAACCGCAGGTGAAAGTGTGTGTGATGTGAAGGCGCGAGGTCGGGCACTGAGTGTGATGAGTGCGGGGGTGGGAGCGGTGTCTGTGAGGCCGGTGGAGCTGTGTCTGTGAGTGGGGTTTGGCGAGGTGCCGGCTGGATTGCAGCTAGGCGGCGCGCGATGTGCCGGATGGCCGGTGCGGGGCTCGTGGAGGCCGGGTCCCCCCCCCACCCCGCGCGGCACGCACTGCGCGCGTCCCCGCGCGGCGGTGCTGCTGAGGCCGGAAGACGACTCGGCCTCCTCGGCCCCGTTGCATCGGTCGTACCACGACCATCACCGGGGCGTGGTCCAACATCCGACGGACGCGCCGAATGGTGTCGACGTGAGGCTGGACCCGCGGAGCCAAGTACCTGCCGGACTTCTACAGCTACATGGAAGCTCAAAAATGTAAGCGCTGCGTGAGCGGTTTCCCAGTACGCTGGATACGCCGTGATTCCCATGCACGAAACTCAACTGTCCCTCGACATGCAACGTCCGCTCTCGTCCACGGTGTCCTCCCCCACCGTCGCGGCGAATCCCGACTCACGCCGTAAGTGGATCTGGGACGGCGATCGTCAAGCGTTCGTCGCGGGCACTCTGCGTGAGGCGATGCTCGTGCGCGGTTTCACGCCCCACTCGCTGGCCGTCTCCGCTCGAGTCGCCGAGAGCACGATGTACAACGCCCTCGCAGGCCGACCCACGCGCCTGCGCACCGCACGCCGGGTCCTCGAGACTCTGGCGGGCGTTGAACCCAAGTTCGAGCTCAGCAGACTCGGCTGAGCGGCTACGTCCGGAATCGTGCGAGCGCGGCCACTGCCTCCAGGTCGGAGGCGGTGTAGTAGCGGCGGACCATCTCGACTGACTCCCAGCCGCCCAGGAGCTGGAGGTGGAACATCGGGATGCCGGCGTCGGCGCACCGGGTCGCCCAGGTATGGCGGAGCCGGTGCGGATTGCAGCGCACCCCGGCGGTCTTGCCGATCCGCTGCATTAGCTGTTCGACGCCCCAGGTGGTGAGGGCATGGTCGGCGTCCGACAGGAAGACGTCGCGGAGGTGGCTTGCCGGCCGCTCCTTGATCGCCCATTCGAGCAGGTCGCGAGGCAGGTTCCGGTAGGTGTCCCGGAATCCGACGATCCGATCCCGTCGCCCCTTGGTGAGCGTCCGGTTGTGGATGTTGCCGACGATCGTCAGCTTGGCGGGGCGGCCCTTGAGACCCTCCAGGTGGTCCGTGGTGAGGGCGCACAGCTCTCCGACGCGGAGCCCGGTGGCGAGCAGCGTCATGGCGATCAGGCGGTCACGGCCGGGCTTGGCGGCCGCGACGACCCGCGCCTCGTCGTCCACGCTCAGCGCCATCGGCAGCTTCCGTTTCGGAATCCGTGGCTTGGGCAGGTCTCGCCCGTCGCTCAGGAGTGGCGCGTCGAACCCGGGCCGTTCCTTGCAGAACTTGGCCAGAGACCGCGCGTAGCAGCGGAACTTCATCAGCGTGGCTGGCTTGAGCACGTCGGCGTGGACGGTCATGTACTCGTGGAAGCTCTCGGTGCTGAGCTGGTCGACGTACACGATCCCCTCGTGGGCCAGGTAGCCCGGCCAGCGCCCGCGGAGCAGGTAGTCCTCCGCGTTCCGCATCGTGCTCTGCGACCAGTCGAGCTTGTGGTGGTGGAGCAGCGCGTGGACGGCGTCTACGACTGTCGGTCGCTCACCCGGCTGACCCCGCCGCGGAGCCCTCTCTACGGCGAGCTGGCCGCCCGTCGCGGTGTCGTAATAGTCGCGTCGCTGGGGCTTCGGAGCCGGCACGAAGGCTGTGACCATCGACAGCAGTTTATTCCAAGGACACAGACTCCCGCGGAGACAGCAACATCCTACGTTTTTCTGGAGGCAGTCAACAGATCGCTGGAACCGGCTGGCCTGTATTCGAAAATCGAATGGTGGGCGCAATAGGGATCGAACCTATGACCTCTGCGATGTCAACGCAGCGCTCGTACCAACTGAGCTATGCGCCCCTGGCTCGCAATCGGCAAGCGTGAGCGCCGTCGATGATACCAGTGCCTCCGCCCCGCTCACGG
>DATNIM010000135.1:0-101179 GCA_035604455.1 Gemmatimonadales bacterium
TGATGGCGTCCGTCGACGAGTTCGAGATCACGATCGTGGGGCGCGGCGGCCACGCCGCCGCGCCCCACCAGACCGTGGATCCGGTGCTCGTGGCAGGACACGTGATCACCGGCCTCCAAGCCTTGGTCAGCCGGCGCCGGAACCCCTTCGAGGAGGGCGTTGTCTCGGTCACGCACGTGAGCGCGGGGCATGCGTTCAACGTGATCCCGGGTCGCGCGGAGCTTCGCGGAACGGTGCGGACGTTCGGGGGGATGTTTTACGCCGAGGCCCCGGCCCTGCTGCAAGAAGCGGTGCACGGTATCGCCCAGGCGTTCGGGGCGTCGGCCGAGGTGCGCTACCGCAGGCTCTGCAAACCCACCGTGAACGAGCCCGCGATGACCCACCTCATGATCGAAGCGGCGGCCGACACGGTGGGAGCCGACAAGGTCCTCAGCGGTGTCCGGACGATGGGCGGCGAGGACATGTCCTTCTTCCTCGCGCGTGTCCCGGGCTGTTTCGCGTTCGTGGGCTCGGCGCCCCTCGGGCGGCCCGCGGTGCCCCACCACAACCCCGCCTTCGACATCGACGAGGAGTCCCTGGTGATCGGGACCGAGCTCCTCGCCCGCACGGTGCTGCGGTTCTTCGAGCGCCCGAGGAGTTGAGATCGCGTCACCCTCACACCTGCGACCCCGCTAGATTTCCGCGTCCGATGCCGAACCACCTCGCCGCCGAATCCTCGCCATACCTCAAGTCCGCGGCACATCAGCCGGTGCACTGGTACCCGTGGGGGGACGCGGCCTTCGCCCGCGCGCGCGAGCTCGACCGTCCGATACTGCTCGACATCGGCGCCGTCTGGTGCCACTGGTGCCACGTGATGGATGGCGAATCCTACGAGCAGCCCGACGTCGCCGAGATCCTCAATGAAGGATTCGTCGCGATCAAGGTGGACCGCGACGAGCGCCCCGATGTGGACCAGCGCTACCAGCGGGCTGTCCAAGCGCTCTCGGGCCAAGGTGGGTGGCCGCTCACGGCGTTTCTCACGCCCGATGGGGATGTGTTCTTCGGCGGCACGTATTTCCCGCCTGAGAAGAACCCCTATGGCCAGCCCGGGTTCGGGTCAGTCCTGCGCCAGGTGGACCGCGCCTATCGCACGGAGCGCGCCCGGGTGGCCCGGAGTGCGGCGGCGTTGCGGCGCCACGTGGCCGGCTCGCTCGACGAAGCCGAGCGCGGAGAACCAAACGCGGCGCTGCTCGCCCAAGCCACGGATGCGATGGGCCGGCCGTTCGACGTCCGCTACGGAGGGTTCGGAACCGCGCCCAAGTTCCCGGCCGGCGCGGCCGTCGAATTCCTGCTCGCGCGTTGGTTCGATGAGCGGACCGACTGGATGCGTGAGGTAGTGGAGAAGACACTGACGGCCATGGCCCGCGGCGGGATCCGAGACCACCTCGGGGGTGGCTTTCATCGATACTCCGTGGATGAGCGGTGGATCGTCCCGCACTTCGAGAAACTCATCTACGACAACGCCCAACTCCTGTCCGCGTACTGCAGCGCCTATGCCGCGTTCGGGACTCCGCTGTTTGCCGAGGTCGCGGAGGGCATCGTGACCTGGGTGCTCGAGGTCCTCTCCGATCGGAGCCAGCCGGCGTTTTTCAGCTCTCAAGATGCCGATGTCACCTTCGGGGACGACGGCGACTACTGGACGTGGACGCAGGACGAAGCGCGGCGCGCCCTCTCGGACGAAGAGTTCCACGTGGTCGAGCGCGTGTTCGACATCGGGCCCGAGGGCGAGATGCACCACAACGCTGCCAAGAACGTGCTGTGGCGGCGGGCGGATCCTGCACCGGGAGAGGAGGCGGCCTTTCGCGGGGCGGTCGCCAAGCTGAACGAGGCGCGGGATCGACGGCCGCGACCCCAAGTGGACACGACCGCCTACGTTGGGTGGAACGGCATGATGGCGGGCGCGTTCCTCCGAGCGGGCGCCATCCTGGATCGGCCCGAGTGCACGACCTTGGCATTGGGGGTTCTTGAGCGTCTCTGGGACGAAGCCTGGAATGAGACCGAAGGCATGGCCCACGTGCTTGGCCGGCCTGAGCCTCGCGGCTTCCTGGACGACAATGTTCACGCCGCGGCCGCTTTCCTCGACGCCTACGAGGCGACGGGCGCTGCGTCATGGCTCGCCCGCGCCCGCGGAGCGATGTCCTACGTGGCGCGCGCCCACTCGGGCGACGGCGGTTTCTTCGACGTCGCGACAGGCCGCCGGGGCGCGGCATATCTCGCCACTCCGGCCACCACGGTCCAGGACGCACCCACGCCGTCCGGCAACGGCGTGGCCGCGCTCGTACTCGCGCGGCTGTGGGCGCTGACCGGGGAGCCGGACTGGCGCGAGCGCCTCGAGCGGCAGCTCGGCGCCGTCGTCGGCGCCCTGCCAAGACTCGGCATCCACGGTGCCACGCTCGCCCAGGCGCTCGACTGGGTGCTTCACCCGGTGACGCGGATCGAGGTGGGCGGTCCCACGGGACCGGGACCGGCGTGCGCAATGCACCTGCTCGCGCTCCAGGCCTACCGACCGCGCAAAGTCGTGCTTCGCGAGGCGGCAGTCGCGGCGCGGGCCGTCGTGTGCGTTGGTACGACCTGCTCTCTGCCCGTCGATTCGCCCCCGGCCCTCGCGGCGATGCTCCACGTTGCTCGCCCTCAACCCACTCCCTGACAGGCTTTTCCGGAGACCTGCATGCCGAACAAGACAGCCGTGTTCGAAACGTCCAAGGGCCGCATCGAAGCGGAGCTCTTCGGCGACGAGGTCCCGAACACTGTCGCGAACTTCGAAAAACTCGCCAACTCCGGGTTCTACGATCACACGAAGTTCCACCGAGTGATCCCAAATTTCGTCGTTCAGGGGGGGGATCCCTACTCGCGAACCGGCAAAGGCCCCGTGGGCACCGGAGGCCCGGGGTACACGATCAAGTGCGAGACGCACCTCAATACCCACAAGCATGCCGCCGGTACGCTTTCGATGGCGCACGCCGGAAAAGACACCGGGGGGAGTCAGTTCTTCATTTGTCATTCGCCGCAGAAGCACCTCGACGGCGTGCACACGGCGTTCGGGCAGGTCACCAAGGGCATGGACGTCGTCGGAGCGATCCGCCAGAACGACGAGATCACAAGCCTCCGGGTGTCCTGAGGATGAGTTCCGAGGCTTGGGTCGCGCTGTGTCGCCGACGGCGCGGAACCCATGGCTCGGTCCCCTAGCCAGCGCCGAGACCACGTGCACCTCGACTTTGCCGTCGTAGCCGATTACGCCCTGGTGGATCAGGCGGGAAAGCTCTCCGTGCTGGGGATCTTCCAGCACATCTGGGTGCACCAGTTCCCCGCCATGCACCCGCGCCTGCACCTCGTTCTCCGATTGAAAGGCAAGCGCACGGAAGTCGGCACGCACTCGGCCCGAATTCGCCTCCTCGACGAACGCGGTACCGAGATTCTTGGCAGCGAGGGAAACGTCACGTTCGCCGAGCCGCCGGCCGGTGTCACAGAGATCGACGCGGGAGCGGTGCTCGTATTTGACGTCTTGTTTCCGGCCGCCGGGAGCTATCGCTTCGCAATCGCCGTCGATGGCGAGGAGCTCGGCTTGGTGCCGGTGACCGTAGGCCAACTCCTTTCCGCGCCTCCCCTGCCGCCGGGGTCGACCCTCCCTCGTCCGCCTGACTGACGGTGTGGGGCGGGCGCCCATCAGGTTGTGGCTGCTCGTCGTCGCCGCCGTGACCGCGCTTGCCTGGAACCTGGGCGGTTTCCACTTCCTCGACCCCGACGAGGGACGGACCGCCGAGATCGCGCGCGAGATGGTCGCCTCGGGCGACTTCGTGGTGCCTCACCTTGACGGGCTGCCCTACCTCGACAAACCCGTGTGCTACTTCGCCGCCGCCGCAGTGGCGATGATGGCCGTGGGCCAGACCGAGGCGGCGGTCCGCCTCCCGGCGCTGCTCGCCACGGTGGGCACGATGGCACTGCTCGTCGCGTTCGCACGGCGGCGCTGGGGGGCGACGGCGGGGTGCCTTGCCGGCCTCGCTTTCGCGACCATGCCGCTCACTCTCGGGTACGCTCACGCCGCGCTGATCGACAGCATGCTCACGCTGAGCACGACTGCGGCCATCCTCGCGTTCGCCGACGACCGCCCGGCGCTCGCGTGGGGAGCGATGGCGGTCGGTGCCCTCACGAAGGGCCCGGTCGCGCTCGCGGTGCCGTTGGTGACCTTGGCGCCCTACGCGATGGCCACGGGAGTCCCGCTACGACGGTTCGTCACTTGGCCGGGCGTTGTTGTGTTCGGCATCGTCGCGCTCCCGTGGTGCGTGGCGGTGACGGCGCAATTCCCTGCGTTCCCCACGTACGTCTTCGGCCGCGAGACGTTCCTTCGGTTCGCGACCACCACGTTCCACCGATCCGCTCCCCTGTGGTACTACCTTCCGATCCTGGCGGCGGGCGCGTTCCCGTGGATCGTGCCGGCCTGCGCCGGAATGACCCGCTGGCGCGCCGCGTGGCAGGCGCGGCGTGAGCCTGCGGTGCGCGAGTCGATGCTCTTCGCCGCTTGGGTGCTCGGGCCCCTAGTGCTGTTCACGCTCGATCGGTCGAAGCTCCCGCAATACGTGTTGCCGGTGATGCCGGCCATCGCCCTCGCGGCGGCGCGGACGATCGCGCTCCGGGGGCCGGGCGTCGCGGCAAAATCGGGGGTCGCGGCGGCGCTCGCCTTGGCCGCCGCCTTCCTCGTCATCTCACGCACGGGCACACCCCTGCCCCTTACGCCCGCGGAGTGGGCTGCGGTGCCAGGGACCGCGCTCGCGCTGAGTGTCGCGCTGGCGGGATCGGCGGTGGGCCTCGGCCTCGCGGCCCTTTCTCGCCGGAGAGATCTCGGCGCCCTTGCCTACGCGCTCCCCGGCCTCGTGCTGCCAGTCGCGAGCCAGTCCCTGATGGCCGCCGTCGGCGACGATCGCTCATCCGCGGCACTCGCCGCCGCGATCGCACCAGCGCTCGCCGGAGGCGTGCTCTTCGGCGTCGCGACCTTCCCACCCTCCCTACCGTTCTACCTGCGGCACTCCATGCTGGTCGCGACGGGCGACGGGCATGAGCTGACGAGCACCTATGTCGTGACCTACCTCGGGACCCTCCGCGGACCCACCTCGCCGCTCAAGGGTCCAAACGAATGGCGGCGTGCGCTGGACAACTGTCCTGCGCCGACCGTGTTCGTCGTGCCCGCCGGCGACACCGCGGTCCGGCGCAGCTTCGCCGAACTCCCGGTGATCGCGGACGACGGGCACAACGTCGCATTCGGACCCTGCCAGCCGCCGAGACACGAATAGTGTGCGGGATCTTCGGCGCCATTTCCCTCACGGGCAGTCCGCTCCGTCACGCCGAGCGGTTGGGCGCGATGGCGGCCGCTCTCGCACACCGCGGCCCCGACGGCGAAGGGGTATTCGGCCACGAGCGTGCCCGCCTCGGGGCGCGCCGCCTCGCGATCGTGGACCCGGCCCATGGCGAGCAGCCCTTTCGAAGCCCTGACGACGCGGTGTGGGTGGTCTGCAACGGCGAGATCTACAACGCCGCTGCGCTCCGGCGTGAGGCGCTAGGCTGGGGATATCCCTTCCGCTCGCAGACCGATGTCGAAACCGTAGTCCCGCTCTACGAGCGGTTCGGGACCGACGCGGTGTCTCGGCTCGAGGGGATGTTCGGTCTGGCAATCTGGGACGAGGGCCATCGGCTTCTCGTGCTGGCCAGGGACCGTGTGGGAGAGAAGCCCCTCTTTTGGTGTGAGCGGGGTGGCGAACTCCGATTCGCTTCTGAGGTGCAAGCCCTGCTCGTCTACCCTGACCAGCCGCGACGCCTGGACTGCCATGCCGCTGCGCTGTACGAGACGCTCGGGTATGTCCCCTCGCCGCACACGCTCTTCGCCGGCATCCACAAGCTCAAGCCCGCGCACCTGCTCGAGGCGGATGAGAACGGCGTGCGCATCCGACCGTTCTGGGACGCGGCGGCGGTCGCTCGGGACACCCGGGTTCCCACGGCGGCTGACCTCCGCGAGACGCTGCTCGCGGCTGTCGAGCGAGAAGTCGTGTCCGACGCCCCACTCGGCATTTTTGCGAGCGGCGGTCTGGACTCCTCCCTCCTCCTCGCGGCCGCCGCCCGGACGCTCCCAGGGCACCGGATCCACGCGTACACGGTCCGGTTCCCCCGCGCCCAGTACGACGAGTCCGCCCACGCCCGCGCGGTGACTCATGCGATGGGCGCGGTGCATCATGTCGTCACCGCCGACGATTCCGCGCTCGCCCAAGCCTTGGAGCGAGTCACGAGTACCCTGGCCGAGCCCGTGGGGGACCCGGCGATCCTTGCGACCTACCTGCTCGCTCAAGCCGCGCAGGCTGACGTGAGGGTTGTGCTCTCAGGGGAGGGGGCGGACGAGCTGTTCGGCGGTTATCCGACGTACCTCGGACACGAGATAGCACCCTTGTACGCTCAGCTGCCGGGGTGGCTCCGCGGACTCGCGGTGCGCCTTGCGGCGCGCACGCCGGGCTTCGGGAACGTGACCCTAGGCTTCCTCCTCCGGGAGTTCGTCGGCGCAGCGGAGCAACCGCCGTTACACCGTCATGTTCGATGGTTCGGGGCCTTGGGCCCCGGGCCGCAGGCGCTCGCCGAGCTCGGCGCCCGGCTCGCGGCGTTCCCCGCTACTGACGACATCAACCGAGCACTGTGGCTCGATTTCGTCACGTACCTCCCCGACAACCTGCTCGCGAAGGTTGATCGCGGCACCATGCTCGCGTCGATCGAGGCCCGCGCGCCTTACTTGGACCGCCACGTCGTGGAGCTCGTGCTGCCCGCGCCCGCACGCGTCAAGGTGCGGCGGCTCGCGACCAAGGTGATATTACGAGACGCCGCCCGTGGGCTCGTCCCGCCACGCACCATCCGACGTCGCAAACGCGGCCTCTCGGTGCCAGTGGCGGACTGGCTGAACGGACGTCTCGCGCCCGTCGCCGATCGATTGTTCACCTGTCCCCGGTTCGGTGGACTGCGGGTGCCTCGGCTCTGGGCGGAGCATCGGGAGCGCCGCGCGAACCACGCGCGCAAGCTTTGGCCGATTTTCGTAGCGGAACTGTGGGCGGACCGCTGGGGGGTGGAAATCCCGGAGAGTGCGGGGGTATGAACAGAGACGAGGCCGTCGCGCTAGTCGAGGAGCACACTCAATCGCCGGGTCTGCGTCAGCACATGCTGGCGGTCGAAGCGGCTATGCGGGCCTATGCCCAGCACCATGGGGAAGATCCGGACGCGTGGGGACTCGTCGGGCTGCTGCACGACTTCGACTACGAGCGCTACCCGAACGAGGCTCACGCGGCGGACGACGGACACCCGAGCTGGGGCGTCGACTTGCTGCGGGAGCGCGGCATCGCCGAACCGATGTGCCGGGCCATTCTTGGGCACGCGAGCTACACCGGCGTCCCGCGAGACACGCCGCTCGCCCGCTCGCTCTTCGCCGTGGACGAGCTGTGTGGGTTCCTCGTCGCCTGCGCGCTCGTGCGGCCATCCCGAAGCCTGTCGGACCTCGAGGTCGCTTCGGTCAAGAAGAAGCTCAAGGACAAGGCGTTCGCCCGAGCGGTGAGTCGCGAGGATATCCGACTGGGGGCCGAGGAGTTGGGGGTATCGCTCGATGACCACATCGCCTTCGTCATCCGGGCGCTCCGCCCGATCGAGGGAACGCTCGGGCTCCGCCCGACGGCGGCGCAGACGTGAGGCCTAACTTTGCCTGAGGACGGCCGTCCATCCCTCTCGGCAGGCTGGTCCGAGTTCGGGCCCTCCCAAGGCCTCTCGCACGAGGCTCGCATTCTCGGTTGTTGTGAGTATCGTTCTAGCGACCCTGGTGGGCGTCCACGCGCGTCGCACCGCTGTCAACCTGTTGGAGCAGCGCAGCATACGGGAGCGATGTGACACCGACTGAGCCTCAACCCCCCAGGGAGGCCGCGCGTATCACAGCGGAGACCGACGCTGATCTCGTCGGCCGCACGCTCGCAGGTGATCGTAGTGCATTCGGCGTCCTGGTGGAGCGCTACAGTGCGTCCGTGCGACGCGTGGCGCGTGCCGTACTCGGAGATCCTGACGACGCCGATGACGCGGCACAGGACGCGCTCCTCGCGGCGCTAGTGAAGCTGCGACAATACGACCCGCAGCGTCCCTTTGGACCCTGGCTGATGCGTGTCGTGGCGAACGCCGCCACCGACCGTCGGCGTCGGCGGACCGTGCGTCGTGTGGACCCGTTGGACGGGAACATCGTCGCGGGCGGGCCCGCCCCCGACGTTGAAATGCAGCGACGGGCCCTGGGACAGCAGCTCCGAGAAGCATTGGCCGCCCTTCCCGAGCGGCGACGGATCGCCGTCGTGTTGTTTGATGTTGAGGGTTACTCGCATGCCGAGATTGGGCGCATCCTCGGCGTGCCGGAGGGCACGGTGCGCTCGGAAGTGTTCCACGCGCGGCGCGCATTGCGCGCGCTGCTCAAGGATTGGAAAGAGGAGGAAGCATGACGCCGCAAGTAACGCCCTTCGATCATCGGCCCGACCGCGCCCTCGGGGCGGCGCTCCGCGCTGCGCTGACGGGGGCCGACGAGCCCGCCTTTGTCACGCGCGTCCTCGCGCGGGTGGGGCGACCGCTTCCCTACTGGGAAGTGCTCGCGTCGTGGTCGCGGGCGGGCATCACGGCGGCCGCGGCCACCGGGCTCATTGCGACGTTCCTGGTCGGCCGCGCGGCCGCCAGCTCGACGCCCGATCCCGATTTCCTGGCGAGCGCCGCTACCGCTTCCGCACGGCGCTTGGTAGCCGCTCCCCGGCCCCCTGATCCGAGCGTCGTGCTCGCTGGTATCGAAGACCGCTAGAGCATGCCGAATCGGTCGCAAGCCTGGGCCGCCGCGTTCCTCGCGACGGTATTTTTGGCGGGCGGCGCGGCCGGCTTTTGGCTTCGGGGCTACACGGGTGAGCCCCCGGAGCCCCGGCTTCGCGACACCAATCAGATGGTCGCTTACCTCACTCATGAGCTCGGCCTGAACTCGGCCGAGCAGGACTCGGTTCGCACCGTGATGCAGCGGCACCGCGCCGAGATCGAGGCCGCCTGGCGGGACGCGCATCCCCGGTTCGACTCGCTGCGGGCTATCATGGAGGCGGAGATCAGCGTTCGGCTCCGGCCGGAACAGCAGCAGCGATATCGGGACCTGGTTGCTCGCCTGGCACGCCAGCGCGCCGCCGCGGATACGGCCCGGGCGGATCACCATTAACATGCGGGTCTCGGCGCTGCTCGTCGCCCTCGCTGCCGGGGCGCGGGCTGGCGTTGCCCAAGGCGTGCCGATGACGCTGCAGCAGGCGATCGACCACGCCCTCGCCGTGCAACCGGCGGTCGTGCAGGCTCGCGGCACCCTCACGAACGCTGAGTGGCAGAAACGAGCCGCCCTCGGCGCGTTCTTGCCGACCCTCACGGCCGCGGCCGGCGCCTTCACCGTCAACCAGCAGTCGGTCGTCAACGGTCTGTTCGTCCAGCCGGGCATCTACCAGTACAACTCGAGCCTCACCAGCAATCTCGACGTGTTCACCGGATTCGGACGGATCGCGGAATACCGCAACGCCACCGCGAACGAGCACGCCGCGAACGCGGCCCTCGTGAACCAGCGCTATCAGGTGATCGTGGCCACGCAACAGGCGTTCTTCGCCGTGCTCGCCGACCAGGACCTCGTACGGGTGGCGGATGCGCAGGTAGGCCGCACGAAGGAAGAGCTCCAGACCGCACTGAACAAGTTCGCGGCCGGCGCCGCGACGCGGTCCGACACCCTCACCTCAACGGTGGACCTGGGCAACGCCAAGTTCACGCTGCTCCAGGCACAAGCGAACCTCGCGACGGCCGAGGCGAACCTCGCCCGGCAGGTCGGGTCCGACGGCCTCGTCGAGGCCGTGGGCGACTCCGCGCTCCCACCGCTACCCGACACGACCGCCTTGCGCGCCAGCGCCGCCGGGAACGCGCCCACGGTGGTACAAGCCGAGGCCGACGCCCGGGCCGCTTCGGCGGCGCTTGGCGTCGCCCGGGCCCAGTGGTGGCCGACCCTGTCCGCGTCCTACGCGACGTCCAGTCAGGGACTCACCGAACCGTGGAATGGCTTCGGGGGAGGGAACCGCAACCTGAACCAGCTCCGGATCGGCCTCTCGTGGACCCTCTTCAACGGGTTCGCTCGCGAGCAAGCGATCGCCCAAAGCAGTGCGGCCCTGGACTACGCTCAGGCGCAGGCCGCGGACACACGCCGGCAGTTCGATGCCCTGTTCACGCAGGACGCGACCGCGTTGTTTGCGGCGAACGCGCAGATCGACGTCGCGTCCGCGAACGTTGCAGCCGCCACCGAGGCGTTGCGCGTCCAACAGGAGCGCTATCGGGTCGGCGCCGGCACGCTGCTCGATCTGGAGACGGCCGAAGCGAACCTCACCCAAGCCGAGGCGAATCAAGTCCAGGCGCGGTACAACTACGTCGTGGCCCGCGCTCAACTGGAGGCCCTGGTCGGCCGCTCCTTGTGACCGCCGCCCAGCCCGTGCCCGTCCGCGCCGGCGGTCCCCCCCCGCCCGACGTGATCATCCTGACGCGCGGGCTAGCGCGCAACTACGACATGGGCGGGGAAGTCGTTCACGCCCTCCAGAACGTGAACATCGAGATCCGCCGCAACGAATTCGTGGCGATCATGGGGCCCTCGGGCTCCGGTAAGTCCACCCTGATGAACCTCATTGGGTGCCTCGATACGCCGTCCAGCGGTGAATACTGGTTGAACGGGCAAAAGGCGTCCGATCTCTCCGACGACCAGCTCGCCCGGATTCGGAACAAGGAAATCGGGTTCGTGTTCCAGACCTTCAACCTGTTACCCCGCGCCGACGCGCTTCGCAACGTCGAGCTGCCCCTCATCTACGCTGGGTTCTCGACCAAAGCCCGCCGCGACAAATCTGCCCAGGCGCTCGCGCGCGTCGGCCTCGGCGATCGTATGCAGCACTTGCCGAGCGAGTTGTCGGGGGGCCAGCGACAGCGCGTCGCCATCGCCCGAGCGCTCGTCAACGAGCCGTCGATCCTGCTCGCCGACGAGCCGACCGGGAACCTCGACTCCACCACGGGGCAGGACATCCTGCGGCTCTTCGAGGAACTGCATGGCACCGGCCAGACCATCGTGCTCGTGACTCACGATGCGGGGATCGCGGCCCACGCCCTGCGGCAGATCCATCTGCGGGACGGGGTCGTGGAGCGCGACGAGCTAACACCGCGCGCGCCGTGACCCGGCGCGCGACGGTCGCCGCCGCTCTCGCGCTTGCTGCTTGCTCGAAGGCGCAGCCTGCGCCCCTCTACGAGAAGATCCCCGTCGCACGTCGCGACGTGGTCGTCACCGCGGTCGGCCTCGGCCTCATTCAGCCCCGCCTCACATTCTCGGTGAAGTCCAAGGCATGGGGCGAAATCCTCACGGAACCGGTCCAGACCGGCGACGAGGTCCGGCGGAATCAGGTGCTCGCGACGATCGACCCGCGCGTCCCAAGTGAGAATCTCGCCGAAGCTCAAGCGGCGGTCGATCAAGCCCGCGCGGCCGTGGCCAACGCGACGGCGCAACGCGGGCGGAGCGACTCGTTGTACCGCGAGCAGGCAATCGCCGAGGCGACCCACGACTCCTCGAATCTCGCGGCCGCCGTGGCGCAGGCGGCCCTGACGAGCGCCAAGGCCACGCTGACCACGGCGACCGACGCCATGGAGGACACGCACGTCCGCGCGCCCATCACCGGCACGGTCCTCGAAATCGACGCGGTTCTCGGGACCGTCGTGTCGAGCCCGACGCTCGGGGGCGGCACCGTCATTCTCACCATGGCGAACCTCGACACCGTCCAGGACTCGGCCATGATCGCCGAGACCGATATCGGGAACATCCAACCCGGGATGCCGGTCACGATTACCGTGGACGCGTACGGGGACCGGCAGTTCAGCGGCGTGGCGCGCAAGGTCGGCCCGCAGGCGCAGATCGTGAACAACGCCACCCAGTTTCCCGTCTTCATCGATCTCCCGAACCCCGGTCACCTGCTCCGCGCCGGAATGAACAGCGAGGTGACGATCCACACTGGGCAGAGTCGCAACGCCCTCGCGGTGCCGAATGCGGCCCTGCGGACGCCCCAGGACGTGGGCTCGGCAGCCGCTATCCTCGGGCTCGATCCCGGGGCGGTGGCGCAGCAGGTCGCGGCCGAGGAAGCCGCAGCGGCCTCGACCGCCGGCTCGGGCCCCGGACGGGACTCGGGGGCGAACGCGCGCACGTTCGTGACGCCGAGCGGACGCACGATCACCCTGCCCCCGGGGGTCACGGCCGACCAGCTCCGGGCCGCGCTTGCGACGATGCGGGCGGGCGGCCAGATCTCGCCTGCCGAGCGCGCGCTGCTCGCCCAAGTGTTTCGCGCCGGCGGCCGCGGCTCGGGCGCTCAACGGCGGGCCGCGACGAGCTACATCGTCTTTGCGATCCGCAGCGGGCAACCGGTGCCGGTCTCGATCCGCACCGGGTTGACCGACCAGGACTACGTCGAGGTGCAGAGCGGTCTCACAGACGGGGACACCGTGCTCATCTTGCCCAGCGCCTCGCTCGTCCAGGCGCAGGACCAGATGCGACAGCGATTCCAGAACGTGACCGGCGGCGGCCTCCCCGGGCTCCGGCAATCCTCGAGCGCGGCCCCGCGGGGGACGCCATGAAGCGCGCGGTGCGCGGACTCCTCAGCGCCGCGCTCGCGGCCGCTGCCTGCAAGCACGCGATGCCAGCGCGGGTGTACGACACGGTGCCGGTCGCGCGCCGCGACATCACGGTCTCCGCCACGGCGACCGGCGTGATTCAGACACTGCTCACGCTGAGCGTCAAGTCGAAGGCTTCGGGCGAGATTCTGACGGAGCCCGTGCAAACGGGCGACGAAGTCAAGCAGGGTCAGCTGCTGGCGACGATCGATCCCCGCATTCCGCAGGACAACCTCGACGCCGCGCAAGCGAGTCTCACGGTGGCCAAGGCCCAGCTAGAGAACGCCTCCGCCGGGTTGAAGCGCGCCCAAGCCCTGTTCGCCACGCAAACGATCACGGAGGCAGGCCTCGATTCGGCGAAGCTCGCGGAGGCCACCGCGAGCGCCGCCGTCGTGACCGCGACCGCCAACCTCGAGACCGCCCAGGACGCCATGGAGGACACGCACGTCCGGGCGCCGAGCCCGGGCACGATCCTTGAGCTCGACGCGGTCCTGGGCACGGTGATCTCGAGCCCCACCAACGACGTCGGGGGCGGCTCCGTGATCCTCAAGATGGCGAACCTCGACACCGTCCAGGTGTCGGCGCTGGTCGACGAAACGGACGTGGGCAAGGTCCAACCCGACCAGGCGGTCACGATCACGGTCGATGCGTTCCCGACGGGGGCCTTCGCCGGTCGGGTGCTCAAGATCGAGCCGCAGGCCCAGGTGAGTCAGAACGTCACGATGTTCCCGGTCGAGGTGAACATCCTGAACCCCGGACATCTGCTGAAGCCCGGCATGGACACGGAGGTCGAGATCCACCTCGGCCAGCGCACAGGCGTGCTCGCGGTGCCCAACGCCGCACTCCGAACGCCGCAGGACGTGGCCTCGGCCGCGGCCGCGCTCGGGCTCGACTCGATGGCGGTGCGTCGAGAGCTCGCCGCCGCCCCGGCCCCGCTCCCGCCGGACACGGCGCGAGCCGGCGCGACCTTCACCACCCCGAGCGGACGGACGATTACGCTGCCGCCTGGGGTCACTCCGGACCAAGTCCGAGCGGCCTTCGCGAAGCGCTTCAGCGGGACTCCCCTCACGCCGGCCGAGCAGGCGTTGCTCGAGCGGGTGCGGGCCCAGTTCCAGCAGACGGCCTCAGGCGGAGCGGCCGGCGCCACGTCGCCCGCCTCCGCGCCCGGGCACTACAGCGTCTTCGCGCTCCGCAACGGACGCATCACCGCCGTGCCGATTCTCACAGGCCTCACCGACCAGGATTACATCGAGATCGTCGGCGGGCTCACCGAACGGGACACGGTCCTGCTCCTCACGGGCGGCTCTCGCTAATGCTGGTCGCCGAAATCCTCACCGTGGCCCTCGAGGCCCTGCGCGCCAACAAGCTGCGTTCCCTGCTGACGATGCTCGGCATCATCATCGGAGTCGGCGCGGTCATTACCATGGTGGCGCTCGGGTCGGGCGCGCAGAAATCGGTCCAGGATCGCATCCAGGCGCTCGGGCCCACGCTGCTCAGCGTCTACCCGGGCCAGAGCTTCATGCGCGGCGTCGCGAGCAACAACCGCGTCAGCCTGACCCTCGACGACGACACGGCGCTCGCCCACAACGCGCGCTACGTCAGCGCCGTGGTACCCGAGCTCGGGGCCAGCATGCAGGTGCAGTACGGCGACCAGAACATCAACGTGACGGTGCTCGGCACGACGCCGAACTACGCGGCGGTCCACAACTACACGATGACCGCGGGACGGATGTTCACGGCGGGCGACGACGGCGCGCGGCGCCGCGTCGCCGTCCTGGGCGCGTCCGTGCCCCAGATGCTCAACACCAACGGGCTCGCGATGATCGGGCAGACCATCCTGATTCGCGGCATCCCGCTCGACGTCATCGGCCTCCTGTCGGAGAAGGGATCGCAGGGCTCGTTCTTCAATCCGGACGAGCAGATTCTCGTCCCCCTGCAGACGGCCCGCTATCGGACCATGGGCACGGACCGGCTGCGGGACGTCACCGTGGAGGCACGCGACCTCGACGCGATGAATCTCGCGATGATCGAGATCGAGCGCGTGCTCCGGCGGCAGCACAAGCTGCGGCCCGGCCAGGACGACGACTTTCAAATCCGGAACCAGACCGACATCCTGGCGACGCTGCAACAGACGACTGACACGTTCAAGTACCTCCTCGCGGGGATCGCGGCGGTTAGTTTGATCGTAGGGGGGATCGGGATCATGAACATCATGCTGGTCTCGGTCACGGAGCGCACGCGCGAAATCGGGGTCCGCAAGGCGCTCGGGGCCACCCGGTCCAACATCTTGTTCCAGTTCCTGGTCGAGGCGCTCGTGCTGTGCCTCGTCGGGGGTCTCATCGGCGTGATTCTCGGATCCGGGGGCGCCCTGCTCATTTCGCGGGTGGCGCACTGGAATACGCTGATATCGCCGTTCGCGATCTTGCTCGCGTTCGCGTTCAGCGCGGCCGTCGGATTGTTCTTTGGCATTTGGCCCGCCCGCCGCGCCGCCATCCTGGATCCGATCGCCGCGCTCCGCTACGAGTAGCCGCGAGCACCCCTACCCCGAGCGCTGGGGGCGGGCCATCTTCTCTCCGCATGTCGGTTCCAGATTCGGTCGTCTCCGCCCACGATGCCGAGACGGCCGCCGAGCGACGCGCGTTCGTGCTCGCCATGGTGCGCCAGCGATGGATCCTCGGCGCGCTCCTCCTGATCGCCGTTGGCGCTGTCGCCCTGTTCGGGGGCGTGCGCGCGTCGAAAGTCCTGCTCTTGGGCATCGCGGCCGGTTGCGCGGCCGCCAACTACGTCCTCGGCCGGGGCGCCAGGACGAACCCCGCCTGGTCGGTGACGGCGGGTGCCGTGCTCGATGCCGTGATCGTCTCGACGGCGCTCTTCGCCCTGGGTCCGCACGATCTCGGCGCGCTGTTACTCCTGGCGCCGCTCGAAACCGTCTATGTCCTGCGACCTCTCGATGGCTGGCGGGCCCTCGCGCTCAATGTCCTCGGGCTCGCGGTCATTACCGCCTGGACGCCGGGCACCGGCGTGCGGAGCTGGGTCGAGCAGACCGCAACCCTGAGCCTCGTGTGTGCCGTGGCATTCCCCGCTCTCGCTGCGACGCGGCGCCGGCTCGAGGGGCTCACCGCCGCCCTCGCGGAAATGGCGCACGGCAACCTGACGGTGCGCGTGCCCGACACCGGCCCGGACGGGCTCGGCGCGCTGAGCAGACGCCTCAACTCGGTCGCGGAGACGCTCGAGGGGACGCTCGGACGAACGCATGATCGGGCGGCCCATGCCGAGACGCTCGGGCGGCGCGTCACGGAGATGGCGGCCGGATCGCAGGCGACGGCGGAGAGCGCGGCCGCCGCGGCACAGGCGCTCGCCACGAGCGTCGAACGCGATCGGACCGCCCTTGAGCGCGGCCGCGCCGCGGCGCGGGAGGCTGCGACCGAAGCCTCCGCCCTCGTCGCGGGCACCGCAGCCCTGGAGCGTCGGATCCGCGCGGCCGCGGACGACGCTCGCGACCGGCTCGGCGCCCGGCGCGCCATCTCCCTGCTCGTGCCCCTCGCCGCGCAGATCGACGGTGTTGGGGAGGCGGCCGATGCGCTCGAGCGCGGTTCCCGCGACATCGCCAAGCTCGTGGACGGGATTACCCGGATCGCGAGCCAGACCGACCTGCTCGCCCTCAACGCCGCGATCGAGGCGGCGCGGGCTGGCCCGCACGGGCTGGGCTTCCGGGTCGTGGCGGCCGAGGTGCGGAAATTGGCCGAACAGGCCACCCGGGCGGCTCAGGAGACGCGAAGCCGCGTGACCGACGTCCAGGGACAAAGCGCCGCCCTTGCCGCCGCGCTCGCCGAAGCGCGACGCAGCGCAGCCGGGCTTAGGCAGGCATCGGACGCGGCCCGCGTCACCGAGGAGCGGATCGCCGCGGAACTCGAGGAGGCTGCCCTACAGGCGAGCGGCGCCGCCCAAGAAGCCGACGCTCAAGCCAGGCGGCTCGAGGCGGTTGCGCGTGGGCTCGTCAAGGCGGGCGAGGGCATCGACGAGGCGGCGGGTGCCGCCGCCCGCGTCGCCACTGTCGCGACGGATTCCACCGCGTCCTTGGGCGCGCTCGTCAGCGAAACGCGCCGCCTCGGCGTGGTGCTCGGTGACTGGGTAGCGTTGCACGGAGTTCGCAACGACCCTTTGATCGGCGGAGCGACGGACCCGCAGTAGGGGTCCCAGTCACGTGGTCGCCCGCGGTGCAACGCTCGTCGAATCCTCCGAGAGGTCGAAGTAGGCCCGCAGCTCATCGAGCAAATCGTCGTCCGCGTAGATGCCCGTGAGAATCCGCTCGGGCCCTCCCGGGTCCACAAAGACGTAGCCGAAGGGGTAGTCGAGGCCCGACAGCAGAATCATCCGGCGGGCATGGTTCGGAAGCGCCACGTAGATCGTGTCCGACCGCGTCGCGAGCAGCGAAATGCTGTTCGCCACGAGGACCGAGTCCACTTGGGCCGTGTAGTAGCGGAGATCGTCGAAGGCGCTGGCGCGATCGGCCTCCGCCATCGTGTCCGCGGCTCGGAGCCAGAAGACCACCACCGCGGGATCGCCGATGGTCCGCGGCGTCCGCAACAAACTGTCCGTCGAATCGCGGCGCAGGGGAACGAGGCGCGCCACCACGGTTGTGTCTCCGCGCCAAACGTGGACGCGGAGCGGGCGCCCATGGCACGCGCCGAGGACGCCGAGACCGGCGACGACCATTGCCCGCCACATGCGGGGAAATATATTCGGACCATGCCTTCCGTCCCGGCGCCCGCGCACGCGGGTCGCAGCGCTCGGGCCCCGGCCGTGCGCCGCCACCACTGGGTGGTGCGCCTGACCCACTGGGTGACCGTCCTCGCCCTCGCCGGCATGATCACGAGCGGACTGCAGATCTTCGAGGCGTATGCTCGCTTTGGTAACCGCGGCGGGCCGTTGTTCCCGAACGTTTTCACCGGCACGACGTTTCCAGCCTGGAGTCGCCTTGGCGGGTGGCTCGCGGGCGCCTTGAACTGGCACTTCGCGCTCATGTGGCCGCTGGTGAGCGCGGGACTCTTGTACACGCTGTATCTCGCCTCGAGCGGCGAGTGGCGCGCCCTCGTGTTTCGGCCGCGGGACGTGCCAGCTGCGCTCGCCATGGTCCGCTACTACCTCCGGCTGAGCCCGAACCATCCCCCACAGGGAAAGCACAACGCACTGCAAAAGCTCGCGTACACGAGCACCGTCTTGCTCGGAGTGCTGGCCGTCCTCACGGGACTGTCGATCTACAAGCCGCTCCAGTTCGGATGGCTTACCGCCCTGTTCGGCGGGTTTCAGGCCGCTCGGTACTGGCACTTTTGGATCGTGTGGATTTTCGTGGCGTTTACCATCGTTCATGTGATCATGGTGTTCGCCGTCGACCCCGCGTCGTTCCCCGCGATGCTCAGCGGCCGCTACCGCGGTCGGTTCCCCAGTCATGACTGAGCGGCGGGACTTCGTGAGGCTGGTCGGCAGCGCCGGCGCGGCGGCGCTCGCCACGGCCTGCGGCTGGGACGGCGGGACGCTCCTGCGACCATCGTTGCTCGCCGTCAGTCGCTGGAACGACTGGGTCGGCGAGAAGCTGCTCTACTCCCCGACGCGCCTCGCGCGGACGTATGACACCCGGGAACGGAGCCCCGCCCTCCCGAGTTACTTCGTTTCCCAAGCGATGCCGCTGCTCAAGGATCCCGCGGCCTGGCGCCTCCGCGTGGACGGACTCGTGCGGAGCCCGCTCACGCTGTCCCTCGACGCTCTGCAGAGCATGGCGCGTGTGTCCTACACCGTGAAGCACCATTGCGTCGAAGGCTGGAGCGCGATCGCCACCTGGCAAGGGGTCCCGGTGACGGCCATCATGGAGCGCTGCGGCCTCTTGCCGGGCGCCCGCTACATCAAGTTCCAGTCCTTTGACTCGGGCTATTCCAACGGTTGGGACCTTGCCAGCGCGGCGCACCCCCAGACGATCCTCGCCTACGGCATGAACGACAATCCGCTGCCGCCCGCGCACGGGGCTCCGCTCCGTCTGTATTCCCCGACGAAGCTCGGCTACAAGTTGACGAAGTATCTCGTGGCGATGACCTTCACGAGCGAGCGTCCGGGCGGCTATTGGGAAGACCAGGGATACCCCTGGTTCGGCGGGCTGTAGTCGGATCCGGCGCTAGCCCACCGCCGCCAAGGCTGCGTACATCTCGTTCGCCGACTGGTAGCGGTCGACGGGGGCCTTTGCCATCGCCTTGAGAATGACCCGGGACAGACTCTCCGGCACGTCGGGGTTCGACTGCCGCGGGTCGGGCGGCTCCTCCTCCAGGTGCTTGGCGATCAGCGCCCAGGTCGTCTCGGCCTCGAAGGGCACCCGCCCCGTGACGCATTCAAACAGCACGACCCCCGCAGCGTACAAGTCGCTCCGCGCATCGAGCTCCATCCCGGACAGCTGCTCCGGCGCCATGTAGTCGGGCGTCCCGATCGACGTACCCTCCTGCGTGAGGCCCTTCCCTTGAGGCGGATTCGCGAGTCGGGCGATGCCGAAATCCATGACCTTGAGAAAGCCGCTCGGCTCGACGACGATGTTCTGCGGCTTGATGTCGCGATGGATCACGCCCTGCTCGTGCGCCACTTCCAGGGCGCGGCATAGCTGCTTCCCGATCGTCAGGGTGACCGGAATGGGCAACCGGCCCCGGGAGCGGATCAGATCCTTGAGAGAGGCCCCCTCGACGTATTCCATCGTGAGGTAGTACAGCCCATCTGTTTCCCCCAGGTCATAGGTGCGCACCACGTTGCGATGGGTGATCTTGCGGGCCAAACGGATCTCCTGGCGGAATCGCTCGAGCGCGGCGCTCTCGCCCGCCATTGCCTCCGGTCGCAGGGTCTTGATCGCGACCGTCTCCTGCAGCTCGCGGTCGAAGGCGCGGTACACGACACCCATCCCGCCGATTCCGAGCACCGCCTGCACGTCATACCGATTCGCGAAGAGCGCACCAGGCCGCAGCACCTCCCCGCCCTGCGTAGTTGATCGCCGCGGTTCGCGCGCACCACGCTCGAGCAACTGCGTGGCCACCCCGCCCGTGGCGGCGGACATATACTCGACGAGCGCCGCCTTCTCCCGAAGATCTTCGACCAGGCGCTTGAATGCGCGCGACAGCGCGCCGATCTCGTCCCGGGACGTCGTCACGATCTCAACGCTATAGTCACCGTCTTGGACGCGTCGCGTGGCGACGGCGAGGTCACGGACGGGACGCGTGATCTGTCGTGCGATGACGAACGCGAGGGCGAGCGCGAGCGCCACCCCGAGGGCGATCGCAAGCGTCATGGTGCGCTGCAGCGCTCGGAAGGCCGCGAGTTCCGCGTCGCGGGAGCGGAACGGGACGATGGCTCCATAGAGGTCACCACCAGCCGATCTGATCGGCGCGGCGAGGCCGATCAACCGCTCGCCCGAGACGTCGGCGGCGAGCTCCACCCCGCTTGAGTCGCGCGCCAAGCCAGCAATCGCGGCGCTGTCGGCGCGGAGGGTCGGTCCCATCTGGTCGGCGGGCAGCGTCGTTCCCACGACGTACGGGTGGCCCGCAGCGTCAAGGGCGACGAGGACCACGTCCGAATTCGTGGCGACCTTCACGGCTTGGGCGAGCGAGTCGTCGAGCGCATAGGCGGCCACGAGCACGCCCTCCGGGGAGCCGCCCGCCGACGCGGCAAGGGGCGTCGCGACCGCCATGAAGAGCTTGTGCGCCGCGTCGTCGACCCAGGCACCCGCGGTCTGGGTCCCGGACAGCGCGCCGCCGATGAGCGCGCCCCGCGATAGATCGAGGTCGTATTGCTCGGGGTAGTCGGTGCGCGCGCGCAGGATGCCGTCGTTGTCCGTGACCAGGATCCACGCGGCGCCGATCAGGCTCCGGTACTCCGTGGCCTGATCGAGCACGTCCGCCCGGTCGCGGCTCGTGAGCAGGCGCTCCCGAAACTGCGGCACCGCGCCCGACACACGGCTGAGGCTCGCGAGGGTGCGGGTCCGTGCCGCCAGAAAGTCCGTGGCGGCGCGGCGGGTATTGGCCAGCGCTCGGTGAACCGCCTCATCGGCCGACCGATTGGCCCGCACCGAGGTGAGCCCGAAGGTGAGGCCGAGCACGGCTACGACGAGCAGAGTCGACGCCGCGAACACCCGAGTTGTGAGCCCGAAGCGGATGCCGCTAGTATCGCTCGAAGTCTTCATCCGTCGGGTAGTCCTGCCCGTGCTTGTTCTTGTGGGGGACCCAGTGGAAACCCCGGGCGTCGAGCTGGAGGACAAGCCCCGACACGCCTGCCGGCCCGACAGTGAGATCCTGGGCGAGTTCGGGGCTCCGCTCGTGCCAGACCACCAGCGTGTAGTGCCCCGGCGGCACGCTGTCGAGCGCAAAGCTGCCGTCCGCCGCAGGCTGGGTGTAGTGGGGCGTCGCCATCACCTGGACAAACGCCACCATCCGGGGATGCACGTTGCAGAACACACGCGCGAGCCCGGGCGCCGTGAACGTGTGGGGGCGCGCCTTCCCCCGACCATATTTCCCGAGATCGAAGGTGTTCGGCTCGCTCGCCGAGAACACGTTGTGGCTGACGGGATCGGCGTTCGCGAACTCGACCGTGGACCCAACCGGGATGACCACCACCCGCGGCACGAATTCCTTCTCGCTGGTCGTGATCGTGTAGGTGTCGGGATGGAGGGGGGCCGGTTCGCCGCCCTCCAGATAAATGACCGCCGACCCGAGATCGTTCGAGGGAGCGCCGTCCTTCTCGAACATCGTGACGTGACCGGCGACGCGCACTCCGGTCGGCGGCTTGGGCCCGGCCGACCGGACCGTCGTGACGCCGACGGCGACGAGCAGCGTCATGCGCATCGCGTTCACGGGCGCTCAGCTTACTCTAAACAAATCGAAATCGCCAGGAGCGCCGTGGCGCACTGCGGTCCTCCTCGTCCTCGCCCGGCTACTCGCCACTCCCCGTCCTCCGCGCCGCGCGGCGAGCGGGGCAGCCAACCCGCCGGGCCCGCCCAGCTCGACCCTCCATGCCCGCAACCCGCGTCGTGGGCCTAGTCCGGGGCGCTAGTCCTCGCCCGACGCGGGTCGCGGATGCTTCGGGCTCCGCCGGTACGCGCGCTTCGAGCGATGCACCTGGTGGCGCGGCGTCTTCAGACGACCGCGCACGGGCGCGTCCGGATTGGGAACCCGCACCGTCCGCGTTTCCTTCTTCTTGCTCACCCATTCCCCCGCGGCAACTTGGGCGTGTGGGCCGCGCGTGGCCCGGCCGGTGTAGCTTGCGTCGCGTTCCCGAACGGATTCTACGAATGAACCTCGTGCGTCGCCACCCGATCGCGTTGGCACTCATCGCGCTCCTGCTGTGGAGCGCGGCGAGTCCGCTGCCCGCCCTGGTGGATGTCGCCACCGGCGCGCCCGCGGGCGCGGCGGACCTCACGCGGCCGGTGAGTTACGTGGTCGGCGCGCCGCTCTCCGACGTCTTGGATGCCCTGACGTTCCTCAGCCTCGATCGCGCGAAGTTCCTGTTTGGCACGTGGGCAGTCGCACTCTGCCTGTGGGGCGCGCTCCGAGGCGGACCGTGGTGGCGGCGCGTGACGAGAGCCGTCGCCGCGCCGCTCGGGCTCGTCGTCCTCGCCGCCGCCGCCGTTCTCCTTCCCCGCCCCGTGCCCCGGCTCGTCTCGGCAGACCCCGGCCTCACCGTGATCGATTATCACAGTCATACGGAGGCCTCTCATGATGGCCGTCCTGGTTGGTCGGCGACCGACGTCGCGCGCTGGCACGCCGTGCAGGGCTTCGAGGCGGCGTACGTCACCGACCATAACCGGTTGTTCGAGCGCCGAACCGACACCGCCATTCCGCTCCTCCCCGGCGCCGAATGGAGCGTGTACCGACAGCACGTGCTCGCGCTCGGCCAAGTGGTTCCCCTCGACCCCAGCCGCTACAACGCGAACACCACGTCGCTGCTCACCCTGTTCCCCGAGCTCCACCGGGCTGGGGCGCTTTCCGTCGCGTCCATCCCCGAGTACTGGGAAAGCCACTGGGACGATCTCGACGACTTCGTCCGCGCCGGTCTCGACGGGTTCGAAATCATCAACTGCGCGCCCCGCGCGCTCGCGTTCCCGGCGAGCGCCCGCGCGCGAGTGCTGGGCATCGCGCGGCAGCACAACCTCCTCGTCGTCGGCGGTAGCGACAATCACGGATGGGGCAAGGTCACCTGCGTCTGGAACCTCGTCGCCCCCAGCGCACACGGGTACCGGGCGAACCACGTCCTGGCCCGACCGCTCGCCCTGCTGCAGGCGGAGTGGCTGGCGTGGACCGCCCCCGTCACGCAACCCTGGTTCATGTTCCGGTCGCTCGGGTGGCCGGAGCGTGTGAGCTGGCTCACATGGATCTTGGTCATCTTGATCTACCGCGCGACGCCGCGACGGGCCGGCGACCGCAGCCCGGCGATTCTCGCGCGCGCGCTCGGCGTCCGCCAGCAGCCACCGTCGGATGACCGTTGAACGGTGCAATACTTTACAATACAAAGTACTTGACTCCAATGCTCGGGGGCGCTACCGTCCCGGGCATGCTGCCGCCCCGCCCCTCGCGCGAGCGCCGACCCGACCCACCAGCGCTGCGCGACCGCGCGATCGACAACCTCCGCTTCATCCGCGAGACGATGGAGCGGGCCGGATCGTTTACCGCGGTGCCGGGGTTCGGCGGCGTGGCGGTCGGGGTGACGGCCCTCGCGGCGGCGGCCCTCGCCGCCGGCGCCACGAGCGTCGCGCTGTGGGTCGCGGTGTGGCTCGGTGAGGCCGTCGTCGCCCTCGCCATCGGCGGATGGGCGCTGGCCCGCAAGGCACACGCAGCCAACGATCCGATCCTTTCCGGACCGGCGCGTCGGTTTGGTCTGAGCTTCCTACCGCCGATGGTGGTGGGTGGCTTCCTCACCATCGCGCTCTACCGCGACGGTGTGCCCCAGGCGCTCCCCGGCACCTGGTTGATGCTCTACGGCGCGGGGGTCGCGACCGCCGGCGCGTTCTCCGTGCGCGTCGTGCCGGTAATGGGACTGTGCTTCATGCTCACCGGAGCGGTCGCGCTCTTCGGGCCCGAGGCGTGGGGCAACTGGTGCATGGCCGCGGGGTTCGGCGGGCTGCACATCCTCTTTGGCACGATCATCGCGAGACATCACGGTGGCTAAGGCAACTCCAGCGCGCGCGGTACCCGCTCCCCACGCCGCCGCACGCCCGCGCGTGGAACCCGCGCAACTCGACCGGTTGATCCACGAGCGGATCAGACTCGGGATCGTGAGCGCCCTCGCCGTGAACTCGACGCTCACGTTCAACGAGCTGAAGCGCCTCCTCAAGACGAGCGACGGAAACCTGAGCGTGCACGCGCGGAAGCTCGAAGATGCGCTGTACGTGAAATGCACGAAATCGTTTGCCGGCCGGCTGCCGCAGACCGACTACCGGCTCACTGCCCTGGGCCGACGCACCTTCGAGGCGTACCTCGACCACATGGAAGCCTTGATCCATGCGAGCCGCGAGCGCTGAACCGGGCGATCCCGCCTCGGGACCGACGACCAGCCTGCATGTCGCCATCGTGATGGACGGCAACGGGCGATGGGCGACGCGCCGGGGCCTGCCGCGGACGGCCGGTCACCGGGCCGGTGCACGCGCCGTGCGTCCCATCGTCGAGGCGGCGGCCGGGCTCGGCGTCCGGAGTCTGACGCTATTCGCGTTCTCGGCGGACAACTGGCGACGCCCACCGGCTGAGGTGTCGGCGTTGATGCGGCTCTTGGCCCGACACCTCCGGATGGAGACGCCCCGCCTCGTCGCCCAGGGCATCCGGCTCCGCGTCGTCGGCCGCCGCGATCGCCTGCCGGCCCCATTGGTCGCCGCCATCGCCGCCGCCGAGCGTGCCACGCAGGCGGGGACCACGCTCACCTTCCACCTGGCCGTGGACTACTCGTCCCGCGACGCAATCGCGTCCGGCGACCTGTTGCCGGACGTCGACCTGTTCGTGCGGACCGGTGGGGAGCAACGGCTCAGCGATTTCTTGCTGTGGGAGAGCGCATACGCCGAGCTCCATTTCACCGACCGCATGTGGCCCGACTTCGGCCCTGCGGACCTCGCGGCGGCGCTCGAGGAGTTCCACCGCCGGGAACGTCGGTTCGGAGGCGTGCCTCGGGCGGCAGCAGGCTGATCCGACCGCGGCACCCGTTCCAACCCGATTCGTCGAGCCGCGTGCGGCCGGCTAAGTTTCTCCCGTGGGCCTCTCGATCGCACACGTCGACGCCTTCACCGACACACCGTTCGCCGGCAACCCGGCCGCCGTGTGCATCCTCTCGCACGGACGCGCCGCGGACTGGATGCAATCGGTCGCGCGGGAATTGAACCTCTCGGAAACCGCGTTCCTCGAGCCGCGCGACGACGGGTTCGCACTACGGTGGTTCACGCCCGCCGTCGAGGTGGACCTCTGTGGCCATGCGACGCTCGCGAGCGCCCACATCCTGTGGGAAGACAGCCGACTCGCGCGGGCACAGGAGGCGCGGTTCCACACGCGCAGCGGCCTCCTCGCGGCGCGGCGCGCCGGTGAGTGGATTGAGCTCGACATGCCTGCCCATCCGCCGGCACCCGCCGCGCCGCCGCCCGGGCTCTTCGATGCCTTGGGCGTCTCCGCCCGCCCCGTCCTACGCAGCCGGTTCGACTATCTGCTCGAGCTCGAGAGCGAGGAGGGCGTGCGTGCACTTACGCCGGACTACGTGGCGCTGTCCCGCGTCGACGCCCGCGGCGTCATCGTGACAAGTCGGGCAGCCGCGACGCCTTTCGACTTCGTGTCGCGCTTCTTTGCTCCCCGGGTCGGGGTCAACGAGGATCCAGTCACCGGCTCGGCCCACTGCACGCTCGCGCCCTTCTGGACCGAGCGGCTGGGCCGAGCGGACCTGATTGCGTACCAGGCCTCGCCGCGGGGCGGCGTGGTTCGGACCCACGTGCGCGGCGACGGCGTGACGCTCGGCGGTCAAGCGGTGACGGTGCTCAGGTGCGAGTTGCTGTGATCCAGTCACTGGTCGATGGGGAGGACCCGCGTGGCTAACGATCGGCACGCATCGCGGAGCACCCACCTCGCCGGTTACTTGTTCGCGCTGGGGGCGGGCGCGCTCTGGGGAACGACAGGCCCCTTGAGCACGGCCCTCTACGCGGCGGGCGCCGCGCTGACGGGCATCGGGTTCTGGCGTATCTCTATCGGCACAGTGCTGCTCGCCGCGTACGGTCTCACGCGCCCCGGGTTCTTCCGGATCGACAGGCCTGGGCTCCTCATCGTGGGCTTGGGTGGCGGGGCATTGGTCGCCCTGTTCGAAGTGGCGTATCAGTTCGGCATCGCCGGGGCCGGCGTCGCCGGCGCAGCCGCGCTCCTGTACACGGCACCCGTGATCGTGGCGATTCTCGCCAAGCCCCTGCTCGGCGAAGCGCTGACCGCGGCAAGACTCGCACGCGCCGTCGTCGTCATGGCGGGCGCGGCGCTCACCGTCCAAGGTGGCAGTCACGGCGCGGGAGTCGGGGTGGCGACGCCGAGCCTCGTGATCGGCGTCGTGGGTGGCCTCCTGGCCGCGCTCTCCTACGCGGGCAGCACGTTGCTCGCGCGTTGGTCGGTGCCGCGCTACGGGTCCGCGCGGGTGCTCCTGCTTGAAATCGCGGGCGGTACGGTGCTCTTGGGGATCGTGCTCCCGCTGGCCGGGCACCCGCCACTGCCGCCCCCCACACTCGGTGGGTGGTTGTACATCGGCGTCCTCGTTCTCGCGACGGTGCTCGGCGCGAACTTCCTCTTCTTCGCCGGGGTCCGGCGGATCGATGCAGCACCTACGGCGCTCGCCGCGACCATCGAACCGGTGGTCGGCACACTCCTCGCGCTGTTCCTCTTCGACCAACGCCTGACGGCCGTCGGCTGGCTCGGTTTGGCGATGGTCGTGGGGGGCGTAGCCGCTGGCTACGTGAAGGAAGCGATCGACTCCCGCGCTCAGGCCTAGGGCCCGCGCAACCCGCACTACAGGCCCGAGGACCTCATGTTCGCGTTGGCCGTCGCTGCGGTCCTACAGCAGCAGGCCCAGACTCCTTTACCGCGTCAGGCGGGCGACACCTCGACCTTTCGTGCCCTTGGTCTCCCCGCGCCGACAGTCCTGCGCACGGGGGCCGGGACGCCTGGACCCGCCTATTGGCAGCAGCGGGCCGACTACCAGATCGAGGCCTCGCTCGACACGGCGAGTCAGACGATCTCGGGCCGCGAGGTCATTCGGTACACCAACCACTCGCCAGACACGCTCCGCTACGTCTGGCTCCAGGTGGACCAGAACATCTACCGAGCCGACAGCCGGGGCGCGGTCCTCAATCCCCCCGGGGCGCGCTTTGCCGGCTCGGGGTTTGAGGGGGGATACACGATCGACGAGGTCTCGGCCCTTCGGGAGCGCGCCGGCCAGCCCCGAGCGGTGCGGCTCGCCACTATGCTGAACGGCACCGTGCTGCGCGCCGACCTCGATCAGCCGCTGGTCCCGGGTCTCGCGACGAGCCTGCGCGTGGTCTACCACTTCGTCGTTCCCGAACATGGCTCGGATCGCATGGGACGCGAGCCCGTTGCGGGCGGCTGGCTCTACGAAATCGCACAGTGGTACCCCCGCTTGGCCGTCTACGACGACGTGCGCGGGTGGAACACTGAGCAGTACCTCGGGCAGGGCGAGTTCTATCTCGAGTATGGCGATTTCGACGTGCGACTCACGGTCCCCAGAAGCTTCGTGGTCCTCGCGACGGGGACGCTCGTGAACCCGCTCCAGGTCCTGACGACGACCGAGCGCGCCCGGCTCGCGGTCGCGGTCCAATCGGACTCCACGGTGCCGATCGTCGCCCGGGCCGAGGCGGGCCAGCCGTCCACCCGCCCCAGCGGGCTGACGCCCCTGCTCACGTGGCACTTCCGCGCGAAGAATGTCCGCGACGTAGCGTGGGCCGCAGCCCCAACCTTCATCTGGGACGCGAGCGGCTGGCATGGCGTCCTCATCCAATCGGTCTACCCCCTCGACGCGAGCGCGGATTGGGGGAACGCCACAGCCTACGCGCGACACTCGATCCAGCACTATTCAGACAAGTGGCTGCCCTACCCCTATCCAACGGCGATCGCCGTGGCGGGACCGGTCGGCGGCATGGAATACCCGATGATCGTGTTCTGCGGCGACCGGTTCTCGGGGTTCGACCTGTATGCCGTCGAAACGCACGAGCTCGGACACCAATGGTTCCCGATGGTCGTCGGGTCGAACGAACGCCTGTACGCGTGGATGGACGAGGGGTTCAACACGTTCATCAACATCTACTCGGTGCGCTCCTTTTTTCCCGACTCGCTCTGGGACCGCCGCCGCGGCGACCCGCAGGCGTGGGCCCGGGTCGCGGCCTCGGGCCGCGACGTGCCGAGCATGCTCCCGGCGGACCGGGTCCCGGCCCGCCTGCTCGGCCAGGCCGAGTACACCAAGCCCGCGACCGGGCTCTACTTGCTACGCCACTACATCCTCGCTGACACGACCCGCTTCGACGCCGCCTTCCGCGAGTACATCCGACGGTGGGCCTACAGGCACCCGACGCCGGCCGATTTCTTCCGTACCATGAACGATGCGCTGGGAGAGGACCTGAGCTGGTTTTGGCGCGGCTGGTTTTATACGACCGACGTGATCGATCAGGCGATCGACTCGGTGACGACCGTCCGCGACTCGGCCGGAGGGGCGAGTGCCGCGGTGTTCCTCTCGAACCTGGGCAGCCTGCCGATGCCGGTCGACCTACAGCTCACGCTCGCCACCGGCGCGGTCCAACGCACGCGTCTGCCGGTCGAGATCTGGTTCCAGGGGGACCACTACGTGTTCGTGACGCCGGTGGCGGCCGAGGTGACGAGGGCGGAACTCGATCCCGACCAAGCGCTCCCGGACGTGCGTCGCGAGAACAACCTGTGGATCAAACGCTCGGACTAGGCAGGAGCGACGCTAGCGCGACGGTTGCGGCTTGAGGTACTGGTCCAGCCAATCGAGCACCGTACCCCACCACACGCGGCGGTTGCGCGGCCGTTGGACGAAGTGGCCTTCGTCGGGAAAATAGAGGAACTTCCCGGCCACGCCGCGCTCGCGTAGCGCCGTGAACGCCTGCAAGCCTTCCGACAGATCGACCCGGTAATCGAGCTGGGAATGGACGATCAGCATCGGCGTCTTCCAGTTCGACACGAAATTCATGGGCGACCATTCGTCGTACAGGGCCCGGTCGCCGTACGGCGGGCCGCCGAACTCCCACTGGACGAACCACAGCTCTTCGGTTGAGCCGGACATGCTGGACGGGTTGAAGACGCCATCGTGGGCCACGAGCGCCTTGAACCGGTCCGTGTGGCCTTCGAGCCAGTAGATCATGTAGCCGCCGAACGAGGCCCCGGCCGCCCCCATGCGGGTCGAGTCGACATAGGGGAGTCGAGCGACCACGTCGAGGCCGCGCATGAGGTCCTCGAAGGGGTAGTCGCCCCAATGCCGTGAAACCGCATCGGTGAAGGCCTGCCCGTAGCCCGTGGACCCGTGGAAGTTGACGGCCGCCACGACGTAGCCCCGTCCGGCGAACATTTGATAGTTCCAGCGCGGATGCCAGTCGTCGTTCCACGCGCCTTGCGGGCCTCCGTGGAGCACGTAGACGAGCGGGTACTTCTTCGCGGGGTTGAACCCCGGGGGCTTGAGGACCCAGCCGAAGACCGAGTCCCCTCGCGCACCGACGAACCCGAACGCCTCGAGCGGGTGCAGGTCCAGCGTTGCCGTTGCCGAATCGGTGTGGTGGGTGAGCGGGCGACCCGCGACCCAGACCTCCGACGGATGGGTCGCCGACTGGTGCAGGTAGGCGAGCGTACGGCCGTCGGGCGCGACCGTGACACCCGTGTTCACGCCGTCTCCCCCGACCACGAGCGTGCGGCGGAACGACGGCACGTCGATGCGGTAGACGTTCCCGCGGCCGCGCTCTTCGACGGCGGCGTACAGGCACTTGGCGTCGGGACACCACGCATACGCGCTCACCGAGAGGGGCCAGCCCGCGGTGGCTTCGCGCCGCTCGCCGCCCTTGCGGGAAAGCAGCATGAGCCGCCCACGATCCGCCTCGAACCCCGCCCGCTCCAGGGACAGATACGCGAGCCACTGACCGTCGGGCGAGTAGCGAGGGGTGTTGTTCGCGCCAGGTCCCGCCGTGATGGCGCGCAGGCCGCCGCCGTCCCGCGCCATCACGTAGATGTTCACGGTGGTGTTGTCCGCCACCGGATCCTCGTGGATGGCGACGGCGATCTGTTGGCTGTCGGGCGCGACGCTCACGTCGCCCGCGCCGCTCGTCGCGATCGTCGGCACGTCCCGGTCGATCGGCGTGAGATCGCGCGTGTGCCCATCGAGACCGACGCTGACGAGGTGTTGCCGGCGCCCGACGCGCCAATCGTTCCAATGCCGGTAGAAGAGATCCGTCCACAGACGGGCGTCGGTCGGGTAATCTCCGGTGCGGCGGTCGATCTCCTGCTCGGGCGGCCACTTCGTATCGGACGTGACGACGAGACCAGTGCCGTCGGCGAACCACACGGGATCGGACGCCCCGCCCGGAAGGTCTGTGAGTCGCCGCGCCTCACCGCCGGCCATAGGCAGGACGTAGAGCTGGGCCGATCCCTGCCGCGTCGAGACGAACCCGAGCGTGCGGCCGTCCGGCGACCAGCAGGGCTGCTGGTCCGACCCGGGTCCCGCCGTCAGCTCGCGGGTACTGCCATCAACGTCCGCGAGCCAGATCCGACTCGTGCTGTGGTTCTCGGCGAGGGACGCCGTCGTCACGACGTAGGCGACGCGGCGCCCGTCAGGCGACAACTCGGGATCGCTGACCACTGGGAGGGCGAGGAACGCGTCGACGGTGAGGCCCCGCTCTTGGGCGGCGAGCCGTCCGACCACCGCGACGCCGAACAGGACCGCGTGCGCGAGGGCGCGCAGTGAATCGATGGTCGTGCCCCCTTCGGGAAGCGTGCGAGTCGTGGAGGGCCGTGCGCCCGTAATGGGGCCCGCGCTCTTGCTTTGCCCGGCCCGCGGAGAAATCTTCCCCATTCCCTGTCACGCCGCAACCAGCGTCCCGAGGAGCCATGCCCCGCACGGAAGTGATCGCCACGGGCTTCCACGTCCCGGCCCGGTGCGTCACCAACGACGATCTCGCCCGGCTGATGGATACGTCCGACGAGTGGATCTCGCAGCGCAGCGGGATCCGGACGCGCTACTGGGTGAGCGAGGGCGACACGGGGGTCGCGCTGGCGCGGGAGGCCGCTAAGCGCGCGCTCGCCAAGGCGAGCCTCAAGGCGCAGGACTTGGACTGCATCGTGTATTGCACGTGCACGCCGGATCATTTCGAGCCAGGCAACGGCGTTTTCCTGCAGCGCGAGCTTGGACTCACCCGGACGCCCGCGCTCGACGTGCGCAACCAGTGCAGCGGGTTCCTGTACGGGCTCGCCATCGCCGACGCCTGGATCCGGACGGGGCAGTACCGCCGTATTCTCCTCATCGGTGCCGAAGTGCATTCCCGCGGTCTCGATAAGACCACGCGCGGGCGAGACACGGCGGTGCTGTTCGGTGACGGCGCCGGGGCCGCGATCCTCGGCCCGACCGACGACCCGGGACGCGGCGTCTTGTCGACCCATCTCTTCGCGGACGGTCAACACGCCGAGAAGCTTTGGGTGGACGCCCCCGGCCTTGCCCACGATCCCTTCATCAGCCACGCGCTCCTCGACGCGGGGAAGCAGCTCCCGGTCATGGACGGCCGCGACGTGTTCCGGTTCGCGTCCACGCTGATGCCTGAAGCCGCCGAACTCGCGCTGCGCACCAATGGGGCGAGCGCCGCCGACGTGAAGCTCTTGGTCCCGCACCAGGCGAACCTGCGTATCATTGAGCTCGTGCAGCGCACGCTTGGACTCCGCAACGATCAGGTCTACGTGAACATTCAGAAGTACGGCAACACCACGGCTGCGTCGATTCCGATCGCGCTCGACGAGGCCCTGGGGGAGGGCCGGCTCTCGCGCGGCGATCTCCTCCTGCTCGCGGCGTTCGGCTCGGGGTTCACCTGGGCGAGCGCCGCGATTCGCTGGTAACCGGGATGTTGACCATCGATCTGCGGGGCAAACGCGCGTTCATCGCCGGCGTGGCGGACGACGGCGGCTTCGGATTCGCCATTGCACGCGCTCTGGCGAGCGCCGGGGCAACGATTTGCCTCGGCACGTGGCCGCCCGCGCTCGGCATTTTCACGAAGCTGCTCGAGCGCGGGAAGATCGCCGACTCCCTCCAGCTGCCGGGGGGCGAGACACTCTCGTTCGAGCGGATCTATCCCCTCGACGCCGCCTACGATGCGCTGGCCGATGCGCCCGCCGAGGTGCGGGAGAACAAGCGGTACCGGGACGTGGGCGATTTCAGTGTGGCCGGCGTGACGGAGCGCCTGCGCGCAGACTTCGGGCCCGAGGGGCTCGACATCGTCGTGCACAGTCTGGCGAACGCGCCCGAGGTGAAGCGACCGCTGCTCGACACGACCCGGCGGGGCTACCTCGACGCAGTGAGCGTGAGCGCGTACAGCAACGTCTCGTTCGTGCACCACCTCGGTCCTCTGATGCGACCCGAAGGCGCGTTTCTGTCGCTGACGTACATGGCGGGGGAGCGGGTGATTCCGGGCTACGGTGGGGGCATGTCGTCGGCGAAAGCCGCCCTCGAAGCCGACACGCGCACCCTGGCCTACGAGGCTGGCCGGCGGTTCGGCGTCCGCGTCAACACGATCTCGGCCGGCCCGTGGGCCTCGCGCGCCGCGAACGCGATCGGCTTCATTGAGCAGATGATCGCCTACACGACCGCCAACGCCCCGCTCGCTCGGCCGATTCACGCGGACGACGTCGCTCAGGCAGCGGCGTTCCTCGTCAGTCCGCTGGCCCGGGCGATCACGGGCTCCATTGTGTATGTGGACAGCGGGTACCACGTGATGGGGATGGCCGTAACGACAACCCCGCCGCCAGCTCCCTAGCGACGCTCCCGGCTCACCCGCGCACCACCGCGAGTGAGAGCGCCACTTCCGGTTGGCCCGCGACCGTGCGGAGCGCGCGCACCACGCTCGCGGCGAAGGTCTTGCCCGCCCCCTGTTCGATTTCCTCCAGCGCGCGCCACTTGGGGAACGCGGGCCGAACGGGGGTCGCCATCTGCAGGGTCTCGAACGAATCGGCGACGGCCAGAATCTTCACGGTCGTACGCAAGGGCAGCGTTTCGATGTCCCAGTCCTCGCCCACGATCTCATAGTAGTGATCGTACTCGGCAATGATTTCCGCCGCGCCGCGCATGGCGCGCGCCACGGGCACGCTCGCGTCACCTTCCGAGCGGGTCAGAAGGCGGAGCAGCCGCTGATCCTGAGCTCCCACTTCATGCAGCAGGGCCGCCACTCGAAGGTTTTCGCACTCTTCATCAGACAGCTTGAGCTCGCGCGCGATGGCGTCCGACAGCTGGGCGACCCGGGTGCTGTGTCCCTGCTGGTGACGCTCTGCCGACTCGATGTGGAACGCCAGGAGCTCGAGCGTCGCGAGGTAGGCATTCTTCACGTCGGCGAGGCGTGCGTTCAGCTGCTCGGACAACGTCCCCACGACGTAGCCCGTGAGCACGAGAAACCCGGCCCACGGGATGAGACCGAGCAACACCGGTTCGGTGAAACCGGGCTGCCCTTCGAGCCCCTGGACCGCCTGATAGAAGAAGATCAGCGCCACCACGAAGCCGCCCGAGGCCACCGCGAACCGCCGGCCCCCATAGAAGCCCGCGAGGATCATGGGCAGGTAGTAGAAGCTCAGGAACGCCGTCTTCTGGTCGACTACCCCGTGGATGACGAGCATCGCGCCAACGAGCAGCAGCACGAACAGCCGCTCGAAGTGGCGGAAGAAGAACAGTTTGGCCCGCTCCACCAACGTCCGATGGACCACCAGAACCTCGATCGGCGCTTAAGAGGGAGGACGTCGAACCCCAAGGTGGGAACGGCGGCCTTCCCACGCAATGGGTCGAGAGCGTCGGGCCGCCGGCGGCGCCGGCTCCCGGCGGGCTAGCTGTGCGCGACTGTTGAAGTTAGACGCAAGCGCCCTTAGAATCGGGGCGACAACCCTGGCCGTCCTTGCCGATCCACGCCCACGCCCTTGCGGAGGCGCCCGATGCCTTTCGGTGGCTTCATCGACACGCTGCCCCAGACTTGGTTCTTGGTCATCCATGCGTCGCTCGGGTTGATCGGCGTGATGCTGTGGCGGCGGGCTCGAGCGGCGGGACAGCATTCCGCGGCGCGTGGGTTCGTGCTCTACATCGTGGGCGAGCTCTGCTACATCGTGTATCACCTCGACCTCATCACCTTTCTCTTCGCCCACGCGCTGGCGGAGGTGTGCGACGGCCTCGCCCTGCTCGCGATCGGGCTCGGCATACGACGCAAAACGGCCTGATCAGGCGCCTAGGGTCAGGCGGACGTTCGCCGGATTGAACTCGACGATTTCCGCGCGCGCCACACCGGCTTGCAGGTAGGGATCGGCCGCGACGATCGCGTCCAGCGTGACCCGATCCGTCGCGGCGACCAGGACGCCCCCAACGGGCAGTGAGCGGCGCGCCCAGGCCACGAAGACCCCTTGGGCCGCGTACCGCTCGACGTGCGCCAAGTGCGCCGCGCGGACCTCGTCCACCGCCGCGAGCGGTGCCGTGTAGTGAAGGAGCACGACGTACAGCATGAGCGCCTCGTAGCCGTCGCAGCTGCGGACGGGGAGCTGCGGGTAGCGCGGGAACCGCTCGTCCGCTTCGGCGCGGGCGCACCGGTAGAATGTTGATCCGCGTCGGGTGACGACCGTGCGCCGCCACCGGCAGGTCCAGCAGAGCCCGATGCGAGCCTTCTCGCGCGTGTCAGTCACGTCAGGCCCGACGGACAGGCTCAGGCGCCCGGGTGCATCCCCTCGAGTTCTTCGGCGGCCCGCGTCAGCACGTCCGCCACCCGTCGCCGGCCGGCGTCGTCGGGCACTTTCCACCCAGTCCGGTACGCCGCCTTGACCACCCGACCCACGGCGCGGTTCACGTCGGCCATCGCACCACCGGAGACGCGCTCCACAAGGTCGCGAATGCGGTCGAAGATGTCGTCGACGACGTCGCGGTGCGTCTCGAGAAACTGCAGGCCAGCTGGCGTAATCTCGTAGACTTTCTTCCCTTCGAAATCCCGCACCGTCACGAGCCCTTCGTCCTCGAGCCACTGAAGCGTCGGGTACACAGTGCCGGGCGAGGGCGTATAGTAGCCCCGCATCCGCTCTTCCAGCTCCTTCATGACCTCATAGCCGTGCCGAGGCTTCTCCTGCAACAGCTTGAGGATCACGTATTTCATGTCGCCCGATTCGAACCACTGGCGACGCCGCCGCCCGCCCCAAGGCCCCCATCCCCACGGCCTCGCAAAGCCAAATCCCCACGCCTCGCCTTCGAATCCGCGTCGCATAAGAACCCCCTTCTACGATGTTACGACAAGCTACTACGTGTCGATATATCGCGTCAAGCTGGACGGCGGGACGGCGGAGTATCCCACAAGTCGCTATCAAACCTAGAGTTGCACCGAGACGAGCGACCCCTACATTGGGGGGAAACAACCCGCCGTGCATCAACGATGTACTCGTCGCTCGAAACGAGGCGGCGTCGGTCGAGCCGTGCAGCCGCTGTCCGATCTCGCCCGCATCCTGCGGAGGGAGCGTCGGGCCCCGTCGTTCCGAGACTCACGTGACAAAGCGATCCCTCGGTCCCGATGCACGACTGGGCGCTGACGTCCCGCGCGCCTTCGATCTCCTGGCCGTGGCGCGCGAGATCGTCGCTGCCCTGCCCGACGCCGTCGTGGTCACCGGCGTCGAACGGCAGTTGCTGACGGGAAACCGCGCCGCCGCCGAGCTGTTCGGCCGGCCCCTCGAAGATCTCCCTGGGACGGCAGTCGATGACCTGGTGCCGGCGACCGAGCGCGCCCGCGTGGCGGAGAAGGAGCGCCGCGCGTTCGCCGGCGAGGAGCAGCGCTACGAGACGCACATTGTCCGGGCCGACGGGGCCGAGCGCGACGTGGCCGTGTCCACGACCCCTCTGCTCCTCGATGGCCATCTTGTCGGTACGGTAGCGACCCTACGCGACATCACCGAGGAGCGGCGCGCCCAGGATGCGCTGGCGCGCTCGGAAACCCGATACCACACGCTCTTCGAGTCCGCTTCCGACGCGATCATCACCCTCGACGCGAAAGGCCGCTTCACCACGGTGAACCACGCCGCGGAGCAGATCTCGGGGTACCGGCGCGCGGAGCTCGTCGGACAAGGATTGGCACCGATGCTCCCCGACGACGCGCTGCCTGTGGCGCGCACCCACTTTCACAAAGCCCTGACCGGCGCCACCGGGCTCTTCGAGACCCGGTTCATCCGCAAGGACGGCGAGGTCCGGACGATTCAGGTCACCTATTCGGCGCCGCAGAAAAACGACGAAGTGTTGTGCCTCATTCGGGACGTCACCGATCAGAAACTGCTGCAGGAGCAGCTCATTCAGTCGGCGAAGATGTCGGCGATCGGGCAGCTCGTGTCGGGGGTCGCGCACGAGCTGAACAACCCGCTCGCCGGGATCGCGGCGTTTGCGCAGCTCCTGCTGCGTGAGCCGCGCGTCGCCCCCGACGACCGCACGGCGGCCGAAATGATCTACGCCGAATCCCGCCGGGCGGCCCGCATCGTCCAGAGCCTGCTCATCTTCGCGCGCCAACACAAGCCGGAGCGCGTGCCGACCGCCGTCAGCCAGGTGCTGAACGACACGCTCGAGCTCCGGGCCTACGATCTGCGGGTGCGTGGCATCGCGGTGGTCCGGGACTACGACGGAGGGTTGCCGGAGATCGTGGCCGACGCGCACCAGCTCCAACAGGTGTTCCTGAACCTCGTCACCAACGCCGAGCAGGCGATGGAGGAGCACCACGCGGCCGACCCGCGGCTCACCGTCCGGACGCGCCGGGCCGGCGATGCGATCCGCATCGAGATCGAGGACCGCGGCCCTGGGATCGCCCAGAGTCTCGTCGACCGCATCTTCACGCCGTTCTTCACCACGAAACCTACCGGTTCCGGCACGGGCCTCGGGCTCTCGATTTCCCTTGGCATCGTCCGCGAGCACGGCGGTCGCATCTGGGCCGAGAACGCGGCCACGGGCGGCGCCCGCTTCACCGTGGAGTTGCCGATCGTGGTCGCGACCCCGAGCGCCCCGCCGTCGGCCGCTCCCAGCGCGCCCGCGCCGGCGGACCGGCTACGGATTCTCGTGGTGGACGACGAATCGTCGGTGCGGATGGCCCTGGAGCGGTACTTCACGGGCCGAGGACACCACGCGGAAATGACGGCCAGCGGGCGCGAGGCGCTGACGCGCCTCCAGGAAACGACGTTCGACGCGGTGATCGTCGATTTGCGGATGCCCGATCTCTCGGGCGAGGACCTCTACGCGGCGCTCCGCGCGCAGGATGCGATCCACGCGGCGCGGGTCATCTTCACCACGGGCCAGCTGATCGACGAAAAGGTGCGTGCGTTCCTCGCGGCGACTGCTCGGCCGCTGGTCCCGAAGCCATTCGAGTTCAGCACACTCGACCACATCCTCGCCAGCGTCCTCCAGGGCCGCTGACGTCCATTCCCGAAAAGAACACGACCGGGCTGTGCGGTGGTGCAGCCCGGTCGGTTCAGCGCACTCGGATCCGAAGAGGTCAGCTCTCGGAGCGATCCTCCGCGGTATCCGAGGGCGCATCATGGAAATGCATGAAGCGGCGCATACGATCGTCCGACGACGGCACGTGCCACGTGACGGTCGTCCGGTGCTGCTTACGCATGAGCTCCAGCGTGACGTTCTCGCCCGGCTCGTAGGAGCTGAGGATCCGCATCGCGTGAGCGGAGGACGTTGGTCGCCGTCCGCCGATCGTCAGGATGACGTCCCCGCTCTTCAACGGCAGACTGGAGTCTGCTGGCGCCTTGATCACAAGGATGCCGTCCTTCGTCCCGAAGTACTCGCCGAGGTCGGGATTGAGGTTTACCAGCTCCATGTCACACCAAGCGTCGCCAAAGCAGAACGAGATGTTGCCAGGTCCGAAGAAAGGCAGACCTCCCGGGACGGGCATGCCCCCCGGCGCCGGCGCGTCGGCCCGGGCCATCCCCTGGCCCCCGTCGGTCGGCGGTGCGCCGCCCCAAGCGGGCGGCTGCGTCACGAGCGTCGTCTTACGGAGCTCGGTGCCGCGCCAGTACTCGACCGGCACCGAATCGCCGGGATCAAGGGCGCGCGCGAGGTCAACGAGCCGCTGCCCGGGGCTAGCACCCCCGGCAACGCCTGCGCCACCCAGCGACACGCCGTTGAAGCGGGTGATGACATCGCCGGCCTTCAGTCCGGCGTCGCTGGCCGGCCCTCCAGGCGTCACCGCTTCGAGGCGCGCGCCCAGACTGTCGGTCGCCGGATCCGACTGGGTGTTCACAAGCACCCCGACGCGCGCCTTCTGTTCGCCGAACGTGAACGACCACGCCCGCGGCAGCGGCTCCCCTTGGGCCGGTAGCCGCGTCGGCAGACCCACCGCCGCCACGCCCGCCGCCACTACCCACACTCGCCAAACCCTCATCGCACCCTCACAATCCCACGTAGGCCGCGCGCGTCACATGCACGTCAACGAGCTGCTGCATCAAGTCCACCCGATTGCGCCAGAGCTGCACGAGCATGCGATCTGCCGAACCGCCGTTCACCTCTCCGAGCTCAGCATCGACCGCGGCGATCCGGTCCTCGAGCGCCGCCGCCAAGGCGGCCGCGCGTCCCGTCTCGACCCGCGAGCCGGGGTCATAGCGCTGCAACGCGGCTTCGAGCGACGCCGACTGTTGTTTCGCTTGGGCGAGCTGCGTCGCGTATCCCCGCTGGGTCCGGAAGGGCTGCACCACGAGCAGCCCGGCCACGACGGCCGCTGCCGCCAGACCGCTCGCCACCCACCGACGCCGCCGCGCCACCCGCGCTGCTGCGACGCGGGCCCGGATCACCGGCCAGCGATCGCGCGCCGGCCTGAGCGACGGCAACGCCTTGAGCTGTGCCACGCGTTGATACACTGCTTCTAACTCGCCGCGACACAGGGGACAGGCCTCGAGGTGTTGCCGCGCCCAGACCGACCCTTCGTTGGCGCGAAGCGCAAGCAAATCATCCATCGTGCAATGCATCATCGAGTGGCTCCCTCCTCATCCAACATGCGCCGCAGGCGCACGTGCGCCCGAGCGAGCTGCGATTTGGAGAAGCTGACGGTTTTGCCGGTCATTTCCGCAATCTCTTCATGAGTGTATCCCTCGACATCGTGCAGCCACACGACCGCGCGTGCCGTTTCGCTGAGTTGGTCGAACGCCCGTTCGAGGTCCACCTGAAGCGGAACCCCGGCCGGGGCGGTGCTGCCGGTGAGCGTCTCGTCGAAGTCCTCTTCCGCCCGGACACGCTCCCGGCGAATGCGCATCAGCGCCTTGGACGACGCAATCCGCCGCACCCACGCCCACAGCTGCCCGTCACCCCGATAGCTGCCGATGCTTCGGACGATCTCCAGAAACGTCTCCTGCACCACGTCCTCAGCTTCCTCGGGCCGGCGCAGAATGCGCCGCGCGAGGTTGTAGACCGGCGTCTCAAACGCGCGATACAACTGCTCCAAGGCTTCGATCTCACCAGCCTTGGCGCGCGCGATGAGGGTATCAGGGAACGCGATCGAGATAGCCATCTCCTGCAAGCTATGATGCCGAATCCCTCTGGAGCGTTGCAGGCCAGGTCGCGCGGCGTAAGTGATTGGCGCCTTGGAAGTTGGCTGACGCCGGGGTATCTTTTCCGCTATGCCCGCCCAGTCCCCCCCGGATCGCGCCACCCTGGACGCCTGGTTGCACCACTGGCAGGACGAATCGGACGCCGCCTACCTGTACGACGTCCTCGCCACGAAGGAGCCCGACCGAGCAAAGCAGGACATCTACCAGCGCCTCGCCGCCGTGGAGCGCCGCCACACGGACCTGTGGTCGAAGCTCCTCGGGGAGCACGGGCATACGGTCCCAGCCGTGCCGGTGCCGTCGGCGGGCGCACGGTTCATGGCGTGGCTCGGGCGGCGGTTTGGGCCCCGCTACTTGCTTCCGCTCTTGCTGCGCGAAGAAGGCCGCGAAGTCAAAGGATACATGGACCTGTACACGGAATCCCGGGGCGACGATGCGCGGCAGGTGTCCCTCACCCTGGCGAAAGAGTCCGCCGAGCACGCCGAGACGCTCGGGCATCTGGCTGGGCGGAGTGCCGAGCCTTGGCACCACACCGGCTCGGGCGGCTTCGTGCGCAACGTCGTCTACGGATTCAACGACGGGTTGACGGCGAACCTCGGCCTGGTCGCGGGTGTGATCGGCGCCGCGGTGACCCCCCATGTCGTACTCGTGTCGGGACTCGCCGGGATGATCGCGGACGCCTTGTCCATGGGCGCCTCCGGGTACCTGGCGGCGAAGAGCGAACAGGAGGTCTACGCCCACGAGATCGCCATGGAGCAGGAAGAGATCCGGTTGATGCCCGACGTCGAGCGCGAGGAGCTCGCGCTCCTCTATCGAGCCAAGGGCATCGATGCGGAACTCGCCCAACGCATGGCGGCCGATGTCATGCGGGACCCGGCCCGGGCATTGGACGAGCAGGTTCGCGAGGAATTGAAGATCGGCGAGGCCCACGCGACGCCCTTCAGGGAAGGCTGGGTCACGGGCACCGCCACCGCCATCGGCGCCTTCATTCCCGTCGCGCCGTTCATGGTGCTCTCGGGTCCGGCCGCCGCGTGGATCGCCTTTGTGATCGCGATGCTCTCGCACTTCCTCGTCGGCGCGGCCAGGAGCCTTTTCACCGGGCGCGGCACTCTCCGCAGCGGCAGCGACATGTTCCTGGTCGGCCTCGGCGTCGCGGCCGTGGGCTACGTGGTCGGAGGCCTCCTAGGACGAGTGTTGTAACGGGCGTTTGCGAGGGTGCCGCGCGGCCGGGCGCGGGCCCGGGACCCTACACAACGAGATTCAGCACCCGGTCGGGGACGTAGATCGTTTTTCGGATCGCGTGTCCGTCCACGAACTTCCGCACCGTGGGATCGGCGAGCGCGAGTTCGCGCACCTCCGCCTCGCCCAGGCCCCGGGGAATCGCGAGGCGGCCCCGCAAGCGGCCGTTCACCTGTACGGCGATCTCGACTTCGTCACCCGCGGCGAGCCGTTCGTCGTGCACGGGCCAGCGTGCCGTGAAAATCGACGCGCCGTGACCGAGTCGCGTCCACAGCGCTTCGGCGAGGTGCGGCGCGTACGGAGCGAGCATGACGAGGAGCGGTTCCACCGCGGGCCGATTTCCTCGACTCTCCTCACGGACCAGGTTCACGTACTCCATCATCGCGGCGATCGCGGTGTTGTAGTCGAGCTGCTCGGTGTCCGCGGTGACCTTCCGGATCGTCTGGTGGAGCTTCCGTTCGATCGCCGCGGACAAGGGTTGGGCCGGGGCTCCCGCCGCTTCGTGCGCGAGCAGCCACACCTTCTCCAGAAACCGGCGGATTCCTGTGATCCCCTCGTCCCGAAAGTCACCGCCTTCCTGAAACGACCCGAGGAACATCAGGTACATCCGGAAGGTGTCTGCCCCCCACTTTTGGATGTAGGTGTCGGGGATCACGACGTTGCCGCGCGATTTGGACATCTTCGCCCCGTCCTTGACGATCAGGCCATGGGCGCGGAGACGAGGAAACGGCTCCTCAAAATCCACGTGACCGAGCTCGCACAGCACCATCGTGATGAACCGCGCGTAAAGCAGATGGAGTACGGCGTGCTCGTTGCCGCCGATGTAGCTCGTGACGGGGAGCCAGCGCTTCGTGCGGGCGACATCCCACGCTCGATCGTCGGAGTCCGTGGAGGGATAGCGCAAGAAGTACCAGGACGAGTCGAGGAAGGTGTCCGAGACGTCCGTTTCGCGCCGCCCCGGGGCGCCGCAGCGAGGACAGGGGACGAAATACCATTCCCGATGCCGCGCGAGCGGGCTCACTCCGGTGTCGTCGGGCCGGAAATCCTCGATCAGCGGCAACTCAACCGGCAGATCCTGCTCAGGCACGCCGACGGGTCCGCAGTCGGGACAATAGATGATGGGAATCGGCGGACCCCAGTAGCGCTGCCGCGAAATGCACCAGTCGTGGAGGCGATACTGCACTCGCGGCGTGGCGAGGCGCCGTTCGCCCAGCCATGCGACGATGCGGCGCCCCCCGTCGAGGCATGACAGACCGTCAAACGCACCGGAATTGACGAGCGTGCCGTCGACCGCCTCGAATGGCAGGGGCTCCTCGGCCCGCCCCACCACCCGCACGATCGGCAGCGCGAACTGCGTGGCGAAATCGAAGTCCCGGGCGTCGTGCGCCGGGACGCCCATGATAGCCCCGGTGCCGTACTCCATCAGCACGTAGTCGGCCGCCCAGATCGGAATCGCGGCACCCGTGGCGGGGTTGCGGGCGTACGTTCCGAGGAAGACCCCGGATTTCCGCTTTTCGCTCGCCGCCACCTTTCGCGTCACGACGTCCTTCGCCGCCACCTCGCGCTGGTACGCCCGGATGGCGTCGAGACGGTCCGGAGTCGTGAGGGCGTCGACGAGCGGGTGCTCGGGGGCGAGCACGAGGTAGGTCGCGCCGAAGACGGTGTCGGGCCGAGTCGTGAACACGGTAATCGGGCGGCCGACTGGCGTCTCGAAGATCAGTTCCGCCCCCTCGCTTTTCCCGATCCAGTTGCGCTGCATCGCGACCGTGCTTGCCGACCAGTCGAGCCCCTCGAGGTTCGCGAGCAGGCGCTCGGCGTAGTGCGTGATGGAGAAGAACCATTGCTCGAGAAACCGCTGCTCGACTTTGACGTCGGGGTGGCGCTCGCAATAGCCGTCGATCACTTGCTCGTTAGCCAGCACCGTCTTGCACGCCGGACACCAGTTGACGGCCGCCTGCTTGCGGACCGCGCGCCCGGCCTTGAACAGCTGCAGAAAGATCCACTGGGTCCAGCGGTAGTAGCGCGGATCCGTGGTCGACAGCTCGTGGCGCCAGTCGAACATTCCGCCGAAGCGACGCAGCTGCCGGCGGAACGTGGCGATATTCCGCGGAATGAGACGCGCCGGATGCTCGCCGACGTTGAGCGCGTAGTTCTCCGAGTGTATGCCGAAGGCGTCGAAGCCGATCGGCTCGAAGACGTCATAGCCCTGCAGCCGCTTGAAGCGGCCGAAGATGTCGGCGCCCGTGAACGCGAACATGTTCCCGACGTGCAGGCCCTCGGCCGACGGGTAGGGGAACATCATGAGGTTGTAGAACGGTCGCGCCGCGCGGTCGAGGTCGGGCTCGTTCGTGCGCTCCCGCGCCCAGCGCTCCTGGGCCACTGCCTCGACCGTCGCGGGGTCGTACACGGGCGGGGTGGTCATGCGTGCTGGAAACTAAGCGGCCTTGCCCGCGTGTGAAACGGGCCCTAAGCTTAGCCACCCGCCCGATGAGCACGCGTTTTCAGCAACAGCTACGTTCGAGCTTCCTATTCACGGGGGTCGCAGGGGCCGCCGCCCTGGCCGTCGCCGTCGCGCTGGCCGGCGGGCAAAACGCGCGCCAGACCCTCGAGCGCCTCGCCAACGAGCGCGACCGTGCCGTGGCGACGAACGTCGCCGCCCTCGTCACGAACTATTGGCGGGAACGGCGCCACGAGACGGACGAGCTCGCGCGACGTCTGTCGACCCGCGCCGGGATCGTGCCCGACGCCGCGCTCGGCGCCTTCCTGCGCGACTACGTCCAGCACTCGGACCTCGCCGACTTGCTCGTGGTCGACGGTCGCGGCGACCCCGCCGCGGGATCGGCGCCGCTCGAGCGTCGAGCCTATCGGGCCGACGCCTGGTGGCAGGTGGTCTTGCGAGACGGAAGCGTCGAGGGAACGGGCGACTCGTCGAGCCGCGCGCTCTACTACGCCGTCGCGCTCCGCCAGCCGGGGCTGGCGCGACCCGTGGGGGTGTTGCGCGCCACCCTGCCCCTTTCCGCCTTGGTGCGACTGCTTGCGTCGTCGGCCGCTGACGATGCCGTGTATCTGTGCGTGATCGATCGCGCGGGACGGCTCCTCGCTACCCCTGATACCTCGGCGCTGCTCCACAGCATCCCCGACGCGGAGGCGATCCCCCGCGACACGAGGGCCGTCAACGTCCTCTGGCGCCGGGGCGGGGCTACGGAGCTCGTCGTGTCGGCGCCGGCTAACGAGGGGCGCTGGTGGGTGCTTTACCGCCAGCCAACCGCGCTTGCTTACGCCGCAGTACGAACGACGCTGCGGACGATCGCCCTCGGTGCGATTGCCGTCCTCGTGCTCGTCCTCCTGCTCGTGTGGCGCCTCGCCGCCTGGCTCACCGACCGGGTGACCGAGCCGGTCCGCGCGGCCGGGGCGGTCGCGACCCGCATCGCGGGCGGGGATCTGTCCGCCACCGTGCTCGCGCAGGGGGCCGGCACAGGCGAGGTCGGAGAGCTTCTTTCTGCCGTCCATACGATGGTCGTGGCGCTGCGGCGGCTCGTCGGCGCGATCCGGAGCGCCGCCGACGAAGCAGCAGCCATGGCGGCGGAGATCTCAGCGTCGACCGAGCAGATGAGCGCCTCGACCGAGGAGATGTCGGCCACCTGCCAAGACCTGTCGCGCCGCGCGGCGGAGCAGGCGCAGCTCATTCGCGGCGCGGCCGGCGACACGACCAAGATTCTCGAGATCATCACGATCGTCGCCGCGGGGTCGGAGGATTCCGTCCGACGAAACGCGACCGTGGCTACGCTCGCCCGTCAGAACCGCGAGGTCCTCGATCAGAGCACGGCGCAGCTCGCCCACCTGGCCGAAGAGGTCGCCCGCGGGGCGGCCGAGGCGGACGCCCTCGCGGCGGCCTCGGCCGAGATCCAGAAATTCGTCACTCAGGCAAAGGCCGTGGCAACGCAGACCAACATGCTCGCCCTCAACGCGGCGATCGAGGCGGCGCGAGCCGGACCTCAGGGCCGCGGATTCGCCGTGGTCGCCGATGAAGTGCGCAAGCTCGCCGCGGTGGCCGCCGCGGCCGCGGGCGACACGGCAGAGATGGTGCGCACCGTGCTGACCCGAGTCCAGGCGACACGTGAACGGCTGCTTGCGCTGGCGAAGGTGGGGGCGGCCGCGCGCGAGGCCGCCCAGACGGCGGCCCAGGGGCTCGCCACGGTGGCCACGGAGGCGGCGGCAAACGACGCCTGGAGTCGCGAGATCGCGGCGTCGACGGCCGAAGTCCGGTCGCTCGTAGACGAGATCACCGGCCGCCTTGGCAGCGTGGCACTTGGAACTGAAGGGCTGCTCGCGGCGGCCCAAGAGATCGCCGCCTCAAGCGAGGAGCAGAGCGCGTCGACTGAGGAAATCGCCGCGTCCGCAAACCAGCTGGCCGAAGCGGCGGACCGTCTGAGCGGTGCCGTCAAGTCCTTCCGGTTGCTCGGCGACGAGGCCGCGCCCGTCCAGACGGCTGCGGACTAGGGTTCGGCGACTGGCCCGAGGTATGCGAGACGCACTCGCAGCACATCGGGGAGACGGGCGAGCGCGTCGAGGACAGCCTCGGGGAGTGGTTGATCCACGGTGATGGCAGCCAGCGCGTCCTGGCCGGGCGCGGTGAGCCGCGCCTGGTGGTAGCTCCCAATGTTGATGCCGGCGCGCCCGAGCATGGTGCCGACGTTCCCGATCACGCCAGGCACGTCGCGGTTGCGAATCACAAGCATCCAACCTTCGGGCGCGACATCGATCCGGTAGTCTCCCACGCGTATGACGCGGCTCTGGGCGTCGCCCACGGGCGCCCCGGCGACGCGGACCGGTCCCTGGACCGTGTCGAGCGCCACGGTCACGGTGGTCTTGAACCCGGGTTCCGGCGCGGCGCTCCTGCGCGAGTGCCGGATCCCCCGCTCCTCCGCGAGCAGCAGCGCGTTCACCAACGTCACGGGCTCAACGCCCATGCCGGCCAAGAGTCCCTCGACTGCCGCCATCAACACGGGCCGCGGGGCCGCGTCGTCGCTGCCGCCATAGGCCACCTCGATCCCGGTCACCGGGCCCTCGGCGAGCGCGAGGGCAAGGCGGCCCAAGCGCCGTGCGAGCTCGAGAACTCCGGCGAGCCGCCGGAGCGCCTCGCCCGCGATTCCGGGCACGTTGAGCGCCCCCGAGAGATCCCCCTGTAGCAGCGCCTCCCGGACGGCGCTGCAGGTCTCCGTGCTCACCCGCTCCTGCGCCTCCGCCGTGGAGGCCGCGAGGTGCGGCGTGAGGATCACGCGCTCAAGCCGCCGCAGCGGCGAATCCGCGGCCAAGGGCTCGGTGGCGAACACGTCCAGCGCGGCCCCCGCGAGACGGCCGTTCTCGATCGCCGCCACGAGCGCCATTTCGTCAACGAGCTCGCCCCGGGCGGTGTTGACGAGCACGGCGCCGGGTTTCATGACCTGAAGCCGGTCGCTGTTGATCAGGCGCTGCGTCTGGGGCGTCAGCGCGAGGTGCAGCGAGACCACGTCCGACGCCCGCAAGAGATCCTCCAACCCCACGACCTTCACGTGGAGCTCGGCAGCTCGCTCGGGCGCGAGATACGGATCGTGCGCCAGGACGACCATCCCGAATGCTCGGGCGAGTGAGGCCACGTATCCGCCGATGCGGCCGAGGCCCACGAGCCCCAGCGTCTTGCCGCGGAGTTCCGTGCCCTCGAACCGCTTGCGGTCCCATTCGCCGCGCCGCATCGCCTCCGCCGCCCACGGGACGCGCCGCGCCAGGGCGAGTAGCAGCGCGAGCGTGTGCTCGGCCGCGCTGATGGTGTTGGCGCCCGGCGCGTTGATGACCGCGATCCCCCGCCGCGTGGCCGCGGGCACGTCGATGTTGTCGACACCGACGCCGGCGCGCGCAACGATCAAAAGGTGAGGCGCGTGGCTCAGCAACGCCGCGGTCACCCGGGTCTCGCTCCGGACGATGAGCGCGTGCGCGTCCGCGAGCGCGCGCTCGAGTTCCGCGACGGGCCGGCCGGCGAGCAGCACAACTTCGATCTCGGGTGCCTCCCGCAGGCGCTCAAGACCAGCGTCGGCGACGCGATCGGCGACCACCACCCGAAAGCTCACGCGAGCGCTCGCTCGAGAAGCGCCAGCAATTCATCGAGCGCCTGCACGCTGTGGTCGCCCATGTGGCCGATGCGGATGGTCGAATCCTTGAGCGCCCCGTATCCCGACCCGATCGTCCACCCGTCCCGCTTGAGCGCACCGACGAGGTCCGGGGCGACCTTGCCCTCTGGGACCTTGAGACAGGACACCGTCCAGCTGCGCCGCCCTTCCGGCGGGAGATAGGAGACGCCGTGTGCGGCGCTCCACTCCTCTACCCGGCGGCGCATCGCGTCGTGGCGTTTCCACCGCGCCTCAATGCCGCCCTCCCGCTCGATGCGCGCCAGCTGGACCTCAAGGGCGTAGAAGAGAGAAATCGCGGGCGTATTGGTCGGCTGGAACTTGCGTGTGGCCTCCTCGAAGGCCACGAGGTCGAAGTATTGACCGCGGGCGGGCAGCGTGCGAGCGCGTTCCCGCATGCGGTCGGAGGCCACGCCGAGCGCCAACCCCGGGGGGAGCGCGAGCGCCTTCTGCGAGCCCGTGAACGTGAAATCGAGGCCCCAACGATCCGGCTCGACCGGGGAACCGGCGAGCGAGGTGACGGCATCAACGAGGAGCAACACGTCGTCGAACTCGTGCACAACCGCGGCCAGGGCGGCCACGTCTTGCAGCACGCCCGTCGACGTTTCGGAGTGGACCACCGTAACAGCGTCGACGGGCGTGCGGTGGAGCGCGTCGCGGAGCATGTCGGGCTCGACCGCTTGCCCAAGGGGCACGTCGAGGCGGATGCCCTCCTTGCCACAGGCGCCCACCAGTTTCGCGAATCGGTCGCTGAACGAGCCGTTGACGAGCGAGAGGGCGCGCCGACGCACGCCGTTGCGCACGGCGAGTTCCATGAACCCCGTGGCGGACGCGGTGCCCACGAGGACCGGATGCGCGGAGCGGAACACGCGCCCGAGCGGGGCGGCGAGGCTTGCGAGGAGCCGCTCCATCGTTGCCGACCGGTGGCCGATCATCGGCCGCTGCATCGCCGCCAGGACGTCCGGATGGACGTCGGTCGGTCCCGGGAGGAAGAACCGACCGAAGGCTGGGATGGGTGAGGTCACGGCACCACGTCGACGGGTTTCACCCCATCGGTCACCACAGACAGAGGGATCTCCGGCCGTGGGGCGAGCAGACCGGGGACGGCCGCCTTGTTACACACATCGAGGGCAACGCAGTACAGGGTGATCTCCACTGGGTTCAGGATGTCGAGGACCTGAGGACCGTTGTCGTTCGAAAAGACGTCGAAGCGATGCTTGTGCAGGAGAATATCGCCTCCATGTAGCCGCAGCGGGGCGGCGGCGGGCGCGGAGCAGAAAATCTCAACGGCGGCCCAGAGCCGTGTCAACGGCCTGAACGAGTGTGTTAGGACCGCGAGCGGCAGAGCGCGGTTCGTCGCGAGGCGTGCGGGTGTCGATGGCGGCTCGCCGGGCGCCCGGGCTACAGCTTGAGCACCACCGCGATCTCGTCGCAGCAGTTCTGCCGCGGACAGCGGGTGCAGTCCGCCCATACTTTCAGCGGAAAACGCTCCCGCTCGGACGGCACAAAACCGAGCGCCAGAAAGAACGCCGGTTTGCGGGTGAGCGCGAGAAGCTCGTCGAGCCCGGCGGCCCGGCCTTCGGCGATGATCGCCTGCGCAATCGCGCGGCCGAGCCCCGCCCCCTGGTACACCGGCAGCACCGCGAGCGCCGCGATTTCACCCAGCTCGCGCGAGTAGACCTTGAGCGATCCGCACGCTACGACCGTGCCGTCCGGCGCCGCGGCCACGACATATTCCCTTATGTGGCGGCAGAGGTCGTAGTCGCTGCGCGGAAGCAGGTCGCCCGTGGCGACATACGGCGCCATGAGCGCCTCAAGCTGGGGCACGTCGCTGAGCCGCGCGGGGCGAAGCGTGACCGCGCCTGCCGACCGAGGGACGCCGATCGCCATCGTGCTCAGGCCAATACCTCTTCCAAAATGTCCATGCCCCGCGTGAGCTCCGGGACGGTGATCACGAGCGGCGGCAGCAGCCGCACAACCGACGGCCCCGCCGTGGCGACGAGCAGCCGCCGCTCTCGGGCGGCGGCCACGACCGGCGCGGCGGGCTCCGCGAGCTCAATCCCCCACATCAAGCCGCGGCCCCGGACACCGCGCACGCGGGGCGTGCGACGGGCGAGCTCTGCCAGGCGCTCGCCGAGCCACGTGCCTACGCGCCGGACCGATGCGAGAAACTCCGCCGCACCGATCGTCCGGACGACGTCGAGGGCGACGCTCGCCACGAGCGGACCGCCGCCGAACGTGGTCGCATGGTCTCCGGGGCTCAACGCGGCCGCGACGTCGTCTGTGAGCAGCACGGCGCCCATCGGCAGCCCTCCCGCCAAGGGCTTCGCCAGCGTCACCATGTCGGGCCGGACGCCCGTCTGCTCGTAGGCGAAGAGCGTGCCTGTCCGCCCTAGTCCGCACTGGACTTCGTCGAAGATCAGCGCCACGTGCCGTTCGTCGCAGATCGCCCGCAACCAGGCGAGCCAAGCCGGGTCGATCGGGTGCACGCCGCCTTCCCCCTGGACCGGCTCGATGATCACCGCGGCCGTGCGCTCGGCCGAGATGCCGCGCTCGGCGGCGGAACGGTCGCCGAGCGGCAGAATCGCGATCTCGGGAACGAGGGGCTCGAACGGCCGGCGGTAGTCCGGGCGGTCGGTTGCGGCCAGGGAGGCGAATAGCCGCCCGTGGAAGGAGCCGGTGAACGCGACAATCCCCGGCTTTCGCGCCCACTTCCGGGCGAACTTGAAGGCGGCCTCGTTCGCCTCGGCGCCGGAATTGCAGAAGAACGCCTGGTCGGCGCACGAGCGCGCCACGAGCTCCTCGGCCAAGCGCTCGCCCGGCTCAGAGCGGAACAGGTTCGAGATGTGGACCAGGCCCGTCGCGAGGGCGCGTTCTATCGCCCCGCGGATGACGGGGTGGTTGTACCCCAAGGCGTTGACGCCAATGCCGGCGACGAAGTCGAGGTAGTGCGTGCCGTCCTCTGCCACGAGCTCGCAGCCTTCGCCGGCTGTGAAGAGCTGGCTCGCGCGGGTATAGACGCCCAGGAGCGAGTTGCCGGTTGCGGGAGTCGCGGTCATGCAGGCTGCGCGGCGGCGGCCACAATGCGGGTGCCCGCCAGTGAACTGTCGAACAACGTCAGGTCGCCGATCCGCACCGCCCGGGCGCCACCGGCAAGCGCACCCGCGGCCGCCCGCAGCTTCGCCGCCATACCACCCGTCGCGACGCCTGTGGCGATCAATCCTTCTATCTCCGAAACCGCGAGCTCCGGATGCGCGACGCCTCGCACGCGCACGCCGGCGACGTCCGAGACGAACAGGAGCTCCTCCGCCTGCAACGCCGCCGCCACGGCCGCCGCCGCGTTGTCCGCGTTGACGTTGAGCGGCACGGCATCGGCCCGCCCCGCCTCGGGGGCAAGCGGCGCGATGACCGGCGTCAGCCCCGCTCGAAGGAGGCTCTCGAGGAGCGCCGCACGCACGACGGCGATGTCCCCCACGTGGCCCAACACCTCCGACACGCGATGCCCTTCGAGCAGGCCCCCGTCGGCACCGCACAAGCCGACCGCGTCGATGCCCGCGTCGCGGAGCGCGCCGACGACCTGCCGGTTCACGGGGCCGGCGAGCACCATCTCGACCACCGCGGCGATCTCAGGCGTCGTCACCCGCAGGCCGTCCCGCTTTTCCGCCGAGAGCCCGAGACGTTCCGACATCGCGGAGATCGCACGCCCACCGCCGTGGACCACCACCAGGGGCTCGGACAGGGAGAGCGCGCGCGCGCAGCTCTCGAGCCACCCCGGCCGATCGAGCTCGTTGCCGCCGATCTTCACGACGCGCACGTCTAGCATGCGAGTCCCGTCGTTTCCGGCAGGCCCAACATCACGTTCATGTTCTGGATGGCCTGGCCCGCGGCCCCCTTCACGAGGTTGTCGATTGCCGCGACCACCGTCAGGCGCGGCCGCCGCACGCCGGCGACGGCGACGACGCCGATCGCCACGCGGTTGCGGTACACGACGTCGCGGAGCGCGGGCAGCCGGCCGTTCGTGATCTGGATGCACGGCTCGCCCGCGTAGGCCGCCTCGAACAGGCCTTCGGCCCCCGCCTGGTCCAAGGGGTCGGTGAGAGCGATGTGAATGGTCTCGAGAATCCCCCGGCGTACCGGGAGGAGATGCGGGGTGAAGACGAGATCGCCCTCGAAGCCCGTTTCCCGCGCGAGTGTCGTCCGCACCTCGGGGAGATGGCGGTGCGTATTGCCCGCGCTGTAGGTGCGGAAGTCCTCAGCCACCTCGCCGAAGAGGAGTTCGCGCTTCGGGGCCCGCCCCGCACCCGTGACCCCCGAGGCGGCGTCGATGATCACGGCTTCGTCGGCGACCAGGCCGCGGCGCGCGAGTGGAATCAGGGCCAGCAGGGCGGCGGTCGGATAGCAGCCCGGGTTCGCGACGAGATCGGCACCCGCCACCCTGGCGCGCGCCACTTCGGTCAGCCCGTACACCGCCTCGGGGCTGAGCCGGAAGTCGGCCGACAAGTCGACCGCCCGCGGACCGGCCGCGCGCACTGCGTGCACGTATCGCGCGGAGACGCCGTGCGGCAAGCAGGAGAACACGACCTCGGCGCGCGCAAGCGGCGCGTCCGCGAGCCGCACCAAGCGGTGTCCTTCCAGCACCTCCCCCGCCGCCGTCTCAGCGGTGGCAAAGGCAACCGAGGCCCCCGGATGTTGGGCCAGGAGCCGCAGCAGCTCCTGTCCGACATACCCGGAGGCCCCGAGGACGCCCACAGGGACCGGTGCATGAATATTCATTCGGTCGAGAAATTATACGGACGCCAGAACCCTCGGGCAAGGGTTCATTCGACCTTTGCGAGCCGTGGGCTGGGTCGATACGATCGCCCGACTTTGGCGCACGGTTGCCCCTCGACGCGAACGACGTCGGCCGTAAAGTCGAAGCGCCCCTGGAACAAGCTCGACCCCACGCCGTAGGCGTCGACGGGCACGCCCAGCTCCTCGAAGCGGCGGATCTTCTCCACGGTGAAGCCGCCGGAGACCACGATCTTCACGGCGGCGAAGCCCGCGCGGTCGAGTGCCGACCGCACGTTCCCGACGAGCTGCGGATTCACGCCGGTCGGCTTGAAGGTGCCCATCTCCGGAATCACCGATCGGTCCACGAGCGTCTCCGCGGTGTCGAGCCGGACTCCATAGAGCCGCGCGCCAAGTGCGCGCGCGACGGCGAGCGACGTCTCCACGCAGTCGTTGTCAAAGTCCACGAGCGTGATCAGGCGCACGTCGGGCGACATGGTGTCGGCAAACTTCCGGGAGGCGAGCACGGTGTCCCCCCCATAGGCCGCGATCAGCGCGTGTGGCACGGTGCCGATCCCCTCCGAGCCCCACCACGAGGCTTGGGCGTCCGTCGAGACCCCGATCGCGCCGGCGATGTGCGCCGCGTACCCGTCGCCGGTCTGGACGAGCCAGTGATCGTGACGAGCCGGGAAGAACATCACTTCCTTTGGCTTCGCCGCGTCGACGACGAGTCGAGTGTTCGTGCCCACGCGGGTCCGCCGCGCGAGCACGCCGAGGTACAGCGTCTCGAGATTCGCGAAAGCGTCGTACGGCCCCTCGATGAGCAGCACCGTCTCCCAGGGCTCGATTGAGTCGCCGTCATACAGCGCGCGCACCTCCAGCTCGTCCCAGCGCTCGCTGCAAAGCTTGAGAATCGCGATCGCCTCGTCGATCCCGCCGAGGAACGCCCGTGACTTGGCGAAGACCTGCATCGTGACGCTCGGCCGGTGCCGGTCCTTGAGCAGCACCTCGCGGGCCCGGACGAAATACTTGTCGGAGTAGTACCCGGCCCGCATACGCTCCACCGGCAGGTGGAAGATGGCGGGATCGAGTCGCGTGCGGCCCATGAGCCGAATATCGCCGCTCAACGCGCGACGGGCCACGCGAAGACGGCAACCAGCGTGTCGCGCGCCGACACGGGAAGCCGGTGGGCGACCGTGTTTAACCGCCCACATACGGTCGAGGCGGGCACTGCCGACGCCGGATCGGTGACGCGCAGGCACACGCGATCGACGTCGAGGTCAAGCACGCTGTCGGCGAGCGTGGGAACCGCGGAGCCGCGCGCGAGCCGCACATCCAACGCCCGGGCGGCGCCACGGCCCAGGACGAACCGCACGCGGCTGCTGGGTCCGTCGACGGCGAGGTCGAGCACTTCCGGGGCGCTCGTCGAGTCCCCGCGCACGAGCATCATCCGCACCTGTGCGCGGCGCGGGGGCAGTACGGCTTCCACGGCGATCGCGACCGAGGAGTCTGCCGTCTCGTAGCTCTCCTCGGGCGATGTCTCCCCACCGACGTACGCGCGTGTCGCGACAAGCGTGAGCCACACCGCATCCGCGCCCTCAGACCCCGGACCGAAGGGATAGAGCCGCACGGACCGCCCCCAGGGAACCCGCACCGCTCGGCGATACGCCTCTTCCTCCCAGATCGGCAGGCCGCGGCGCGAATGGCCGGCGCGGCGCCGTGTCACGAACGCCCCCGTCAGGGCGACCGTGTCCTCGTCGCTCGTCGCGCCGACGATTCCCTCGAGGACCGCGGTGTCGGTTCGCACGGAGAGGCGGAGCTCGGTCGCCTCGGGCCCGCTCACGGAGCCGGCCGCGACGAATCGGGTGTGCCCGCCTGAGCGCGCGAACACCCGCACCGTGTAGGCGACCCGGAACCCCGGAGCTTGGGCCAGCGCGGTCGCCGCGACCATCGCGCCCGTAAGTGCGCGACTACTCGACCACGAACGCGGCACGCGATGCCTCCCAGCGGAGCGAGCCGGGGGCGCCCCAATGCGCGTTCGCGAGCCACCCGAGCGCCGCCCCGGCGGTCGCCGCCGCGGCGAGCCATGCGACTAAACGCCGAGTGCCGAGAACGGGCCTGGGCACGGTCCGCGCCTGCGGTTGCCCGGCCGCACGCGCGAGCGCGGCCCGAAGCTCGAGGTGACTCGCCCGAGCTCCTGCACAGGCCGGGCAGCTGGTCAGGTGATGGGCGAGCGCCGCGCGCTCGGCGAGCGTCAGTTCGTCATCGAGCTCGGCGTCGATCTGTTGGGCCCAATGCGCGTGATCGGTCATCTAGAGCTCCTCCCTCACCTGGTAACGGAGGCGGCGTCGTGCAAGCCAGCGCACGCCCAGCGCATCGACCAGGGCACGCACGGCCCGATTCCGCAGGCCATACTTCGTCCGGCCGAAGCGACGGGCCCGATGCCGCACCGGGCACTCGACCACCTTCCCGCCCTGGAGCCTGATCAGGGTCGGCAGGAAGCGGTGCATGCCGTCGTACAGCGGCACGGATCGAAGGACGTCGGCGCGGAACGCCTTGAGGGAGCACCCCGTATCACGAACCGAGTCCCCCGTCAGCCCATTGCGGACCGCGTTCGCGACGCGGCTCTGCACGCGCTTCCAGACCGAATCCCGCCGCTCGAGACGGTACCCCACGACGGCGCTCGCACGCTCGGAATCAAGCGCTTCCAAGAGGATCGGGATGTCGGCCGGGTCGTTCTGCAAATCCGCGTCGAGAGTCACGATCACGCGCCCTTTGGCCGCCCGACTCCCGGCCGCCACCGCGGCCGTCTGGCCCGCGTTGGCGGCAAACGCGATGATGTGAAGCTCGGGGTAGAGCCCCTTCAAGTCCTTCAGCGTCGAGAACGACCCGTCGGTCGAACCGTCGTCCACAACCACGACCTCGTACGTGCGACCCGCGGCTTGCAGCACTGCCGCGAGTTCACCAAGCAGGGTCGCGAGGCTGTCCTCCTCGTTGTAGACCGGTATGACTACGGACAGCTCGGGGCGCCCGATTGTCCGTAACGACAGACTCTGGGGCTTCGGGGTAAGGGCGGAGGCGGAGGTGGGCATGCGGTTCCCCACGGTTGTGTCGCGGCATGCGGTAGACCTTGGGCGAGGGTCCGCCGACCTCACGCGCGGAACGTAGACGGGCGACACGCGGCTCGGCAAGTTGACACGCTTCGCGCCGTTTGCTAGAAAGCGACCACCGTGCGCCACGACCCGAGGTCGTTTCGGGCGTTCCCCATGCGAACACTGCGGCTCTCGGCGCCCCGTCGCGCGTTGAATCGCAGCCGGCGCGCCGCGCTCGTGGCCCTCGCGATGGTGGTCGCGGCCGTCGTCCCGGCCTCCCTCCGCGCGCAGGGGGGCTGGCTGACCAATCTGTATCCCTACGCGTACTACAGCGGCATCGACGGCTGGTGGGGCGGAGGTCATTACGCCGTGACGAGTCCGGTTGCCGCTCCGGACCGTCCAGAGCCCTACGCCGCCGATCTGAGCCTCGATGCGAGCGGCAGCACCGCGGGGAGTTACCACTTCGTCGTCGGCGCCCGTGCCCCGGCTTACTGGCCCGGCTGGCGCGCGGCAATGACGCTCACCGCAGCGCGGGACAATCGCCTCGGTTTCTACGGGCTCGGGAACGACACGCCCTTTTCCTCGGACAGCGCCACCGCGACGGCTCCCTACTTCTACCGCGTCGCTCGGACGTATGCATCCGTGCGGGCCATCGTCGCACGCCGCATGACCGGCCCGGTACGCGTGTTCGTGAGCGCGACGGTCGAGCGCACGACGTTCCGTCCACTGGCGGGGCCGAGCGTCTTCGCGAGCGACCTGGCACGCGGGGCCGAAGGCGCGACCGGAGCGCCGTTCACTGACCGCGCGATGCAGGGCGGCATCGCATTCGACACTCGGGACGATGAGGTCGACCCGCATAGGGGCGTCCTAGTAGAAGGAGCGTTCGGGGGCGGCACCGGCTACACCCGCACGACCGCGTTCGCGCGAGCCTACGCACACCCGACGGCGCGGTGCGTCGTGGCTGCGCGGGTTGAGGGGCAAGACCTCGGGGGCAGCCCGCCCCTCGCGAGCGAGGTCACGATCGATGAAGGCGAGCAGGAGTTCTTGACGCTCGGCGGGTACCAGTCCCTCCGTGGCTACGACGACGCGCGGTTTCTCGGCACCGGGGCGTTGCTCGGCGGCCTCGAGGTACGTTACGCCGTCGTCCGGGCGCCGAGCGTCCTCGAGCTGAAGATTGTCGCTTTCTATGACGCGGGTCGTGTTTTTGGCCCGGGCGAGGGGTGGCGGCTTACGACCGCCGAGCTCCACCACGCAGCAGGCGGCGAGCTCGCGCTCCGGTTCCTCCGCAGGACGCTCGTCATCGCGGGCGTCGGGGCCGGCGCCGATGGGGCGCTGTTCTTGTTCGGCACGCAGTGGAGCTTCTGACGGCGCCCCGCGCGTCCCTCCGACGGCGCCGGCTGTGGGCGGCGCCATCAGGGCGCGTTAGATTCGCGGACCATGGCGCACGCCTCATTTACGCACCAGCGCCTCGCGCGCGCGGCGCTGGAACTGTTCACTACCCAGGGCTACCACCCCACCACGACACCCCAGATCGCGAAGCGCGCGGGTGTTGCCGAAGGAACGATCTACCGGCACTTCCCGAGCAAGCGGGCGCTGCTGAACGACCTCTACCGAGGCGCCGCTCGGTGGGCCGCGAAGCTCGCCAAAGAAGCCGCAGCGAAGGGTGGGCCGCCCCGGCGCGTGCTCGCAGACTTGGGGCGCGACCTCGTCGCGGGCGCCGCGCGCGAGCCGGCAGTGGTCCGGCTGTTCTTCTTGCAGGCGCATGGCGTCGACGTGGACGAGGAGAGCCGGCACGCCGGTCGCGAGTTCCGAGGCGCGCTGGAAACCCTGGTCGCGCAAGGGAAAGCGGATGGCTCCGTCAAACCGGGCGCGGCGGAGCTCTGGGCGACGATCTGGCTTGGAGTGGTGGGCCTGGCGTTGGACCGAGTGGCGGCCCGGGATTGGGCGCCCGATCACGCGAATGTCGCGACGACGCTCGAGGCTGCGTGGGACGCGATCGCGATCGCGAGCCCGAGCTCAGCCGCTGCGGTCAGCCCGCCCGGCGCAGCGTAAAGAGCTCGATCTCGGGAGGTACGAACACGCGAATCGGCACGCCCACCACCCCGATGCCCCGGCTCACGTACAGTTGGCTATCGCCCCGCCGGAACAGTCCCATCACGTACTTCGTAATCAGCTGCCCCGCCGACCATCCCAGGACGGGCAGATAGAATTGGCCGCCGTGAATGTGCCCGGCGAGCGTGAGGGGGATGCCGCGCGGCGCGGCCGAATCCCAGGCGCCGGGACGATGCGCGAGCAGGATCTTGAACGCTTCGGGGGGCGCAGCGCGCAGCGCGAGATCCACGTATCCGGGCTGCGGATCGTCCGCGCGCCAGTTCTCGGGATCGTCGATCCCAAGGAGGCCGAGCGTGGCACCCCCGCGTTCGACGACGTGGCATCCGTTTCGCACCAGCACGTGACCGGCGTCCCGCACCCCGCGCACCACGGCGTCCACGCCCGTGTAGTGATCGTGGTTGCCCAGCACCGTGACGCAACCGAGTGGGGCCGACAGATCGCGAAAGGTGCGCACGTAGGCCGGGATGTAGCTCGGGGAGATGTCGATCATGTCACCCGTCTCCACGATCAGGTCGGGGCGGAGCGCGTTGGCCTGCTCGACGATGGCGCGCATCTTGTCCTCCCCCATGTGCACCCCGGCGTGGAGGTCGGAGAGGTGGAGGACCGTTAGACCGTCCAGCGCGATCGGCAGCCCCGCGAGACTGAGCGTACGGAGCGTGACGAGCGGCATCCGGTAGGCGCTCCAGATGCCGTAGGTCGACACGGCCGCTCCGGCGCCAGCGTACGCGTAGGTGGCCCGCGCGAGAAACTGGCGGCGCGAGAGCTGCATGGGCTGGGCGTGGGACAGCTCGAAGGCAACGAGCGGATCGACACGACCGTGGTGCCACCGTTCGATCCAGCCCACGATCCAGAGAAGGGCTTTGACCCCGAGATACAGCACAACCAAGCCGCAGAACACCCAGCCCAGCATTTGCCAAGCGACCCAGGGACCCGTGTAGGGGATCCGCGCGATGCCCCAGATCGTGCCGAACAGGAGGCGGTGCGCGACGAAGAGCCACGGGAGGTTAAAGACCGCGAAGGTCCCCACGAGCAGCGATCGCACGAGGAGCGCTCGGCGGGGGTACCGGGGGTCAGGCAGGCGCTCATTGAGGTAGAGGTAGAGCAGGATCTGCGGCGCCATGAAGAGCAGCAAATAGATTAGGCGCATGTGCACTCGTACCCTCGCCGCGCTGGCGATGTTCGTCGTATGCTTGAGCGCACCGGCCACTGCCCAGCGTCTCTCATCGGCAGACCGGACGGCCCTGGTCGCCGAGCTGTGGAGCGTTCAGCGCACGACTTCGGCCGCGGCGTGGCGGGCCCACGTGGACTGGGACGCGGCGCTGGCCGATGGACTGCGCGCGGCGGCGCCCCCACAAAGCGATCTCCACTTCCTTCGCGTCCTCCGACAGATCCTCGCGCTGTTGGGCGACGGTCAAGCCGAGATCGTGCCTCCGCCCTGGCTCCGCGCCCGGCTCGCGCGCCCGCCGCTCCTGCTCGGAAGCGTCGAGCGCCGGCCCTTCCTGCTCGACTACGGCGACAACGCCGAACTGCGGGTCGCTCACCCCGACCGTCTGTCGGAGATCCTGGCCGTCCAGGGCGTTCCCGTCGAGGACTGGATCCGCGACTCGGTCCTCCCAGGCGTGGGCGGTGCGACCGCTGCGGCGCGGTGGTCACGGGCGGTGAGCGTCATGCTCGAAGGGGAGAAGGGGACGGCCGTGCACCTTCTTCTGCAACGCCCTGACGGCGAGCGTCGCGGAATCAGCGTGACTCGCACCGTCTCCGCCGACCATTGGCCGTTTGTGCCTCCGCCGGTGACCGTGGAGTCGCTCCCCGGCGGGATAGCGGTCGTGCACGTGCACACGCTGGCCGACGCGGACGTGATCGATCGCTTCGAGCGTGCGCTCTCCGGCATGACCGGCGAGCGGGCGCTCGTCCTCGACCTTCGGGACGTGAGCGACGGACGCCCCGACAATGCCTACGGCATCGTCGCGAGACTCACGCCGGAGCCCATCCCGGCGCCGCGGCGCCGCATGCCCATGTACCGGCCAGCCTTCGGCCTCCTGGAACGCCCGGAGTCGGCCGCCACGTGGGCCTGGCTTCCTCCGGACACCATCAAACCGAGGGGCGAGCACGGGTCCTTCACCGGACCGCTCGCCGTGCTCGCCTCGTCGACCACCGCAGGAGCGGCCGAGGACCTGCTCGCCGTGATCCGCGGGACCGGGCGAGGCGTGATCGTGGGCGCGCAATCGGCCGGCAGTCCCGGGGAGGGGCTCAGCGTGTCGCTCGGGAGCGGTTGGTCGGCCGAACTGTCCGTCCTGGGAGACGCGCTGCCCGATGGAACCCCCTTCGCCGGGACGGGCCTCACGCCCGATTTGCCCGTTACGCAGTCGGTCGAAGATTTCCTCTCCGGGCGAGACGTGGTGCTGGAGCGTGCCCAAGCCTACCTGGCGGCCGGTGGCCAGTAGCGGGCGAGCGCGCGCCGCTGGGCGTGCGCCGTGGTGCCAGGTCATGGGCCGTTCGACTCGCTCGTAAGAAGCAGCTCGTGATCGGGATCCAGCTCCAAGGCGGTTGGGACAAACGGGAGGTCGAACGACGCTCTCACGTCGGGGGAGAGCACCGGCATCCGTCGCCGCGCCCGAACCCCGCCCGGACCGACGAAGTCGAGCGATAGATCGGGAAGTCGAAAGACGCCCCAGCTCGCTGGCTGCACCTCTTCGAGCACGAGGCTCGCACGAGAAGACGTCGAGTCGCGCGTCGCCTGCCAACGGCACCGGAGCTTGGGATAGCCGGGTTGGTCGAGCCATTGATCGAAGAACCAACCCAGCGGCCGGCCCGCCGCACGCTCCATCACCGTCTGCAAGTCGCGGGACACCGCGGTGGAATCGCGAAAGGCCCGGTAATAGGCTCTGATCCCGCTCCAAAACGCGCTGTCGCCGACTGTCGCGCGGAGCATGGCGAGCACCCAAGCCCCCTTTTCATAGTTGTTCGCGTTCAGCAGGCGCAGCGGGTCGTGTTCCGCCGTGTCCACAATCGGGCGGCCGACGACCGGCGACCGGAAATAGCGGTCGGCATCCGCGCGGAGGCCCGTCGCGAGAAGGGAGTCGCCGTGCAGCGCGGCGCCCACGACCAGATCGAAGTAGGTGGCGAACCCTTCGGACAACCAGAGATCGTGCCAGTCGCGCTCGGTCACGGCGTCGCCGAACCACTGATGGGCGGTCTCATGACGGACGACTGCTTCCGTCATGCGTCGCTCGCTCCACGCCCCCTCATCGTAAAAGATGGCACTGGCGTTCTCCATGCCGCCGAAGCGTGTGGCCGATTCGACGTGCGCGAGCTTCTCGTAGGGAAACGGCCCGACCAGGCGCTCGAGGACCTCGACAATCTCGGTGGCTTGGCGGAACGGACCGGAATCCGCGAACTCCGAGTCCTCGGGGTAAGCCCAAACTTCGACGGGGACAGTATCGCGACCCAAGACGGCGGGACGATGCTGGCTCACCGTGAACCGGGCCGCGCCGATGACCATCGTGTAGGGTGGCACGGGACGGCTTTCGAGCCAGGCTGCGCCCCCCGTGCCGGCCGGTTGGGGAGCGCCGTTCGCCACGACCCGCCAACCTGCGGGAGCGCGGACGTCGAACGCGACGGTGGCCTTCGCCGCGGGGCGGTCAGCGCTCGGCAACCAGTAGCGCGCCCGCTCGGGCCAGTTGTCGGCGAACACCGCGCGACGCCCGTGCACGTCGACACCGATCAACAGCCCGTCCCGCGGCGCACCGTGGTAGCGAACCTCGACGACGTCCGACTCAACCGCTCCGCGAACGCTGGGCAGAGACACCCTGAGCACGCGCCCGTCGTAGGCGAAGGAGGCCGGCGCCCACGCGTCGGGCTCGGGCATCGCCGAACCCGTGTCGCGCGCCCAGTGGACCCCGTCCACGGCCAGGCCGACAAGGTCGAGAACGAGCGTCTGGTCGTTCGGTGTCCGGACCAATGCGACGCGGGCGCTCGCGGTGATGGTGTCGCCGCTCGAGGGCAGGGTAAGCGTGACCCGGTACCCTGTGACCCGGGGATCAACGCCCTGCGCTTGGACGAGGGAGCTCAGGAGGAGGAGCGCACCGGCCCAGTAGCGCCACGACGGAGCCGAAGGGACGCACGGCGTTCGTCGCCCGGTGGAGCGCGACGGCACGCGCCTACGAGAGCTTCTCTTTGAGCTTGCCGAGGATGCCGCCTGATGCCGGAGCGCTCAGCGCTTCGGCGAACTCGAGCGTTGTCGCGAAGCGAGCCTCGGGCGAGGTCGCCATGGCCCGAGCGAGCGCCTTTTCGAGCGTGACGGGGAGGTCGGGCCGGAGCTGCCGCAGGGGCACCGGCTCGCCCCGCAACCGCGCGATCATCATTTCCTGGGCGTTTCGGCCCTGGAAGGGGAGCTTGCCCGTGAACATCTCGAAGGCGACGATCCCGAGCGCATAGATATCCGAGCGGGCATCCAAGGCCTTGCCGCGGATCTGCTCGGGACTCATGAACTCGGGCGTGCCGAGAATGATGCCCGTTGCGGTGAGTTTGGCGATCGCCGGGTCCGCCCGACGCTCCTTGGCGAGCCCGAAGTCGAGCACCACCGCGCGCTCTCCGCCTCCGGGCTCCCGCACGAGCATGATGTTCTCGGGCTTAAGGTCGCGATGCACGATCTGCAATTCGTGGGCATGGTGGAGCCCGGCGCACACCTGGCGCAGCACCTCGAGCCCCACCTCGAGATCCATCGGACCGGCCTTGACCTCGCGGTCTGAGAGGAGCTCGCCTTCGAGGAACGGCATGACCAGGTAGATCAGGCCGTCCTCCGATTCTCCGAGCCGCATGATCCGACACGCGTTCGGGTGATCGAGGCGCATGGCGAGACCCGCTTCGCGGCGCAGGCGCTCAACCGAGCTGCGGTCGCTCGCGAGCTTCGGCGACAGCACCTTGATCGCCACTTGGTGCCCCGTCGCCACCTCCTTGGCGAGATACACAAACGACATGCCGCCCTCGCCGAGCTTCTTCACGACCTGGTAGCGCGTGTCGAGGATTTGACCAGAGAGACTCGACGCGCGTTCGAGCGAACGCGGGGACCCAGGGGGGAGCCGGACTGCCGTAGCGCTGCCGCTCGAAGGCGGAGCAGGCGGCGTCGGCGCTTTCGCCTGCACCTCGACCAGGAGACTCCCGTCCTTCGGGCAAAAGCGGGCCGTGTCGCCGTACATCGAGCCACAGCGGGGACAGCGGCGCGGGCTCACTGACGCACGAGGTTCCGGCCTTCGTTCTTGGCTCGGTAGAGGGCCTGATCCGCAAGGGCGACGAAGCTGTCAGCGTTGCCCACCCGATCGTCCGGGAACGAAGCCAAGCCGATGCTCACCGTGAGGTGCAGTCGGTCCTGGCCGGGCTCGGCGAATTCGTGCTGCATGATCCGGCGCCGCAACCGCTCGGCGAAGATGGCAGCCCCTTGGAGCGCCGTTTCGGGCATCACGACGACGAATTCTTCGCCGCCGTAGCGCGCGACGATGTCCACTGACCGGGCCTCCCGCCGCAAGATCTCCCCAACTTGGCGCAGGACGGAGTCCCCCGCAATGTGGCCGCGCGTGTCGTTCACGAGCTTGAATCGATCGATGTCCGCGAGCAGGATCGTGATGGCCAGATCGTAGCGCCGCGCGCGCTCGAGCTCCTGCTCGAGATTTTGCGACAGGGCGCGCCGGTTGAGACAGCCGGTCAGCGCGTCCGTCGCCGCGAGCTTCTCGAGGCGCTTGTTGTCCGACACCGCGCTCTCGAAGTCGTAGGCCTTCTCCAGCGCCGTGACGGCGCTGCTGATCACGGTTTCTGCAAACTGCGCGTCGGCGGGAGTGAGGGGCGCGTCCTCGCCCGTGGTACGGAGAAAGAAGACGCCGATCTGCTGGTCCTTCATCGAAAACGGAATTGCCACCGCCGAGCGGGTGGCGACCACGATCCCTTCACGCTGCCAGCGGACGCGCTCCTCGACGTACAGGGGATCGCTCGGCACGTCCTCCACCAGGACCGGCCGCCGGTGCGTCAGGGCCTGCTGGATCTCCGGATATCGCGACAGGTCGATCTGCAGGTTCCGGAGCATCGGGTTCTCGTACGCGGTGACCACCACCCCCATCGCGTCGCCCGGCCGCGCGAGCACCAGCGAGCACTTCGAGATCCGCAGCACGCGGGCGATGCGCCGCGCCAGGATGTGGTAGATCTCATCGGCCTTGAGGGAATCGGTCACCTCGTGGAGGATATCGACCATCGTCGCGCGGCTGCGGGCCTCTTCGCGCGCGCGCGATAGCTCCTCAGCCGAGCGCAGGTGCACCTTCACGCGCGCGAGCAGTTCCCGAACCCGGAACGGCTTGGGGATGAAGTCCGCCGCGCCGAGGCCGAGCGCCTTGACCGTCGCCTCCTCGGGCGGCATCGAGGAGATCATGAGCACCGGGAGATCGCGAAATCGGTCGTCTTCCTTGAGGCGCTGCAACAGCTGCAGGCCGTCGGTCGTGGGCATCATGATGTCGAGAAGGAGGAGGTTGGGGCGCTCTTCCTCCAGCCGTACCAGCAAATCCGCGCCCCCGGGAACGGCGACCACGGTGTACCCGTCGTTCTTGAGAATCCAGGTGAGCGTCTGGACGAGCGACTGATCGTCGTCGGCGATGAGGATCTTGGCTGCGGTCTCGGGCATCGCCTCAGCAGTCCTCGATGAGCGCTGGGTCCACGTTCCCCCCGCTGACGATGAGCACGGTCGGCGCCGCCGGTTGCACCGCCCCGGCGCGCAGCGCCGCCACGGTTGCCGCGCCGGAGGGCTCGACCGCGAGCCGGCACTCGCGCCACAGAAAATGCACGGCCTCGCGGATACTGCCATCTTCGACGAGCGCTACTCCGCACAGCCGGTCGCGGCCGTGGACGAGTTCCTCCCACGGCACGGCACCGATCCGTAACGGCAAGAGCCCGTCCGCGACGCTCGTGCTCTGGTCGAGCCTCGTGGGCCGGCCCGCGGCCAGGGCCCGGGTCAGTTTGGGCGCACCGACGGGTTCCACCCCCCACACGCGGGCGGCGCTCCCGCACGCGGCGAGCCCCGCCAGGGTGCCGGCAATGAGCCCGCCACCGCCGACCGGGACCACGATGCCTGCCACGTCCGGGAGCTGCTCCTGGATCTCGAGCCCGACCGTGGCCTGGCCGGCGACGATGTCCGGATCATCGAAGGGCGAGATGATCGCGAACCCTTCGCGGGCCGCGATGGCCTCGGCACGCACCTGGCGGTCCTCCGAGGTGCGGCCGGCGAGCACCACCTCGCCGCCCCACTTCCGCACCCCCGCGACTTTCACCGCGGGAGCGGTCTCGGGCATGACGATCACCGCGCGCACCCCGAGCGTGCACGCAGCGTAGGCCACGGCCTGGCCGTGATTGCCGCTCGAGTAGGTGATCACTCCGCGACGGCGGACCGGCTCGGGAAGGCGGCGAACGGCATTGAAGGCGCCCCGAATTTTGAACGCCCCGCCCACCTGCAGGTTCTCGAGCTTCAGATAGGCGTCGAGCGCCGGCACGTATCGCAGCGGCGTGCGCACGGCCACCCCTTGGAGCGCTGCGGCGGCCTCGTACACGGCGGCGGACTCGATCACGCTAGCGCGTCTTCGGCCCGCCTCGGGGCCGTGGGGTCGCCTTCGCGGCATGGGCCGCGGGCCGCGCCCCCTCCTCCTCACCGTCCTCGTCGTCCACCACCTCCGCCGCTTCTTCTTCCTTCACGACCCGCGCCACGTCCACCAGCAGGTCACCGGCGATCAGGTTCATCACCTTGACGCCCTGCGTGTTGCGAGCGGAGACCCGGATGCCCTCGACGGGAACGCGGATCATGATTCCCTTCTTCGAGATCATCATCAGCTCGTCGTCCGGAAGGACTTCCTTCAGGGCGATGATGTCGCCCGTCTTGTCCGAACGCTTGAGCGTGATGATCCCCCGCCCGCCGCGGTGCTGGACGCGGTACTCTTCGAGTTCGGACCGCTTGCCCATCCCCCGCTCCGTGACGGTCAGCAAGGTCGATTGCCGGCGTACGACAACCAAGTCGATGACCTGGTCCTTCTTCTCGAGCTCGATCCCTTTCACCCCGGTCGCCGTCCGGCCCATGTCGCGGACGTCGTGTTCGTGGAACCGGATGCTCATCCCGTGCCGGGTTGCGAGGACGATGTCGTTCTTACCATCGGTGACCTGCACGTCGATCAGGAGGTCGCCGGGCTCGATGTTGATGGCGCGGATGCCCACCGAACGCGGATTCCCGAATTCCGCGAGTCCGGTCTTCTTGACCACCCCGAGGTTCGTGGCGAAGAGGAGGTACTGGTCGGCGGCGAACTCCCGCACGGGCACGAGCGCCGCGAGGCGATCGTCCGGCTTCATCGCCACGCAGCTCACGATCGGTTTCCCGCGGGCGGCGCGCGCTGCCTGGGGGATCTCGTGGACTTTGAGCCAGTAGCAGTGACCGGTCGTCGTGAAAAACATCACGTAATCGTGGGTCGAGGCGATGAACAGGTGCTCGAGCCAGTCATCGTCCTTCGTGTGGGCGGAGATGACCCCCTTCCCCCCCCGTCGTTGCCGGCGGTAGGCGCTCACCGGTAACCGCTTGATGTAGCCGCTGTGCGACACGGTGATCACCATGTCCTCTTCGGCAATCAGATCCTCGATCGAGAACTCGCCCTGGTCCGCGACGATCTCCGTCCGGCGCGGGTCGCCGAAGCCGTGCGCAAGCTCGCTGAACTCCTCTTTCAGGATCTTCATGCGCCGCACGCGCGACCCGAGAATCTCCTTACACTCCTTGATGAACTTGCGGACTTCCTTCAACTCCTCGTCGAGCTTCGTGATCTCGAGCGCCGTCAGGCGGGCGAGCCTCATGTTGAGGATCTCCGCCGACTGCCGCTCTGAGAGCTTGAACCGCTTCCGGAGCGCGGCGTCGGCGGCGGGCGTGTCCTTCGATTTGCGGATGATGCGGATCACTTCGTCGATGTGATCGACGGCGATCTTCAGACCTTCGAGGATGTGCTCGCGTTCTTCGGCGCGTTTCAGGTCAAACTGCGTGCGCCGGGTGATGACCGTGTGCCGATGGTCGATGAAGTGCTGCAGCAGCTCGCGCAGATTCATCTCGCGCGGCGCGCCGTCGACGAGCGCGAGCATGATCGCCCCGAACGTCACCTGCATCTGCGTGTGTTGGTACAGCCCGTTCAGCACGACCATGGGCACCGCGTCGCGCTTCAGCTCGATCACGACCCGGATACCGTCGCGGTCCGACTCGTTGCGGAGGTCCGTGACCCCGTCGAGCTTCTTCCCGAGCACCAGGTCGCGGATCTGTTCGATGACACGCTCGGGCGATACCTGATAGGGGAACTCGGTGACGACGATCTGCTGCTTCCCCGTGGACTCCCGCTCTTCGACGGTGGCGCGCGCGCGGATGACGATGCGGCCTCGTCCCTTCTCGTAGCATTCCTTGATCCCCTCGCGCCCGTAGATGATGCCGGCGGTCGGGAAATCGGGCCCCAGGATGAACTTGCGGAGTTCCTTCACCGACGCGTCGGGATGGTCGACCAGGTGCTGCAGCGCGGCCACCGTCTCCCCGAGATTGTGCGGCGGGATGTTCGTCGCCATGCCGACCGCGATCCCGGCGGAGCCGTTCACGATGAGGTTGGGCAGCCGGGAGGGGAGGACCGTCGGCTCCCGCAGCCGGTCGTCGAAGTTCGGGGCGAGATCGACCGTTTCCTTGTCGATGTCCTCGAGCATCGTCATCGCGACGCGCGTGAGCCGAGCTTCCGTGTACCGGTAGGCGGCCGCCGCGTCGCCATCGACCGAGCCGAAATTCCCCTGCCCGTCGACCAGCGGATAGCGTAGCGAGAACTCCTGCACCATGCGGACGAGCGAGTCGTAGAGGGCGACGTCGCCGTGCGGGTGGTACTTGCCGAGCACGTCGCCTACCACCGTCGCGCTCTTCTTGTACGGGCGGCCCGGCACGAGCCCCAGCTCGTGCATCGCATACAGGATCCGGCGATGCACCGGCTTCAAGCCGTCCCGCACGTCGGGAAGCGCGCGCTGGACGATGACGCTCATCGAGTAGTCGAGGAACGACTCCTTCATCTCGTCCTCGATGAGGCGGGGAAGGATTCGTTCGCGAGCGTTGGGAGCAGTCATGAGCGACGGAGACTCTAGAGGTAGCGGCCCGCGCGGGCCGTCGGGCGGCGTGTCAAATGAACCTAAGTGCAGATAAACTAACTACTTACATCGGTAAGCGCAATCGCCGCCCAGCCAACTCGGGCGGCGGACACCACTTAGCCGACCCCATTCGGACTAGAGCTCCGCGCCTCCGGACTCCTGGATGGCGAGGACCACTTTCCCGAGCTGCAGCCCCTGCTCAAGGCGCTCGAGCGCGGCGCGCGCATGGGCGAGGGGCAGGATCCGGTCGATCGTCGGACGGAGATGCCCGCGCGCGAGCGCGGCCACGACCGCCTGGTACTCGGCGTCGTTGCCCATGGTGGAGCCCAGAATCGAGAACTGATGCCAGAACAGGCGCCGGAGGTCGGTGCTCACGTCGGGGCCGCTCGTGGCACCGCAGGTCACCAAGCGGCCGCCCTTCCGCAGGGCGCGCAGGGATTCGGCCCAGGTGGCCGCGCCGATTGAGTCGACCACAACATCGACCCCCAGTCCGCCCGTGAGCCGCCGGACCTCGGCCGCGACGGGTTGCGTCCGGTGGTTCACGCCGTGGTCAGCACCGCGCGCGCGCGCCTGCTCGAGCTTCGCGTCGCTCGAGGACGTGACGACGACGCGGGCCTGGGCGAGCTTAGCGATGCCGAGCGCAGCTTGCGCCACACCGCCCCCGATGCCCCAGATGAGCACGGTCTCACCCGAAGCAAGCCGCGCGCGTGTCATGAGCATTCGCCACGCGGTGAGGTGTGTGAGGGAGAACGCCGCGGCCTCCGCCCAGCTGAGCGGGGGCGTGAGCGTGGGAAGCCGCACCACGTTGCGCGCCGGGACCGCGATCGCCTCGGCAAACGTCCCCGGGAGTTGTTCGCCGAGCAGGCGGAAGCTCGTGCAGAGCGACTGCTCGCCCGCCCGGCAGTAGGTGCAAGTGCCGTCCGCGATGCCGGGGTTCAGCATCACGCGGTCGCCCGGGGCGACCGCCGTGACGCCAGCACCGACGGCGTCCACGACCCCCGCGCCGTCCGCCCCCAAGATGTGAGGCGCTGTCGCGGCCTCGCGGAGCCCGCGCACGACAAATAGATCGAGGTGATTGAGCGCCGCGGCTTTGAGCGCGACGCGCACGGTGCCGGGGCCCGGCGCGCGATCCGGTGCGGGAACATCGACTACTTCCACCTGCTCGAGCGTACCCGGGGCACGCAGCACACAGGCGCGCATCGCGCGGGGGACGCTCGCGGCGAAGTCCGAGACTAGGGCATGAACGCGGGCGTGAGCATCTGCTCACCGGGTCCCGCGGGGACCGGCACGGGCCCGCTGGGGTTGCCGACCACTTGAAGGTAGACCCGAAAGAGAGACTTGCCACCGCTCTGTACCGGGACGACAAGCGCCAAAACATCCCCGGCCGGAGCGATGGAGAAATCGGCGAGCAGTAGGTCGCCGCCCGTCAGCGTCGTGACGTGACCCGTGGGAAGATCAGCCCGGACAACCTGCGTCACCGTCCGACCGTTGTCCTTGCCTTCGAGCAAGTAGACGAGCGACCCGTCGCGGAGGAAGTGCGGCGACGTGCTCGTGTAGGTGCCGACGGATTTGGTGAAGGCGCGTTGGTTCGAACCGTCGAGCCCCATCAACCACACGTTCGCCTGCCCGTCCCGCGTGGATACGAACGCGATCGTCGCCCCGTCGGGGGATACGGTGGGCAACGTGTTCGTGGTCGGTTCCTGGGTCAGCGGCGTGGCCGTGGGGCCGCCAATCGGCTGCACGAAGATCTGTGCGTGCCCTGCGCGGTCCGATTGATAGACGACGGAGTTGCCGTCCGCAGTGAACTGGGGGTGCCCGTCGACGCTCGTCGAATTGCTCACGCGGATCGGGTTCTTGCCGTCCGCGTCCATCACGTAAACCTCGCTCGCCGACGTGAACGCGATGCGGGACCCGTCGGGTGAGACCGCGGGCTCACCCGCGGTCATCGTGGTGTCCTCCATGAGGCGTCGCATCTCAGCGAGGTTCGTCCGTTCGGCCGCGTACAGCTGCAGCTTGCCGGACCGCGAGCTCGCGAGCAGCAGTTCGCCCTGCACGAACACGTCGAGCGTCGCGCGTTTGCCGCTCGGCGCTGCTGCCGTCACCTGGGCGTGGCCATAAGCGACGGCCGTCACGGTACCGTCGTCCGTGACCGTGGCGACCTGAGGGTTGTCGGAAGTCCACGTGAGCGGGGCGGCCGGCCCGAGCACCGTGCCCGCGGAATCCGTATAGGTGCCTTTGACGGTCGTGTGTCGTCCGATCGTGAGGCCCACCCGGCTCGAGGACAGCTTCACCGTGGCCGCGACCGCCCGCACGTTCCAAGTCACGGCGAGCCCTTGGCCCGGCCCTCTTACGACGAGCTGCGTCTTCCCGTCGCGCTTCGCGGTGAGGATCCCGCTGGCCGGGTCGAAGCTCGCGACGGACGTGTCGCCCACGATCCAGCGAAGGGGCGCTTCGGGCACCGGGGCCTTGTCGGGTCCGAGGGCCTGGGCTTCGAACTTTGCCGTCGTTTGAACCGGAACGACGACCTCTTCCTCCCAGTGCGGTCGCACGGCGAGCAGGTCCACTGGCCGGTGAACGACGATGTCCAGGCTCTTGGACTGGAGCAGACCCGTCACTGACACGGACGCCCTACCGGGGGCCACCGCCGTGAGCACGCCGGTGAGGCTCACGCGCACGACGGTCGTATCGGTCGAGGTCCACTGGAGGGTGAGCGGGCTCACGAGGCGGTTGGCCTGCGTGGGGACGACGATGTGAAGCGTGTCGATCTCAGCGGGGCCAATCGCGACTGGCCCCGCGTCCTGGAACGCGAAGTCCGTCTGCTGCACGACGACGGGAGCCGTGGCGGTGACCCCGTCGGCGCTCGATACCTGAATGGTTCCTTGCCCGAGCCCGAGGGCCACCACAACGCCGTGCTCGTCGACGCTCGCGATGTCGGCGCGCAGGGACTTCCAGGTCGCCGCGACCGGTGCCGCCGCGGACCCATCCGCCTTCAGAGCGCGCAGCGACGCCCGGAGGTTTTCCGATGGCATGAGGAAGATGGTGGGCGGCTCGATCCGCAGGGCGGCCGCCGGACCGACGCCCGCCGGCTGGCCGGCGAGCGACACGTCCGGAGCCGGGGGGGCAGGCGCGGGCAGCGGAGCGGGGGCGGCAGCCGGGGTGGGCGTCGGCGCTCCTGGGGCGGGCACGACCTGCACGGCCGTGGTCCCCGTACGGGAGCCCGCCCGCGCTTCAATAATCGCGACGCCGGTCGCGACCCCGGTCACCGTGCCGTTGTTGTCGACCCGGGCCACCTGGATGTTGTTCGAGGACCACAGCACCCGGACGGTCGGAATCACGTTGCCGGCGCGGTCGAATGCCGTCGCAGAGAGGCCACTCCGCTCACCCACCCGCAGCGTCACGGAGGGGGGCGCCACCTGCACTTCGGCGACATTCTGCGCCCACACGGCCGCGGGCCCCGCAAGAAGGAACGCCACGGCCGTCGCGTAAATGCGCATAGCGGCGCGAACCTAAGCCCGCCTAACTGCCGTTGTCAAGCAAACTTGCTGCGGGGACGGGCGACTGGTGTTCTCGCGTCGCGCCCTCCTGCCCCACTATCCCGACTCACGCGCGCTCCCTTGCGGGACTTGGTCTCCGGGCTAAGCTATAGGCCACGTCACAGTCACCCTGCGAGAGGACAGGATCCGATGTTCGAGCACAGCGACTTCGCGGAGAGCGGTTGGACGGGCCCAGGCATGATGGAGCCCCTCCTGCCTCCGACCGCTCCACAGCCCCCGACGCCGGCCGCACCAGCGCCCACCCCCGACGCGCCAGCCGCCAAGCCCAAGCGGGCCCCGGCGCGGCGCCGTCGCACGGCGAGGCCCAAGGCCAAGAAGCGCGCCGCGCGCAAGCCGCGGGCAAAGGCAAAGACCCGCAAGGCGACAAAGGCGAAGCGCAAGGCGCCCAGGCGCCGGCGCTAGCCCGCATCTCTCCGACCGCGCGCGTCTTGCGCCTCGGGGATGCGTTGCGCGACATGCCGTCCAACGCCTCCGAGCCGCGACCGGCTTCGGGGGCGTGGTTGCTTCCTCAGACGCCTCGCGGCTTCGTCAACGCCCCGCGGCACGATCCACCCCGCTCATGATCCTGTCCCGTCTCGTTGCCGCATGGCTCCTCGTCACAGCATGCTGGCTCGTGGTCGATGTGGCCACACGTCGGGTGACTCGGCGGGAGGTCTCGCGGCATCTCGCGCAATGGCGCTGTATCGAAGCGCTGCTCGTGACCTTGTTCGGCTCGTTGTGGTTCGCGTCGCTCGGGAGCGGCGAGTGGTGGGTGCTCTTCGTCCTCGTGGGCGCCATGGTCGCCGGCACCGCCGCCGCTACGCCGCGCGATGGCACGCGGGCGAGCAAAGGGCTCAGCGCGGCGATCGACGCGGCGCGCTACGTGGTGGCTGGCGGCATTCTCGCCGCCCGACTCGGTTAGGTTTCACGCCGTGCCACTCCCTCGCCTCACAGCGCTTTCGCACGGCGCCGGCTGAGCCTGCAAACTCGGCCCGGCCGAGTTGGCGCAGGTCTTGCGCCACGTACCGCCTGCGATCGATCCACGGATCCTCGTCGACGCCTCGACGCGCGACGACGCCGCGGTGGTGCGCCTCACCCCCGATCGGGCGCTCGTAGCGACGGTCGACTTCTTCACGCCGATCGTCGATTCCGCCTACGACTTCGGCCGGATCGCAGCCGCAAACGCGTGGTCGGACGTGTACGCGATGGGCGGCACGCCGCTCTGCGCACTGAGCATCGTCGCCTGGCCCCGTGACACCCTCCCGTTGGAGGTCCTCGGGGAGGTGATGCGGGGTGCGGTCGCGATCGCCCGCGAGGCCGGGGCGTTCATCGTGGGTGGTCACTCGATCGACGATGCCGAGCCCAAGTTCGGGCTGGTTGCGCTGGGCGAGGTCGAGCCGGGGCGGATAATGACGAACGCGGGTGCGAAGCCCGGGGACGTGCTCCTCTTGACGAAGCCCGTCGGCACCGGGCTGCTCGCCACCGGACTCAAGCGCGACTACCTCAGCGAGGCCGACCTCGCGCCGGCCGTTGCCGTGATGACCACGCTCAATGCGGGGGCGGCGCGGGCGATGCTCGAGGTGGGGGCGCACGCCTGCACCGACGTGACCGGCTTCGGGCTGCTTGGACACCTCCACAATCTTCTCCAGGCGAGCGGCGTCGCGGCCGAAGTCGAGGCGGGGGCCGTGCCGTTGCTCGCGCGGGCGCGGGACATGGCGGAGCGCGGAGCGGTGCCCGGCGGGACACGGCGCAATTTGGAAGCGCTCGAGGGTGCCGTGGACTTTGGCCGACTCGACCAGGTGGACCGCGTGTTGTTGTGCGACGCTCAGACGTCGGGCGGGCTGCTGATCGCTGTGCCGCCACGTGACGCAGCGCCGCTCGTCGCCGCTCTCGAGCGCGCGGGAGCCCCCACCGCTGCGCCGATCGGACGCGTCGTGACCGGGCCCGCGGGCGCCATCCGGGTCATCTAGTCTGTGAGTCCGCCGCTTGAGGAATTCCGCAGCCTGTCACCGGCGGCGCTCGACGCGTTGGAGCGGGCTGTCCGTGGACGGCGCCGGCTGGCGCTGCGCCGGCGGGGTGCCGAATATGTGGTGGTAGCCGAGCGGCTCGACACGTCCGACCGTGAGGAGCGCTTAGAGGGGCGGCTTCCGATGACCGGCGAAGTGGTGGCGTTCAACCTCCGGGATCTCGAATCGTTCGTCGTGCTCCCCTAGAGTGTTCACGCGGTTGCTGGTCGGCCTCGATGGCAGCCCCGCCGCTGATGTCGCGCTCGAGCAGGCGGTGATGCTGGGGGAACGGTTCCACAGTACGATCCTCGTGGTGCATGCGGGGGATGGCCGAGAGGGTGCAATCCTGGTCGAGCGCGCGGCCGAGCGCGTCCGCGCGGCCGGGCTCGGCGTCGAGATCACCGAGGCCCCGGCCCCGGCGCTCGCCGCCCTCGCCGAACTCGCGCCGACAGTGGATGCCGTCCTCGTAGGCCGGAGGGGCGGCGCAGGCGGGGATGCCGCGATCGGGCCGACGGTCGGGGGCCTTGTCCGGCTCGGTGAGCCGTGCGTGATCGTATGCGCCGGTGCGGTCTCGCCGATGCGGTCGTGCGCCGTGGCGTTTGACGGAGGCGACACCAGTCGGCGCGCACTCGAACTGGCGCTCCAGTTTGCGAGCGTCATGGGGAGCACGATCCACGTGGTTCACGCGGCAACGGAGCGGGAGGCTGGCGTGCTCGTCGTGGGCGTAGCGGAGGCCGCGCTCTCAATGCGGCGCGTACCGTTCGTGACCCACATCGAACTGGACGCGCCTGAGGTTGCGGTGGCGCGGGTCGTCAAACGTGCCCCCTGCGACGCCGTGTTCGCAGGCGCGCACCGACGACGGGACGGACGGCCGAGCGGCGGTGTCTCGCACGTGGGCGCGATTCTCCACCACGTCGATGTCCTCGTCGCGATCGAGCCCTGAGTGGAGCCGATCCACGTTCTCCTCCACGCCGACGAAAGCTGTCTCGGCAACGGCCGGGAGCCTCCGAACCCCGGTGGCAACGCGGCCCTGGTCGAGATCCGGGCGGGGGACAGCGTCGCGCGATGGGACGTGTTTGAGTGCGCGCCTGATACGACGAATCAGCGCATGGCCCTGGCCGGCGCGATCGTGGCCCTCGAGTGGGTGTACCGCCAGTGGCAGCGCGCCACCGTGCGCTACGTGTCGGACTCGGAGTACGTGGTCAAGGGCATGTCCGAATGGGTGCACGACTGGGAGAAGCGCGGGTGGCGCCGCAAGGGCGGGGCGATCGAGAATCTCGAGCTCTGGCGCAAGCTGGTCCAGGCGGCCAAGAGCCACGCCGTTCATTGGCAGTGGGTGCGCGGTCACGCAGGTCATCCAAAAAACGAGTACGCCAATGTCCTCGCCATGCACGCCGCCGAACGCCAGGTCCGATCGAACGGCCTCGTTCCCTCAGGGTTCGACACCTGGCTCGCCCGCGAGCGCGACGCCGGACGCTACCGTGACTACGACCCCGATCGAGAGCTCTATGACCGTGCATAAGGATGGGGTAGCGGCGAATACGCATCCGCTGAACATCGTGCCCAACGGCGCCGCCGCACCGCCGGTCGAGCGGATCCCGCTCTACGAGGTCTACATGCGCATGGCCGAGGAGCTGGCCAAGCGCTCCACCTGCGTGCGGCTGCAAGTGGGCACTGTCGTCACCGATCAGCGACTCGAGAACGTGCTCGCGATCGGCTACAACGGGAACGCCCGGGGCCTGCCGAACCGCTGTGACTCAGCCGTGCCCGGAAGCTGCGGCTGCATTCACTCGGAGATGAATGCGCTGGTCAAGGCGCCGGGCAGCGTGCGGGACAAGGTCGTGTTTGTGAGTGCGTCCCCGTGCGTCATGTGCGCGAAGCTCATGATCAATTCTGGCGTCACGCACGTGTTCTACCGCCGGCCGTATCGCGACCCCTCGGGGATCGAGGTGCTCGAGCAGGGCGGCGTCACCGCGGTCCTCTACGACCGCTGGGTGCGGGACTGGCGCTGAGTCGTGGCCGACGAGCTCGAGCGTCTGTTCGGCCGCTTGGTCGAAGCGCTGGCGGACGCGGGGCCGGGACGGTTGGCCATCCCGTTCGCGACCGCGGAGCTATACGAGCATCTCGTCCCGTACCGTTCGAACCGGGCGCGATTGAACGTCGCCACGCATCAGGACTACGAGATGACGGTGCTGCGGCTCCTCGCCGGAGAGCGGGGGTACGCTCGACTCGAGCCGGCCGACGTGCAGGAGGCCTTGCAGCGCGAGGCCGCGTCGTCCAACCCCGACACCGGTTTGTTCCGGAGCTTCCCCGACTCACAAGTGCTCGTGAACCGGATCGCCGCCGAGCGCTTTCTGAAGGGCGAGCGAGCCTACGCACCGGTCCAACCTCCCGCGAGCGCCGACGCTGTGCCCCCAGACGAGGTGCGCGCCGACGACGAGTCAGGCTCGACGTCTGCGTTTGCTCTCGACGAATCAGACGCCCGAGCGCCCCAATGCGCATACTGCGGCGGCACCCTGCCAGCAGGTCGCAAGGTGAACTTCTGTCCGCACTGCGGGCAGCCGCCCTCGGGGGAGTTGCGGTGCCCCGCCTGTGGCAGCGAAGTGGACGTCGGGTGGGGGTATTGCGTGAGTTGCGGACGCCCCACGGGCTTCGAGTAACCCTCACGCGGGTTTGGGCTACCGCCCCTCGGTGAAGGGGACCATATTGCCGCCGAGAGGCTTGCGGTCTCGCGGATGAGAACTCAGACTGCCAGTGGCGACGCTGTCCTCTCCGGCGACCGCGCGTCGTCCGGCGCGCATCGCAGCGCCTCCTGCGCCCGCCGTGTCGCCGCTCCGGCCGGCACCACCCGCTCGCGCTGCTCGCGCCCTTCCCGCACTCTGCCCCGAGGCGCTCGACTCGGCACCGGCCAACGTAGTGTCATTGTCGTGGAAGCCTTCCCGCTCCAGGGGTACTACAGCCATGGGTGATCTTTTGCTTCCGGCGGTCGGCGCAATCATCCTGTACTTGTTCTCGGGCCTCCGGGTCCTCCGCGAGTACGAGCGAGCGGTGTACTTCTTCCTCGGCCGCTCCTGGGGAGCGAAGGGTCCGGGACTCATCTATCTGCCACCCCTGTTCGCGAAGATGCAGAAGGTCTCGCTCCGCGTGGTGGCACTCGACATCCCCCCGCAGGACGTCATCACCCGGGACAACATCTCGATCAAGGTGAACGCCGTCCTTTATATGCGTGTGAAGGACGCAGTCCGGGCCGTCATCGGCGTGGAGAATTACCTCTACGCGACGAGCCAGCTCGCCCAAACCACCCTGCGGTCCGTGCTGGGCGAAACCGAGCTCGACGGGCTCCTCATGAACCGCGAGAAGATCAACAGCGTGCTGAAGAACATCATCGAAAAGCGGACGGAGGAATGGGGGGTCGAGGTGTCGGCGGTCGAGGTGAAGGACGTCGACCTCCCACCGGAGATGAAGCGGGCCATCGCGCGGCAGGCCGAGGCTGAGCGCGAGAGGCGCGCCAAGATCATCAACGCCGAGGGCGAGCTGCAGGCATCCGAGAAGCTGGCACTCGCTGCGCGAGTGATCGGCGCGGAGCCGGCTGCCATTCAGCTCCGCTATCTCCAAACCGTGACCGAGATCGCGTCGGAGAAGAATTCCACGACGATCTTCCCGGTTCCGCTCGAGCTCTTGCGGGCCTTCCTCCCGATGGGCCGGGCGGCGGAGCCGACGGGGGCCCCGCCAGCCCTGCCCGAGCGCGCCTCGGGCGACACGCTGCTTCCGCGTCGGAGCGACGAAAAGGCGCAACCCTGACGTGGCGGAAGAGCTCATCGGGCGCGAGGCCCTGGAGCGAATCATCCGCCGTGCGGCGGAGTTACAGGCCGGCGAGCGCGACATTGGCGAGGGCCTGAAGCGCGACGAGGTGTTGGCCCTCGGCAAGGAGGTCGGTATCCCCGTCCGCTACCTCGAACAGGCGCTGGTCGAGGAGCAGACGCGCGGTCCCGTCGACCCTGGATGGCTCGCCCGCCTCGCGGGTCCGGCGGCACTCCGGGCCGCGCGGATCGTGACGGGTGACCCGGGAGCCGTGGAGCGGGCACTGAGCGAACGACTAGAGAAAGACGAACTGCTCCGCGTGAAGCGTCGGTTTCCCGATCACACGACGTGGGAACCGCGGGCTGGCGCGTTCGCGTCGCTTCAGCGTGCGCTCGGGGCGGGCGGCCGGCGTTTCGCGCTCGCCCGCGCCGCGGAGGTGGCGGCGGGCATCACGGCGCTCGAGCCTGGGGCGTGCCACGTTCAACTGGTCGCCGACGTGCGAAACGTCCGCCGCCAGCGCGTCGGTGCCGGCGGCGCCGTCTTTGCGGCGGGCGGACTCGTCGCGGCAGTCCTCCCGGCGCTAGGGGTCCTCGAGCCATGGCCCCTGCTACCGCTGGCCGCGGCGGTCGTCGCCGCCGCCGCCACGCGCCGCACGTATCTCGCGGAATGCGAGCGCATCCACGTCGGGTTGGAACAGGTGCTCGACGACCTCGAGCACGGAGAGCGACCGCGGTCTCTCGGGACACCCGCCCGTGGCGGTGCGCTCGGACGAATCGCTGAGGAGCTTCGGAGAACGCTCGGCGCGGCACCGTGACTGGTCACGCCCGACAGGCGAGACCGCAGATCGGGGGCCTCGCGCCGCGCACCGCATGTTCCCTGGCGACCTGGCGGCCAGGCGTATCCTATGGAGCCCATCCATGAACCTGCTCGGTTATGACTGGCCTCACCTTCACGCCGCGCTCAATGAACTGCCGGCCGCCCTGCTCTTCGTGACCGTGCTGTTCGACTTCGGCGCACTCGTCACGGGGCGCGAGTCCCTGCGCGCGACCGCCCTGTGGACCCTGTGGGCCGGGGTCCTGGGTGGGTGGCTCGCCGTGATCGCCGGTCAGCAGGCCGAGCGTGTCATCGACCACGGGGACGCGCTGCACGAGCTGATGGAAACCCACGAAACGGCGGCCATCACCACGATGAGCATCTTCACCGTCGTGCTGGGCTACCAGCTGCTGCGGGGGTCACGGATGTCTCGCCGTGAAGGCCTGGCGTTGCGGGCCCTCTCGATTGCCGGGTTCGTGGGGATCATTTGGACGGGGCGGATCGGGGGCCAGATGCTGTTCGAGCACGCCGCGGGCGTGCCGACCGCGACGCTCCAGACCGAGATGCTCGATCGGGCGAAAGGTCACCACCACCACGGACACGGCGTGCCTGACACCGACCACGATACCGCCCAGGACACCGCCGCCTCACGACATCCTTGAGGGGCTGCCCAGGCGGAGGTGCGGGGCGGCCTGCGCGTGTCCGGGCGTCGATCAGGCGCGTGCCACTCGCGCTCGTCGCGTTCGGCGCGGCCTGCTCGCCGAGCACCACGCGGCCCGACGTCCGGCCGTTTCCCCAAGCGCTCACCGCGGTCCTTACCGCGCCCCCCGGGGTGGTCGTGCCCGCCATTGATTCGCTGGTCCAGGCGCGCGGGGTGCGGGTCAAGCGAGCGAGCGTCATCGACGGGTACGTGGAGAGCGACTGGTATGATACCGGCACCGGACACTCGTACGGAGATCGGCAGCGTGTGCCCGACCTCAAACAGGCTGTGAAGCTGCGCTGCTGGGCCGATCCCTATGTGCCGGGGGAAACGCTGTTCACAATCGAGGTCGCGTATCGGCCCCGCGTCGATCCTTCTCGTGTGGAGCGGGACCTCGAGGCCGTGTCGCCGGACTCAAGCCCGGGCCGCGAGCTCGCCCAGCACCTGCTCGACGACCTCAAGAAGCGGGTCGGTACGCCCCCCGCTACGCCTCAGTGAGCGAGCGGACCCAGCGCTCCATGACGTCGAGGTCGAGCGTGGCGTCGCGGCACGGGCCGTTGGGCAGGCGCATCGTGAGGCCGAGAACCGGGAGCTTGCCGGCGACGTCCCGGAGCCCGGTCATCATGTCCCGCTCGCACGCGACCGCCACGACCGCACGCGGGCGCCGCTCCCGGATCGCCCGGCGCGCCAGCTGCCCACGGGTCGCGACGAACACCGGCACGTCATAGCGGCCCGCCACCGCTAGGACACCGTCGAGGGCCTCCTTCGACAGGCACCGGGGCACGAGCACCAACAGCTCACCCTTCCCAACCCGCATGCGACGACGCTCCGCGAGAGTGTCGTAGATGTCAATCGCCGCGTGTTCCACCCAGTCACGGCGCCCAAACGGCCGCGCCACGAACGACGTCAGGTTCATCATCTGGAGGAATGGGCCGCGCTCGAGAGCCCGCGCCGGCAGCAGCGGACGACTTCCATAGAAGGAAAGGAGAAGGAGCAGAAACCACGCGGCGACGAGCGCCAACGCGCCCAGAATGCCCCACCCAAGGAGCCGCGGGAGGCCCGACCACACGAGCGCGAGGCGGGGGGCGATCAGGAACACGGCGCCGCCCGCGACGCCGCCCGCGACCACCAGGGCGAACCCGAGCCACGCGAAGAACGCCCGTGGGGGCGCCGAGAAGTCCCCGCCGTTCGGGAGCGGCGTGCCGTCCCACTGGTCCCACTCGTGGCCGAGCCGACGATCGGTCTCGATGCGAATCAACTGTGCGCGGGCGACCTCAGCCATAGTGGTCCAAGCTTCACCGGACCCTCAAGCGGTGTCAAGCTGATTTGCGGCGTGCTAACTTCCCGAACGCAGGTGAGCACGCCTTCCATTCCTCCCTTTCCTGGGCTCCGGACCGACCCGCGCACGCGCGCGGCCTACGCCGAAGGGGCGGGCATCTATCGCATCGTCCCTGCCGGAGTTGCCGTGCCCCGCAGCGTTTCCGAAGTGCAGGACCTCGTGCGGTGGGCGGCAAAGACGAGGACGTCCCTTGTGCCGCGGGGCGCGGGCAGCGGCATGGCGGGCGGCGCCGTCGGGCCTGGCGTGATCGTGGACATGAGCCAGGGCTTCCGAGACCTCACTGTCGATTGGAAAAGACGCGCGGCTGCGGTGGGCGCGTCCGTCACCTGGGGGGAGGTGACCGAGGCGGCTCGAGCGTACGGGCTGCGGCTCCCGCCCGACCCCTCATCGGGCGCGTTCGCCACATCGGGCGGCATGGTGTCGACCAACGCGGCCGGGCCGCGATCCGTCCGCGCGGGGAGCGCCCGCACATGGGTCAACGCGGTGGAAGGCGTTGGCGCAGACGGCGTCGTGCGCCGCGTGGCACGGGGAGATCGAACGCCGGGCCCCTGGTCGCTTTCTCCCTCGCAGCGTTCGCTCGTCCGGGCGCGGTTCCCCCGCACGCGCAAGAGCTCAAGCGGCTTCGCCCTCGACCGCTACGCGGAGACCGGTGAGGAACTCGACCTCCTGGTGGGGTCAGAGGGAACGCTCGCTCTGGTAACCGCCGTCGAGTGGCGCCTCGAGCCGATTCCTCCTGACGTAGGAGGGGCAGTGCTCGGCTTCGGGACGCTCGACGCGCTCGCGGACGCCGTGCCGTACCTCGTCGCCCTTAACCCGTCGGCGCTCGAGCTGCTCGACGGTTCGTTTCTCGGGTTTATCCGCACGGCCGGCGCGGAGCTGCCCGAAGGCGTCGCGTGCCTCCTCCTGGCCGAATTCGAGCGGGAGACGGCGGCCGCAGCGCGGGCCGTGGTCGGGGACGCGGTGCGTGGGCTCAAGGGGCTCACGACCCATGTCGAAACCGCCGTCGATCGCGGCGGGCTCGAGCGACTGTGGGCGATCCGTCGCCTGGCTAGTCCGGCCCTTGCCCGCCTGCCGCCCACGCAAAGGTCCCTGCAGGTCATCGAGGACGGCTGCGTGCCGCTCGAGCGGCTTGGGGCATACATCGCGGGGGTCCGGGCTGCGGCCGACCGTCACGGGATTCCCGTGGCCATCTTCGGCCACGCGGGCGACGGCCACGTTCACGTGAACGCTCTCCCGGACACCACGCGCCCGTCCTGGGTGCGTGCGCTCGAGGCGCTCTTCGAAGACGTCACGAGGCTCCTCGCCGAGCTCGGCGGGGTGCCGAGCGGCGAGCATGGGATCGGGCGACTGCGCGCCGGGGTACTCGAGCGCTTCTACGGGGCCGAGGTCCTCGCCCTGTTCCGCGACGTGAAGGCCGCCTACGACCCGCTCGGCATTCTCAATCCGGGCGTTATACTTCCCGCGCGCGACTGGGCGCCGCTCGCCGATCTCAAGGTTGGGCCCGACGCGGCCGCCATCCCCGACGACATCGCCCGCCGCCTGCGCGCGATCGAGCAAGACGGGCGCTGGGCCACCCCAAAAACCGAGCTTGCGAGCTGAGATGGAGATCTACCGCGGCCCCCGCGTCACCTTGATCGCTCGCCCGCAGTTCGTCGAGCCACCACATCTCGCGGTCCAATGGCAGGGGGAGGCGTCCGACGGCGAGCGACTCGCCGAGTTCGCGGGCCGCGTTTGTTACATGAGCCAGCACAATCCCGCCAGCCGCACCACCGCAGAGTACCTCGAGAACATCAAGCGCCAGGGACACGGCTCCGTGCTCGAGCACGCGGTCTACGTCCTTCTGGTCGAGGGCATTTCCCGCTCGTGCTCGCACGAACTGGTGAGGCACCGGGCGGGGTTCGGCTACTCGCAACTCTCGCAACGCTACGTCGACGAGTCGCAGGCGGCGTTCGTCGTACCGCCCGCGGTCCTCGACGATCCCGCGCTCGAGGCGGAGTGGACCCGGCAGGTCGGCGCGGCCCAGGCCGCCTACATCGCCGCCGTCGGCGCCCTGGTGGAGCGCTACGCCTGGGTGAGTGACAAAGTGCACCGCCGCAAAATGGCGCGTGAAGCGGCGCGCAGCGTGCTCCCGAATGCGACCGAGACGAAGATCGTCGTCTCCGCGAACGCCCGGGCGTGGCGGACGATGCTCGAGCTCCGATGTGGCGAGGGGGCCGAGCTCGAGATTCGCCGACTTGCCGTTGCGTGTCTCCGGGTTCTGCACCGAGAAGCGTCCGCGTTGTTCTCCGATTTCGAGATCTACGTCGCCGAGGATCGACACGAAGCGGCGCGCGTCGCGTACCACAAAGTCTGACGAAGAAAAAAATCGCGCGCGAGCTATTGCGTATGTCTTCGGTTTGTCATATTGTCTTATCGTTCATCGTGCTTCTGTCCCCAGACCGCGAACCGCGCGGCCTTTTTTATAGGAGGTCAGCCGAGACCACATGCGCATCGGTCTCGCCTACAACCAGAAGCCGGACGAGGAGCCTCCGAGTACCAGTGACGCCTTCGCCGAGTGGGACGAGCCGGCCACGATCGATGCGGTGGCCCGCGTCCTTGGCGGTCTTGGCACGGTAATTCGCCTCGAAGCTGGCGCATCGTTTCCGCAGAAGCTCGCTCTCGCGCGTCCCGACATCGTCTTCAACATGGCTGAGGGGTTCGACGGTCCGAGCCGCGAGGCGCTCGTGCCGGCGATCTGCGAGTACTTCCACATCCCCTACACCGGCAGCGACCCGCTGACGCTCGGGATCGCACTGCACAAGGCGCGCGCGAAAGAGGTCCTCGCCTATCGCGGCGTGCCGACGCCGCCCTTCGTGTGCGTCGAGCGCCCCGGCGACGTCGCCCTCGTGAACCTGCCCTATCCGGTGTTCGTCAAACCCGTGGCCGAGGGGTCGAGCAAGGGCGTGTTCACGCGGAACCTGTGCGCGACCCCACCCGAGCTCGCCGAGCGCGTGCGCGAGCTGCTCGCCTGTTACGCGCAGCCCGTGTTGGTCGAGACCTACCTGCCCGGCCCTGAGTTCACGGTGGCGATTCTCGGCAACGGCGCCGAGGCACGATGCCTCCCGATCGTGGGCCTCGACTTCGACACGCTCCCGCCCGGCACCCCGCCTGTGTACGGCTACGAGGCGAAATGGTTGTGGGACACGCCCGACCGGCCGCTCGCGATCTTCCGGTGTCCACCGGACATCCCGGCGGCCGTCACCGCGGACATCGAGCGGACCGCACTCGACGCCTACCACGCGCTCGGGTGCCGCGACTGGTGCCGGATCGACATCCGGGTCGATCGGTTCGGCGTGCCGAACGTGCTCGAGCTCAACCCCCTGCCAGGGATTCTGCCCGACCCGGCGATGAACTCCTGCTTCCCCAAGGCCGCCCGGGCGGCGGGGCTGTCGTACGACGAGTTGATTCTGGAAGTCGTGCGCATCGCCTGGCGGCGCCTTGCGGGAGATCCGCTCAGGGTGCCTTCGCCGCGGGCCGGGTCACCGCGCGTGCCGGGGGTTCGCGCATGAGGATCGTCATTCTCTACGACCCCGGGGCCGACGACTGGACGGCGGCCGATATCCGCAGCGTGACCAAGGCAGTGCACGACATCGGTCGGGCGTTCACGGACCTGGGCCATTCGGTCCGTAAGGTGCCGGTGCGCCACGACATGCGCTGGTTCGGCGCGGCTCGGGCCTGCGACCTCGTGTTCAACCTCTGCGAGGGCGTGCATGGCCGGAGCCAATGGGAAGAGCACGTCGTCGCGCCGCTGGAGTTCGTCGGCGTGCCCGTGACGGGAGCGAGCGCGTGGACGCTCGCCACCTGCCGGCGCAAGCCGTTCGCCAATACCGTGCTCGCGCGCGCCGGCCTCCCCGTCCCCCGCTGGACGGTGGCGCAGGGCCGGATCGACGAAGACTTCCCGCTGCCAGCCATCGTCAAGCCGGCAGCCGAGGACGCGAGTTCAGGCCTCGATCGCGGTTCGGTCGTGACCGACCGACGGGCGCTCCGCGCGCGGGTGGCGGCCATGACCGAACAATTCGACGAAGTCCTGGTGCAGGAGTACATCGCGGGACGCGAGTTCAATGTCGGCTTTGTGGGCGACCGGACGCTCCCGGTCGCGGAGATCGATTTCACGACGATGCCCGCCGGCAGTTGGCCGATCCTGACCTACGCCGCAAAATGGGACGCCGGGTCGCCCGAAGACCTGGGCAGCGTGCCGCTGTGCCCGGCGTTGGTGCCCCAGAAGGTCACCGAACGCCTCGTGCGGGTGGCGGGCGCCGCGTGGAAGGCGATGGAAGGAAAAGGCTACGGTCGCGTCGACCTCCGGGTCGACGAGCAGGGACGCCCCTGGGTGCTCGAGGTAAACCCGAATCCCGACCTGAACGACGACGCCGGCCTCGCGCGCATGGCGCGGGCCGCCGGCTGGGATTACGCTGAGCTCGTGCGCCGGGTGGCCGAGGTGGCGCTGCGCGAGGCACAAGGCGCCAAGGCGGCCCGTGAACTGCTCGCTCCGAACCGTCGGACCCGCGCAGCGCGCACAGCTTGAACGCATCACGGCCGCCACGGGGCTGTTCCGACCGGCGGAAGTGGCGACGGCCGTCGAACTCCTCGACGCCATGGTGGCGGGGGACGACGACTACCGCTTCGTCGGAGCCTATGACGGCGCTGTGCTCGCGGGGTACGCGTGCTGGGGACCCACCCCGGGGACGCAGGGCACCGCCGACCTCTACTGGATCGTCGTCGACCCTGTCCACCACCGTCGCGGCGTCGGCACCGCGTTGCTCAGCGCCGTGGAAGCCGAGCTCGCGGCCGGCTCCTACCGGCTCGTCGTGGTAGAGACCTCCGCCCGCCCCGACTACGCTCCGACGCACGCCTTCTACGAGCGCCGCGGTTTCCACGTCGTCGCCACGATCCCCGATTATTACGCGCCCGGAGACGCCCTCAGGATCTACCTCAAGGATCTGCGACATGGAGTCCTGGCAAGAACTCCTGCGTAAACAGAGCCTCGCGTCGCTCGACGCGCTGGCCGAGCGATTCGGGCCGGAGCACCTGCCCGAGCTCGACCGCCTGCGGCAGGCGGCGGAGAATTTCGAATTCCGGATCTCACCGGCGATGGTGGAGCTGATCAAGTCACCCAACGACCCGATCTGGCGGCAGTACGTACCGGACCTGCAAGAACTCGAAGTGCACGACGGCCTCGTCGACTCCCTGGACGAGGAGGCCCACTCGCCGGTACCCAATATTACGCACCGCTATCCCGATCGGGCCCTGTTCCTCGTCTCACCGGTGTGCGCGTCCTATTGCCGGTTCTGCACGCGGCGTCGGAAGGTCGGAGATCCGGAGAAGATCCCGCTTGCCAAACTCGAGTCCGGCTTCCAGTACCTGGAGAGCCACACCGAGATTCGCGACGTCATTCTCTCGGGCGGCGACCCGCTCCTGCTCTCCGATCGACGGATCGAGGAGATCCTGCGCCGGCTGCGGAGCATCCCTCACCTTGAGATCCTCCGCATTGGCAGTCGCGTGCCTTGCCACCTGCCCGAGCGAATCACGCCCGCCCTGTGCGCGATCCTCAAGCGGTACCATCCGCTCTTCATCAACACGCACTTCAACCACCCGGACGAGCTCACGCCTGGCGCGGTGCAGGCGCTCGGGATGCTCGCCGACGCCGGCATTCCGCTCGGATGTCAGACCGTGCTCTTGAAGGGCGTCAACGACGATGCGGCCGTGATGAAGACGCTCATGCAGCGCCTGCTCGCCGCGCGCGTCCGGCCTTACTACATCTATCAATGCGACCAGGTGGCGGGCGCGGAGCACTTCCGGACCACGGTGGAGAAGGGCCTGGAGATCATCAAGGCGCTCCGCGGCTGGACCTCCGGGCTTGCCGTGCCCCACTTCGTGATCGACGCCCCGGGCGGCGGCGGCAAGATCCCACTCTTGCCCGAGTACGTGGAGTCCGTGACGGACACCGAGGTCGTCCTCAAGAACTACACCGGCCGGCGTTACGTGTATAAACAGCCCAAGGAGCTCGAGCCCGTCCTCGTAGGCTGAGCCGCGCCGGTTCTCCCTTCCTTGCGTTAGCATTGGCGCCATGCGTGCCCTCCTGCTGGACGCGCCGGGCCGCCCCCTCCGGTTGGCCGAGGTCCCCCGTCCCGAGCCCAGTGCGGGCCAGGTGCTCATCGCCGTGGCTGCGTGCGGCGTATGTCGAACCGACCTCCATGTGAGCGACGGGGACCTCCCGAGCCCGAAGCTCCCGCTCGTGCTGGGCCATGAGATCGTGGGGCGGGTGGCCGCGCTCGGGACGGGGGTGGGGACCCTCAAGGTCGGTGACCGTGTCGGGGTGCCGTGGCTCGGCTGGACCTGCGGCGCGTGCCGGTTCTGCCGGACGGGCCGCGAGAACCTCTGCGACCGCGCGCGCTTCACGGGCTACCAGATCAACGGCGGGTTTGCCGAATTCGCCGTGGCCGACGCGCGCTACGCCTTTCGACTGCCGCCCGACGGGCCTCCCTCGGCCGCCGCACCCCTGCTCTGCGCCGGGCTCATCGGGTATCGCGCGCTGGTCGCGGCCGGGCAGGGCGAGCGTCTCGGACTCTACGGGTTTGGCGCGGCGGCCCACCTCGTGATTCAGGTCGCGCGGCACCAAGGGCGCCGGGTGTTCGCCTTCACCCGCCAGGGCGACGTCGACGCGCAGCGCTTCGCGCTCGAGCTCGGCGCGGTCTGGGCCGGAGACTCAACCGCCCTGCCGCCCGAGCCGCTCGACGCGGCGATTCTCTTCGCTCCGGTGGGGGCGCTGGTGCCCGCGGCGCTCGGCGCCGTGGTCAAGGGTGGCGCCGTCGTGTGCGCCGGGATCCACATGAGCGACATCCCGGCCTTCCCATACGCGTTGCTCTGGGGTGAGCGCGTGGTCCGCTCGGTCGCGAACCTCACGCGGCGGGACGGGGAAGAGTTCCTCGCGCTCGCCCCCACCGTCCCCGTCCGCACGACGATCGAGCCCTTCCCGTTGGAAGAGGGCGGCCACGCGCTCGCGCGGCTGCGCACCGGGCGCATCCGCGGGGCCGCAGTACTCGTCTTGGACGACTCATGAGCGACTGGGACATCGCGGTCGTCCACGCCCTCGCCCGGTGGACCCGCGGCTTGACCGCAGCCTAGGATTTCTCGGCCTCGGTCGTCTCTTTCTTCCGCGCCTCGGCGACCTTGTGGGCAGCCTCGGGCGGGACCTCCTGATACGCGTGGAACTTCTGGCGATAGGTGCCGCGGCCGTGCGTGAGCGAGTGGAGCGTGGTCGCGTAACGGTCGAGTTCCGCCTCGGGGACGAGCGCACGCACCTCGGTCAGGCGCCCTTCCTTGGCGTTCCCGAGGATGTGGCCGCGCCGCGAGGACAGATCCCCCATGACGGCCCCCAGGTAATCGTCTGGGGTGGCAACCGTCAGCTCGAGGATGGGCTCGAGCAGCGCAGGGCGCGCGGCCTGACTGACGGTCCGGAACGCGAGAATCCCAGCCATCTTGAACGATTGTTCGTTCGAGTCGACGTCGTGGTAGGACCCGTCGTAGAGCTCGACCTTGAAGTCCACCACGGGATAGCCCGCCACCGGACCGCGGGCCGCGGCCTCCTGCACGCCTCGTTCGACCGCCGGGATGTACTGCCGCGGGATGACGCCGCCCACGATCTCGTCCACGAACTGGAACCCGGAGCCGCGCGGCAGCGGCGCGATGCGGATCCAGCAGTCGCCATACTGGCCCCGCCCGCCCGTCTGCTTCTTATGCTTGCCTTGGCCTTCGGCTCGGCCCTTGAAGGTCTCGCGGTAGGCAATCCGCGGCTTCGTGATCTGCGCGTGAACCCCGAACTTGCGCGCGAGCCGGCCGACGATGATCTCGAGGTGTCGCTCGCCGAGCCCGCGAATCAACGTCTGCTGTAGCTCGCCGCTGTACTCGTGCTGGAACGTCGGGTCTTCCTCGTGCAGTTTGTGGAGTCCGTTGGACAGCTTCTCCTCTTCCCCGCGCTGCTTGACCTCGATCGCCTCGACGAGGACGGGCTCGGGGAACGGGATCCGGGGGAGCACGAGCGGCAGCTCCTTGGCGGAGAGCGTGTCGTTGGTGTGGGTGTCCCGGAGTTTCGCCACGACCCCGATGTCGCCCGCGTGCAGTTCCTTGACCTCGATTCGCTCCTTGCCGAGCGGAACGCACAGGTGGTTCAGCTTCTCGGTCGCGTTCCGCGGCGCGTTGTAGACGTCCTGCCCGTTCGTGACGATCCCCGATTGGATCCGAAACAACGTGACGTCACCGACGTGCGGCTCGGAGATCGTCTTGAAGACCTGGACCGCCGAGGGCCCCGTGTCAGAGGCTCCGACGACGACCCGTTCCGCGCTTCCCCAGCGGTGCCCCTCGACCGCCGGGCGTTCGCTCGGCGCGGGCAGAAGATCGACGAGGTCGGAGAGGAGTTCGCGCGTGCCGTAGGTGAGCTCCGCCGCTCCGCAGGACACCGGGCACAGGTCGCCACGAACCGTGCCAGCCTTGAGCGCGGCCATCGCTTCCTCGGGCCCGATCGTCTCGCCGCCGAGGTAGCGCTCAAGCAGCGCGTCGTCGGACTCGGCGATCCGCTCGAGGAGCTCCTTGGCGTAGCGCTCGACGCGCTCGGCCTGTTCCGCGGGCACCGGCTGCTCGTCGTACTCCCCGTTCTTCGTGCCCTTCTTGTAGAGATGGCACGTCCGGGAGAGCAGGTTCACCACGCCGTGGAACTCGGGCCCGGCGCCGAGGGGAATCGCGATCGCGATGGCCTTGGGGGTGAGGATGGCTCGGATCTGGTCGTACGCGCGATCGAAATTGGCGTGCTCTTTGTCCATCAGGGACACAAAGAAGAGGCGCGGGATCGGGTGTCGCTCGCAGTACTCCGACACCTTTTCGGTCCCGACTTCCACGCCCCCGGTTGCCGAGACGACGACGAGGGCCGCGTCGGCGGCCCAGACGGCGGCCAGGGCCTCGCCCGTGAAATCGAGATAGCCCGGGGTGTCGATCAGGTTGAGCTTGGTGTCCCGCCACTCAGCCACGCCGAGGGCGATGTTGATGGAATACTTGCGTTCGATTTCGTCGGCGGTGTAGTCGGTCAGGGCGGTCCCATCCTTCACCGACCCGTGCCGCTTGCTGGTGCCGGCCACGAACGCGAGCGCGTCCACCAGAGAGGTCTTGCCGCTCGCGCCGTGGCCCACGACCGCGACGTTGCGGATCTCGGGCGTCGTATACATGCGCATAGACGCAGTCTTCTCCCGCTGGGGATGGGGAGAATATGACTCGTGTCCGGCGGAGGGCTAGACGCGCGTAGCGGACTCCGCATCGGTCGCGGCGGGCGCTGGATCGGGCGCCGGAACCCGGAGGGTAGACGCGCCGCCTACGGCCATGGCGGCTCCCGCGCTCCAAAACGCCGCCGCCCGCGAAGCGTCATAGATCCAGCCGATCCCGATGGGGCCAGCGAGCCGGCCGAGCGCCGAGAGCGCCTGCGCCGCCCCGAGCACGGCGCCCTGCTCCGTGGGCTCCGCGAACCGCGAGACGAGCCCCGAGGCCGCCGGGCCGAAGATGCTGTTCGCGAAGGCGAGTTCGACCGTCCAGATGTACAGGGTCAGCGTCGTCCCGATCATCGGCACGACCGCGATCCCAAGGGCCATCCCGAACGCGCCTGCCACGAGCAGGGCCCGGTCGCCCACCCGCCGCGCGAGCTTTCCGAACAGGTAGCCCTGGACCAGGGCAGCCGTGGCGCCGATAGCCGTGAACAGCCACGCCAGTTGCTGCTCCTGCCACCCGAATCGGACCCCGGCCCAGAGTGGCAGCGCGACCGAATATCCCGAGAATGCAAACGGCGCGATGCCCCAGGCGGCCATGAGGGGACCGAGCTTGGGGTCGCGCACCGCGGAGCCGATGTGCGAGAAATCGAGCAGCGGCCGCTCAGTCCGATGCTCTTTGCGCAAGGACTCCGGGAGAATCGCGTAGGCCGAGACGAAGTTGGCGAGGGACAGCGCCGCGGCGACGAGCCCCGGGGTCCGCGGCCCGAGGTAATGAGCCGCAAGTCCCCCGAGTGCGGGACCCAGGATGAAGCCCAGGCCGAACGCCGCCCCGATCACACCCATGCCGCGCGACCGCTCGGCCGGGGGGGTGATGTCCGCGATGTAGGCCTGCGCGGCCGAGATGTTGCCCCCCGCGAATCCCGAGACGACGCGCGCGAGCAGGAGGAGGCCGTAGGACCCGGCGGCGGCGAACAGCACGTACCCCACGGCGTTGCAGAGCATGGTCGCGAGCAGCACCGGCCGCCGCCCCACCCGATCCGACGTGCGGCCGAGAATCGCCGTCGCCAGGAACTGCATCAAGGAGTACGCACCGAGGAGGGCGCCCAGTCCAAAGCCACCTGCGCCCATCCGTTGGGCGTAATAGGGCAGGTTGGGAATGATGATCCCGAACCCGATCAGATCGATCAGGACCGTGAGGAAGATGATGCCGAGGCGCGACCGGGCGGCGGGCATGCGGGCTACAATCTATGCCGGCCTTGGGGGGCCGCGCCCGGTTGCGACGACGTGTTGCCTAGGCCCCGCCGTCCTCGGGGACGATCGTCAAGTCGAGTTTCGCCGTGCCCCGGTGCGCGCTAGCGGTATCCTGCGGCCTGCAGGGAGAACAGCTCGGCGTACAGACCGCCGCGGGCCACGAGCTCCTGGTGGGTACCGTCGTCGACCAGCTCCCCGCCCTGCAGCACCAGGATGCGATCGGCCATGCGGACGGTCGAGAACCGGTGCGAGATGAGCACGGCCATCTTTCCGGCCGTGAGCTCGGCGAAGCGGAGAAACACCTCGTATTCCGCGCGAGCGTCGAGGGCAGCGGTAGGCTCGTCCAGAATGAGCACCTCGGCGTCGCGCATGTAGGCCCGGGCGAGCGCCACTTTCTGCCACTCGCCCCCGGAGAGCTCCACGCCCCCATCGAAGCGGCGACCGAGCATCTGCCCGTAGCCGCTACCCAGACGCTGCGCGACGGAGTCGGCCAGACTGCGTTCGGCGGCTGCGCGCACCCGCGCCTCGTCGTCAAGCGCCTCCACCTGGCTCACGCCGATGTTCTCCTTCAGGATGAAGTCGTAGCGGACGAAATCCTGGAAGATGACCCCAATCGCGCGACGCAGGCTGTCGAGGTTGTAGTCCCGCAGGTCGACGCCGTCGAGCAGCACGCGTCCTTCGTCCGGGTCGTAGAGGCGGGTGAGCAGCTTGACGAGGGTAGTCTTGCCCGCACCGTTCTCACCCACCAGGGCGATGCGTTCGCCGGGGCCGAAACGAAAGGAGAGGTGCCGAACGGCCCATCGCTCGGACCCAGGGTAGTGAAACCCCACGTCCTGAAACTCGAACCCTTCCCGGATCGGCGCGGGCACCGGGCGCGCGCCGGGGCGGGAGTCCACGCGCGGCCGCACGTCGAAGAACGTGAACAGGTCGGCCAGATAGAGACTCTGCTCGAAGATCTGCGACAGCGAGAGCAGCACGCGCTGGATCAGGTCCCGGCTCTGGCGGAACGATCCCGCGAGCAGGGTCAGCGCGCCGATTGTGAAGCGGCCGAGCACTGTCAGGTAGATCGTGACGGCATACGCGCCGTAGTAGCCGAGTGTCCCGATGGTCACGAACAGCGTCGATACGACGTTCCGCTTGACGGCCAACTTCTTGTTGGCGTCGTAGAACTCCTCCGACAGCCGGGCGTAGCGGCCGATGAGGAAGTCCGACAGGCTGAAGAGCTTCACTTCCTTCGCGGTCTCATCCGATGCTCCCGTGTAGCGGAGGTAGTCGAGCAGTCGGCGTTCCGGGGTCCAGGAAAAGAGGAGCGAGTACCCCAGGGCCGCGTAGTGCGTCTCCCCTAGGAACGACGGCAGCACCGCGACGACGAGCAGCAGGAGCAGCCACGGGAGCTGCAGGAGGAGCACGCCCGCGAGCGAGGCGAGCGTCACGAGGTCCTGAGCCGTGGACAGGAGCAGAGTGATCAGCCCGATCCGGCCCACGGTCTGGCGACGCGCTCGCTCCAGATGGTCGTAGGTGTCAGCGTCCTCGAATTGCGCGAGGTCGAGCGTGGCGGCGTGCTGCATCAGCCGGACGCTGATGCGATTGGAGAACAGGTCCCCGAGCAGGCTCTCCAGCAGCGACGAGAGGCGGGCCAGGCCCTCGCCGACGACCGCGATCGCCAGCTCGAGTCCCAGCAGGCTCGCCAGATGCCACCACGCGACGACCCCGCCCGTCGTCTGCACCCGGGCTCCCGCGATCACGCCGTCGATGATGAGCTTGCCGATCCAGAGGACTGCAAGAGGAATAAAGGACCGCACCACGCGCAGCGCGAGGATCGCTACCGTGTATCCCGGGTGCGTCTCAAACACGAAGCGCAGAAGCGGGGGCAAATGCTTCAACGCCTCGAAGCGCTCGCGCCACGTCGGCGCCTTGTCCGGCCCGGAACCAAGGCTCCGAGGGCGGGGCACTAGGGCATGTGAAGGGGGAAGACGGCTTGGACCGCTCACACCATTAACTTCCATCGAAGACCGTGCGTCAATATAACCGCATGCGGTATGCCTCCCTGACGTGCGCGCTCCTCCTCGCACCGCTCGGCGCGACCGGCGGCCTGCGGACGGAACGAATCGTCCCCCTGACGCCCATGGAGCGCGACACCGTTTCCGCTCGCGATTCCGCGATCCACGCGCTCAACCGCCTGGCCTACGGTCCCACGCCCGGTGAGGTGGATCGCGTGGCCTCATTCGGGGTCATGCGCTGGGTTGACGCGCAACTCGAGCCGGGGAAGATCAACGACGAGGCGCTGGCTCCGCGCGAGCGCGCGCTCCCCGTGCTCAGCTACAGCCGCGAGGCGCTCGCGCGGGTCTATGCCGACGCCGCGCGCGAGCGGCGCGAAGCGGCCATGGGTGCCAACACGATGATGGCCGACAGCGAGCCGGCGCCTGGGCCCCACGGTCGGCTGGGCCGCGCGCTCACCGACCAGTACGTCGAACTCACGCTGATCCGTGCCGCGCTGTCGCAGCGTCAGTTATACGAGGTGATGGTGGATTTTTGGACCAACCACTTCAACGTGCTGATCGCCAAGGGCGCCGATCGGTTCCTGCTGCCGGACTATATCGAACACACGATCCGACCCCACGCGTTCGGGCGGTTCAGCGACCTCCTGGGTGCCACGGCGGAAAGCCCAGCAATGCTCTTTTACCTGGACAACTGGGAGAGCGTGGCACCCGGCGCGCGCCCGCCGGGCTGGCGGTACCGCTTCGGCGTCGGCGGGGCGGATTCAGCCCGCCGCGCGCGCGCCCCACGGGGCCTGAACGAGAATTACGCGCGCGAGCTTCTCGAGCTGCACACGCTCGGCGTCGACGGGGGGTACACCCAGCAAGACGTCGTGAACGTGGCCCGTATCTTCACGGGGTGGAGCATCGAGCGTCCGGAACGGGGCGGCGGATTCCAGTTCCACGACTGGGCCCACGACTGGGGAAGCAAGGTCGTGTTGGGCATGCGCTTTCCGGCCGGGCACGGCCAGGACGAGGGCGTCCGGCTGCTCCGCTGGCTCGCGAACGCGCCGGCCACCATGCACCACGTCAGTCGAGCCCTGTGTCAGCGGTTCGTGCGCGACGATCCGCCGGACGGCTGCGTGGACGACGCGGTCGCGGCGTGGCAACGCTCAGGGGGCGACATCGGCGCGGTCCTGCGCGCGATCGTCAACGGCGCAGACTTCTGGGCGCCGGCGAATCGCGCCGCCAAGGTCAAGACCCCGCTCGTGTTCCTCGTGAGCGCGCTCCGCGTGACCGGAGCTCAACCGGACTCGTCGCTCCGGCTCCCCCAGGTTGCGGCCCGGCTCGGCGAGCCGTTGTTCATGCACGCCGCCCCGGATGGCTACCCCGAGTCTGCGGCCGCCTGGGTGAACAGCGGAGCGCTGCTCGACCGCATGAACGTGGCGGTCGCGCTTGCGGCAGACCGCCTCCCCGGCGCGCGCGTCGACCTCGACGTGCTCCTGGGCGACACCCCGGATCCGGCGGAACTCGTGGCCGCGGTCGACGCCAAGGTCCTGGCTGGGACCATGACCGATAACACGACGCGGGTCATCGAGGACGAAGTCAGCACCGTGCCCAACCCCGTCGCAGCCCGCGCTCTCGCGGTCGGGCTGGCGATCGGGGGCCCGGAGTTTCAGCGGCAATGACTGTCACCCGTCCAACCCGCGACCGCCCGAGGGTATGCCCGTGACCATGTCGCGGCGCGTGTTCGTGAAGGGCGGAAGCCTCGCGCTGTTCAGCGTCGGGCTCGATCCACTGTTTCTCGCCCGCGCCGCGTTCGCCTCGGCCGCGCCGAGCGACGCCGGGCCGATTCTCGTGTGCCTCTTCCAGCGGGGCGCGGTAGATGGTCTCAGCATGGTCGTACCATACGGCGAGCGGGAGTACTACGATGCACGCCCCCGCATCGCCGTCCCGCGACCGGACGTCGTGGATCTCGATGGACACTTCGGACTGCACCCTCGCCTCGCCCCGCTCAAGGAGTGGTGGGACCGGGGCAGTCTCGCGGTTCTCCACGCCGCGGGATCGCCCGACCCCACCCGCAGTCACTTCGACGCCCAGGACTACATGGAGTCGGGCACGCCGGGGGTGAAGAACACAGCCGACGGCTGGCTGAACCGCTACTGCCAGCACGATCGCGAGCACGCGGCCACGCCCTTTCGCGCGGTGGCCTTCGGGCCGCAGCTCCCGCGCATCCTAGCGGGATCGGCCCCGGCGCTCGCCATCCACAACCTCCAGACCTTCGGACTCGGGGGCGGCGCTCCCGCGCGGGACCGTCTCACCGAGGCCTTCGAGCGCCTCTACGCCGGTACGACGACCGGACTCCTCGCCTCGTCGTCGGACGAGGCGTTCGAGGCGGTGCGCGTCTTGAGACAGGCAAACCCCCTCCAGTACGAGCCCGCCGCAGGCGCCCAATACCCCCGCGGCCCGTTCGGACACGCGCTCCTCGAGATCGCCCAGCTCATCAAATCCGGGGTAGGGCTCCGCATCGCCTTTGCCGACGTCACCGGCTGGGACACCCACGTGAACCAGGGCGCGAGCGACGGTCAGCTCGCTCAGCGGCTCGGCGAGTTCGGCCAAGCGCTCGCCGCGTTCGCCACAGACATGGGCGAGCGGATGCGCGACATCGTGATTCTCACCATGTCCGAGTTCGGCCGGACCGTGGCCGAGAACGGGACGGCTGGGACCGATCACGGCCGGGCGACGGCGATGCTCGTGCTCGGCGGCCCCGTGAATGGGGGCAAGGTCCTCGGGAGCTGGCCTGGACTCGAGCCCGCGCACCGGTTCGAAGGTCGCGACGTCGCGGTGACGACCGACTTCCGGGATTTGTTCACCGAGGTCCTCGCCCGTCACTTGGACGCGCGCGAGCTCGCGGCAATCTTTCCGAGGTTTGCGCCGGACCCCGCTCGCTACCCCGGCGTCATCCGCACCTAGCGGGCCTTCGCCAGACCCGGGATATATTGACCCCGGTGAACCTCACCGGAGCTCTCGCCGTCGTCACGGGTGCCACCCAAGGCATCGGTCGTGCGACGGCGTTCCAATTGGGACGTGCCGGGGCAAAGGTGGCGATCTGCGCGCGGACGCCCGAACCCGTGCGCGAGACCGAGAGCGCGCTCCACGCCGCCGGAGTCGACGCGATCGCGTCGCCTTGCGACGTCTCCGATCCGGCCTCGGTCGAGCGGTTCGCGGCGTTCGTCGCGCGTGAGCGGGGGACGCCGCACGTCGTGGTTAACAACGCCGGGATCGGGCGCTTCGGTCCCTTGGAGGAGCTCTCGCTCGACGATTGGGACGCGACGATGGGCGTGAACGTGCGGTCGCTCTTTCTCGTGACCCGCGCGTTCCTGCCCGCGATGAAGCAAGCGCGGCGCGGGACCATCGTGAACGTCGCCTCGCTCGCTGGACGCAACGGGATCGAGGGGGGGACGGCCTACTGCGCCTCCAAGCACGCCGTGCTCGGGTTCTCGAAGGCCCTCATGCTAGAGGTCCGGAAGCACAACATCCGGGTCGTCGCCGTCTGCCCAGGGTCCGTGGCGACGGGATTTCGAAGCCGCGCGGGCCAAGGCCCGGGGACGGGGACGGATCGAGCGCTGCTCGCTGAGGATGTGGCGCAGAGCATCGAGGCCACGATCCAACTCGCCGAGCGCGCCATGTTGAGCGAGCTCGACCTCCGGCCGACCAACCCCTAGCCGAAGCGAGTGTTAGGGTTCGAGAATCTGCCGACGGTAGTAGAGTAGCGTGCCCGCGCCATAGGCACCCATCGCGAGGAGCAGCAGGCCGAGCGGAGGGTGCTCGGTGAACTGCCAGACCCCGAATCCGAGATACGCGAGGCTGAGGACGAGCCCGAGCATCACGACCTCGCGCCTGGCCATGTAGATGCCGAACACATAGCCCCAGCTCAACCCTCCCACGGCGAAGAACGCGAGCCCGTGGAGGTATTTTTCGGGATCGAGCAAGTTGAGGCCGCCCGCGAGCATCGAAAAGAGCCCGACCACGGTGTACGCGGCCAAGTGGAGGCTCAGCGGCAACGGTACGGTCGTCATGCGGTTAGCCATTGCAATCCCGGGCGCTAGCGTCGCTGGGTAAGATACACCTCGTTCCGCCAGCGCGCGAAGCGCGGTCGAGGACCCGTGCAAGCGATTCGCGTCTATCTCGAACTCACCACCCCGAAGCAACTCCGGCCCGGGAAGCCCGTACCCGCGCTGCGGGTCTGCCACCTCCCGGCCCCCCAACCCGAGCAGTACCGCGAGTTTTACCGGACCGTCGGCGAGGCGTATTGCTGGCGAGACCGCTGGCATTGGACCGACGCGGAGATCGCACGCCATCTCGCTCGGCCGGAGATTTCCGTGTACGCGGCCGAGGAAAGTGACCGGATCGTGGGGTGGTACGAGCTGCGGCGCGTGCCGGACGACCGATCGGTCGAGATCGCATACCTGGGCCTGCTCCCGCAGGCGATCGGCCGCGGTCTCGGCCGCGCGCTGCTCGGGTCCGCCGTGGACCACGCTTGGGCGTTCGGAGCGACCCGCGTCTGGCTTCACACGTGTTCCCTCGACCACCCGCACGCGCTCCCGAATTATCGCGCGCGCGGCTTCGCCGCTTATCGCACTGAGTCGTACGACGTAGATTCCCCGACGTGACGCTCTCGCGCAAATGGAAGCTCGTGCTGGTCGGCGGCGTCGCCGTCCCCGTACTGCTGTTCGCCGCCTATACCGCGCTCGCCCTCACCTGGACGTATTCATCGGGCGAGCGGGCCGGGTACGTGCAGAAATTTTCGAAGAAGGGGTGGCTATGTAAGACGTGGGAGGGCGAACTCGCGATCATGGCGCTCCCCGGCACTATCCCTGAGAAGTTCTACTTCACAGTGCGCGACGACTCCGTGGCCGCCCTCGTCACTCAATCCATGGGCAAGCGCGTGGCGGTCACCTACCGCCAGCACGTTGGTGTCCCGACGAGCTGTTTCGGCGAAACCGAGTACTACGTGGTGGGTGTGCTGCCCGTCCAATGAGTACCGGTAGCAATACCTTCGGCGCCAAGGAGACGTTCCGCGCCGCAGGCGAGACCGTCACGTTCTTCCGGCTGGAAGCGCTCGAACGCCGGGGTTTCGGCGTCGCGCGACTGCCGTACGCCTTGAAGCTCCTCCTCGAGAACCTCTTGCGACGCGAGGACGGCCGTACCGTCCGGGCCGAGGATGTCGAGCGCTTCGTCCGCTGGAACCCGCGCGCGGTTCCCGACGCCGAAATCGCGTTCATGCCGGCCCGGGTCCTCTTGCAGGATTTCACGGGCGTGCCAGCAGTAGTCGACCTCGCCGCCATGCGCGACGCGATGGCCGCGATGGGCGGCGACCCACGGGGAGTCAATCCGCTGCTCCCGGCCGAGCTCGTGATCGACCATTCGGTCATCGTGGATGAGTTCGGCACCCCCACGGCCTTTCAGAGGAACGCCGAGCTCGAGTTCGAGCGCAACCGGGAACGCTACGCCCTGCTGCGCTGGGCACAGCAGGCGTTCCAGGGGTTCCGCGTCGTGCCACCCGATACGGGGATCGTGCACCAGGTGAACCTCGAGTACCTGGCGCGCGTCGTGTGCCGGGAGCGCGATCGCCCGGATAGCGGTCCACCCCTCGCCTTCCCCGACACCCTTGTCGGCACCGACTCGCACACGACCATGATCAACGGACTCGGTGTGCTCGGCTGGGGCGTGGGGGGCATCGAAGCCGAGGCCGCGATGCTCGGGCAACCGGTGTCGATGCTCATTCCACAGGTCGTGGGGGTCCGGCTCACGGGCGCGCTCCCGAGCGGCGCCACGGCCACGGATCTCGTGCTCACCATCACGGAGTTGCTCCGCAAGACCGGCGTCGTCGGCAAGTTCGTAGAGTTCTTCGGACCGGGCGTGTCGGCGCTGCCCGTGGCCGACCGCGCGACGATAGGCAACATGGCGCCTGAGTATGGAGCCACGGTCGGCCTGTTCCCTATCGACGACGAGACGCTGCGGTACCTCCAGTTGACCGGGCGGCGGCCCGCGGACGTCGCCCTCGTCGAGGCGTACGCCAAGGAGCAGGGATTCTTCGGCGGGACGACGCATGCCGACTACTCCGACACGCTCCAGCTCGACCTCGCTAGCGTGGAACCGAGTGTTGCAGGCCCGCGACGGCCCCAAGACCGCATACCGCTTCGGCGGGCCAAGGCCGCCTTTCTCGAGGCGCTGCCGACACTCGTGCGGCCCACCGCGCCGACCACCCAGGCGAGCGCCGGGAACGCGGGGCGTTGGGAGGGCGAAGGCGGACACTCGGCCGTGACAACGCTCGCGCCAAGCTCCACGCGGGTACCCGTGCACATCGAGGGCGTGCAGTACACGTTGACCCACGGGTCGGTCGTGATCGCCGCGATCACGAGTTGCACCAACACGTCGAACCCGTCGGTGATGGTGGCCGCCGGCCTCGTGGCCAAAAGGGCCGTGGAAAGCGGTCTCCGCTCGCGCCCCTGGGTGAAGACGAGTCTCGCCCCGGGCTCGAAAGTAGTGACCGACTACCTCCGCCAAGCGGGGCTGATGACGTACCTCGAGCAACTGCGCTTTCACGTCGTGGGGTACGGATGCACCACATGTATCGGTAACTCGGGGCCCTTGCCGGAGCCCGTCTCGGCCGCGGTAGCGGAGGGCGATCTCGTGGTCTGCGCGGTGTTGTCCGGCAATCGGAACTTCGAGGGACGCATCCAGCAGGAGGTGCGCGCGAACTACCTCGCCTCTCCGCCGCTCGTCGTGGCGTATGCTCTGGCCGGGCGGGTTGACATCGACTTCGACACAGAGCCGATGGGCGAGCGCATCGATGGTACGCCGGTATTCCTCCGGGACCTCTGGCCGTCGCCCGCTGAGGTCGATGCGGTCATTCGCGACACAATCCGGGCGGGGATGTTCCAGCAGGAGTACGGCGCCGTCTTCACGGGCGACGCGCGGTGGACGGAGCTGCCGGTTCCGGCGGGCGAGCGGTTCGCCTGGGATCGGGACTCGACGTACATCCGGCGGGCCCCGTACTTCGACGCCATGCCCCGCGTCCCCACCGCAGTCACCGACATCCGGGGCGCACGGGTACTGTGTCTCCTGGGGGACAGCATCACGACCGATCACATCTCGCCCGCGGGGTCGATCAAGAAGCAGAGCCCCGCCGGCGAATACCTCATGTCGCTCGGCGTCGCCCCCATCGACTTCAACTCGTACGGAGCGCGGCGGGGGAATCACGAGGTGATGGTGCGAGGCACCTTTGCCAACGTCCGCTTGAAGAACCGGGTCGCCCCCGGCACCGAGGGACCTCGGACGATCCATTTCCCCGACGGCGAGCCCATGTGGATCTACGACGCCGCCGTCCGGTATCGGGCCGAAGGGGTTCCGCTGTTGGTGCTCGCCGGGAAGGAGTACGGCGCGGGATCCTCGCGCGACTGGGCCGCGAAGGGGCCGCGGCTGCTCGGGGTTCGCGCCGTCATCGCGGAGAGCTACGAGCGGATACACCGCTCGAACCTGGTCGGGATGGGCTTGCTACCGCTCGAATTCCGGCCGGGCGACACCGCAGCCACCCTGGGGCTCACGGGCGCCGAGCGCTACGACGTCACCGGCCTCGCGGAGACGCTGGTCGACGGGTTCCCGCTCGGGAAGACGGTCGCCGTACGCGCGACCGCGGCCGACGGCACGACCCGCGAGTTCCAAACCACGGTGCGCATCGATACCCCGCAGGAGCTGCAGTACTTTCGCCACGGGGGCATCCTGGAGTACGTACTCCGACAGCTCGCGGCCCTCGCCACTTAGCCCGGCGTCAAAGCCCCCGGACCGCCGAGATCCACACGGTCCGCGGCGACCGCGACCCGCATGGGCCTCCGTCGAACGAGACTAGCGCGTCAGGTGCAGCAGGTAGTCAAGCGAGAAAGTGCCGGGGCCCACTGCGACCACTGCAAGCGCAGCGACGGCGAGCACGAGGTTGTACTCGTATCCTCCGTTTTGCAAGAAGAACCCCTTCCCCGCGTGCACCTTGGTCGCTGCCACGAGCATCGTCGCAAACGCCAAGAAGCCCGCCAACGGCGTGAGGAACCCAAGCAGAAATAGCAGTCCTGCGCCCAGCTCGCCGCCCACCGCCAGTGCCGTCCACAACTTGGCTGGCCGCAATCCAAGGGTGCCGATGAATCCGGTCGTCCGAGTAAAGCCCGCCCCTCCAAATGCACCCAAGCCCTTCTGCGCACCGTGCCCGAGAAATACAAGCCCCAGCGTGGCGCGCAACGCAAATAACCCAACATTCGCAATCATTTCGTCAGCCTCCGTCGTCCGCAGTTCACGTTCAGCCAGACAACTGCTTTCGACCTCGAAACACGCTCCGCGACTCGAGGGTTCCCCGAGCGATCACGTTGACCTCTCTGTGTGGAGCGGGAAAAACGATCTGCGACCGGAGTGCCGGGGCGGCGCGGCAGCACTCGCGCGCCCCGGGCCCGCGGCGTGCCGCCGATTAGTGACCTGCCGGATGGGTGATGCGTCCGCCGACCACGAGAAACCCGAGTCTCGCTTCAAGGGGCATCGCGAGCCCCGCCACGAGGGACCCGACGAGGATGCCGACGACGCTCTCTACGCCAAGAAGATTCTCAACGACTCGCCAGACGACAAGGAATATCGCGTACGTCACCAGGAGCCCGATGAACTGCCGGATCCCGGATCCTCCCGCAACGTCGCGCTCATAGCCTCCGAAGTAGATCGCCGCCACAAACCAGAACAGCACCACCGCCACGAGCCAGTCCATAAGGAATCTCCCTTCGTGGGTTGAGCAGCGTGATCCAGCGGTTTTGATGCTACCGCCCAAGGGGTCGACGTCAACCGCGCCAGAAGGGCCCGGAGACCTGCGCTTCTCGGGGATAAAGTCACCGTGGGGTGGGCGCGGAGGGAGCGCGGGCGAGGAGGCGTCTTCTTAATGGAATCTTCACACTCGTTCTCGGACGCCCGCGCGCTGCACAACGAGCGCTCCGTTGCACAATGCGGCGGCGCGAACCCCGTCGGCACCCGACTCGGGATGACCAAAGAGCAAGGCAAACCGGGCGCAAACAGGCATCACCGGCATCAGGCACCCCTCTTGCCCTTAGGAGGCCCAGACAACCGGGGCGCGTGGGCGCCCACACTTCCGATAGGAGGCCGTATGCTGAGCCGCAAGGGTTTCACGCTGATCGAGCTGTTGATCGTGGTGGTGATTATCGGGATCCTCGCCGCCATCGCGATCCCGAAGTTCGCGAACACGAAGCAGAAGGCGTATGTCGCGTCAATGAAGTCCGACCTTCGCAACCTCGTGACCGC
>DATNIM010000136.1:0-2425 GCA_035604455.1 Gemmatimonadales bacterium
CGCCCGGATCAGCGTGGCCTCGAGCAGCGTTCTCGCCTCGCTCCAGTGCCCACGCACGAAACTAAACCACCACAGCGCGGTCGCCAGCCGCAGCGCGGCCTCCGCGCCGGCGTCGTCAGCCCGACTCCACTCAAGAGCCGCCCGAAAGTTATCGTGGTCGAGCGCTAACCGTCCCAACCAGCTCGCCTGTTCAGGCCCCCGTAACCGCGGATCTGCTTGTTCTGCCAGCGCGAGGTACCAGTCGCGGTGCCGCCGCTGCGCCCCAGCGGCTTCCCCCGCCTCCTGCAGACGATCCCGTCCGTACCGCCGTACCGTCTCCAGCATCCGATAGCGCGCCTCGTCTCCTCGATCGTCAGCGACGACTAAGGATTTGTCGACCAACTGGAGCAGCATGTCGAGGATGTGGGGAGACTCGATGGTGCCCCCGGCGCTCACCGCCTCCGCCGCCTCCAACGAGAAGCCGCCGGCGAACACCGACAGACGCCGCAGCAGCACACGTTCCGGTTCCGAGAGCAGCTGGTAACTCCAGTCCATCGTCGCGAGCAGCGTTTGCTGCCTCGGCAGCGCCATGCGGTTGCCACCGACGAGCAGCCGGAACCGGTCGTCGAGCCGCGCCGCAATCTGCCCGACCGTCAGTCCCTTGACTCTGGCGGCCGCGAGTTCGATCGCGAGTGGGATCCCATCCAGCCGCCGGCACACCTCCGCGAGGGCAGGTGCGCTGCGGTTCGTGATCGCGAAGTGTGGCGAGACGGCCTCGGCGCGTTGCACAAACAGCAGTGGGGCTTCATAGTCGCGGAGGCGCTCGAGGGCGAGCACCTCGCCGGGCTCGGGCAGGGACAGTGACGGGACCCGAAACGTGGTCTCACCCGCATTTCCGAGAGGCTCCCGGCTGGTGGCGAGAATCCGCAACTGCGGGCACGAGCGCAGTAACAGATCCACGAGGCGCGCGCACGCCTCGACCAGATGCTCGCAGTTGTCGAGGATGAGGAGCACGCGCTTCCTGCGGAGATGCCCCGCCAGAGCGTCCAGGACAGGCCGTCCGGACTCGTCCCGGAGGCCCGCAGCCGCAGCCACCACTTTGGGGACGAGGGCCGGGTCCGACAGCGGGGCCAGTTCCGCGACCCATACGCCGTCGGGGAACTGGTCGATCATCTCCCGCCCCGCCTCCATGGCGAGGCGAGTCTTCCCCGCGCCGCCCGACCCCGTCAGGGTGACGAGCCGGGTGGCCGCAAGCAACCGCTTAATCTCCGCCTTTTCGCGCTCTCTCCCGACGAAGCTGGTGAGCTGCACGGGCAGGTTGTGAGTTGCGGCCTTTCGTCGTGTCGTCACGCGCGGCTACCTCGCCAAGCACGCCTTGACCGCGAACACGTCCCTGAATTGGCGGCCGCCAGCATTGTCGCAGTTGGCTGTCGGTTCGACGGAAGTCTCGCCCGCCCCTGCCCTCAGCATCCCCCGCTCACGCAGGCGCGTAACGAATTGCGAGACGAGCCGACCGACGGGCCATCGATGTCGGCACCCCGAGCAATCGCGTACAATCTGGAGCCCTCGACCGAACTTGAACCGGTACCCACCCCATTACACGTGAGGCGCTTGGCCGCATTGAGCGGCGAGGCCTCTGCCCGGCGACCCGTCAAGCAGAGCCGGTTTCGGCGGGCCACGGCGCCGCGGCAGGATCGCGGCGGTGCGACGGTCAATCGAGCGGACGAGACGCCCACGAAAGCGGGGCCGACAACCCGTCACAAGGAGGCAAGCGCGGTGCGTCATCTCACACGGGGACGTCTGAGCGTCACACGGATCCTGAGCGTGCTCATGGCGGCGGCGGCCATCGCTGCCTACGCGCTCACCGACGGGTTCTCGAGCCCCACGCCCGCGGCCGGCATCGCCTTCACGGTCGGACCCGAGATGATCGTGGCTCACCCACCCGGCCTCGACACCCTGGCCGACGAACACACGACGATCCTCCCGCCGGGCGCGCTCGACTCGAACTCGGAGTACGTCTTCTTCGCGGCCAGCCGGACCACGCAGGCCACGTCCACCGGCGCGGTCGTGCTGCAATCGACGCCTGCGAACAACGCGTGGAATCCGCTGCAGTTCGCCGCCGGCTACGGGACGAAGGAGGTGCTGTTCTCACTCAACCCGTTCACGAAGTGCAACACGACCTTTAACCCCACGTTCGACTTCAACTACGCGGCGCCCGGATCCGTGCTGCGCGATCCGACGCTACCGCCGGGCAACCTCCTCATGCTGTACGAGGCCGAAAACCACTGCGCCGGGGCCACGTATGGATTCCCCTTCTACGTCACCGTCGGGCTCGTCAGATCATCGGATTTTGGGAAAACGTGGCCGGCGCCGGTCGACGACGAGTTCGGCAACGCCACGCGGTATCCCGTCCTCAAGGTCCCGGTCCCCCAACCCGCCACGCAGC
>DATNIM010000137.1:0-26787 GCA_035604455.1 Gemmatimonadales bacterium
GAGCCACTCGTTCGCGAGCGCCCGAAACACCTCTTCGTCACGGTTCCAGAGGCGCGCTACCTCGCATTCCAGGCCGGGCTCGAGCGCTGCCAGCCGCTGCATGCAGCAGTGGCGCCTGAGACCGGGGGCAAAGCCGTCGAGGTCCCCTGCGGCCGCGCGACCGAGAAAGGAATCCTCCCACCCGTGACCGGTCGCGCCGAGACCAGAGGCGACCCGCTCCGGGCCAAAAGCCTCAAAGACCTTCGTGAGCCGAGTTTTTTCTACTGGGGTGATCTGCGCCACATGTTCCTCGTAGGTTCGGGCCACGAGGAGACGGTAGCGGCGCGGGCGCTAACGCAGGGTCAAAGGACGCGGCAGGGTGTAAACGTTTCGCTAATGAAGAAGGGGCGTGAGCACGAGCCCGACACCGGGGCGTGGGCTTTCCTTATATGGAGCGTGACGGCGGTGAATATGGAGCGTGACAGCGGTGCCGCAGGCCGGGCCGGAACCGGCCGTCGGATGGGTCCGGCCTAATAGCCCCCGAAGGGGGAAACCGCGGCGTCCTGGCGGAGCTGTTCCTGTTTGTGCACCAGCGCCATCGCCTTGACCAAGTAATACGTCAGCACGAGCTGCGTGATGGCGAGGGGGTTCGAGCGGCGCTCGACCGCTCCGTCGGAGAAGACCCCGAGTCGGTCGGAGCGCAGGTGTCGGGCGGTGGGCATGTGGGTCCACATCCGCTGCTCGACCGCCTGGGTCGCTTCGTCCGAGAGCCTGCCCGAGATCTCGAGACAATCCGTGCCTTCAGTCCCGCGATGCAGACGGACGGACGGCGTCCCGTTTGTGTCCCCGGGGGCCACGCGGAGCGCTTCCTCGAGATCGGGCAGTGGGATCGGGTGACGGATAATGATCCGCACGTTGAGCCGGGCGCTGTCCTTCGTGGCCGCGTATTCCTCACTCGGGTAGAAGGAGACCACGAAGTCGGCCTTCTCCCGCTGCGGCATGACGTAGGTCTCCGAATCGTGCTGCCGGTCCTCGAGCTGCTTCAGCACCTCCGCCCGCGTATAACCCCGCTTGGACGTGTCGCGCTTGATCTTCCAGTCGATGCGCAGTTCCGGATCCGGGTCGAGGAACACGGACACGTCCCAGAGCTGCCGGAGCGCGGGCGTGAAGAGCGCGTGGAGCCCGTGAATCAGCACGATATCGCGCGGCAGGCCGAACTCGGGCTTCCCGAAGGTGCCGTCCGAGTGGTCGTAGACAGGCTTGAAGACCCGCTGTCCCGCACGCAGCAGCCGCACGTGCTGGGCGATCAGGTCGAGGTGATTGCCGTCCGGGTGGAGCGCCGTGATCTTGCGCTCCGTACGCCCGATCCGGTCGAGTGTGTGGTAATCGTCGAGGCAGATGTCGGTGACCCGATCGGCCCCGAGAATTTCGACACACCCGTTCGACAGGGTGGACTTGCCGGCGCCCGAATCCCCGACGAGGCACAGCATGATGGGCCGCCCCGCGCGGAAGCTCATCGGGGGAGGCGTGATCCTATTCATCGTCTGCGCCCTCGTCCTCAGGCTCGGCGTCCTGGAACACGCTGCTCTGGCGGATGTCGCTCGCGTCCAAGCGGGCGAGCTCCTCGCGCGAGACGAGCCCGCCGCGGGCGAGGAGGCGATTCGCCTGCCGCAGCTTGCCCCGGTCGATGGCGTTGCGGACGCTGCGCGCGTTGGCGAAGTGCGGCTGCCGCATCCGCAGCACGAGGTACTCGCGGAACACGGCTCGGGACGCGTCGTCGAACGTGTAGTGCTGGCGCTTCACCATCAGCTCACCGATCGCCACGAGCTCCTCGATCGAGTAGTCGGGGAAGTCGAGGTGGTGGCCGACCCGCGAGTGAAACCCGGGGTTCGACTGGAAGAACGTGTCCATCCGGTCCTTGTACCCGGCGAGGATCACGACCAGGTCGTCGCGCTGGTTCTCCATCGCCTGCAGCAGCATCTCGATCGCTTCCTGGCCGTAGTCGCGCTCGTTCTCGGGGCGATAGAGGTAGTACGCCTCGTCGATGAACAGCACGCCGCCCATCGCGCGCTTGATCACTTCCTTCGTCTTGGGCGCCGTATGCCCGACGTACTGCCCCACCAAATCGTCCCGGGTCGCAACGATGAGGTGCCCCTTTCGCACGTAGCCGAGCTGCTGGAGGATCTTCGCCATCAGCAGGGCGACCGTCGTCTTCCCCGTCCCGGGGTGCCCCGTGAAGCTCATGTGCAGCGTGGGCTTCTCGGTCGTGAGCCCCTGCTCTTCCCGCAGACGCGCGATCAGGAGCAGGGCCGCGATCTCGCGGATCCGCTTCTTGACGGGCGCGAGCCCGACGAGCTCCAACGAGAGCTCATCCAGGATCTGCGAGATGTTCGACCCGCGGTAGGCGGCATCGAGGTCCACCGCGCTCGGCGCGGCGGGCGGAGCCGGAGCCGTCACCGCCGGGGCGTTACTCATTCGTTGTAGCGGTCACCGGCGGGCCGGTCGGTCGCGTAGGAGTGCAGCGAGTAGCGGATCACGCGATCGTTCGACTCCTGGCGATCGAGCCGGAATCCGGGCTCGTTCGGTGGTCGGTTCACGATGAACGACAGGGCCGTGGTCTGCCGCCCGTAGCGGCTGTCGTAGCCGTTCAACCGGATGTACTCGCGCGGAAACGTCTTCCGGCACGTGTTCACCTCGAGCAGGATGGCGGCCGGGTCCTTCAGGTCGAACATCGGGTTGCCCCACATCGTCCAGTAGACGTTGCGCGGATGGGGGTCGTCGGTGTGCTCGACCGACACCGCCCAGTTGTTGTCGATGCAATACTGGATCTGCGCCTTGATCTGGTCGTCCGTCAAATCGGGCAGATACGAGAACGTCCCCTGCGTGATGCGCATTGGCTCCTCGCTCAGACGGTGAGAGTCGCGACGGCGTCGGGCACGTCGGTCGACTCGAAGTTGAACGTGATGTCCTTCCAAATCTCCAGGGCCTTGTACAGGGACGGCGACCAGCGCGCGGCCTTGGCCAGGATGTCCGGGCCCTCGTTCAGGTAGTCGCGCCCTTCATTGCGAGCCTGGATGATCGCCTCGACGGCGATGCGGTTCGCGGCCGCGCCCTGGGCGATCCCGTCCGGGTGACCGATCGTGCCGCCGCCGAACTGGAGCACGACGTCCTCGCCGAGGTGGTGGAGCAGCTGGTGCATCTGGCCCGCGTGAATGCCGCCCGAGGCGACGGGCATGGTACCGGGCATCGAGGCCCAGTCCTGATCGAAGTACAGCCCCTGCTCGGGGTTCGCCTTGAGCTTGTCCGCGAGCAGCGTGGCGTAGTAGCCGCGCGTCGCGTTCGGGTCACCTTCGAGCTTGCCGACGACCGTGCCCGCGTGGATGTGATCGACCCCGGCCAGGCGCATCCACTTCGCGATGACGCGGAAGTTGACGCCGTGCGTCTTCTGGCGGGTGTAGGTCCCGTGGCCCGCGCGGTGCAGGTGCAGGATGAGCCCGTTGGCGCGCGCCCACTTGGACATCGACTGGATCGCCGTGTACCCGATCGTCAGGTCGATCATGCAGATCACGCTGCCGATCTGCTTGGCAAACTCGGCGCGCTCGTACATGTCCTCCATCGTCGCGGCCGTGACGTTCATGTAGTGGCCCTTGATCTCGCCCGTGTCGGCCCCGGCCTTGGCGACGCCCTCCATGGCGAAGAGGAAGCGATCGCGCCACCGCATGAACGGCTGGCTGTTGATGTTCTCGTCGTCCTTCGTGAAGTCGAGCCCGCCGCGCAGCGCCTCGTACACGACGCGCCCGTAGTTGCGGGCCGAGAGCCCCAGCTTGGGCTTCACGGTGGCGCCCAACAGCGGGCGCCCGTACTTGTTCAGGTACTCGCGCTCCATCACCACGCCGTGGGCGGGCCCCTGGAACGTCTTCACGTAGTGCGGCGGAATCCGCATATCCTCGAGACGGAGCGACTTCAGCGCCTTGAACCCGAACACGTTGCCGATGATCGACGAGGTGAGGTTCGCAATCGAGCCCTCCTCGAAGAGGTCGATCATGTAGGCGATGTAGGCGATGTACTGATTCGTCCCGTGCACGGGTTCGACCTTGTAGCACTTGGCCTGGTAGTTCTCGTAGGCGGTGAGCCGGTCGGTCCACACCACGGTCCAGGTGGCGGTCGACGACTCGCCCGCGACCGCGGCCGAGGCTTCCTCAGGTTCGATCCCCTCCTGGGGCACGACCCGGAAGGCGCACAGGATGTCGCTGTCCTTGGGCTGGTAGTCGGGCTCGTAGTAGCCCATCTCGGCGTAAGGGGTGACGCCAGCCGACCAGCGGCTCTTTTGGCCCTTCTTGCCCGCCATGATGCATCCCTCCGGAGTATGTGAATTCTTTCACAAGGTGTGCACAGCATATCGCACGTCGGTCTGCGCGCGCAACCCCCATCCGGTCATGCCTCCCTGGAGGGGAACCCCGCCCGGTCGGGTGACGCGAGGGGGCGTCGCCAGACGACGAGCGGATCCCGCGCCACGAGCGGGCGCGGATCCTAGGGAGAGCGCTGACTCAAGGCGTGGGTCGCGCGGGCGTGCACAGGCTTTGCAGAAAAGCTACCGCGCCTCCCGCGGGAACGCCAACGACCCAGGCCCACCCGATGGCCCTAGCCCGAACGTGGGGAGCGGGTCCCCTTGCGTGGGCATCCTTTGTGAATTATTTCACGAAGTCGCCGGACCGCCATGCGCGGGCCATTATTCCATCACCCACGCCGCTCGGCCGAACCCAACGGAGGTGCGCCATGCCGTTCCGCGCCGGACGCCCCATCATGCTGTGTTTGGTGGGTGACTCAGGAGCGGGCAAGTCGACGCTGTCGAACGGGTGCGTCGAGCTCCTCGGAGCCGATCGCGTCACCGACATCTGCCTCGACGACTACCACTCGCTCGACCGCGTCGGCCGCCAAGCGCGCAAGATCACGGCGCTCGATCCCGACTGCAATCACCTGGACCTGATGGCGCAGCACATCGCCCTGCTCCGCCGCGGGGAGACGATCTTCAAGCCGGTCTATGACCACTCGGACGGCACGTTCGGGCCCCCGGAGTTTGTGACGCCCAAGCCGATCGTGTTGATCCACGGGCTCCACGCGTTGTTCACGCCCGAGCTGCGCCGGCTGTGGGACGTCTCGGTGTTCCTCGACCCCGACCCCGAGCTCCGCATCGCCTGGAAGATCAAGCGGGACATGTCCAAGCGCGGCTACACGCGGGCCCAGGTCGAAAAGGAGCTGGAGGACCGCCGCTACGACTCCGAGCACTATGTCATGCCGCAGCGCGAGAAGGCCGACATGGTGATCTCCTTCTGCCCGCCCCAGGACTACGCCACGGCACAGGACAATACCCGGTTGAACGTCCGGCTCGTCGTCCGGCACCCGGTGCCGCTACCCGACCTGGAGGAAGCCTTCGCCGCGGTCGAGGGGCGGAACGGCCGTCCATGCTTGAAGCTCGAGCGCGGGGCCGAGGGCGCCGATCGACTCGAGATCGACGGGAAGATCTCCGACGCCGCGACCCGCGCGATCGAGAACCGGATGTGGGACCACATGCCCACGGCCAAGCACCTGCGCTCGGACCGCGTGGGCGTATTCATGGACGGCGAGGTGGCGCGGAAATCCAACTCGCTCGCCGTGACCCAGCTCGTCCTGACGTACTATTTGGTGAAGGCGAGCGCGCTGGCCCTGAAGCAGGAGCAGCTTGAGCAGGAAGCCAAGGACGTAGTCATCGGAGGCGTGCGCTAGCACGCCCTTACCGGATCTGGGGAGGGTGTAATGACGGGGAATCCGCTGGTACGTCTCGGGGAGCTCGGGCAGAGCCCCTGGTTCGACTACATCACGCGCGAGCTGCTCCAGACGGGCCAGCTCGAGCGGTTGATCGCCCAGGATGGGCTCCGCGGGATGACGACGAACCCGACGATTTTCGAAAAGGCCGTGGCCGGCAGCGACCGCTACGACGCCGACATCCGCTCGCTCGCCGACTCGGGGTTGAAGCCGGGCGAGATCTTCGAATCGCTCGCCGTGGCCGACGTGCAGCAGGCCTGCGACATGTTCCTCCCCCTCTATCACCGGACCGAGGGCGGTGACGGCTACGTGTCGATCGAAGTGTCCCCGGAGCTGGCCCACGACACGGAAGGGACGGCGCAGGAAGCCCGTCGGCTGTGGCAGGCCGTGAACCGTCCCAACGTGATGATCAAGATCCCGGGCACTCAGGCGGGCCTCGCCGCGATCACGCGCACGCTTGCGCTCGGGATCAACGTGAACGTGACGCTCCTGTTCAGCGTCGCGCGGTACCGTCAGGTGATGGAGGCCTTCTTCGCCGCGCTCGAGCAGCGGCGGGCCCGCCGCGAGCCCATCAACCGTCTCGCGTCGGTCGCAAGTTTCTTCGTCAGCCGCGTGGACGCGAAGATCGACCCCCAGCTCGCCGCCCTAGGCAACCCGGGCGGGCTGCGCGGCACGATCGCCATCGCGAACGCGCTCGTCGCCTACGAAGCCTTCCAGCAGACGTTCCGGGGACCGCGCTGGGACGCGCTCGCCCGCGAGGGGGCGCGCGTGCAGCGTCCACTCTGGGCCTCGACCAGCACCAAGGACCCGGCCTACCCCGACGTCTACTACGTCGAGGCGCTGATCGGCCCTGACACCGTGAACACCCTGCCGCCCGACACCTTCGCGGCCTACCGGGATCACGGGCAGCCCGAGGTGCGGATGAATGCGAAGACCATCAGTGAGTCACGGGAGCGGCTCGAGACGCTCGCCCGAGCGGGCATCAAGCTCGACGAGGTCACCCAGTGGCTCGAGACCGACGGCGTGCAGAAGTTCTCCGCGTCCTATGCCGCGTTGCTGAGCGGCGTCGGCCAGAAGGCGCTGGCCCTGACCGGGGCGTCCTGACCGCGGAGCGGCTTCGCGCAGTCATGCGGCGCGGCCTCTTGGCCGCGCCGCTTGTCGTTCTGGCCACAAGCGGCCGAGCGCAGGTCCTGAGACTCGGGACGACGACGACGGTCGAGCAGTCGGGGGCGCTCGCCGTCGTCGATTCGCTCTGGGGCGACCCGCCGCTCGTCACGATCGGCCCCTCCGGTCAAATCCTGCGCGCCGCGGCCGACGGGGACGTAGACGTGGTGATCACGCACGCCCCGGCACTCGAGGCGAAATGGCTCACGGGGCGGGCGCTCCTCCGGTGCCCGTTCGTCGCGAGCCGGTTCGCGATCGTGGGACCGACCGGAGATCCGGCCGCTGTGTCGGACGCCGCGGACGCGGCCGACGCCTTACGGCGTATCGCAAAGCGCGGGGCCGTCTTCGTCTCGCGCGACGACTCCTCAGGCACCCACGTGAAGGAACTCGCCCTGTGGGCACGTGCCGGGATCGATCCGCGCCACCAGGCGTGGTATCTCGAATCCGGTGCGGGACAGGCGGCGACCCTCCAGATCGCAGACGACCGGCAGGGCTACGCTCTGGCCGATCTCCCAACCTTCGCGCGGGTCCAAGGGATCGCGATGCAGGTGCTGTTCGCGCGCGACCCGTTCCTCGCCAACCCCTACACCCTGTACGTGATCAACCTCCCTGCCCTGAACCCGTCCGCTCGCCGGTTCGCGGCGTTCGCGATGGGCACGTGGCGCGCTCACCTCCTCGCCCGCCACCTCCCCGACGGCTCGCCCGCGTTTGAGCCCCGCGAGGGCGCCTGTACGACCGACACGAGCGCAGCGCCGGGCCAGTCCCTTCTCGGCACCTGGCAATACCACGGCGTGGGCCCGGGCGTCATGGTCACCGTCACCTTCGATTCGGCGGCAGGGCCGGACGTCTACGGACACATGGCGCGGTGGTTCGCCGGGGACCTGGGGCTTCCGGCGAACAGTTTCGGCCGCGTGGTGGGAAGCATCGATGGTCGGGTGGTGTCCTTCACGATCCCGTTTGCCCGAGCCGGGCAGTCGTCGATCGACGTGCGTGGCGAGCTCGATGGGGACACCCTGACCATCACGGCGAACACGCGCGGCAAGGATCCCGGTCCGTTTACCGGGGCGGGCGGGCGGTTCGTGCGCGTGCCCTAGCCCCGAGCCCTCAAGCTCTCCCGCCGCGCGCCGCGAGGGCCACGCCGATCCCAAGCAGGATGGCCACGCCGCCGCCCACCTTGAGCTCGAAAGTGACCGGACTTCCCACCCCTGGCGGGACGAAGGACAACACGATCGAGAGGACCACAGCTCCGAGCCCCAGCCATCCCGCGGTCACCGTCAGCCAGCTCGGGCGTCGGTGCAGCTTCAGGTAACTCGCAAACACATAGAGGTAGGGCACGAACGAGAGTACGATCGTGGCGCTCGTCAGCGTCACGTAGGCATCCCGCACGCTTGCCCCGACGAGTCCGGCCACGACGAACACGGTCGCAAGCCCGCCCTGTACGAGCAACGCGATCCACGGGGTCTGCCACGTGGGGTGCACCCGCGCGAACGCCTTCGGCACGAGGGCATCCATCCCCGCCGCGAAGGGGAGCCGGGCCGTGCCCGCGAGCCAGGCACCGACGCCGCCCACATTCCCGATGACGAGCAGGATGGCGACGAGCGCCGCCGTCGGCCCGAGGCTCGGCACCCCCAACCGGGCCACGAGCGCCGCCGTGGCCTGGGGCATCCCGTTCGTGATGCTCACGTCCTTGGCCGGGAGGGCCACGAGCGTCGCCGCGGTCCCGAGCACGTACATCACCACCACCGACAACCCGGACACGACCACACCGCGCCGGAGCGTCGCGACGGGATCGCGGATCTCTGCGCCCAGGGTCGGCGCGAGCTCGAGCCCGGAGAAGGCGAACGTCATGGTGGCGAAGAAGTTCACGAGCGCGAAATCCAGGTGCTCGGGCACGAGATGGCGCGGGGCGAAGCTCGTTGCGCTGCCGTGCGCCACGAGCGACCAGCAGGCGAGCGCGATGAAGATCGCAGCCGGCCCCCAGGTGCCGTACGCCCCCGCGTTCGGGAGCCACTTCCCCACCCGAAGGCCCACGACGTTCATCCCCACGGCGAGCCACAGGGACACAAGTGACACGAGTCCCACGAACCACGTCTCGTCCTGCAGGTGCACCGCGCCCGCCCCGCCCGCGTAGGCCGCGATCGCGGCCGTCGCCACCAAGAGCGAGGGGAAGTAGAGGAGGTTCGTCACCCAGTAGGCCCAGCCCGCGATGAAACCGTGGCGCGGGCCGAAGGCGCGGGTCACCCACCGGTAGAGGCCGCCGGCCCGGGGGTCGATGTCGGTGAGCTCGCGCACCGCGGCGGCGGACGGCAGGAAGAAGATGACGAGGGCGAGGAGCCACAGCCCCAAGCTCGCGGGACCGAACTGGGCCGCGGTCGTGAGCCAGCGGAGGCCCACGATGGCCGTGATGTTGAAGAAGACGACATCGCGCAGCCGCATGACCCGCGGCAGGCGCGCTTCGCCCTCTAGTGGATGGTCGGGTAGATCGTCGGAACGAGCCATCCGATACCGGCGCCGAGGGCGGCGCCGCCCACGACGTCGCTCGGGAAGTGCTGGGCCGAAGCGACGCGCAACGCCCCCACCGCGACGGCGCCGGCCGCGAGCAGCCAGGCGTTCCGCGTGCGATGGGGGAGGTGTTCGCGCGCCGAGACGACGAGGTAGGACGAGAGCGCGGAGAAGGCGAGCGACGCGTGGAGCGAGGGAAACGACTGCTGGTTCTCCGGGTCCGAGAGCGCGGCCGCGGCTCCGCTCGTGTACAACACGGGCCGCTTGCGTCGCACGACGACCTTCAGCCACTCGGTCGCCGCCGCGGTCCAACTCGCCGTGTTCGCGAACATGGCGACGTTCCCGCGCCACTGCGGGGTCGACAGTCCCTCGAGCCCCGAGAGCGCAGTCCACAGGGCGACGCCGCTCAGGATCACGCCGCTTGCCACATCGGGGCCGTTCGCCACGGGCTTCACGGCCCAGCGATCGAATCCGGGCAGGGACGACGGATCACAAGGCCCGCAGGACGGTGCGCCCTTCGGGAGCCCGAGCGCGCTCGGCAGGAAGTACAAGACCCCCGCGCCCGCCACCATCCCAGCATCCGGCCAGGTGGCGCGGTACGGCGCCGGCACCACCGGCGTCTGGGCATCCAAGAAACCCGCGAGCAAGAGCAGAGCCACCAGCATTCCGCGCACCCGTGCACTCCGCTTCTCGTGAGGGAGGTGAAACGTAGTCACCCGAGCCCGCTAATCCGCGTCCCGGCGCAAGCTTGCCAACTCCAAGCTGGGCGGCTAAGCTCTACTAGGTTCCTCCAGGAGCGCAAGAGTCGTGGGTACAGAGACCCTGCAAAACATCGCGTTGTTCGACAAATGCAGGGGCTTTACCCGGGCGCGCGAAGTGCAGGCCGCTGGCCTCTACCCGTATTTCAAGGCCATCTCCCGCTCCGAAGACACCGTCGTCATCATCGACGGCATTCCCCGCATCATGATGGGCTCCAACAACTACTTGGGGCTCACGCACCATCCGGCCGTGCTCGAGGCCGCTCGCGCGGCGCTCGATCGGTACGGCTCCGGGTGCACGGGCAGCCGGTTTCTGAATGGCACGCTCGACCTGCACGAGCAGCTCGAGTGCGAGCTCGCGCAGTTCTTCCAAAAGGAAGCGTGCCTCGTCTTCTCGACCGGCTACCAGGCCAACCTCGGCCTGATCTCGGGGCTCGTGGGGCGGGGCGACATGGTGTTCCTCGACAAGCTCGACCACGCGTCAATCGTGGACGGCGCGAAAATGTCGCACGGGGAAACGGCCCGGTTCAACCACGGAGACCTGGTCGGCCTCGAGCGGAGGCTGCAGCGCGTGCCTCCGAATACCGGCATCCTGATCATCGTCGACGGTGTGTACTCGATGGAAGGGGACATCGCCGATGTGCCGGGTCTGCTCAAGGTCGCTCAGCGCTACGGCGCGGCGCTCGCGGTCGACGACGCCCATGCGGTCGGCGTGATCGGGCCCCGTGGCGACGGGACCGCCGCCCACTACAACCTGATCGACGAGGTGGATGTGATCGTGGGGACCTTTTCCAAGTCCCTCGCGTCGATTGGCGGCTTTGTGGCCGGGCCCGACTCGGTCATTCATTACCTCAAGCACCACGCGCGGCCCCTCATCTTCACGGCCGCCCTGCCCCCGTCGAACACCGCGGGGGTGCTCGAGGCGTTGCACCTGATGCAGCGCGAGACGTGGCGGCGCGAGCGTCTGTGGACGAACACATACCGTCTGCAGGAGGGGCTGCGCGCCCTCGGGTTCGACATCGGCCCGACCGAAACGCCGATCGTCCCCGTGCTCATCGGCCCGCTCGAGAAGACCTTCCTCTTCTGGCGCAAGCTGTTTGACGCCGGGGTGTTCACGAACCCCGTCGTCCCGCCGGCCGTGCCGCCGTCACGCTGCCGTCTGCGGACCAGTCTGATGGCGACCCACACCCCGCAGCAGATCGACCAAGCCCTCGAGAAGTTCGGCCGGCTCGGCAAGGAGCTAGGGGTCATTTGAGCGAAGTCCGGATCGTGCCCGTCTCGGACGGGCGCGAGCTGAATCGCTTCATCGCGTTCCCCTACGACCTGCACCGCGCGGACCCCCTCTGGGTCCCGCAGCTCCGCATGGACGTTCGGACGATCCTCTCGCCCGTGAAGAACCCCTTTTTCCAGCACGCCGAAGTCCAGTGCATGACCGCGGTCCGGGACGGGCGCGTGGTGGGCCGCATCGCCGCCATCAAGAACGACGCGCACAACAAGGAGCACGGGGACAAGGTCGGGTTCTACGGCTTCTTCGAGTCCGTGCCCGAGCAGCCCGTGGCGAACGCCCTGTTCCAGGCCGCGGGCGCCTGGCTCAAGACGAAGGGCTTCGACACGATGCGGGGCCCCATGAACCCGTCCATCAACGACGACTGTGGGCTCCTGGTCGACGGCTTCGACACGCCGCCCACGCTCATGATGCCGCACAACCCGCAGAGCTACGTCGGGTTGCACGAGGCGTTCGGGTTCCGCAAGGCGAAGGACATGGTGGCCCTCCAGTCGACCCACGACCAACTGCCCGAGCGCTTGACGCGAGGCGCACATCTCGTGGCCGAACGGCGGGGCATCAAGCTGCGCGCGCTCGATATGAAGCGCTTCACGGCCGAGGTGGAGTTGGTGAAACAGCTGTACAACCAGGCGTGGGAGAGGAACTGGGGCTTCATCGCGCTCACCGACGCCGAAATCGAGCACCTGGCTAAGCAGCTCAAGCCCGTGGTGGTGCCCGATCTCGTGGTTTTCGCCGAGAAGGGGTCGGACGTGATCGGGTTCGCGGTGGCGCTCCCCGATTTGAACGTCGCCCTGAAGAAGAATCCCTCCGGCCGCCTCTTCCCGGGGCTCCTCAAGGTGCTGTGGCACGCGCGCCACCTGAGCCGGCTGCGCGTGCTGCTCCTCGGAGCGCTGAAAGAGTACCGGCACACGGGCGTCGACTCGCTCATGTACCACTGGATTTGGGAGAAGGGCTACGCCAAGGGCTTCCGCTGGGCCGAGGCCGGATGGGTGCTCGAGGACAACGCACCCATGCTGAACGCGGCGCTGCGGCTCGGGTTCACCCCCTACAAGACCTACCGGATCTACGACAAGGCCCTGTGAGGGCGTTTGTCACGGGCGCGACGGGCTTCCTCGGGACCCATCTCGTGGACGCCCTGCTCGCCCAGGGGACGAGCGTGTCGTGTCTGGTGCGCTCCCCCGCGAAGGCCAGCGCCCTGGCCGAGAAGGGCGTGCGCCTCGTGCCGGGGGATCTCGCGACGGGCCCGGCGCTCGAGGAAGGGTGTCGCGACGCGGACGTCGTGTTTCACCTCGCCGGGCTCATCGCCGCCCCCGACCTCAACCGGTTCATGGCGACGAACCGGGACGGTACGGCGAGCCTCCTGCGGGCGTGCGAGGGCCGGCGGCTCCGGTTCGTCCTCGTGTCGTCGCTCGCCGCCGCCGGGCCTTCGACGCCAGGGCATCCCATCGACGAGACGTGGGAGCCCGCGCCCGTCACGCCCTACGGCGCGAGCAAGCTCGCAGGCGAGCTTCTCGTGCGGAAAGCACCCCTCGCGTGGACCGTGGTCCGGCCCCCCGCGGTGTACGGCGAGTGGGACCGCGCGTTCCTCAAAGTCTTCGCGTTCGCTAGCCGCGGGTTCGTCCCGCTCGTGGGTGACGGGTCGCAGGAGTTATCGCTCGTCCACGGGGCTGACGTGGCTCGCGCGCTGGTAGCGGTCGCGGCAACGGACCGGACGGTGGGGCGCGTATATTTCGCGGCCCATCCGGAGATCGTAACCGCGCGGGCGGTGGCGGAAGCGGTGGCGCGCGCACTCGGCCGACATGCGCGGATTCTCCCGGTGCCCCGTGCCGTGGCGCGTGTCCTCATGGGCACGGTGGGCAGGGTGGCGCGGTTCGCGGGGGGCTCGAGCGTCCTCTCATCCGAGCGCGCGGCTGAGTTTCTGGCCCCCGCCTGGACGTGCCGCGCCGACGCGCTCCGTCGCGACATCGGCTGGGAAGCCCGGATCGACCTCGCGACGGGGCTCAAGCGCACGGCGGCGTGGTATCACAAGGAAGGGTGGCTCAGGTGAAAGCCGAGACGCGGGGGTTCAGCGCGGTGGACGTGGCAACGCTCTGGTACGTGGGCGTGGCCACCGTCGCCGTGTTGTGGTTCGCGCGACATGACCCCGCGACGTGCGTCACGCTCCTCGTGGCCCACGCACTCGTCGCCGGGCTCGTCCTCCTCGCCCCGCGGGCGCGGGCGGACGGCCCCTGGGCGCAGGCGATCGCCACCTGGTACCCGATGGTGCTGCTCGCGGCCTTCTACGCGGAAGTGGGCATCCTGAACCGCGAGGCGGGCTACCAAAACGACGCGCTGATCCAGCGCCTCGAGCTGACCGTGTTCGGTTCGCAGCTCTCCTACCAGTGGATGCGGGCGATGCCCTCCGCCCTGCTCTCCTGGGTGCTGCACTCGTGTTACCTCGCGTACTACCCGATCCTCATCGCGGCACCGCTCGGGCTCTGGGCGAGCGGCCGTCGGGACGCGGCCCGCTACACGATCTTCGTCATGGCCACCACGTTCTACTGCTGCTACGTGATCTTCTTGATCTTCCCGGTGGCAGGTCCGCGCTACGCGTTCACGTTCGTCTCGAACGCGGCCACCGAAGTCTGGCCCGCCCGTGCGGCGCGCTGGGTGCTCAATCTGGGGGATTCCTGGGGGGCGGCCTTTCCGTCCTCGCACGTCGCGGGCGCTGCCGTGGCCACCGTGTGCGCGCTGCGCTTCTGGCGGCCGCTCGGGCTCGCGTTGCTACCGTTGTCGGTCGGGCTTGTTTTCGCCGTGGTCTACGGTCAGTTCCACTACGCGGTGGACGCCGTGGCCGGGCTCGGGGTGGCGGCGGTGGTGGTGACGTCCCTCAATGCGGGTCTCGAGCGCGCACGGGCGCCCTCCACCCCACGAGCGGAGATCGAGTCACCCACCCTGCGCCTCTAGGAGGGCCGCCCGGGACGCCACCGTGTCCAAGTCCCCGCCGAGCTTGTCCATCCGCAGCTGGAACTGGCAGTCGATGATCAACAGCCCCACGACGTAGCCCGCCAAGTTGACGAGGAAGATGATCTGGAATAGCAGCGGATAGGGCACCCACAGTCCGAAGTAGAGCGCAAACCGCTTCACCCCGGGGTCGAGCTTCGAGCGGTGGGCGATGGTCGTGAGGAGGAGGATCGCGGCGAACGCGAGCGCCGCGAGCTTGACCGACACGAGCCCCGCCAAGACGAAGGCCACGAAGAGCACCGCTTCCGACGCCCGATCGAGAATGTCGTCGAGCGCTTGGCCCGCGCGAGAGCCGAGTCCGAACTGCCGCGCGATGCCACCGTCGACGCCGTCCAGCACCTGGCCCAGCGCCATGAAGGCGAGCCCCGGCCCCACGTGTCCCGTGGCGATCGACGCAGCCGCCACCACGCTCGCTCCGAAGGCCGCCCACGTCACCTGCGCGGGCGAGATCCCGAGCGCGTGCAGGCCGCGGATCAGCGGTCCGAGCACGCGGTCCGAAAGCCCGCCCAGGGCCGGTACCCACTCAAACACCGCGCCGGCTCCAGTAGAGCGCCACGTTCAGGGCCACGACGATGACGAGCACCACGCCCTCTTTCACCTTGTCGGGCACGTTGACGAGCCAGCCCCGCGTGACCCACCGGGAGTACGGATAGAACGGCATCTTCTCAAACCGCACGCTGTAGTCGAGCGCCACGTGCATGATGAAGAAGAGCGCTGGCACGAGGGTGCCTAAGAACAGGCACAGGGGGAGGATCCACAGCAAGGCGACGGGCTCCTGGAGCGAGGAGCGCCAGTAGTAGTCGCGTTCGTTCTTGAAGCCGATCGCCCGCAGGTAAAACGGCGCCTTGACCGCGTGGTCGATGTCGACGCCCACACCGAACGCGTAGGCCAGAGCGAGTTCGCCCCCATGGAGCTCCATCGCCTGGGCTCCGAGCGTCGTGACGAGGATGTGGGTGACGATCGTCATGACGAGGTCGCGGGAGACCGGGTGGCCGGCCGCCCGCTGCCCAAGAGCAGCAGCCCCGCCGCGATCCAGGCGAGGTCCCGCATGCGCGACACGATCGCCATGTAGATGCCGAGGCGCGGGTCGAGCCCGGCCATGCCAAAGAGGAGGTACAGGGAACCTTCCTTCGAGCCCATTTCGAATGGGACCATGAAGAGCACGTTCTGGATCAGCGACACGAGCCCGCCGATCATGTAGGCCTTCGCAAAGCCCAAGGGAATCCCGATGCTCAGCCCGATCAGGTAGTACTCGGCCATGTAGATGCCGCGGGCTACGTACTCGAGCGTGAGCGCGCCCCAGAAGCGGCCGCGGTGGTGCGCGGAGAACTCCGCGAGCTGGAGGTCGACATGCACGAGCACCTCGCGCCGGGGCTCGAGCGCGCGGGCGAAGCGGCGGAGTCCGGGCACGCGGTGCAGCACGTCGAGGAGCTTTTCCAGGGCGCCACGCCGGTGTCCCGAGAAGAGCACGCCGAGCAGCACGAGGACGACGAGCGTGGTCCCGATGAGCACCGCGAGCGTGCCCGCGTCGTGTGGCAGCTTCACGAACCCGAGGACCAGCGCCGTGAGCCAGCTCAGGAGAAAGCCGAGCGTCCGCAACACGTTGTGCATCACGACGGACCCAGCGGCCCGCCGTGAGCCCGTCCAGTTCGCCACGGCCGCGATGCGAAACGGCTCGCCCCCGACGTTGATCATCGGGGTGACGAAGTTGAGCGCGAACCCCGAGACGAGGATCGCATAGAGCCGGGCGAACGACGGCCGGCGCGACTCGCCCACCATCGTGAGGCGCCACGCGCCGGTGTTGCAGACGTACCCGACCCCGAAGAGGAGGAGGATCGGCACGAACATCCAGCCCGTCTTCGCCGCGTCGCGCACGACGGCCGCAACACCGATCTGAGCCAGGAGATAGCAGAACAGCGCCGACCCGACGACGAACAGCACGAGCTGCGTCCGGCGGCTCATGGCGGGTTTGGCACCGCGAGCCCGGGCGTGCGGGCCGCCGCGTAGCAGCTCTCGAGCAGCGTCGCGACGCGGGCGATATCGGCGAGCGCGGGCTCGCCCTCGGCACGGTCCATCGCGACCACGAAGTCCGCGAACAGCGAGGCGAACCAGTGCCAGTAGGAGGCCTTGTCGAGCTCCCGCGTGAAGTCGAGCCGCTCGGCGCGCTCCGGGCTGTCGAGGCGGAGCTCGCCGCCGTTCCACTCGATGACGCCCCGTTCGCCCGTAAAGCGAAGCCGGGTTTCGCGGTGCCGGGCGGCCCAGGTGAGGAACAGCGTCACCGCGCGGCCGGGGTACTCGAGGGCGATGTGTGCCGTGTCCTCGACGTCGTAGTCCTGGTGGCGCAGCCGGGCCGTCCACGCGCGCACCATATGGGGCCACCCGGCCGCGTCGAGCACCTGGTAGAGAAGATGCGTCCCGTGGTCCAGGAGCACGCCGCCGCGGCCCGTACCGCTCGTCCCGCGCCAGGGCGCGCCGTCCGTCCGGGCCCCCGGGTCGGCAAACTGCCGGTAGACTGCGAACTCGGCGAGATGCCAGCGTCCGATGACGTCGGCCGCGAGCCATTCACGTACCTGCCGCCACGCGGGGTTGTAGCGGTACTGGTGACAGGGCATGACGACGCGGCCTGCCCGCCGCGCGGCCGCGGCGATGCGGGCGGCCTCGGCCTGGTCGAGCGCGACGGGTTTCTCGCAGACCACGTGCAGGCCGCGCTCGAGCCCCCAGAGCACGAGGCCCATGTGCGAGGCCGTCGGCGTGCAGATGTCGATGAAGTCGAGCGACCCGAACCGGTCGAGCTCCGCCAGGTCGCGGACGAGCGGGAGCCCTTCGATGGGGGCCACGTCAGCGGAGTCGACGACCGCGACGACCTCGAGGCGAGCCCGGACTCCCTTGTCCTGGCGCAGGGCGGGCACGTGCGCGCTGCGGGCGATGCCCCCCGCCCCGATCACCGCCCCGCGATAGACCCTGCTCCCTACGTCAGTGGGCACTGGCCTCCCGCTCGAGCGAGCTGAGCAGCGAGGCCGAGTTGGTCTCGTGGCTCGGCAGGAGCACGGCGAAGAGCACCAGGTTCATCGCGAGCACTTCGGTCCAGAGGTAGGCGGCAGGGTACCCGGCGATGCCGGCCACGCCGATCAGGGCGAAGCGGATGTTCTGCCCGAGCCAGCTGCACAGCGGCAAGAGGGGCTGCTGGCGGTCGCGGTAGGCGGCGCGAAACGCCCCGGGGATCCGAATGCGCCGCAGCACCCGCAGCAAATCGACCGTGCGGGGGAAGAGCTGCGTCTGGCGGCGGATATAGTCACCGTAGACGCGGGCGCCGAACCGCTCGAGCCGCGTCCCTTGGGCAGGGGGCAGGTCCTCGGGCAGGTCGAGTTCGCCGCCCGCCCCCTCCCCGATCGCGAGATACGCGTTGCGGATGAAGTCGATCGCCATGCTCTGCACCGAGTGCGAGAGCCCGGCCACGGCCGCGAGCAGCACGCCCGGCCAGTGCCATCCGGCGAGCACCAGTCGGACCGCCAGGTGCCCGTAGAGGTTCACGAACCGCACGTTGTCCCCGACGCCGTCCAAGAGCCGGCCGAGTCGGGTCGACGTGCCCCGCAGCCGCGCGAGCTGGCCGTCCGCCGAGTCGAAGACATCCGAGAGGATGAAGAGCGCGAACCCGATGGCGTTGACCCAGGGGTCCCGGTAGAGGAACAAGTGCCCGGCCACAAGGCCCACCAGGATCGACCACAGCGTGACCTGGTCGGCCGAGATCCCCGTCGGCTCGAGCGCGCGGGCGATGCGGATCCCCACCGGGCGGAAGAACCGCAGGTCGACCCACTCCTCGACCGCGGCGCCCTTATGCGACAAATCGCTCGGCGGCTTCACTCAATACGTCCTTCATGGTGGCGAGCGCGGTCATCGCTTCGTCCTCTCCGATGACCAGCGGCGGATTGATCCGCACTTCGGGATTGTAGATCATGGCGAGCACGCCGCGCGCGAGCAACGTGTCGAAGATCCACCGGGTCACCTTCTTGTCGAGCAGCATGCGGGTCCCGGGGACGACGAGGTCCATACCGAGCAGGAGGCCGCGGCCGCGTACGTCGCTCACGATGGGCACGTGCTGCTCCCAGCGCCGCATTTCCGCGAGCATCCGCTCGCCCAGCCGCCGCGCGTGTTCGACAAGCCCCTCCTCGAGGATGACCTCGATCGTGATACGGGCCGCGGCAGCCGCGAGGGGGTTCCCGCCGTAAGAGGAGGAGCTGCCGCTTGGGTTCGCAAACGGCTTGGCGAAGGCGACCCCTTCGCGGGCGATGATGCCGCTCATCGGGAAGCCGCCGCCGAACCCCTTGCCCACGGTTATGATGTCCGGGATCACGCCCTCGTGCTCGATGGCGAACATCTTCCCGGTCCGGCCGAAGCCCGTGATCATCTCGTCGCAGATGAGGAGGGCACCGAGCTCGTCGGCGAGCGCGCGGAGCTGCTGCAGGTAGCCCGAGGGCGGGACGATGTTGCCCGCCGTGCCCTGGATGGGCTCGACGATGATGGCCGCCACGTTCCGGGTCGTCTCGATGTCCACCTTGCGCCGGAGGAAGTCGACGCAGTGCCACTCGCAGCTCGGGAACTGTTTGTCGAAGGCGCAGCGGGCGCACGACGCGTAGGGCGCGAGATAGCACCCCGGCATCAGGGGCCCGAGCTGGTGTTTGAACGAGGATCCGAGGACGGGCAGCACGCCGCCCGTCTTCCCGTGGAACCCGCCCCAGAACCCGAGCAGCTCCTGATGCCCGGTCTTCGACTTGGCGAGCCGCACGGCGGCCTCGACCGCCTCGGCCCCACTGGAATACAGCTGGGTGCGGTTCAGGTCCCCGGGTGTTAGGTCTGCGAGCAACCGGACCAGCGCGGCGCGGTGCTCGGTCGTGAAGCTGCCCACGTGCACCCGGGCGATCTGGCGCTGCATCCCGGCCACGTACTTGGGGTGGGCGTACCCGAGGCTCGCCACGCCGACCCCGGCGAGGAGGTCGATGTAGCGGTTGCCGTCCACGTCGTAGAGGATCGCCCCCTCCCCGCGATCGATGCAGAGCTGACTGAAGAGCGCCACGCTCTGCGTGCCGGGAGCGAGATAGTGGGCCTCGGCGTCGAAGGCGGCCTTCGACATGGGCCCGGGAAGCTGGAGGAGACGTTGCGCTTCGATCACGAGCTGCGATCCTCGATCCGGTCGTGGATGTATTCGGCAATGGCCCGCGCCGCCTCGTCGCGAAACGGGGCGAAGCTGGGCCAGTCGTTTAAGTCAATGAGTACGGGCCGGTCCGCCCGGGGGAATGCGACGTCCCCCCCGAACACCTCGAGCCCGAGCAGCGCGCCCGCGTCGAACGCCAACGCCTTGAGGCGGTCCTCGTCCACGGACGGGCGCGCCTGTCCGAACCCCGCCTCGGCGTCGTACCAACGAAAAAACCGCCCGTCCGTGACGGCGTAGAACTTCACTACCGGGCCCGTCACGTTCTGCTGCAACGCGACCCAGGCGATATCCCGGGCCGCAAACGCCGTGAGCACGCCCGGCAGCTCGTCCGCCGTCGTCGAGACCACGTCTTCGCGGCGTTCGGCGTGCACGTCGCCGCGCTTCACCCAGATGCGCTCATGGTCCGGCGCGAGCTCGCGCAGCACCGCGGCCGGCGGCGGCGGCGCCGAGCTGGGCTGAATCAGGGTCCGCGGGAACGCGATCTTCGTCTCCGCCATCCGGTGCACGAGCCGGTGTCGGTGACAGTTGAGGACGCTCGTCGGCCGGTTCACGACGAGTGCGCCGTCTTCCTCGAGCGGCATCAACTGCTCGGAGGCGAGCGAGCCCTGGCACATGTTCAGGTACAGCGCGGCCGCGGGCAGCCGTCCCTGCTCGACCTCCGCCTCGCTCGTGTTCGTCACCCGCCAGCCCAGCCGCCCGAGCTCGGCCGCCGTGGCGGCGAGGATCGCCGTGTCGTTGCTCCGGTGCTGCAGCGGCGAAAAGGACGGCCTGCGGTAAATGGCGACCAGGTCTCGCAACCGATCCCCCTCCGGTGCCTAGCGCCCAGCCTCGGGCGAAGCTAACCACGCGTTCGCGCGACGCAAATCGGACGCGCGATCCACGTCGACGATCCGCTCGACCAGCACCGACCCGAGGGGCCGCCCGCTCTCGCACAGCCACGCGAGAAACCCCCGCATCCGCTCGATGCCGCGGGCCTGGGCGTCGGCCGCCTCCCGGCGCGCGGCCGGGCTGAACGCGTAGACGCCACCCGTCACGAGCGGCGGCTCGAAGGGCGCGCGGCCGAGTGCCGTCACTCTGCCTCGGGCATCGACATGCACGTAGAGCGGGGACTCGTCGTCCACGAACGGCGTCACGGCAAGCACGCCATCCAAGCCGTCAGCGAGGCCCCGGGCGGCCGCGCGATAGACCACACGCCAGTCCTCGGCGGGCATGACGGTATCCACCATCGTGGCGAAGACCGGTCCCTCGGGGATCGCGGCCAGTCCCGCGACCAGCGTGTGCAAGGACGAGGGGGTTCGGCACTCGACCACCGCGAGCGGCGGCCCGAACTCGCGCCCCTCGAGATATCGGAGGACCGAAACGAAATCGGCGCGCACCATGCACGTGAGCGTCTCGCAGCCCAAGTCAGCGAGCGTGCGCAGCAGCCGCGCGACGAGGGGCTCGTGGCCCACCGCGGCGAGCGGCTTCGGGACGGCGACGCCATCGGCGCGCAGCCGCGTCCCCTCGCCCCCGGCGAGGATCAGTCCGTGCACGCGCTCAGCACCTGCTCGAGGTCCGGAAGCCGGGCGATGCGAATCACCGACAACCCGGCCGGCGCCGCCCGATCGGCCGGGGCGAGCCAGCACGCCCCCATGCCGAGCGCCACAGCGGGCCGGAGGTCGGCCTCGACGTTGTCGCCTACCATCCAGGCCGACCCCGCGGGCGTCTCGAGCGCGGCGAGCGTGCGATCGAAGATCGCCCGCTCGGGTTTCCTGGCCCCGACGACGGTCGAGTCCGTGGCCACCCCGAAGAGGCGGCGCAGATCGAGCTCGGCGAGGCAGGGCTCGAGGTTGCCGGTGAAGTTCGACACGACCCCGAGGCGATAGGCTCGGCCGAGGCGCTCGAGCACCGGCCGGTTGCGCGTCACGGTCCGCACGGCGTCCGAGTGAAACGCGGCCGCGATGCGGGCAGGCTCGACCTGGCCGCGGTCGGGTAGCCGCTCGCAGACGAGTCTCGCCTGCAGGTCGAGCGTCGCGCGAAAGCCCAGCGAGCCAATGCCCGGCCAGTCCGCGAGCGCGCGGTCCGACGCCCGGAAGGCGGGCTCGAAGCTCGCGAAGTCGGCCGTGCCGCCGGCCGCGCGGTAGGCAGCGTGAAAGCGGGGAGCCCAGTGGACGCCGTCGGCGTCCAGCGTGCCGCCGAAGTCGAAGAGGAGCGCGAGCGGACGGCTCACCTGGCGGTTGCAGCGCCCAGGTCGCCCGTCCTAGTGAGCGTGTCCCGACATGGCATGCCCCTGCATCGTCTGTCCGGGCATCATCATCATGTCGCGGTCGGGCTCAAGACGCATGAGATGGCGATAGTCCGCGGCGTACAGAGAGTCGCCGGGATTGGTGGCAGGCCACGGGGGGCCGCGGTCCGGGATGAACAGGCCGCCCACGACGCCCATCCCACCGTCCGGGATGAGCTGGCCGGTCGGGTTCAGGTAGTGGACGGTCACCCGGTACTGGTGACTCGGATCGATGTGCGCCCCGAGGTGCCCCAAGCCGTAGAGTCGCGTGACCGGGAACCCGCTGATGTCACCCGTAGAATCCGTGAACGGCGCTTCCTGATAGATGAATTGACCGGTCGTGAGGTCCTGAAACTCGAGTTTCTGCGCGTAGCGGTGGGCGTGACCGCCCATCGCCACGATCGTCCCCGGCACGGCCGGGCTCCCCGTATAGGAGCGCTCGGAGGGACCGGGCGGCAGATCGAAGGACTTATCACCCACCGGAAACGCCACGTCCATCTGAAACGGTTCGGCGTGAAACAACGGCCACGGCCGACCCGCGGGGACGTAGTGCAGGACGAGGCGTACGCGCGCCCCCTGGTAGGCGCCGTCGGTCGGATTGTCGAGCATGGCACTCGCCACCACCCGCTCGCCTGAATCCACCGGGAACCCGAACAGGAGCCAGGGGATGCTCATCGCCCCGGTTTCCCGGCCTGCCGCGAGCATGCGGCGCGAAATGGGCAGGAAGAGCTCCCGGTGGTCGGGATCGATGAGGTTGAAGTGGTGCAGCAGCACGGACGGCAACTCGTGCCCCGCATTGTCGATCATTTCGACCTGGAAGGCGTAGAGACATCCGCTCGCCGGGAGCTCGAGCACCGCGACGGGCGGCTGGGCGATCTCGTGGTGCGAGGCGTGGGCGGCGATGTCGGTCGCGGCGAGGTCGATGAACATCTCCTGGTGCGTCGGATCGACCAGCGCGCGGGCCTCAGAGTCCGCCGGATCCGACGGAACGGCCGCCTCGAGCGCGAGGGCCGGCAAGGCGAGGAGGATCAAGGATCGGAGCACGGGACAATTGTAACCGCGCGATCTAGTGGCTCCAACCCCTTGCGCTATCGTAGGAAAGACGAGGGCAGGGACACGGGCCCTCTGGCCGGCCGCGTGAGACCGAGGCTACCGGACCGTGATGACGATCGTCATGCCGAGGGTCGCATGGGGCTGACACACGCCGCGGTAGACCCCGCGGGGCGCCCCGGCGAAGGACACGTCGTAGGCCTCGTCCTGCTTGGTCATGAAGGGACCGGCTAGGTCGGTGAGCGGATTCGGCATGCCTTTGCGGAGCGCGTCGGCGCCGCCTTGAGGCACGGAGTCGGGGGAAAAGGCGATGTTGTGCGGCCCGCCGCTTGCGTTGACGAACCGCACCGTGGTCCCGGATTGAATCGTGAGGCTGGACGGCTCAAAGGCGGCCTTGTCCTGGCCGTTGCCGGTCATGTTCACGACGACCACCGGCCCCGCAGGCGGCGGGGCGGCGGGGGCGGTATCCGCTTTCTTTTCGCCGCCGCACCCAACTGCCGCGACGGCGACCGCAGTGAGGAGGAGCCGCCGCATCGCCCTGTCGCTTCTGTGAGCTCGCATCGAGACCGCGGTCGGCGAAACGGTGCGGAGCCTAGTGCTCGCGCGCGAGCGTGTCCGCCGCCAGACGCGGGGAGACGATCGGGTAGCGCCCGGCGAACCACGCGAAGGCAAGGACGAAGAGCCCGGCGTACAGGAGCGTCGTACCGAGCTCCGGGATGCCGATGGCCGGCCCGCCGCCGCCGTTGATCGAGGGGACCACTTCCAGATACCGCTCAAGCCAGAGCCCGGTCAGGCTGACCAGCGCAAAGAGGGCGAGCGTGCCCGGATACTTCTTCGGTCGGGCCCCGAGCAGGCCGATGAAAGGGACCACGAACACGAGCAGGAAAACCGCGATCCCGAACGGCCGCCACGGGCCCCACAGCCGGTAAAAGATGAAGTAGGTCTCCTCCGGCATGTTTCCGTACCAGATCACGAGGAACTGGGACCACATGAGGTAGCCCCAGAACACCGTGAACCCGAAGACGAGCTTGCCGAGGTCGTGGAGCTGCTTCGGGGAGAGGAGCGCCTCGAGCCCCATCGCGCGCCGCATGAAGAGCGACAACACGGCGAGCGTCGAGAGCGCGCCGAGGAACCCACCCATGAAGTAGAACGCGCCGTACAGATTGCTCAGCCATTTGTGGTTCAGCGACATGACGAAGTCGTATCCGAGCAGCGTGTATCCGAAGGCGAAGGCGAGCGCGAGAATGGCCGCCTCGCGCATGATGAGACCCTTCTCGGTGGCATCGGGATCGACCGGGTGGCCCGACGCGAGCTCCTGGATATCGGGGGCCAAGTCCCGGCGCACGAAGCGCCAGGAGAGCCAGGCCAGGAGCGCCAGGATGAGGCCGTTCCTCAGGAAAAAGAACTTGGTCGTAAACCACGGCCCGAGATCGGGCCGCGGCGCGCCGTGCAACCAGCCAAACAGGTGCTCGCGGCCGATCACGAGCCCGAGGAAGAGCACCAGGGCCACGAACAGGAACGCGACCGCCGCCTCAGCGAACCGGATGATGAGCCCGGACCAGTGCCCTTTCGCCAGTTTCTGCGACCCGGCGAAGACGACGAGCGCCTGGGCCACCGCGATCCAGAACACGAAGTTGAAGTGGTAGGCCTGCCAGGCGCGGTCCGCCTGGCCGCCGAAGAGGGCCCACAGGAATCCGAGCCCGCCGAGGAGCGCGGCCGCTCCGCCCCAGAGCCGAAGCGTCGCCACAGGCGCCTGACGCGCCTTGGCCGCAAGCTCCGCACGCGATGCGCGGTGCGAGGTCATCGGGGGGCCGCGCTCGCCTGGAGGACGCGCACGTAGTTCACCAAGTCCCAGCGGTCCATGCCTCGCACCTTGTCGCCGTAGCGCGGCATGAGCGCGCGCCCCATGTCCTCGGCGCTCGTGATGACGCCGTAGATGTAGCCATCAGTCCGGCGCGCCATCGTGTCCGTCACGAGCGAGCGGATGCCGAAGAACGGCCCGCCCGCGGCCGAGGAAATCGGCCCGTCCCCGCGCCCGCCCGCTCCGTGACAGACCTGGCAATAGGTCTCGTAGAGAAACTTCCCGCGGTTGATCGATTCCGAGGTGCGCGTGCGGGGGTTCGTGAGATGGTTATCCACGTCGGGGTCGGCCACCGGCATGGCGCCCGTTATGGGGACCGTGCCCGGCACGGGGTCCCGCGGCATGGTGTAGGGTTTGATGCTCCGCTGCGTCACCATGGCGGAGAACCAGGAGAAGCGGTGCACGACGGTCTCGGGCCGGCACGCCGCCGCGAGGAGCGCAAGCCACCACAGGGCCCGCCTAGCCACGCCGGACTTCCTCGGCTCCGCAGCCCTTGAGGAGCTTCTCGACCGGGCCCGCGTCCGTGTGTTCGGCCGGGACGAAGATCCCGAACTTGTCGTTCGTGAAGCGCGGGTCGTAGGCGATCGTGCCGCGCTGGCGGGCGGCCATGATCGTGTTGAAAATGACCCCGAGCAGCGTCGTGAGCGCCCCGAAGAGGACCGTCATTTCGAACATGATGACGACGTAGGGCGGGATCGAGCCGATGGGCTTACCACCCACCTGAATCGGCCAGTCGTAGGACATATACAGGGTGATCCAGGCGCCGATCGAGCATCCCGCGATGCCGCCGATCAGCGTGTAGGCGCGCACCGGGCTGACCGGTTGCGCCAGGGCCTCCTCCAGCTCGTGCCGCGCGAGGGGCGAGTACACGGTGAACCCCTGGTGGCCGCTCCGTTTCAGGGCGGCGATCGCGTCCACCGTGGCACCGAGCTCGCCGAAGACGGCGAGCACGCCCGGCGTGGGCCGTTGCGCGAACGGGCTCTCGAGCTTCACCGGTGCCTCCCGGCGTGCTCGGGCGGGGGCAGCTCTTCCTTCACCTCGGCGACCGATACGGCCGGGAAATTCTTGACGAACAAGAGAAACCACATGAAGAACCACCCGAAGCTGCCGAGCATGATGCCCCAGTCGGCCCAGGTGGCGTTGTAGCCGGCGCGCACGTAGGACTCGAAGGGCTCACCCGCCAGGTGCACGGCGATGATGACGAAGCGCTCCATCCACATCCCGAGGTTCACGAAGATCGAGATGACGAACAGCGCCACGAGGTTCGTCCGAATGCGCTTGGACCACAGGAGCCAGGGCAGGAACGCGTTGCAGACGTTCATCGTCCACCCAGCCCACCAGAACCGTCCGAACGCCCGGTACCAGAACGCCTCTCGCTCGGGCGTCGGGCCACCGTACCACGCGAAGAAATACTCCGTCACGTAGGCGTAGCAGACGATCATGCCGGTCAAGAGGATCAGCTTCGCGAGGTTCTCGAAGTGATGCAGCGTGACCAGCTCTTCGAGCTGGAAGAAGGCGCGCAGCGGGATGAGCAGCGTGATCACCATGGCGCAGCCTGAATAAATCGCGCCGGCGACGAAATACGGCGCGAAGAGCGTCTCGTGCCAGGCCGGGACCTGGGACATGGCGAAGTCCCAGGACACGACGCTGTGCACTGAGAGCACGAGCGGGGTGGCCAGGGCCGCGAGGTACAGGTAGGCCGGACGGTAGTGGCGCCACTGCTCGTTCGTGCCGCGCCACCCGAGCGCGGTCAGCGTGTAGAGCTTCTTCCGCCACCCGGTCGCGACGTCGCGAATGGCCGCGATGTCCGGAATCAGGCCCATGATGAGGAAGCACGTCGACACCGTGAAGTACGTGCCGATCGCGAACTCGTCCCACACGAGCGGCGACTTGAAGTTGGGCCACAGGCCG
>DATNIM010000138.1:0-2753 GCA_035604455.1 Gemmatimonadales bacterium
GTCGTGCCAAGCAGCCGCTTGGTCTCCGCGATCTCTCGCTCCCGGCCGATGAAGCTTGTGAGTTGAACAGGTAGGTTGTCAAGACGCTGGCGAGGCGGCGAAGACACGGGGCGTTGTTGACGCAGAGGCCTTGCCGGGCGCTTAGCAGCCGGTTTCTTCGCAACCCGCTTCCGTGACCGACGAGCCATTCGTCAGCCCCGCGCGACCTGACATCGCGCTGTTGCGGTCGGGGTTCGGCAGGTCGGGAGTGTTGACCTCTGGGCGCCCTAGAGGGGGGCGGCACCCTACCCCAGAAACGCGGCGATCAAAAGATCCGCTGGGCTACGCGACGGCCTCGACTCGCACCTGATGGCCGGACCGGCGGGCCAACCGAGCCCAGTGTTCCATCTGTCGCAGGTTGGCGGTGACCACGACCCCGCGTACCTGTGCGGCGCTCAACACGATCAGCACATCATTGGCATGCTCGGCAGGCTTGATCTGTCCATAAAGACGTTGGTATTGTTCAACGAGCCGACCCGCAAGGATCCAGTCCTGATACGTCGGCGTCAAGACCGCTCCCAACCGCTCGAACCCTCTCAGGAGCAGCGCCAGCGCGTCGGCGTCTTCGCGATTGCGAGTCCCGGCCCAGAGTTCGTGCGCAACCACCGCACTTAGGTATCCTTGCCCCACGGTCAGAGGGCGCAGAATGGTGTCAGTTTCGAGACGCCCCCGAATTGCGAGAATGAATGTTGAGGTGTCGAAGACCCGAGGCCTCATCCCTTGGGAGCCCGACGGTATGCGTCGACGAACGTACCACGTTCCCGGAGACGACGGAGCCCCTCGATCACATCCTCCCGGGCTAGCGCGAGATCCACAGCGCGGCGGACCGCCTCACTTTCACTCACCCCCAGCCGGGCGGCCAACTCCTGGACTCGGCCAGCCGAGACGATTAGGTTTTTCCGTTGAAGCGCCATGGGCGTCCCTTACCGTGAGATGTGTAATAAACTAGGGATATTATACACATTCGAGCGCACCAAGGGAATCTCCGCTCACCGGGTTGTCCTAGGTCAGGCTTCAAGTACATGCCCCAGGAACGCACGGCCGCTCACAAGCGCCCGCGCCAGGATCGCTCGCAACTCGTGGAGTTTCGTCTCACCATCCGGCGCAATGGTGAGCGCAGCGGAACTGAGCGCTCTCACCGCGGTCAGCGACAAGGGCCCCGTCCTCCCGCAGACTTCGGAGGGTTTGAGCGATCAGCGCGTTACCCGCCCCCCGAGCGCCCCGGGCCGCGCCGCGAGCATCTCCGCGATCCCCCATTTGGCTCTATTTCTTGGATTTGTAAAGTCCCGGAACAGGATCCCGGCGGCCGCGACCAGCAACTCCAGGGCTGTTGAGATGGGCGCGCCACACGGGGGACGTCACGCGAGCGCTCGACGTCCCCTCTGCGTCGCGGCGTGTCTAGAGGGTACGCAGGTCCGGACGGTCGACAAGTTCCACCCTGACGCCGTCGGGATCAGGAACGATGCCGACGTTGCCGAGTCCGGTGCCCGCGCGCTTGGGGCTGCCGGCCTCCGGGGTCGCCCCCAGGGCCGCCAGGCTCTTCAGCGCGCTCTCCACGCTGTCGACCCGCAGCGCGAAGTGGCCAAAGAACGGGCCGGGCGCCGGCTCCGGTCGGTGCAGGAGCTCGAGGACGTCGTAGTCGTAGTTGAGGTACTCCATGTCGAGCTGCCGCTGCTCGACGCGCTGCGTCTTGAGCGACTTCATCCCCAGCTTCCCGTGGTAGAACTCCATGGCCGCCTTCAGGTTGTTCGCGTTCAGCGAGTAGTGGTCGAACGACTTGATCAGCGAGTTCGGGACCGCCGCCGTTCGGTAATCCGGGCTGCGCTGTAGCAGTTCCACGCGCGCGCCGTTCGGGTCCAACACAAAGGCGATCCGGCCCACGCCGGACCCGGCAACCTTCGGCTTCACCACTCCCTCGACGCCGGAGTCCACCAGCCTCTGGTAGTCGCCGTCGAGATCGTGGGTCATGAACCCGATGTGCGTGATCCCGTACACCTCGTTGCCGGCCGGCTCGCGCCGGTGCAGGAGCTCGATCATGCCCCCGGTGATCTGCAGGTAGACCACGTCGGTCTGGGTCGACGGGATGATATTCCGGGACACGACTTTCGCGCCGAGGACCCCCTCGTAGAAGGCGAGCGATTTGTCCAAGTTCCGAATCACGATGCCGACATGATTCAGTTCGTAGATCATTGCGGCTCCTCTCTGCTCGTTTCTGCCGGTGCCGTGTGTAACGGCCTCGCGGGCGGTCGGCCGGTCACGTCGACCGCAGGCCGCCGCCGCGCGGCGCACCGGGCGCTGGGGCGGCGGGACGGACGTCCCGAACAGGATCGCGCATCGAGGCCGGGATACCCTCACTCTTCCCGCCCGCGCGGGTGCCTCCCTGCCGGTCTCAGCGTGCGCCGGGCCACGGCGTTACCGTGATGTTGGTGACGTGGAGGTAGCTCGGACGATCCAAGAGCCAGAGGAAGATGTCTGCGATGTCCGAGGGACGCAGCATCCGCGCCCGCTCTTCCTTGGAGGGGGGCTCGAGCTTGCGGTCCCACGTGCTCGTATCGACCGGGCCCGGGCTGACCGAGGTGATGCGGATGTTCGTGTCGCGGTACTCGTCGATGAGCGCTTCGGTGAGCGCCCTCGCCCCGAACTTGGACGCGGCGTAGAGGCTGGTCCCCGGATTCGCCTTGAACGAGGCGGTGGACAGCACGTTGAGCACGTAG
>DATNIM010000139.1:0-4879 GCA_035604455.1 Gemmatimonadales bacterium
CCTTCTTCGAATTGCAGTACCACGGCATCGTCGTTCAGGCGGTGGGGCTGACCTTCGGGACGCTATTGTGCATGCTCGTGGCGTACCGCACCGGCCTGATCCGCGTGACCGACAAGTTCCGCCTCGGCGTGGTCGCGGCCACGGGCGCGATCGCCCTGCTCTACCTCGTGAGCTTCGTCCTGTCGTTCTTCCACGTGTCGGTGCCGTTTGTGTTTGGCGGGGGCACGGCCGGCATCGTGGTGAGTCTGGTGATCGTTGGAGTCGCGGCCCTCAACTTGGTGCTCGATTTCGATTTCATCGAGCAGGCGGCCAAGGCGGGCGCACCCAAGTACATCGAGTGGTACGCTGCGTTCGGTCTGATGGTCACGCTGGTCTGGCTGTACCTCGAGCTGCTCCGCCTCCTCGGAAATCTCAGGCGCCGCTAGACCACAGCCGCGGTTAGCGTTCGCGTCGAGCCAGCGGGATGCCTCGAGCTCCCAGCTGGCCGACGCCGACGGGCCGCGCGTCACGGGCGATCCCGCCACCGCTCTAAGTCGCGGCGATCCTTCTTCGTGGGTCTGCCCTTCCCGCGATACGCAGGGGGCGCCGAGAGCTTGACCTGCGCCGCGAGCGCCTCGCGGGCCCGCTTCCCAGCGGCATCCTCCTCGTAGCAGCGTCGCGCCGCGTCGGCGGGCAAGCGCCGCTCGACGACCGCGAGGACGGTCAGCCGCAGTTCGTACGGACCTTGTCGGACATCCACGCGATCCCTGATGTGCACGGCCTTGGCGGGCTTCGCCGGCCCACCGTTGACGCGCACCTTGCCTCCTGCAATCGCATCGCTGGCAAGGGCGCGCGTCTTGAAGAGTCGCACGGCCCAAAGCCATTTGTCGAGGCGAACACTCCCATCCGTCACCTGGACCAGCCGAAATGAGTGGGTCGGCGAGTAATATGCGGTGGGCGACCCGCGCGGAGTCCACCCTCAACGCCCCTGCATGTCATGCGTACCTAGCAAGGTGCGGCAACGTCCATACGAGAGCTGCACCAACCGGTTCCGCCGACCCGTGGCACGGCGCGCTAGAACCAAGCACGCGCTACACATCCGTTGTGTCGGGCGGACCGTCGCCCGACCCATTTTCTTCCCTGGCTTGCTAGAATACGCCATGCCCGTACGCAGTCCCGCTCGGCCCGTCTCGGCCCCTTGTCGTCCGGTCTGTCGGGAGCGGCGGTCGAGGGCGGGGCGCAGCATTCGCTTAGGCGCGTTCGCCGGTCTCCTCGTACTGCTCCACGCATGCTTTCCGAACACGCCCGGCGTCGAGGGTACCACCGGCACCGCACCGGCGCCGAATACACCGTGGACACCGCCGCGGCAGGTCGCCCCGGCCGCCCCTGCACCACTTCCCTCGATGCCGCCCGACCTGATCGCTCGGGCGCAAGATCTTAAGCTCGCGGACGTCGTCGACATCGCCCTACGTAACAGCACCCTGACGAGTGTGGCCTGGGCGCAGGCCCGCGCCGCCGCGGCCGCGTACGGCGCCGCGCGCGGACAGTACTACCCGACGATCGCAATCGACGGCAGCGTGTCGAAGAGCGAGCCCATCTTCGCACCCAACATCCGCTCGACTCTGCTCCTGGATTACGGGCCCGGCGCGACGCTCTCGTGGCTGCTCTTCGACTTCGGGGGTCGTGGTGGGTCGATTGGGGAGGCCCGTGAGGCGCTGGTAGCCGCCGACTGGACGCATAACGCCACCATCCAGAACGTCGTCCTCGGCGTCGAGAGCGCCTACTTCACCTACATGGCGACCAAGTCCTTGCTCGTCGCGCAGCAGACGACGTTGCACGAGGCGCAGACGAATCTCGCCGCCGCCGACGAACGGCATCACGTGGGCGTGGCCACCATTGCCGATGTGCTGCAGTCGAAGACCGCCGAGTCGCAAGCCGAGCTGGCCGTCGAGACGACCGAAGGAGCCCTGCAGACAACGCGAGGCGCTCTCGCGCTGTCGATGGGTCTCCCAGCGAACGTTCCCTACGACATCGACGTGCCCCCGCCTGGCCCGTTGCCGCTCGGGATCACCGATAGTCTCGATACGCTGATCGAACGGGGGATTCGGGATCGGCCCGACTTGCTCGCTTTGCAAGCCCAGGTCCGCCAGGCGGAGGCGCGGATCACCGCGGCGCGCGGCGCCGCGCTCCCTTCCCTCGTCTTGAGCGGGAACACCCAGCAATTGACCTACACGAACCCGACCTCGACGGCCCAAGGGTACACGGCGACCATCGCCCTCCAGTTTCCGATTTTCTCGGGTTGGTCGCAGATCTACAACGTGAAATCCGCAGAAGCCGCTGCCGAGGCGGCGAGGCAGCAGGAGCTCGGCTTCGAGCAGCAGGTTACCTACGAGGTATTCAGCGCGTACTACGCCCTGCGCACCGCGACCCAGCAGGTGAAAACGAGCGCGGACCTCCTCGGCAGCGCCACGGCCTCCGATCAGGTGGCGCTCGGACGGTACAAGGAGGGCGCTGGCAGCCTCCTCGACCTCCTGACGGCGCAGGCGGCCCTCGCCACGGCTCGCGCCCTGGACATCCAGGCCCGCTTCAGTTGGTACCTGGCCCTAGCCCAACTGGCGCACGACGCCGGCATCCTCGGCGTGGACGGCAACAGTCCGCTGCACGTGCAAACCGATACGACCGGGCAGAAGTAGATGAGGCGGGCACCCGCGCTGTGCGCCGCGCTCGTTCTTCCTGCGCTCGGTTGCGGGCGCGCCAACACCGGAAGCGCCCCCCGTGTACCCGTGACCGTCGGCCGCGCGCTCCGTCGAGCGGTCCCTTATGAAATCGTGGCCACGGGAACCGTGGAGCCCCGACAGACCGTAGCCGTTCAATCGCAGGTCACGGGTGTCTTGTCGGCGATCGATTTCGCCGAAGGCGCCGACGTCGCGGCGGGACAGGTGCTGTTCGAGATCGACCCGCGCCCCTTCCAGGCGGCCCTCGATGCGGCACAGGCCACGCTCGCCCGGGACCGGGCCGAGGCCGAGAGTGCGAGCCGGGACGCCGTGCGATGGGCGGAACTGGTGAAGAGCGATTACGTGACCCAGTCCGACGCGGACGGCAAGCGAGCCGCGGCCGACGCCGCCGACGCAACGGTCCGCGCCGATTCAGCCGCCCTCCTGACAGCGCAGCTGAACCTCGGGTGGGCCACCATTCGCGCACCCATCTCAGGACGCACCGGCCGCCTACTGCTCCGTCAGGGAAATCTCGTCCGGGCCAACACCGATCAGCTCGTCGTGATCAACCAGATCCACCCTATCCTGGTCCAGTTCGCCGTCCCCGAACAGCAGCTGCCCCTGATCCAGCGCCACCGGACGGCGGACCTGCCGATTCTGGCGAGTCCGTCAAAGGACGACACGGTGTTCAGCGAAGGCGCCCTCACGTTCCTCGACAATACCGTCGATACGACAACGGGGACGGTCCTCCTGAAGGGTGAGTTCTCCAATCGCGACAACGGGTTGTGGCCGGGGGAGTTCTTGAACGTGCGGCTGCGGCTGTTCGTCGAGGACAGCGCCCTCGTCGTGCCCGCGCAAGCCGTCATGACCGGGCAACAGGGGACGTACGTCTTCGTCGTGAACCCGGACGGCACTGCCCGGGCGCAGCCGGTGTCGGTGGAACGGACGGCGGGACCCTACGCGATCGTCGCCACCGGCGTCCGGGATGGCGACAACATCGTGACCGATGGGCAGTCGCGCCTCGTCTCCGGGGCCCAAGTGGAAATCAAGGGCGGCGAGACCAGCGCGGGCGGCACGGCGGGAGATAAATGAACCTGTCCGACATCTTTATTCGACGGCCCGTCATGACCACCCTCGTCATGGCGGGCATCCTGATTTTCGGGGCCATGGCGTACCAGCGACTCCCCGTCAGCGACTTGCCGAACGTCGATTTCCCGACGATCAACGTCACGGCCACGCTGCCCGGAGCGAGCCCCGAAACGATGGCTTCCGCTGTGGCGACCCCCCTCGAGAAGCAGTTCTCAACAATCGCGGGCCTGAGCCAGCTCACGTCCACGTCCGGACTCGGCAGCACGAGCATCACGCTGCAGTTCGATCTGTCGCGTAATCTCGACGGTGCGGCCCAGGACGTTCAGGCCGCCATCACGCAGACGGCGTACCTCCTGCCCCCGGGCCTCATTCCGCCTTCGTTCCAGAAGGTCAACCCCGCGGATTCGCCGATCCTGTACTACGCGCTGACGACGAAGACGCTGCCACTCTCCCAGCTCGACGAATACGCCGAGACGTACATGGCCGAGCGGATTTCCACGGTGTCGGGGGTGGCACAGGTGCAGGTGTTCGGACCGCAGAAGTACGCCGTCCGCATCCAGCTAGACCCGAAGGCCTTGGCCACGCGACGGCTCGGCATCGACGACATCGCCAACGCCGTCATGGCGGGCAACGTCGATCTCCCGACGGGCACGTTGTGGGGACCCCACCGGGCGTTCACGGTCCAGGCCAACGGGCAGCTGCGGGATGCGGCCGCGTTCCGGCCGCTCATCGTCGCCTACCGGAACGGGGCGCCGGTCCGCCTTCAGGACGTGGGCCAGGTTGTCGACGACGTGCAGAACAACAAGACCGCGGGGTGGTTCGATGGCACGCGAGCGATCGTGCTCGCCGTGCTGCGGCAGCCGGGGACCAACACAGTCGCGGTGGCCGGCGCCGTCCGCGCGGCCATGGCGAAGCTGCAGACCCAGTTCCCGGCGTCCGTCGAGGTGCACCTCCTCTACGACCGATCCGTTTCGATCCGGCAGTCGCTCGCAGACGTGCAGAACACGCTCCTGCTCACGCTCGGCCTGGTCGTGCTCGTGATCTTCCTGTTTCTGCGCAACGTCTCGGCGACCGTGATCCCGAGTCTCGCCCTCCCG
>DATNIM010000140.1:0-2867 GCA_035604455.1 Gemmatimonadales bacterium
TTGACCGAGAGCGCGCGCGGCTGCACTCGGTGGGAGTCGTCGTCGGCGGCCTTGCCATTTAGTTTTACGGCGTACGCCGGGCCGGTTGTGCCGAGCAGAACGGCGGCCAATATCAGAACGCGGATCATGGTCTGTCCTCCCCAGCCTTGAGGGACAAACTGAGCCCTATTAGGCGAGCGGCCAAGCTTTGTATTCGCCGACCAGCACCTACATTCGGTCGCGCCGCGACAGACCCCGAACGTCCGCTTCCAGGCGATGACCGGATGTCCGCTTTCGACCCAAAGCGGACATTTAACCGGGTTGCGGAGTCCGGTTGGACAGCGGGCTCCCGGCCAAGCTAGGAGTCGGCCCCAACCGACTTTTCAATGCGGTGCAACGTCATGGCTCGCACTCGGGCTGATCCGTATGGTGACGTGGTGACATCGCGCCTCACACTGCGCATTATGGATGGCGAGGTCATGACCGCTTGTGTGACCGGGGCGCTTGGGCGCGCCGGGACACGGTTGGGCGTTCCAGTGCCACGGGATGTGCTGGAACGACCCGCTGGCTTTCAATTCGGTTTGGCGCAGCTGCAGGCAGATCCGTAATATCTCCCGTGGTCGGCCCGTGCCGTCATCTTGAAGGCCGAAAATACCATGGTCGGTCACGTTCGTTTTCACAGCCGACCGGACCCCGAATACTTGCGTCCCTACGCGCGGGACGCGGTGGAGTTCGGCTATACAATCTTCGAACGATATCGGCGGCATGGCTATGCCACTGAGGCCGTGATCGGCCTCATGGACTGGGCTAGGGCCCTCTTCAATGTCAGGCGTTTCGTCGCGTCGATCGCACATGAGAATCTGCCGTCACTGCGCCTCGTTGCGGGCCTGGGTTTCACCAAGGTCGGAGAACAGGTCGATGAAATAGACGGGCTCGAACACGTGTTTCTATGCGAGATACCTTCCGACCCACGCTGACATCCAGCCGCACGTCGGTGCAGCCATTCCCCTTTCAGCGCGAGCCCTAGCTAGGCCGAAGAACGAGGGGAAGGGAAAGGAGATGGTCCGCTTCCGGGGCGGGACCCGTCGTCTGCTATCGACCCAAAGCCGACCTTCACGTCACGGTCATGGGAAGCGACTCAAGCCCGCGAAACACCATCCCTCTGCGCCAACGGGGTGGGCGATCCGGGTGTTCAAGTCCAAAGCGTGGAAGGCGCCGAAGCAGCGCACTGAACGCAATGCGCCCCTCCAGCCGCGCCAATGGCGCACCGAGGCAGAAGTGACCGCCCAGGCCGAAGCTCAGGTGCCTGTTCGGCGTGCGCGCAAGGTCGAGCGCATCGGGATCGTTGAACTGGCTTGGGTCGCGGTTGGCCGAGGCGATCACGCCGAGAACCAGCTCGCCGCGGCGTATGGTGGTCCCCGCAAGCTCGAGGTCCTCGCGAGCGTAGCGGAAGGTCGACGTCTCGACTGGGCTGGCAAAGCGCAGAAGCTCTTCCACGGCGCTCTCGGTCAGCTCCGGGTCGTCGCGCAACTGGCGCAAAGCGTCGGGGTGTTCCAACAGAGCCAGCAAGCCGTTGCCGATCAGATTTGTTGTGGTCTCGTGCCCCGCGGTGAGTAGCAGACCGATCATCGACAGAAGCTCGTCACTGTCGAGTTTGTCGCCATCTTCTTCAGCCTTCACCAGGTCGGACACCAGGTCATCCCCGGGGTGGGCGCGCTTCTCGGCCACCAGCCAGCGCTGATAACGCACCATCGCCAGCAAGTCGGGCAGCGACGCCAGCAGGCCCCACGGCGTCGCACTGTTCTTGATGATGGTCTTCGACCGGCGGGCGAACTTGTTACGGTCGCGAGGCGGGACGCCCAGAAGGTCGGAAATGACCGTGACCGGAACCGGCATCGCGTATTCGGCGATCAGGTCGAACCGCCCGCTTCGTTCGATGCGGTCCACCAAGCGCTCGCAGGTGGCAAGCGTGCTGCTCTCCAGCGCCGCGACCCGCTGCGACGTGAACGCCTTGTGCACCAGCCGGCGGAGCCGCGCGTGGTCCGGATCGTCGCGGTCGAGCATGCCGCGCATGAGCGGCTCGATGAACTTCGGCGCGCGAGGTCCCTCCCGCAGTTCGGCCACCGTCAGCGCGTTAGCCCGGTCCTTGGCGAAGCGCGCGTCCTTCAGCAGGGCGGCCACGTCGTCGTAGCCGAGCACCATCCAGGCAGGTCGGCTGCCGAGCGGCGGCTTTACGCGCCAAACGGACTGTTTCTCCCGCAGCCGCGCGTAGGTCTGGTGGGCGTTCGCCTTGAAGGACGAGCTGGCGATGTCGAGATTTTCGGTCGAGGCGGCCATTCGTGTGGACCTGCTAAACCGGCATCGGCGAGAACAATTGAGCAAGCCGTCCTGGAAACGTCTCCCATTGCTGCGCGGTCACCTCATCCCCCAGCAGGCGCAGAAGGATCAGCCCCATCATCGCCCCCACCAGCGGGCGCAAGGCGACGTCCGTGTCCGCACCTGCGGCGCTCGCTTCCACCCCCGTGGCGGCGTCAATCCTTCGTCTGTCCAAAGCCGGAGCAAGAACGCGGCTGAAGAAGAGCTGCCGTAGCTCGTCGTTGACCAGCGCCTCGGACAGGACCGCCCTCAGAACCTGGAGCGTCTCAGGGGAGAAGGCGTCCCACCGTTGTCGGATGTGGCCTTCGAGCCGCGCGCTGGCGTCGACCTCCTCTGCCGGCCACGTGCCCGGCGAAATAGAAGCGGCGGCGAGGGGGTCCAGCAGGCTGAGGAGCAGCGCCGTCTTGTTCTCAAAGACATTGTAGATCGAGCCATCCGACACGCCGGCGGCCCGCGCCACGTCCTTGATGGTGGCTCGGTGGTAGCCGCGCTCGGCGAAGACCTGCGCCGCC
>DATNIM010000141.1:0-11980 GCA_035604455.1 Gemmatimonadales bacterium
ACCAAGCCGACCGCGCCGCGCAGGTCCGCGAGCCGCAACGACCGGATGTCCGTCCCGTCGAGCGTGATGCGCCCGTCTGTCACGTCCCAGAACCGAGGGATCAGATTCCCGAGCGTGGTCTTGCCCGCGCCCGACGGTCCGACCAGCGCCACGACCTCGCCTGGCGCGATGCGCAGGGAGACATCGTCGATCGCAAAGGGAAGGTCAGGGCCGTAGCGGAACTGAACGTGCTCCACCGCGACATCGCCGCGAACGGGCGGAGCGAGCGGTCGCGGGCTCGGCGGGTCGGCGATTCCCGGGGCCGTCTCGAGCAGCTCGACCACGCGCCGCGCCGCGCCTGCGGTCTCCTGGTAGCTCGAGAACAAGCTTGTCAGCGCCGCGACGGCGGCGGCGATGAAGACGGTGTAGAGCAGGAACGACACGAGCGTGCCGGCCGTCACGACCCCGGTGAGCACGAGGCGGCCGCCTTCCCACAGCACCGCCACGGTCCCACCGAACGTGGCGAACGTGATGACGGCGAAGAACGCCCCGCGGATCTTGGCGCGCCGGATCGCGACGCGCACGACCTCCGCCATGCTGGTGCCGTAGCGCCGCCGCTCGCCCGCCTCTTGCACGAAGCTCTGCACGATGCGGATCTCGCTGAACGCCTCCTCGGCCACCCCGGTCGCTTCGGCCACCTTGTCCTGGACCCCGGTGCTCGTGCGGCGCAGTCGGCGCCCGAAGAACATGGCCGAACCCACGACAAAGGGGACCACGACGAGCGCGGTCGCCATGAGCCGGGGGTTCGTGAGGGTGAGCAGAGTGATCCCGCCGATGAGATAGAGAGTCTGCCGCGCGAACTCGGACAGCTGGTAGCTCACCAGGCCCTGAATCGTCCCGATGTCCGCGGACAGGCGGCTGACGAGCTCGCCCGTGCGGCGCTCCGCGAAGAACGCCGGCGACAGCCGCAGCAGATGACCGAAGAGGTCCTCGCGCAGACGCGCTACCACGCGCTCGCCCGTCGCGGACAAGAGGTAGGTCTGCGTGAAGTTGGATAGGGCCTGCAGGACGAACAGCCCGGCCAGGCCGAGCGCGATCCGGTCCAACATGCCGCGGTCGTGCCTCACGAAGGCCGCGTCCAGCAGGTGCCGGACGATTTGGGGGAACGCGAGGCCGATCGCCGCGCTTACGATGAGGCAGATCGTTGCCGTGGCCAGCTGCCTGCGGTAGGGCCGGACCCGCGGCCACAGCCACCCCAGGGTCCGCGGCGAGGGGAACGCTTTCACAACGCGGCGAGGACGAGCTCGGCCCAGACGCCGGTCCCCACGGCGACGTGGGCGGCCTGCAGCGCCTGGGGCAGGTTGAGCAGAACCATGGCAGCCGCGCCCCCGCCCTGGAGCAGGACGAGTGCGAACGCGTAGCGGGCTCCCCAGCTCCCGCTCTTGAACGCCCAGACCAGGGTGTAGCCCGCGAGCGTGTACGCGAGGAGCCTGTGGATCCACTGAATGTCCTGCAGGGGCGTGCTGGGAACGACGTGGCCGCTGCACAGCGGAAACCCGAGGCAGGCGCGAGCGGCCCCCATGTTCGCCGTCAGGGCCCCCAGCAGCACGGTGACGAAGCCGAGTGCGGCGGCTCCGATAGCGGCCGTCGAGGGCCGCCCGACCCCTCCTCGAGCGACGACGAGGAGGCTCGCGAGGATGAGCATCGCGGTCCCCAAGTGCAGGATTACGGTCCAGGGCGGCAGGTCGAGCTTCACCGTGATCGCGCCGAGCGCCACTTGGATTACTAGGAGGGCGAGTGCGGCGGTGGCGGCCCAGGTGGGCACCTGAGTGCCAGTCTCGGCATCAGCACTCCGGCCGCGCGCCAGCCACCACGCCATGCCCGCCACGGTCGCCACGAGCACGCTGACCAAGGCGGCGACCAAACGGTGGCCAAACTCGATCATGGTGGGGAGGTCGGGCGGGGGTACCCAGCGACCGTTGCACAGCGGCCAGTGCTCGCCGCATCCAAGCCCCGAGCCCGTGATCCGGACGATGGCCCCGAGGACGATGAGAAGGTATGTGGCCGTCGCCGCGGCCCATGCGACCTGTTCGAAACGTCGTGTCATAGGTGCCGAAATGTAAACCATGGGTTTCAGGAGGTCCTCGCGGCGGAATCGTGACAGACCTGTGGCTTGGTGTTGGGCCACGCGCCCTATCATCGAGCTGGCGAATGTCGGATGGGCGGTGGAGTTGGCGACCGCGCCCAGGGGAACGGCGCAAACCGCGCGAGCACCAGACCTTGCGCCCGGGGCTGTACGTGCTTCGTCGGGCCGCCCCTTTCAGGGACCACTGGGGATTGCTGGTTGTTGGCCGTGCGCTGGGGGCCGACGTCCCGTCGCCCAAGGATCGTCGCGGCAGGCGTCCGCTCGGGGTTCTGGTGCACTTCACACCCCTCGGGCTCAGGCGGCGCGTGATCTACAGGCTCAGGCCGTGGGCCGTTGAGCGAAAAGTGGACGCCGACGAGCCCGGGGCACTCACCCGCCTTGACCATTTCCTGCAGCGCAACCCGCGCTACCACTTCGCGCTGAACAATTGTGAACACGTCGTCTCCTTTGTCGAGACGGGTGAGGCGCAGAGTCCGCAAGTTCAGGGTCCGCTGGTCGCGGCCGTGCTCGTCGCTTTGTTCGCGTTGCTGAGCCTCTCGACGATCTGACGAAGCGTTCGCCGGGGCTCGAGGGCTGCCGAGGATTTCGGCCCGCCCGCGGGCTGTATATTCTCGCACCCTATGCCAGGACACGCCGACCGCTGGGGCGAGCGGTTGCCCCGCCGCCTCGGCTTGGCGAGCGCCGTCGCGGTGCTTGTGGGCTCGACGATCGGCGGCGGCATCTTCCGCACACCCGCCGTCGTCGCGGCCCGGGTGCCCGCGCCGTTGCCGATGCTGGGCGTGTGGATCGCGGGCGGGGTCCTCGCGCTCTGCGGGGCCCTGACCTACGCCGAGCTCGGCGCGATGTTTCCGCGCTCGGGCGGCGTGTTCGTCTACATCCGGGAGGGATTCGGCCGACTGCCCGCGTTTCTGTTCGGGTGGACCGAGCTTGTGCTGATCCGGGCGTCCGCCCTTGGGGCCATCGCCACGCCGTTCGCCGAATACCTGCTCCGCCTGTGCGGCTTCGATCTCACCCGGCCCGACGCCCAGCGCTCGGTCCACTACGTGGCGGCTGTCGCGATCGCACTCACGGCGGCGCTCAACTACGTGGGCGTCCGCTGGAGCGCGGTGGTCCTCAACGTCGCCACCGCAGCGAAATACGCGGCGCTCGTCGTGCTCGCCCTGCTCGCCTTTGGCTCCGGCCGCGGGACATTCGCCCACTTCGCGGCTCCGGGCGGTGCGGTGTCCATCGGCGCCCTCGGTCTCGCACTGGTCTCGGTGCTGTGGGCATACGACGGATGGGGGGACGTGTCGTTCGTGGGCGGCGAAGTGCGGGACCCGGAACGGAACCTGCCGCGCGCGCTCTTCATCGGCACGGCCGCGATCGTGCTGATCTACCTCGTCGTCAACGCGGCCTACCTCTATCTCATCCCGATGCCCGAGCTCAGCCGGTCCCCGCTCGTGGCGGCCGACGCGGCACAGGTGGTGCTCGGCCGCCCCGGCGTCGCGGCGGTCGCGGTCGTCGTCCTCGTCTCCACGTTCAGCAGCCTGCTCGGCTCGCTCCTCACCGCTCCGCGGATCTTTTTCGCCATGGCGGACGACGGGCTGTTCTTTCGGGCCGTGGCCCGCGTGCACCCGCGGTTCGAGACGCCGTCGACCGCGATCGTTGTCACGGCTTGTCTCGGTGTCGCGTTCGTGCTCGCGCGGACCTTCGAGCAGCTCGCCGACCAGTTTGTGGTCGCGATCTTTCCGTTTTACGCCCTCGCCGCCGCCGCGATCTTCGTGCTGCGCCGGCGACGCCCCGACGCGCCGCGGCCGGTGCGGGTCTGGGGATATCCCGTGGTGCCGCTCCTGTTCGTGCTGTCGAGCTTTGTAATCCTCGGTGACGCGCTCTGGGCCCACCCGGGGACGACGGGCTTCGCGTTTCTCGGAATCCTGCTCGGCATCCCCGTGTACTCCCTCTGGCAACGGCGCGCCGCGCGGGCCTAGCCGTCGTTCAGGTCCGGGTGCGCCGCAGTAGCCAGACGGCGGCGCCGCCGAACAGGACGTTGGGAAACCACGCCGCCACCGCCGGCGGCAAGACGCCGCCTCCACCGACGGCCTGACTCAGCTGCACGAGCAGCAGGAAGACGAACGTCGTGCCGAGGCTCACCGCCACTCCCCACGCCGTGCCCGAGCGCGGACCAGCGATGGCGAGGGGCGCGCCGAAGAGGGCCACGACGAGGCACGTGCAGGGGATCGCGAGCTTGAGCGCCCGCTCGACGCGCAGCTTGCGGGTATCGGAGCCGCTCCGGTTGAGCGCGTTGATGTAGCGGCTGAGCTCGGCGAAGCGCATCTCCTCGGGCGCCTTGGGCTCGGCCAACAGGTCGACCGGTCGTTCTCTGAGCGCCTGGATCCGCATCGAATCGAACGCGAAGGAGCGTTCCTGGGTGGGCCCGAGTAGGTATCGCACCGCTCCCTGATGCAGCATCCAGCCGCGCGCGGGGCCCGTGCCCGTGTAATGGGCGCTCGCCGCCGCGACCTCGATCGTGGGGTAATCGGGGCCGCTCCCCTCCCGCTCCATGATGACGTCGGCGATGTCGCCCACGTCCACGTTCAACGAGCGGATCGCATACACCCAGCCACCGTCCGCGCGGTACACGAAGTTGTAGCGCACGCTCAGAGCGTGGACCGGCCGGTCGCCGAGGAGCTCGGCGCGTCGCAGCGTGCCGACCGGAGCGATCTCGCCGATCACGACACCGAACAGCACGGTGGCCGCGGCCGCGATGACGAGCGGCTTCACCAGTCGATGAAATGAGACGCCGGAGGCCTTGGCGGCGGTGAGCTCGGAGTAGCGCCCGAGCGGTCCTACGGTGAACACGGTGGCGAAGAGCACCGCCGCCGGCAGCACCAGGAACATCACCTCCGGCACGTAGAACACATAGGAGAGGGCGACGGCCTTTCGGCCGAGGCCGCGGGCGAGATAGCTCCCCAGCTTGTCCGTCAGGTCGATGATGATCACTACCAGCGGAAAGCCGAGCTCGGCGAGCAGCATGATCTTGATCCACTCGCGCAGCAGGTAGCGGTCGAGGGTCCTCACCGCTGCCCCCATGGGAGCCAGCCGAGGAGGCTCGCTCGCAGGTCGGCCCAGTCCCCGCCCGAGATCGACTGCCCCGGGCGCCGCGCGAGCGCGAGTCCGACGAGCCCCACACCGCTGAACAGCACGTTCGCCGTCCACATGGCGAAGAACGGCGACACGACCCGCCGGTTGCCCAGCTCTTCTCCACCGATGAGCCCGACGTAGTAGATGGTGAACACCACGAGGCTCACCCCGATCACGAGACCGATGCCACCGCGCGGGAAGCGGATCGCGATCGGAATCCCGAGCAGGGCGAACACCAGGCAAGCGACGGAGAGGGCGTACTTCTTCTGGATCTCAATTTCGAAGCGGGCGGCCCGGTCCTCCGCGGCCTGCAGGTGGACCGCGGCCGACTCGGTCGCGCCCGGCGTGACGAGCGGGGGGAGCGGTCGGGTGGGTGGAGCACGCGAGCGCGTCGGCGTTTGCGCGCCCGCGGCCCGCGGCCCGAGGCTCGGGAGCAGATGGAGGAGGCGGCAGTACAGACCGATCGGCCTCGAGTCGGGGGGCGGCGCGGACACCGCGGCGAGGGGCACGATGCCCGCGAGCCGCCGCAGATCGTTCTCCACGGCCAGGTGCCCCTCTTCGTTCGCCTGCGCGAACTCAGCGTGCGCATCTCGCACCACCTGACGCATCTCGCACACCCCCATCTCGCGGTCCGAGCGATAGGGGTCGGTCTCGGTCCGCTGGAGCTTGTTGCCAACGCCTTCGACCCGGATGCGGTTCGTTCGGAAGAACGTGCGGTTGAACTGCGTCGGGTCCGTCCGGTTTACCTGGCGGGTGTTCCCGTCAAAGAGTGTTAGAAAGAGGTCGCGGCCGTCGGGCGTGTACGCCATGTGTCCCACAGCGGCGCTGATGATGCGGCGCCGGTCCACATCTTCGAGATCGTAGAGCGTCACGTCCGCCAGCGCATTGTTCACGGCGTCGATCCGGGCGGCGCGGAGGAAGAAGCGCCCGGGCACGACCTCGTTGATGACTTGTTCCTTGAGATAAAACGACGGCTTCTTGCGCTGGATATCGACGAGCAACAGCCGCAGGGAGTGATTCGCGCGCGGCAGCACCTGGTCGTTCCAGAAAAAGGCGAGCGCGCCCACGACCGCGGCCCCGGCGATGACGGGGCCGAGTAACTGGCCTACGCTCACGCCGCTCGCCTTCATGGCGGTGATTTCATGATCGGCTGCGAGCCGCGTAAAGGCGTACAGGACCGCGACGAGAACGGCCATCGGCAGCGTCGTCGCGACGATGAACGGGAGCGACAGCACGAAGACGTCGGCGATGACGGTCCCCGGGAGCCCCTTGCCCACGAGGTTCCCGAGCTGTCGCGCGATTTGTTGAATGAGGAGAAAGGCCGTGAGGGCCCCGAGGGCGAAGCCGAACGGTGCGAGATGCTGTCGGAGCAGGTAGCGGGTGAGGATGCGCACGGTCGGTCGCGCCATTATATTCGCCGCTTCTCCTCCCAACAAGACATGCCTCTCACCCTCGCTCGGCCTCGGCTGCAACTCTGGGGTCGTACCCCGAGCGCGCCCGCGAGGTCGACTGCGGCGACCGTCGTGTCGTGCGCACTCCTTGGGGGGCTGCTCGCCTGCCATGGGCGGGGCACTCAAGGCCCGGCGGTCCGCGAGTTCGACGGCCAGCGGGCGTTCTCATACGTGAGCCAGCAAATGGCCTTCGGCCCGCGCATCCCGGGCACCCCCGCCCACGACAGCGAGGGGGACTGGCTCGCGGCCCACCTGCGCGCGACGGCCGACACGCTAGTCGTTCAGGCGTTCGTCCACGTCACGCGGAAAGGGGATACGCTTCATCTCCGGAACTTCCTCGCGCGCTTTCGACCCCAGGCCACCGATCGCGTCCTGTACCTCGCGCACTGGGATACGCGCCCGCACGCCGACCACAGCCCGGATCCCGCCCTCCGCGAGCGGCCTGTACCGGGCGCGGATGACGGTGCCTCGGGCGTCGCGGTGCTGCTCGGCGTGGCGGACGCCTTGAAAGCGAAGCCGCCGGCGAGCGGCGTCGACCTCCTGTTTGTGGACGGCGAAGACTACGGGTCCTTCTCGGACACGAACGACGTCCTGATCGGCTCCCGGTACTTCGCGGGCCATCAGCCGGCGGGGTATCCGCCCCTCTACGGCGTGCTGTTCGACATGGTCGGGGCCAAGGACCTGCAGATCTACTACGAGGAGAATTCGCAGGCCAGGGCGCCGGAAGTCGTGGATCGGGTCTGGCGCACGGCCAAGGACCTGGGATATGACCGGTACTTTCTGCCGGGCGTGAAGTACGCGCTCATCGACGACCATGTTGCCTTGCAGCACGCCGGGATCCACGCGATCGACGTCGTCGACTTCGACTACCCCCCCTGGCACACCACCGAGGACACGATCGACAAGGTGAGCGCCGCCTCGCTCCAGGTTGTGGGCGACGTGGCTGTGGCGCTGCTTCGCTAGCCCAAACGTTCCAGATTGCAGTGTTTCATGCTTGACACACCTTTGCGACAAAGTAATTTAGGTTGTTCTATCTCAACGAGTTGCGTACGGCCACCGCAGCAGCCACCACGGACAAATTGGGTGACATCCTCGTCCGTGAGGGGTTGATCACCCAGGAACAGCTCAAGAAGGCGCTGCTCGAGCAGAAGACCTCGGGGATGCGTCTCGGCTACACTTTGGTCAAGCTCGGCTACATCGAGGAGACCGAGGTCACCAAGATGCTGGCCCGGCAGTACCGCATGCCGGCCGTTGATCTCTCCCGCTTCGAAGTCGACCCCAAGATCCTGAGGCTCCTCACCGCCGACATCGCGACCAAGTACACCGTCCTGCCCCTCAAGCGGGAAGGCCGCACGTTGACGATCGCCATCGCCGACCCGAACAACGTCACGGCGATCGAGGACATCAAATTCATCACGCGCTGCGATGTCTTCCCGGTGGTCGCGGGGGAGTACACGCTCCGGAACGCCATCGAGCGGTACTACCAGCAGTCCGATGCGCAGCTGCAGACCCTGCTGAAGAGCGTCGAGGCGGAAGACCTCGAGCTCGTCGAGGAGTCGCAGGACGAGGACGTCAAGGCGCAGGACTTGGCCGACGACGCCCCGGTCGTGAAGCTCATCAACGGTCTCCTCACCGATGCGGTCAAACGCGGCGCGTCGGACATTCACATCGAGCCGTTCGAGCACGAGATGCGCGTCCGCTACCGGGTGGACGGGTCGCTGCAGGAAGTGATGAAGCCGCCGATCAAAATGCGGGCTGCGCTCACGTCGCGCGTCAAGATCATGGCCGCGCTGAACATCGCGGAGCGCCGCGTGCCGCAGGACGGGCGCATCAAGCTCAAGATGGGCACCCGGGTCATCGACTTCCGCGTGTCCACACTGCCGGTGCTGTTCGGCGAGAAGATCGTGCTGCGCATCCTCGACAAGGGCAACCTGACCCTCGATCTCGCGAAGTTCGGGTTCGAGCCCAAGGCCGAGCAGGACCTGCTGCGGGCGATCCTGAACCCCTACGGGATGGTCCTCGTCACCGGTCCCACGGGGTCCGGCAAGACGACGACGCTGTACTCGGCTCTCTCGCGGATCAACACCATCGACGTCAACATCATGACCGCCGAGGACCCGGTCGAATACAATCTGATCGGCATCAACCAGGTCCTCGTGCGCAACGAAGTCGGCATGACGTTCGCGGCCGCGCTGAAGGCGTTCCTGCGGCAGGATCCGAACATCATTATGGTGGGCGAGATCCGCGACATGGAGACCGGGTCGATCGCGATCAAGGCCGCGTTGACCGGACACCTCGTGCTGTCTACGCTCCATACGAACGACGCCCCGTCCACGGTCACGCGTATGGTCGACATGGGGATCGAGCCGTTCAACGTCGCGAGTGCCGTGAACCTGATCGTGGCGCAACGGCTCGTGCGCCGGGTCTGCTCGGGTTGCAAGGCCCAGCACACCTATCCGGAGGAGGAGCTCAAGGCGTTCGGCTTCGACCTGGCCGAGGCCGCGAAGCTGACGTTCTTTAAGGGGACGGGCTGCGACACCTGTAACGGCTCCGGATACAAGGGCCGGCAGGGGTTGTACGAGGTCATGTCGCTCACGAGTGCCTTGCGACGCCTCGTGCTCAAGGGCGGGTCGACCGAGGAGCTGCGCGAGCAGGCGGTGAAGGACGGGATGCTCACGCTGCGCATGGACGGCATGGTGAAAGTGAAGCGGGGCATCACCACTCTCGAGGAAGTCGTGAAGGAGACTGCGGCATGACCCTCAACCTGCGGGCGCTGCTCGAGGAAATGATCGAGAAGGACGCGTCCGACCTCCACCTCGTGGCGGGCGAGCGGCCCAAGCTGCGCATCGACGGCGACATCATGAACGCCTCCGCCGAGGACGTGCTGACCCCGAAGGACACGCTGTCGCTCGCTTATTCGGTGCTCACCGAAAATCAGAAGAAGCGCTTCGAGACCGAGAGCGAGCTGGACTTCTCCTTCGGGATCCAAAACCTCGCCCGCTTCCGCGGTAACTGCTTCAAGCAGCGGGGCTGCGTGTCGCTCGTGATCCGCCAGATTCCCTTCAACGTCCGCACCTTTGAGGACCTCGGCCTCCCAGCCGTGGCGGCCAAACTGGCCGAGCGTCCGCGCGGACTCGTGCTGGTCACGGGCCCTACGGGCTCGGGCAAGAGCACGACGCTCGCGGCGATGATCGACAAGGTCAACAAGGAGCTCAAGGGTCACATTATCACGGTCGAGGATCCGATCGAGTTCATTCATCGCCACCAAAGCTGCATCGTGAACCAGCGGGAGGTCGGCACCGACACGTCGTCCTTCTCGTCTGCCCTCCGCTACGCCCTGCGGCAGGACCCGGACGTCGTGCTGATCGGCGAAATGCGCGATCTCGAGACGACCCAGGCTGCGTTGACGATCGCCGAGACGGGCCATCTGGCGTTCGCCACCCTGCACACGAATTCGGCCGCCGAGACGATCAACCGCATCATCGACATCTTCCCGTCGCATCAACAGGCGCAGATCCGCACCCAGCTCGCGTTCGTGCTCGAGGGCGTGCTCACCCAGACGCTCCTGCAGAAGGCCAAGGGCAAGGGCCGGGTCATGGCCGCGGAGATCCTTGTGTGCACGCCGGCGATCCGGGCGCTGATCCGGGACGACAAGGTCCACCAGATCGAATCGTCGATGCAGGCAGGGAAGAAGTTCGGCATGCAGACCATGAACGACTCCTTGTACGTCCATTATGTGAACCGCGAGGTCACTAAAGAGGAGTGTCTGCGCGTGTCGTCGAACCCGAACGATTTCCTCCGGATGCTCGGGGAGCAGCCCGTCGACGAGCGGGAGGCCCCGGCCTCGGGCCCCCCCGGCAGTGGCGGTCAACCCAAGCTGGCGGCGCGCCGCTAGGCGCCGGAAGGAGCACCGATGCCTGTCTTCCTCTACACCGCGCGCACCCTGAAAGGCGATCTCGTCAACGACAAGATCGACCTCCCGACGCGGGACGACGTGATCGCGCACTTGCGCAAGAACCGGCTCGTCGTGGTGCAGGTTCGGCCCGCCCCGCGGGAACTGAAGATCAGCCTGAAGTTCGGCGGCGGAGTCAAGACCCACGACATCGTGGTGATGACGCGGCAGTTCGCGACCATGATCAACTCCGGCCTCCCCCTCGTGCAGGCCCTCGATATCCTGTCGCAGCAGAGCCAGAACAAGGTGCTGGCGGACGTGACCCGGCAGGTTGTCTACGACGTCGAGAGCGGGCAGACGCTCGCCGACGCGCTCCGCAAGCACCCCAAGGCCTTCAGCGACCTCTACGTCAACATGGTTGCGGCAGGTGAGGCGGGCGGTATTCTCGACACGATTCTCATCCGGCTCGCCCAGTTCCTCGAGAAGAACGACCTGATCGTCCGGAAGGTGAAGGGCGCGATGGTGTATCCCGCCGTGATCCTGTCCGTCGCCGCGATCGCCGTGTCCGTCCTGCTGATCTTCGTCATCCCGACGTTCCAGGCGATGTTCGCCTCGGTGAACCTCGAGCTGCCGCTGCCGACCCGGATCGTGATCGGCGCGAGCGACGTCCTCAAACACTACTGGTGGGCGATGGGCGGGGGGGCGATACTGGCCGTGGTGGGGTTGAACCGCTACTACAAGACGCCGCCCGGCAAACTGCAGATCGACACCTTCCTGATCAAGTTCCCCGTGCTCGGCGACCTGATCCGGAAGTCGGCCGTCTCCCGGTTCACGCGGACGCTCGGCACCCTGATCTCCTCGGGCGTCTCGATCTTGGACGGGCTCGAGATTACCGCTCGCACGGCGGGCAACCAGGTGATTCACAACGCGGTTATGGAGTCGCGGGCGTCGATCGCCGGCGGGGACACGATCGCGGCGCCGCTGCAGAAATCCAAGGTCTTTCCGCCCATGGTGATTTCGATGATCGCGGTGGGGGAGCAGACGGGCGGGCTGGACGAGATGCTGACGAAGATCGCGGACTTCTATGACGACGAGGTGGACGCGGCCGTGACCGCCCTGCTCTCGCTCATGGAGCCGATCATGATCGTGGTGCTCGGCGTTATCGTGGGCGGCATGGTGGTCGCGATGTACCTGCCGATCTTCGACATGGTGAACGCGGTCCAATAGCGCACGCCTGCCCGAACCTGACGAAGGCCTCCCCGGAGCACCGTGGGAGGCCTTCGTGTTTTGTGCGGTGACCTTACAACGCTGTCAATGACCGAGGGCGGCGTTGATCGCCGCGCGGACAGTCGAGCGGGTCTCGGTGGCCGCTGCGGCGGCGAGCCGCGCGCG
>DATNIM010000142.1:0-24446 GCA_035604455.1 Gemmatimonadales bacterium
TGTCGCCGTGCGCTGTGATGAAGACGATCGGAATCCGGAGCCCCCGCCGCGCGAGGTCTTCTTGAAACTCAAGCCCCCCGACCCCCGGCAAGCGGATGTCCAAGACCAGGCAGCTGGGCACCTCCGCCCGACGGGCGCTCAAGAAGTCTTCGGTCGATCCGAAGCCCGTGGAGGAGAGTCCCATCGAGGCGAAGAGGTTCCGTAAAGCGTCTCGAACCGACGCGTCATCGTCCACGACATAGATCATGGACGCCGGCTCAGCCACGAGGGTCGGCCGGCAACGTGAACCGCAGAGAGGCCCCGCCCCCTTCACGACCCGTTGCCCACAGCCGCCCGGCGTGCGATTCGACAATGGAGCGACTGATCGAGAGCCCCATTCCCAAGCCGTGGGGCTTCGTTGTGAAAAAGGGCTCGAACATGCGCCGCGAGACTTCGGGCGCGAGGCCGTGGCCCGTGTCCTCGATGCACACGAGAATCTCCCCGGGTGCGTGGAGGCTCGCCGAGATGAGGATTTCCTTCGCGCCCGCGTGTGATTCCAAGGCGTCCAGGGCGTTCATGGCCAGGTTCAAGACGACTTGGTGCAGCTGGACACGGTCGCCGACCACGCCCGGCAGGTTGGGGGCAAGCGCCGCGCGGATCGACACGCCGCGGCGGGACGCCTCGTCCGCGAGGAACCGCGTGAGCTCGCCAATGACCTCGGTCATGTCCACCGCGGCCCGCGGCACGTCTTCCTTCCGGAAGAGGGCCCGGATGCGGCCGAGCACCGCGCCGGCCCGAGTGCCGTCCTCGATGATGCGTTCCACGCTCTCCTGCACGCGCTCGACATTGGGGGGTGTCGCTGCGAGCCATCCGAGACACGCGTACCCGTGCGCGATCACGGCCGTGAGCGGCTGATTCATCTCGTGGGCGATCGACGTCGTCAGCTCGCCCATGGTGAGCACCCGGGAGAGGTGGGCGAGCTCGGCCTGTGTGCGGAACAGCGCCTGCTCGGCTTGCTGGTGTTCTTCGATGTCGGTGTTCGTGCCGTACCATCGCAGGACCTGTCCGTCGGCGCGCCGCAACGGCATGGCGCGGGTGAAGAACCGCCGGTAGTCTCCTTCGCCGTCCCGGACCCGCCACTCGCCCTCAAAGGGAGCCCCGGCCGAGACCGCGGCGCGCCATGACGAGCGGAAGCGCTCCCGGTCATCGGGATGGACGGTCTCGAGGAGGCCCGCGCCGCGCATCTCCTCGAGCTTGCCACCCACGTAGTCCAGGAGACGGGAATTGCAGTAGTCGATCGCTCCGTCCGCGGTTGCGCTCCACACCTGTTGCGGAATTACCTCCGTCAGGAGGCGCAGCTGACGCTCCCGTTCGCGCAGCTCGGCGTTCGACTGCTGAATCTCGGCCGTCCGCTGGGCGACGCGGACCTCGAGCTCGTCTCGCGCCTGCCGCACCGCTGCCTCGGTCCTTCGCTTGGCCGAGCTCGCCCCACTCGCAACGAGCGCGCAGACAACGAACGCGACGAGGTACGCTTCGGCGGCGGGACTGACGGAGAAGGATCGGACGGGCGGAATGAAGAAGTAGTCGACCGAGACACTCGATGCCAGCACCGAGAGAACCCCGGGGCCGAGACCACCGACCCACGAGCTCACGATCACCGCCCCCAGGAATAGGATGAGAAACGGGTAGGGGAACAGTTGTTGGATCTGGAGGGTGAGCCCGAGCGCGAGGGCGGATGGCAACAGGCCGACCGCGAGCCCCTTCGCCGCGCGCAACCCGGGAGACGTGCGGTCTCGCGGCGTCAGGGGGCCCGGCAGGGGCGCCGAGGCCGTGACCGTGCTGAGCCGCGATCGCTCTCCTACCGCGGCCTCGGAACTCGCCGTCACCGCCTCATCAGCATCCATAAGTGGGGAGCCTAACATGTGTTCGCGAAACGCGGAGCGACCCGCGTTGCCGGTCATCTTGCTTCGCCCGGGACTATCCTTGAGGATAATTGCCGCCTCCCCGTGCCCATCGTAGGCTTCGTGCCATGAGCTTGCAGCGTGCCGAGGCCCGGCTGTCCGTAACGTCCCCCCCTTCTGACAGCGGGAATTCGGATCTCGCCTTGGTCAGTCGGATGGCGGACCGGATTGCCGCGGCTGCACCTCTCGAGGACGTCCTCGACGACGTCGTGGTGTTCGTGAGCGCCGTTGTCTGGTGTGACTCCTGCTTCATCTATGTCCTTGAGGGCGATGAACTTGTGCTTCGGGCGTCCAAGAACTCGCACCCCGAAGCCGTGGGCCGCCTGACGATGAAGGTCGGGCAGGGCATTACCGGCTGGGTGGCCGAACACCGCGAGCCCGTCGTCATGGCGGAAGGCGCCTACCAGGACCCCCGGTTCAAGTTGTTCAATGAGCTGCCAGAGGATCGCTTCGAGGCGTTTGTCTCGGTTCCGTTGGTGAGTGGCGGCCGGCTCGTCGGGGTGATCAACGTGCAGGATCGCGCGCCCCACGCCTACAGCGAACGCGAGATCAGCATCATCGCGACGCTTGGATTCCTCGTGGGCGCGGAAGTCGAGCGGGCCCGCCTCGAGAGTGAGAATGCGAACCTCTCCGAGCGGCTCGAGGCGCGGAAAATCGTCGAACGCGCGAAGGGGATCTTGCAGGGTGAGCTCAAGTTGAGCGAAGAGGACGCCTACGTGACGCTTCAGCGGCAAAGTCAGCAACGGCGGAAATCCATGAAGGACATAGCCGAGGCGATCGTCTTGAGTCACGCCGTCCGTCGCGGTGTGGCTGGGTGACTTTGAGGGACGTCAGTCGTAGCCTGTCGTTCAGGTAGTCGGAGGATCCGCAGTCTCCTCTTCTTGACGTAGAGAAGAGCGAATCTCGAGGACGCGACGCCGTGTCCGCTTGTTGACGGTCACCAGCTCGACGCCGAGCGGTCAGGTTCGCGGGCGTCGGAGGGGGTGGCGCGCGCGATGCTCAGCGGTTTTCGATTCTGGATGGACGGGGGAGTGCTTCGCGCGCTCGAGAAGCCGCAACCCATGTTCGAGCACGCCCTCTAGCATCGGCATCGAGCCAGGTTCCGGCTACCCGTTGCCACGCGGGGAACCGGACGCAAGCCGTGGGGACGGGCCTGCTCTCGTGCCGATGCCCCTCCGTCGCTGACCCTCGGTCAGCGCTCTATCGTTCGGACGACAGTCCCGCTCGCGTCGATGACATAGATCGGGCCTTGCCGCACATCATCCCCCAGCACGACCGGAGGCGGTCCGCCGCTCACCGGTGGAGCCATAAACACGTGGCTGTACGGGTCTGCGGCGGCGTAGTTCACCGTGTAGCCCAGGTCCTCCTGGGCGGCGATGGACAGCACGCTGAGGGGATTGCTCCCGCTGTTCAGGTACCCGGTCATCAACTCATTCGTGAACACGACTTCGCGCCAGTGCCCGTTGACCGTGCCCGCGCCGCACGCGGGGTAGACGTACGGTGCTGTGGCGCAGTTCTCGACCGGCACCTTGTTGCCGGCGGGCGGTGTCGTGCCCGCTCCGGTGTAGCTCCCGCCTCCCATCGAGTCGAACGCTGCTAGCGCGTGGGCGCAGCCGAAATAGGTGTCCTGGATCGTGCCGGGCGGGGTCGACGGCAGCAAGAGACAGTTGTTCGGCGCCTGGCTCCATAGCGTGCCAAAGCCGAGCACGTGGTTCATTTCGTGGAGCACGACCTCGTTCAGCTGCCCGTCGGCGATGAGCGTGGCCACGTCGGCGGTGTCGAACACCATCACGCCGAGCACGGTCAGGCCGTTCGAGATGCGGATCAAGCACGGCCCCGACTGCGCGAGAATCTTGCCGGGCCCGTCGATCGAATCGAATTTCGCGAGAATCAGTAGGTCGGACACCGTCTGATTAACGGCCGGCTCCCCGGCGCCGCACTGGTTGCCGGCATCGGTGACCTGGATCGGCGGGCCCACGTGCTGATAAATGATGGACTGCCACCGTGCGACGGCGGCGGTGAAGGCCGCCTGTTGGGTGGCGCTCGGGGTCGGGCCGTAGTATTGGATTTGGATGTTGTACACCCCGGCCGCGCCGGTGTCCGAGAAGGTGATGGGATTGCCGGTCAAGCCCACCATCCCGACGGTCGCGGCCATCGTATTTCGCGCCGGCGTCGCCCCGATGGTCCAGCTTCCCACCTGGGCGATCCCGTTGACGTCGGTCGTTGTCGTCCCGCCCGTGAGACTACCGCCCCCTGATGTCACGGCGAAGGTGACGGTGACGCCCGAGACCGGATTGCCGTTCGGGTCGACCACGCGGACGCCGGGGCGCACGTTGACAGCGTAGCCCACCAATCCCATTTCGTTGTTCCCAGCGTAGAGGAGCACGGTACCCGAGGGCTGCGCGGTGGCCGTGAACACCGCGGGATTGCCGCCGATCCCGGACCCCGCGACCGTTGCAGTGAGCGTGTCGGTCCCCACGTTCCCGAGGCTCCAGCTGCCCACCGTGGCCACCCCGCTCGCGTTGGTCGTGGTCGTGGCTCCCGTTACGACGCCGTTCGCTGGCGTCGCGGCAAACGTCACCGACACTCCCGCCTTGGGATTGCTTTGCGCGTCGCGAACGACCACCGCTGGAGCGATCGGGAGCGCCCGCCCGCTGAGGCCCGTTTGGCCGTCGCCAGCTTGCTTGGCGACGTTCAAGGTCGGCGTCGGTTGGGAAGTGGCTGTGAACATCACGGGATTGCCGCTGATGCCAGATCCGGCGACAGTCGCGATCAACGTGTCGGTCCCGACGTTGCCGAGGGTCCAACTGCCCACCGCGGCGACGCCGTTCGCGTTGGTCGTCGCGGCAGCGCCTCCGAGTGCACCGTTCCCGGCCGAGACTGTGAAGGTGACCGACGCTCCCGGCTCAGGATTATTGAAGGCGTCCCGCACGAGCACGGCGGGCGCGATCGCGATAGGCTGCCCCGTTATGGCGGTCTGCCTGTCACCTGCTTGCTTCGTGACGCTGGCCGATGCGCCCGCGCTGGCGGTCGCGTGGAACTGGAGCGGCGGGAGCGTTCCGACGGTGGCGCTGGCCGCCTGACCGCCCGCGGTCTGCCCGAGAGTCCAGACCATCTGTCCCTGACCGCTCGCGCCGGTCGTCGTCTGACTGCTGGCCAGGCTCCCGGACCCGCTCGCTGCCGCAAACCCGACGGTCGCGCCGGCTACGGCGTGCGCATTGGCGTCGTTGACCAAGACCACGAGCGGCTGTCCAAGCGGCTGACCGACGATGCCGCTCTGCGAGTCACCCGAAACCTTGAGGACCTGTACTGGCACCTGCGCGACCGTCACCGAGAGGCTATCTCTCGCTGTTCCCGAGGTCGCCGTGATCTGGGCGCTGCCGTTCGCCACGGCCGTCACGAGCCCCGTCCCGTCGACCGTCGCGACGCCGGGGGTGCTCGTGGCCCACGACACGGTCGACTTGGCGAGGGCGTTGCCGTTCTGGTCGTTTACCGTGGCCGCGAGTCGCACGGTGGCCCCGATGGCGGCGAGCGCGGGGACTGAGGGTGGCGACAGCACAATGGTGGTGGCAACGAGCGTGGGCTCCGAGGAGCCCGGGCACGTGCTCGCGAGCAGCAGCGGGGGAACGAGCGCCCTCCAGATGAGATGCAGCCGACGAGACATGATGCGTCGAGTACTCCCGATCCCGAGGGCCTTCGACTACGGGCAGCGGCTGTGCCGCGCCGGCGCGGTTAGGTCAAATATTCACATCTTGCCGGGGACAAACGAGGTGGCACACGTACGGCGCGACCTGCAACCCGGGTCGGCCTTCTGAAGCCGGGACGGGAATCTGGGACGGCGGCCCCAAGCCCGGGGCGCCTCGTATGGATCGATAACCTTCGTATCCTGCTTATTGCCATGGTCATCGCCCACCACGCCGGGCAACCCTACGGCCGGACGGGCGGCGCGTGGCCGATTGCCAACCCGACTCGCGCGGCGCTTCTCGGTCCCTTCTTTACGGTCAACGCGGCCTTCGGCATGGGGCTGTTCTTCTTGATCGCCGGGTACTTCGTTCCCGCTTCCTTCGACCGCAAAGGCGAGCGTCGCTTCCTCGCCGATCGCTTGATCCGCCTGGGCGTGCCGCTCGTGTTCATGTCGCTCGTCGTGTTCCCCGTGCCTGCCTATCTAATGGAAGGACACGAACGCCCGCTGGTCGACTTCGTTGCTGCCTACCTCCGCCGGCCCCTCGTGCTCCACCTGTGGTTCGTGAGCTATTTGATCGTCCTGACCGTGGGCTACGCTGTGTGGCGCCACCTGACCGACCGATGGGCCTGGGCGCGGCTCCGTCCCGGCGTCCCAAGCCACGGCGCGATTGTCGCCTACACGATCGGCCTTGCGGTCGCCACGTTCCTCGTGCGGGTAGCGTTTCCTGTCGACCGGTGGGTCGACGTGGCGCCATTGCTAAGGGTCGAGCCCGCACACGTACCGCAATACGCGACCTTTTTCGTCCTCGGCATCCTGGCCAGTCGTGGCGACTGGCTCCGCCGGCTCCCGTCGCGTACGAGCATGCCGTGGTTCGCCTTGGGGTTGGCCGCAAGCGCGCTGTGCTATGCGACGGCGCTGTTGCACGTGTCAACACGGATCAATATCCGGGTCGACAACGGTGGGGGCATGAGTCTCGTGGCGGTCGTCTGGAGCGTCCTAGAGTCCGTGATCGCCGTCGGCCTCAGCTTGGGTTTGTTGACGCTGTTCCGTGACTACGTGAATCGCCAGAGTGCGCTCGCGCAGCAGTTGGCAGCCGCCGTGTTCGCGGTCTATCTCATCCACGTGGCGCCGGTCGTCGGGATCCAGTGGCTCTTGGCGGGAGCGCACATGCCGCCGTTGGCCAAGTTCGGCCTCGTCACGTTGACGGCAGTGCCGTTGTCCTTTGGGTTGGCGGCTGCTCTCCGCGAGCTGCCAGGTGTGGCGCGCGTGGTGTGATGTCGCGGCGCTGTACTGGGAGGCGAACTGACACTCGTGTGACGTTGGCCTGCGCTCCGCGCTAGCGGTCGCCTATTGTGGTACGTCCTGACTCAAAGGCAACGTGAAGTGAATCCGGGTTCCCTCGCCGAGTCCGCTCTCCGCTGAGATGGTCCCGCCGTGGCCTTCTACGATTCCCTTGGCGACCGCCAGGCCGAGTCCCGCCCCTCCAGAGTCGCGCGACTTGTAGAACCGGGCGAAGACGCGGGGAAGGTCTTCAGGCGAGATACCGGTGCCGGTGTCCGCTACCGTGATGACGAGGTCGCGATCGGTGACGCGCGCACCGATCCGGATCGTCCCTCCAGGGGGTGTGAATCGCAAGGCGTTGTCGACCAGGTTGATCAATACCTGACGAATCCGCTCGACGTCCATCAAGACCGGGGGAAGGGGCGTGGGAAGGTCGAGGACGAGGTTCACGCGCCCCGCGTCCGCACGCGCGGTGAACGACGCGAGGGTTTCGCGGGCGAGTTCTCGCATGTCGCTCGGCGTGCGCACCAGCCGTAAGCCCGCATCGTCCGCGACGGCCAGCGTTCGGAGGTCTTCGATCCGGCGCGCCAGCACGCGCGTTTCCTCAAGCAAGGCGTGGAGATGGGCGTCGTCCCGCGGGTACACCCCATCGAGCAGGCCCTCGAGGTCGCCTTGAATGACGGTGAGAGGGGTGCGGAGCTCATGAGACACGTCCGCGAGGAGGTCTCGTCGCTGTTCATCTTGCCGCTGGAGGCGCTCGGCCATCCGGTTGAAGGCTCGCACCAGGCTGCGAGCCTCCCCCGGTCCGCGCTCGGCGATCCGCACGTCGTAGTCCCCATCCGCGACCCGCGCCGTGCCTTCCATAAGGTCGCCGATGGGCGCCGCGAGCCGGCGGAGGGCACGCACGGTGACGACCAATCCGACAAGAAACGCCAGGCCCACGGGGCCACCGACGAGTCGATCCCAGCGGTGCGGGGGCCCGGAGCCGACAACGCGCGCCGCAGTCCACAGCACGACGATGGCAAGGCCGAGCGCCATGAGCGCAAACAGCGCGGCCACGATGGCCAGACGACGGGCAAAACGCGCCCGCGTTCGTCGCCATACCGCGTGGTCGGGGCCGGGTGGCCAGGGCTCCGCGGTGGGCCACCACGGTGGGCGGCGGCCGCGCCAGGGCCCGCGCCCGTGCAGGTCCGGGCTCATTGATCGCGGAACTTGTACCCCACTCCGTGGACGGTCAGGATGTAGCGCGGGTCCCCGGAATCGCGCTCCATCTTGCGGCGGACGTTCTTGATGTGTGCGTCGACGGCTCGCTCGTAACTCTCAAACGCCACACCATGAAGCGCTTCCAGCAGCTGGCCCCGCGTGAACACGCGTCCCGGCTGGCGGGCGAGAGTTGCGAGGAGCTGAAATTCCGACGGCGTGAGACTGATGGAACGGTCACCCACCGTCACCGTCATCCGTGGAAGGTCGACGGTGACGTCGCCCACACGAAGCGTCTTCGCGCTCAGGCGGGCCGCGTCCCCGCGCCGGAGCACCGCCCGCACCCGGGCGACGAGCTCCTTCGGGCTGAACGGTTTGACGATATAGTCGTCAGCCCCAAGTTCGAGGCCGCTCACGCGATCGGTTTCGTCGCCGCGGGCCGTCAGCATGATGATGGGGACGTCCGAATCCGCGCGGATCGCGCGGGCCACATCCAGGCCATCGCGGCCGGGCAGACCCAGATCGAGAATGATCAGGTCCGGCTTCGCCCGCCGCATTGCCCCCAAGGCGGTGGACGCGTCGGCGGCTGACACGACGGTGAAGCCCGCGCGTTCGAGGTAGTCGCGGACGATCTTCACGATCTTGGCCTCGTCATCTACGACGAGAATTGTCGCCATAGGAGGCCCTTTCCGAGGGACCGGCGGACTGCCCGCAGGGCGGGAGTGAGCTCCCGCCCTGCTCCTCCACCGTGCTCAGGCTGTTTCGGTCTTCCCGGGAGCCTCATGAGCCCGACGGTGCCACTCGGCGAACATCGGCGGTACTCCGGTGGGATCGCCGTACCCGTAACACCCGCGCGCCCAGACATAGCGCCGCCTGCCGAACGCGCGGCCCACCACCGCGAACGCGAGGAACAAGAGCGCGAGCGGGAAGAGGAAGCCCACGAAGCCGAACGGGCCGTGGTAGAAGTACGGTCCCCCGTAGTTGTAATACGGGGCCGGCACGGCCGGCGGCGCGGTGGGCGATGCCATCTGGGTCGCAGCTGCCCCTTGGGCTACTCCCAGATGATAGGCGTGCGCGGCGACCCCCGCGACTCCCGCGACCAGCAGCAACCCCACCAAGAAACCAGCAGCGATCCTCATATAGTCCCCCGTGTGATAAGAAGTCCATCGTGCACCATCGAGGGTAGCCTCACAATGTGAATGAGATGTGAAGGAGCCTTGGAGGGTTTGAGGATCTTTCGGGTGCCCGGAGCGTGTGGCCCGGCGGGCAAACGGCCTACCGGTCCGTGTCGTTCGAGGAGGGCGAGGCCAGCCCGAGACGCCTGATCGTGGCCGCGACAGCGTCAACGACCCGGGCCATGAAGCCGAAGTCGAGCGTCTCAGGGTGATCCCCGGGCGTGTGATAGTGCGGGTTCCTCATGAATGCCGTGTCCGTGATCATCAATGCAGGGTAGCCGCGGTCCCAGAACGACGCGTTGTCGGACAGGCGGGTGTGGAACACGAGCCACCCACGCCATGGCGAGCGGAAGGTGACGACGGGCAGATCCGGAGCGGCGCCGCGCGCCGCGTCAGCGAACCGCGGAGCAGGCTCGCCGAGCGACCGTCGCCCGTGGCGGCGAGGAACGTCCCGGATTGGGGGACGCGCTTCCAAAAGAGCAACGCCGGCACCCGCTGACTTCCCGGCCGCGCGTCCGTGTAGCCCACCATCTCGAGGATGAGCGCGCCAGCGTACTGTACGCCGCGGTGCCGGGCAGCCTGGGCGTAGGCGTGGCTACCGACGCGATACCGGACACCCTGGGGCTCCTCCAGGTTGAAGCCCACGAACTCGACCGTTGCGGCGAGCCGGTCTTGGGCGAGCACGCGGGCTGCTTCGAGGAGTGCAGCCACACCGCTCGCGTTGTCGTCGGCCCCGGGAGTGTTCGGGACTGTGTCGAAGTGGGCGCCGATGAGGAGGCGAGGGCGCGCCGGGTCGGCCCCGACCATGGTGCCCACGACGTTCCGGTACACCGCGCCCGCGAAGGGGAACGGCGGCTGGTCGACGTCGAGACCGAGCGCGCCGAGGGCGCGCGCGATGTACGCCTCGGCTTGGGCCAGGGCCTGGGCGGCTTGGCGATGTCGTGGACCAGCGAGGGCCGCGACGTGTGCCGCGAGCCGACTCGGGTCGGCGCGCACGCGCTCAGTTTGTGGTGTCGGCGAGATGTTCCGCTTTCCAGCGCATCGCGACGTAGATGCGGTTTCGACCACTGGGATGGTCGAAGAAGAAGAACTCCTCGAGCGGCCCAGGATCAAGCTTTCGATAATCGGCGAGCTTGAGGTCGACCAGGGCCTCACCGTCCGGTTGGCGGGCCGCGTTCAGGCCGAACAAGTCCGCTTCAGCCTCCTGGACGCGAATGTAGGTGTTCGTGACCGGTGTGAGGACCCAGAAGTAGGCGGTCACGAGCACCGCGTAGAGGGGCAAAGCCGCGACGTCCTCCACGCCCCCCACGCGCCACGATCGCGCCCAACGGGCAAGTGCCCAGTCCCCCGCCCAGCGCAGAAACGCAAAACAGCCGATAAGGACGATCCCGAAGAACAACACCGACTTGTACACGTGGTGCATGACGTAGTGACCCATTTCGTGGCCCATCGTGCTCTCGATCTCGGGCAGGGTGCAGCGCTTGAGGAGGTTGTCATTGAGGGTAATGCGCTCGGTGCCCAGAAAACCGCTGACGTTGGCGCTCACCCGGGTCGATTGCCGCGACGCGTCCATCACGTACACGTCCCGCGCGGCGATTCCATTCGCTCGGGCGAGGCGAAGGATCGGGTCCCTGACGCGCGGGTCCTCGAGTTTGGTGTAACGGTTGAAGAGCGGATCGACGTAGATGGGCGAGATCAAGACCGTGAACATGTAGAACCCGATGCTGACGACGCCGCCCCAGATCCACCACGTGCGCGTCGCGCGCCGCACGACCGCGTACACGACGGTGGCGAACAGGGCGCCGAGGACGACATTCACGGCGAGCAGTTTGACCTGGTCCTCCAACCACGGGCCGAAAGTTTGTGTCGCGAGCCCGTAGGCGCGTTCCCGTACGAACCCCTCGTAAACCGTCAGCGGGAAGAGGATTGCGGTCGTGGCCACCGTAAACTGCGCCCAGTACAGGGCGGGCTCGAGGCTTCTGAGCCTGCCGACCCGGGTGGCGACTCTGCCCAATGCCGCGGAGAGGCCGGTCCTGAGCACGAGGACGTAGGCAGCGATCGCGGCGAGGAAGTCCCAGAGCCACAGCCAGTACCCGCCTTCGAAGTAGGCATCCGAACGGGCGCGCGCCGCGGCCGGGACCGTGGCGAGATATGCGTTCGTCGCGGCGACCGGGTCGAAGTGCGCGCTCGCCTGCGCCTCAGGCGGGACGGGCAGCGATTCCGGGAGAGCCGTGATCGACGCTTGGGCTCCCCGAGCCGGCGTCGCGTGCTGCGGCGGCGCCGACAAGATCGCCGGCCACAACGCGAAAGCGACCGCTACCCAGAGCGGCATCGGGTGTCTCCTGTCGGTGCTTCGAGGGGTTGGGGGGTCGAGTGCGCGTTCGACCCCCAGGAGCGAATATTTGTCGCCGGGTCGTCGGCCGAGTCCTTCCCGATCGTGAATGTCCCCGGCGCGCTTACGCGCCCGCGCCGCTGCGGACAGCCTCGGCTTCGATGCTGATCTCTACCTTGTCATCGACCAGGATCCCGCCCCCCTCGAGGAGCTGGTTCCACATGAGGCCGTAATCCTTGCGGCTAATCGCGGTGCGTGCCGAGAACCCGGCCCGCTCGCCGCCCCACGGATCCTTCGCGCGACCGGCGTACTCCACGTCGAGCGTCACCGGACGCGTGACGCCGTGAATCGTCAGATCCCCCTTCACTTTGAATTGGCCCGTGCCGGCGGGCGTGGCACCGACGGCTTTGAAGGTGATATGCGGATACTGGGCGGCATCGAGGAAGTCCGGAGAACGCAGGTGCGCGTCTCGTTGGGGCTCGCGCGTATCGATGCTTGCCACGTCAATCTCCACATCGAGCCGAGCGGTCGCAGGCTGCCGCTCGTCGAATTCGAGCGTGCCTCTCCAGCCCGTGAACCGCCCGTGCACCTTGGCGACCATCATGTGGCGCACCCAAAAACTGACGCTTGAGTGCGCAAGGTCGAACCCCCATCGTTCGAGTGCCACTGGTGTGCTCCCCCGAGTTTTCGTTGAGGTTGGCCGCGACGTCGCATGGAGTAAGGCCGACGGTCGGGGCCGCGCACCGCCATCGCGCGCGGCCTTCTGGAATGTGATGCGAAGAGGACGCGAGACGGAAGTCGGTGCTTCCGGGCGAAGCGGCTGGTCAGCGCTTGTCGTACCGCCATCCGAGGACCGTCGTCAGCGTCGTGCCGTTGAACGACCCGAAGAGACTCTCCCCCGAGTTATCAGGCCCTGACAGGTAGAGATCCGACCCGACGACGAGATAACGAAACGTCACGAACAGGCCCGCGCTATCGCGCGCCGGCTGTCCGTTCAAGAGCGCAGTCCCGCCGCCCTCGGCGTCGAGAACGAGAGTCCACGTGTGCCCCGACCCGGGGTCGGTGTGTTCGTAGCGGCCCGTGAAATCGCGCGGGCGGTCGGGCCGCGTCGTGAGAGCGGGCGCGGTCTGAATCGGTGGCTCGCGGGCCTGGGCGTCCGCGATGAGGGGACACAACAGCGCGGCGCCGGCGAGCACCCCAGCAAATCGCTTCACGGATCCCTGCCTTCGAAACCCAGACCGGGGGCCTCGACCCGCGGTCCGGGACGCACATGCGCGCATCGCCCGACTCGCCTCAGTCGGCGGAGGGTCTCCCTACTCGCTCGACCAGCGCTCTTCGATTCGGCCGAACCGCCAGACCAGCCAGGCGACGGCCCAGCAGACGACGAAGAGTCCCACCACGCCGTACCCCATCCACTGAAGGTCGAGGCGCGCGAGGGCGCCCCACATTCCATTGTGGAGTCCGAGCACGTCGTGCGCCAGGATGGACAGCAGTTCCACTGTCCCCACGAACAAGGCCACGACAACCGAGATCCCCGTCACGGTGAGATTGTAGAACACCTTCCGCACCGGACGGGCAAACGCCCAACCGTACGCACCACTCATCAGCACGCCGTCAGCCGTATCCATGAGCGACATACCGGCCGCAAACACGAGGGGCAGCGTCATGATGGCGTATACCGGCAGGGCTTGGGCGGCGGCGACCCCCGCGGTCGTCAGGAGTCCGACCTCGGTGGCCGTATCGAAGCCCAACCCGAACAGGAACCCGACGACGTACATCTGCCACGAGTGCCCGATCGTCCCATAGAGCCGTCCGAAGAGTCTCGTCATCGGGCCCCCCTGACGGAGGACGCGCTCGAGCTCGACTGAGTCGGTGCGCCCGCCGCGCATGGCCCGGAAGACCCGGTAGAGGTCGAGCAGCACGGACAGATTGAGAAGCCCGATGAGGTAGAGGAAGCCGCCCGAGACAACCGTGCCGGCGTAGTGCCCGAACGTCCGCAGCGCGGGGATGGCCTGAGTGGCCGCCCTGGTCGCGAGCGCGATGGCAAGGGTGAGGAGGAGGACGATCGTCGAATGGCCGAGTGAGAAGAAGAGCCCAGTCGCGAGCGAGGGCCGTCCGTCCTGGATCAACTTGCGGGTGACGTTGTCGATTGCGGCGATGTGATCCGCATCGAATGCGTGGCGCAACCCGAGTGCATAGGCCAGCCCGGCGAGACCCACCAGGAAGGGGTAGCGGGGCGCTACGATCCACGCCACGAGACCCCAGCCCAGGACGTGCAGCCCGACGACAGCCACGCCCAGAACCGCGATCCGCTGTCGAGTCGTTCGACGCTCCGTCATCGGACCAGCATCGCCTCGCATGAACCGCTGTCGGGAGGTAGAAGAAGCGCCGAGCAACCCGGGCTTGCGGACTCGCGCCGACGCTGCGAGAAACCTAGCGTGAAACGAGCCAGCCGGGACCTGTGGGTGTGGGCACCTCTGACTCGCATGGGTCGTGCGCGGTTCTTTCCCATGAAATCTCCCGACCTATGAACGCAGCGAAGCTCCCTGCCGGACCACCCCACCCTCGGTTTCGCTCGCTCGCCGCCGTGGCGCGTGCCGTTGAAGCGTGCGAGCGCTGCCCTCGGTTGCGCGCGTACTGCGAGCGTGTGGCCGCTGCGGGGAAGCCGGAATTCGCGGGGTGGGCGTACTGGGGCAAACCCGTGGCGGGTTGGGGCGACGTGCGTGCGCGGCTCGTCGTTGTCGGCCTCGCGCCGGCGGCCCACGGTGCGAACCGGACCGGTCGCATGTTCACCGGGGACTCGAGCGGAGCGTGGCTCTACGAGGCTCTGCACCGGTTCGGGTTCGCCACCCGGGCGCAGTCGGTCGCGCGGCATGACGGACTCCGACTCGTGGACTGTTACATCTCCGCGGCGGCGCGATGCGCGCCCCCCGCCAACAAGCCCACGGCGAGCGAGCTCGCGCGGTGCCGAGTATACCTGGCCTCGGAAGCCACGCTCCTCGGTCGACGGCGGGTGATCGTCGTTCTGGGGCACATCGCGCACGACGCCTGGCTGAAGGCGACGGGCTGGTGGGACGCGCTTGCGCCTTCCGACCGGCCCCGGTTTGGGCACGGCGTCCTGACCCGGCTCCCAGATGGGACCGCCCTTCTCGCTTCGTACCATCCCAGCCGCCAGAACACGAACACCGGGCGACTCACCCGCGCGATGTGGCACGCCGTGTTTCGGCGGGCGCAGACCCTCCTACACGACGACTAGTGCTTGGTTGGGCGCAGCTTCGCCCGCTCGAGCGAATCGTTCAACGCGAGGGCGTGTTTGGGATCCCACTTGTAATACAGCATCAGGCAGGAGCCCACGCTTCCCTTGCGCTGGGCCTCGCAGCGTCGGATTTCGTCGCGGTGCTTCGTAGCGGCCGTATGCCAGACCGAGTCGAACGCGGCGCTTGCACGCTCTGGCGTCCAACCGTAGTTGTCCTCCAGGCAGCGACCGACCTCGCCGCCCGCCCGGGCGCATGATGCGAGTTCCTCGCGGTGTTTCGCCGCGTCTGCGTGCCACGCGGAGTCCCGTTCGAAGGCCGCTACGCTATCGAGCGCGTGCTCTTGCGCGCGCCCAGCGGTCTGCGCGTCCGGTTGCGACCAATGATATTGGGCCACGAGGCACGCGGAGATGCCCGGAGCGTCGAGGCTGATCGCGCTGCAGTTGCGGATCTCCTCGCGCTTCTTTGCTTCAGGCTTCGCGCACCCCGCCACCAGAGTGAGCAGCACGCTGAGGCCCATCATCCATCGCATGGTCTGTCTCGGCAGAAGCGGTGGGGTCAACATCGGGGCTGGATCGAGGAGGGTCAAGCCTGTCAGGGCCCCGAGGGCGCGGCGGTGTCCACTCTACGACTGCTCGAGCCTGTCGACTGCGAAGCGGAGTCGGAGCATGGCGGAGTCGAGGTCGCGGCGCACCTCGTCGCTCAGGTCACCGGCCTCGGCAACGTTCCCGAGCAGTTGGAGCGCGTTGCGAATGTGCTCCTCGGCGGTTTCCTCCGTTCGGCGATCGAGCTTCGTCCGACGGTCCCGCGGGATGCGCCGCTCCGTCTCACCCCGCCCCTCGAGGCCCTGTCGTGCGGCCCCGCTGCGACGGTCCGCGGCGCGGCGCTCCAGTCCGCTCCGCCGCTCCGCCGCGGCGTTACTGAATGAGCGCCGGGGTTGGTCCGCCGACCCTGCCATATGTCTCCAATGTGGCGCACGGTAGGACCGAGGGCCAGGGCGTTCCCGCCCTGGCCCCGCGCGTTTCTACTTGGCGCCGTGGTTCGCCGTCTCTTGTGCCAAGAAGTTGATCAGGCCGTCAATATCGTGCGCACTGACGTTCAGGTTCGGCATCTGGGTCTTGTACTGCTTCTTCAGCGCGGCCGCGATCGAATCGCTCTCCGTCATGCCCACGGGGTCCGTGAGCCACTTCTGAATCCAGTCCGTGGTCCGCCGGTCCGTCACGCCAATCAGGTCCGGCCCTGTGGACTGCGCTTTGCCGAGCTGGTGACACCCAAAACACTGTTTCGAATTCCAAATTCGCTTGCCCCATGCTGCGAGCGAGGAGTCGACCTTGACGGGGCCGGGCGCTTGGGCGCCCGCACGTGTCCCGCCACCGATGGTGAGCGCTGCAAACACCGCAGTGAACGACCAGAGCGACCATGCCCGCATACCAAGACCCCCTCGCATGAGAACGTGGATTGAGTGTCGACTGCTGGTAACAAGACCCGCGGGTCGAGCTTCCGTCACGCCAACGACCCTAGTACACCATGGTCGGCGCTTGCGGGTACCGACCATGGACTCCCACCGCCGCGTCGGTGTACCATCCCTCGGCGGACAAGGCTCGACCGTCGCAGGTGGTGCGAACGTCGCCGGTCAAGGAGCTGTGCGTCAACCCCCTCCCACGTTGCCAAAGGAGCCGCCTTGCCTGATCCCGATGCTCTAGCCCGCTACTGCAGCGAGCTCTTTGCCCAGGAGGACGCCGTGCTCGCGGGGATCCAAGCGCGACAAGCCGCCTTGGGGCTGCCGCCGATCAACATCTCGGCGGACGAGGGCAAACTCTTGCACGTGCTGGTGCTCGTGGCCGGGGCGAAGAGGGTACTCGAGCTCGGGGCCCTCGCCGGATATAGCGGCGTGTGGCTTGCCCGAGCCCTGCCCCCAGATGGTCAGTTCATGACGATCGAGAAGGATCCCCGCCACGCTCGTCTCGCGCGGCAAGCCTTTGCGGAATCCGGTCTCGCCGCACGGACGACGGTTCTCGAAGGCTCAGCTCTCGATGTGTTGCCGACGCTCACACCGGGTTTTGACGCCATCTTTGTCGACGCGGACAAGGAACCCCTCGCGACGTATTTCGATTGGTGCGTGAGGCTGCTCCGTACTGGAGGCTTGCTGATGTTTGACAACGCGTTCCGGCATGGGTGCGTGGTCGACCCTGCCGACCAGACCCCGGAGACTGAAGGCGTGCGCGCCTTCAACCGGCTCGCCGCGTCGGATCACCGACTGGTGTCGGCGATCGTCCCCATTCGCGATGGTCTCCTCGTCGCGGTGAAGAAAAGCGCGTGACCGCCAGCCTGACGCGTGGCTTGGTTTGTGACGGTGCCCCGCCACGGTCCTTGCAGTCGTCTGGCGTCGTGTCGTGCTGCTGAAGATCCACCAGGTGGGTTCACCGGTCCTGCGCGAGCCCGCCCGCGCGCTCGGGCCCGACGACCTCAGGACCCACGAGGTTCAGGGCCTCATCACGGCCATGCTTGAAACGATGCGGGACGCCCCGGGTGTCGGCCTCGCGGCGCCCCAAGTCGGGGAGTCGCTCCGGCTCGCGGTCATCGAGGTGCGGGAGGACTACATCCGCCGTCTACCGCCCGAGGAGGTTGCTGCCCGCGGCATGACGCCGGTGGCCTTTCACGTGCTCGTGAATCCGGAGTTGGTCGTTGAAGACGCGGCCACGGACCGGTTCTTTGAAGGGTGTCTGAGCTTGGGGGGCTTTGGGGCGAGCGTGCCCCGTGCCCGCGCCGTGCGCGTCAACGCGCTCGACGCGCGGGGAGATCCCGTCGAGATACGCGCGCACTCGTGGTACGCGCGGATCCTGCAGCATGAGATTGATCACCTCGACGGGACGCTCTACATCGACAGGATGGACTCGCGCTCGTTCGCGTCCAGAGAGAACTACGAGCGGTTTGCCGGGGGACGCTCATCCGGCCGAGGCTCCTGAGCGGTCCCCGCGGTCAGCGCTGCTTGATAAACGTCCCGTCGGCGAGTTCCGCATACGCTTCCTCGAGCTCGGCCCTCGTGTTCATCACGATCGGCCCGTACCAGGCCACCGGCTCCTCGATCGGCTTCCCCGACACGAGCAGGAATCGGACTCCTTCTTCCCCCGCCTGGACCGTGACCTCGTCGCCCCGGTCGAACAAGACGAGCGAGCGGTCTCCGGTCTCGTCGGTCGGGCTGGGGGCACCGGGGACATCCTCGGTGCGGACGCTCCGCGGTGCCGACGCGTCGCGGAAAGAGCCGGATCCGTCGAAGACGTAGGCAAAGGCGTGCCGTACCGTTTCCACCGGCAGCGTCTTGCGGCGACCCGGCGGGACCGAGATGTCGAGGTAGCGTGGGTCCGCCGCGACGCGGTCGACCGGGCCCGACTTGCCCCAGAAGTCGCCACAGATGATGCGCACGCGAGTACCGTCGTCGTCCGTGACCTCGGGGATGTCCCGACCCTGGACGTCCTGATAGCGCGGCGCGGTCATCTTGAGCGATGACGGGAGGTTCGCCCACAGTTGGAAGCCGTGCATCCGTCCGTGGGGATCTCCGTGCGGCATTTCCTGATGCAGGATTCCGCTGCCCGCGGTCATCCACTGGACGTCGCCCGCGCCGAGGGTACCCTGGTTGCCGAGGCTATCGCCGTGGTTCACCGACCCTGCGAGGACGTACGTGATCGTCTCAATCCCCCGGTGGGGGTGCCACGGAAACCCGGCCACGTAGTCTTCGGGACGATCATTCCGAAAATCGTCGAGGAGGAGGAAGGGGTCGAACTCCTTGGTCTCTCCGAACCCGAATGCGCGGCGCAGCCGTACGCCGGCCCCCTCCACGGTCGGGCGTGCTTCAATGACTTGTTTGATCGGGCGTATGGACACGGTGTTCTCCTCGCGTGCGGGGTTCGTCGTCGCTGTCACAAAACGTCATCGCGAGCCGTGTTGTTCCCTCGGGCTGACGCGGTTCGCGTCCGCGCTGCCCCAATTGGTCGTTACCGTATTCGAGAGGAGGCCCCGTGATCGCAATGGAGCCCATCGCTCACGTTCGGTCCGTGCGTACGTCCCTCGAAGACGACTACTGGGGGGGGCTCGAATCGGAGCTCGTCCTGACGGATGCCGTGACGCCGGAGGCCTTGGCGGGCATCGAATCGTTCTCTCACGCCGAGATCATCTTCTACTTCGATCGAGTCGAGCCGGATGCCGTGGTCCGCGGGGCGCGACACCCCCGTGGTAACGAACAGTGGCCGCGCGTTGGTATTCTCGCGCAGCGGGGCAGCCCCCGGCCGAACCGCATCGGGAGCACAATTGTCCGGATCGTTGGTCGGGAGGGCCGAATTCTCCGCGTGGCGGAACTCGACGCCGTGGACCAAACTCCGGTGCTCGACATCAAGCCTGTGTTACAGGAGTTCCTTCCGCGGACGCCGGTCTCTCAGCCAGCCTGGTCGCGCGAGGTGATGCAGCACTACTGGACGGCGGCGGCGCTGCGGCCCCGGGCGGACGGGGTCTAGGCATCGCGTTGTCCGCCGGGACCACCTCCGACAGCGGCGGGCACGGCATCGCAGTAAGCAGGGGCTCGCCGTTGCGAGGCGAGAAGAAACGCGGGGCCCGCGAACCGCCGGGCCCCGCGTCTCCTTGGGCTACTTCACCTTCGACAGCTGCAGAACGATGGCGTCCAATACCGGTGGGGGTCCGGTCTCGTCCAGGAGTCCGCGTCCTTGAGCGCGCACGGCGACCTTGGCCGCGATGGAGTCGGCGAGTTGGGGCAGCGTCGTGATGTAGCTCTGGCCCGACGCGATGAGCGTTCCCGCCACGACGTGGACGATGGTGCCATTCCCGAGCGTGAACCGGGCGTTCACGGTGTCCACCGACGCCACGGTGTCCGAGAAAGAGTAGATGCCTGGGAACCGCACGGGCTCCTGCTGCGTGATCACCATGAATTCGACCTTCACGACCGCGAGCGTGTCAGGATCGGTGGTCAGCGCCAGCGCCGTTCCCTCGGCCCGCACCGTGTCCCCGGCCGCCAACGCCGCGTGGACCGCTGCCAGGGAAGTCAGGATGTTCGGGCTCTCTGGCTCCGTGCGGAACTCGGTCCCCGCGACGATCCGGAGCACCGTGCCGTTGTGGAGGGATGCGGTGCCGGCCGTCAGGTTCACCGAGTCCACGCGCGCCCCGAACGAAACGATGCCACGGAGACCCGGCTCCTCTTCGCGGAGCTTGGTCACGCCATTGGAGATCTCGAGGGCGATTTTCACGTCCAGCACCTCGAGCCATGCATCGGGAGGCGGGGTCTTGTTCGTGAGGGCATTGGACGAGTCCACGTTCATGCTGATGAAGGGCAGCGACCCCTCGTCGTCGATCGCGATCTCGGTCGCCAGGAAGCTGCCGTCGGTCGGGGACTGGGGTTTAGCCGGGGCTGGCCGCAGCGCTTCGATCGCCGGGTGGTGTCCCGCCGCCAGCGCGGTCTGCACGCTCGTCACGAAGGCCGAGAGCGAGGTCGGGACCGTGTCGTCCCGGTCCGCGTCGAGTGCGTGGAAGCGAGTGGAGGAGTTGACCGTCACCTGGATGCCGCCCAGGGTCAGCGTCATCGTGTCGGTCCCGTCGGTGCCGACGGCGATGGCGCTGATGGAGCTATGGATCTGCTCCGGGTTGTTGAGGTCGTCGGCATCGTCGAGCTGGAGGGTCCGGGCCACGAGGCTTTCGGGGAACACCTCCACTTCGACCCGCCCGGTGTTTCCGCTCAGGGCTCCCTGGATCTGGGGCAGGTTCACGGACTGCGAAAACTGCGGCGGGATAGAGGGCGTGGTTCCCGTTGTCGGCGCGAGCGCCGCAGCCGTGCTGGACGGCCGGTCGCAGCTCACAGTGGACAGGGTGACGAGGAGAACCGAGCAACAAAGGGCTACGGGGCCGAACCGAGACAGCAAGCGCATGTGCATCTCCGTGCTCCGGAAGGACGAGGTGTGGCGGCACTGGCTCCAGACTGAGGGCGCCTGCCATAGCCGCCGCTCGAGTCTGAGTCGCCTTGATAGGAAGAATGCATCGGGTGCGCTCGCGGCACCGTGAGCCGCCTCACGCTCGCCGTGGTCGGAAGACGGTCCTTACCGCTTGGTTACGGCTCGGGCCGAGGGGCTAGAGGGTCGATCCGACAGACCAGGCTGCTCGGGGACGTCAGCGGCCGGGGTCGGGGAGCGGCGCCGGCCAATCCTTCCGCAGCAACAGCTCCTCGATTCGGTAGGCATGAAGGAAGTCGTGCAGCATGAAGTGCCGGCACATCGTGAGGACCGAATAGGAGTTGTACTCCTCATGCCGAGCCGGACGACCCCAGGCGTCGGGCGGCAAGCGCTCCAGCCGCTGCACGAAGACTCGGCGCTCTTGTTCAAATCGCGACAACGCCTCGTTCAGGTCCTGACCCAGGAGCACCCCGTCCGGCTCATCGCGGCCCGGATCGTAGGACCGAATCACCGGGTTTTCCGTTTCAAGCATGACCGTGAGCCGCGCCTGAAACACCGGGTGGACCGCGGCGAGATGACACGCGTGCTCGTGGATCGACCATTTCCCCGGGTCCGGGCGACGCTTGAGAACTACCGGGTCGGCCTGCCGCACCATGGGCAGGATGACCGTTGGTGCCCGCGCGAGCGAGGCCACGATCTCGCTGACGGGCGTGACGGCGACGCCCGGCTCAACCGCGCTCAACTCAATGCCACAGGGATAGGCCAGCGCGGACCCCGATCGCGAAGCTGCTCGGCAGGCCGCCGCCTGAAAACGTGTAGCTCAGGAAGCCTTCGTAGCGGAGCGCCGCGCTCCCGTAGGGCACTCGAGTCCCGACGCCCGCGTTCAGGGACAGTTGCGTGCTGCTCGTCACGCCGTTGTTCGCGAAGTTGAATGCCGCGCCGGCCGTGACGTAGGGGGCGTTGAGAAGGCCGTACGGCCCCGTGCCTGGCCTGAGCTGGTGGATTGCATTCACGCCCGGCACGATCGTGTAGGTCGTCGTGCCGATCGTGCTGAAGAGGAAGGACAGTCGCGGCTCCCACATGATCGTGGATTCTGAGAGAATCGTGAGCCGCGCGTCCACCGGGAACCCGAGCTGCAAGCCGCCGCTCGTTCCGGAGAGCTTGGCATAGTCAGCGGCGAGGTCGAAGCCGACTTCATGCGCCGGGAGCGCTGCGGGAGGCGGCAGGTTGGACTTCTTCGGCGCTCGCTGCTGAGCGGCGGCGGCTGGCACCAGTGCCAGCCAGGTGGAGACGACGAACGCACTCAGGACCTTGAGCATGGGAGTCCTCCACGAACGAGTGGGGATTGCTTTGAGTCCCTAGGGCGCGCGATGCGTGTGCAACGTCTCAACGGGTGCTTGGTGCTGTCAAGTCTCCTTCCGACGGCGGCGGCGTTCCTCGTGGCGCGAGCCACATGGTTCGCGCGACGGGCATCACGCTGGGCGGGGTCACACGTTGTTTGTTTCTTCAACGTCCGGTCCCGCACCCACACTGCGGACCAAACTCGCAGTAGCCCGCCATCCAGGATGGCTCGCACGGCGGCAGAGCATTCGGTGCGGCCCCGGCCTCAAGCAACGCGAGACGTCGGTCTGCTTCGGCGGTGATGGCCGCCAGGTCCCGGAAATACACGTCATAGACCATGAACTTGTCGCCCTTCACGGCCTCGTAATAGATCACGACGCGTCCGGTGTCGTGCCCGCTCAGCGCGCACTCGAACGCGATCCGGTCGAAGTAGTATGGGAATTCCGTGAGGAGCTGCGAGCGCTCGACGAGCCTGGGCTTGCGTGCGGCGCGAAAGATGGTGGGTACTCCGCGAAACGTGCTTACGCGTCCCTTGAGAGTCCGCAGGGCGAGCGGCACTCGAGCGAAGGCCCCCGGGACGCCGTACCACAGCGCGTCCTTGAGTGCGTCCCCGAACCCACGCCGCTCCATTCCCGCGAGCGCCGTGTCCAGCCGGGCGTCTTCGTCCTCGTGGCCGTCCTCTGCCGACCGTTGGCGGACGAGTGCCGCCCGCCGAGGAAACACAAGGTCGTTCAGACCGAACTCGGCGCTTGGACCTCTAGGCTCGGTCAACAGCGACGTCACGGCCTCGACGGCGCCTGAATTCTCCTTGATCTGAGCCGCGGCTGCTGAAACGACACGGCCCCCGGGCTCGGCAGTCCCGCACCCGCACACCGCTCGGTAGTCGCAGCCGAGTTCGAACCACTCGCAGCGGGGCAGGGCGCTCGGGTCGCTATTCGCGAGGGCGTCGTGAAACTGGTCGCGCCGCCGGATCATCTCCCGCTCGATCGCCGCGAGGTCCCGGAACCGCACGTCGAACGCCCGCAGCGCGCCGGGTCGGCCGTACAGCGCGCGCCTGTAAACGAACAGCAGCCCCGAGTCTCGGGCGGTCATGGTGCAGTACATCCCGAGTTGGTCCACGTAGCTGCGGCGGGCGGCCGCTAGTCCGGCTGGGAGGGACGCCGTCGTCTTGAGCTCGACCGGCACTTTGTCGTAGATGTCGATCTTGCCGACGATGCCGCGAAACTCCACGAACTGCTCGACGAATTCCTCCGTCGAGACCGCCCGCCCAAAGACTTCATGAAACCCCGTCCCGGCGAGCATGGCCTGTTTGCGCTCGGCGTCGGGTTGGATCTCGGGACGCGCGCGCTGGAAATACGCTTGACGGGGATTGACGAGGTCGGTGACCGAGATGCGTCGCCGGCGGCCTTGCCGAACGAGTGCCGCGGTCAACTCGTCCTTGACCGTACGGTTCGCGTCGATACTCGGGGCGACGCGTTCTACGAGCGACATGAAGAGAATGTTACCGCGGTCACGGCGCCCCTGTGACCGCTTACCCGCGTGGGGTAGGTGTGACCCGAGGCCGGGATTGCCAATCTTCTATTTGATCCACCCACAGCCTCCGGGCTAACGCGCGGTGCGAGGACGCGTCCATCGCATGAGCGCGCTTGCCATCGAGCCGCGCTTTGAAGGGTTGGGTCTACAGACGTCCAACGGGTGTTCACTTGGTGGTTCGTCGCAGGCGTGTTGAAGAGTTGAAGACAGGAGGAAGAGCATGAAGCTCACCAAACGCGCTCTCGTGCTGCTCGGGCTATGCGCCTGTGCGCTGGTGCCCCTGTCAGCCCAAACAGCGCAAAACAGAGAACTGCAGCGGTTTTGGATCCACGTGGACCTGGGGTACGGGACCGCGAACGTCTCGTGCGATTTATGCGCCAGCGGTCCGCGCCTGGGTGGGGTCACGTATGGCGTCGAGCTCGGCGGCACGCTGAACCCCAATGTCCGCTTGGGAGGGGCGTTCGAGGCGTGGACGCATGGAACCGGTAGCGCGGCCGAGGACATGGAGAACCTGGGCGTCGTGATGTACTACTACCCCACCTCGAGCGGCCTTTTCGTGAAGGGGTTAGTGGGCCTCTCCACCTATCACGCCGCGGGATTTCCCGCCATCAGCGGAACCGGGTGGGGCGCGACGGCGGGCATAGGCTACGAGGTTCCCATCGGGAGAAGCGCGACCATCATTCCGTTCGCCGACTACGTGCTCGGCAATGTGGGCGATCTGAGCTACGACGATGGCACGCCCTTCGCCACGGGCTGG
>DATNIM010000143.1:0-29509 GCA_035604455.1 Gemmatimonadales bacterium
CGCGCCCGCCACGAGGTACCCCACGAAGGTTGCGGTTGTGAAGACGGGACCGGGCGTCACTTGGCCCACAGCCACCGCATCGAGGAGCTGGGATTCCGTCAGCCAGTGGTGGCGGACGACAATGTCGCTCTGCAAGAAAGCGAGCAGCACATAGCCGCTGCCGAAGACTGTCGCTCCGATCTTCAGGAACACGAGAAACAGGGAGCCCAAGCCCGCACCTCCTGCCGTTGCTCCGCCGACTAGGAGGGGGGCAACGGAGGCGCCGAGCGTCTGTTGCCCGGCGCGCTCGGGACCGTCGACCAGGAAGAAGAGGGCGCCGGCCGCCCCCGTGGCGAGGAGCACCGCGAGCTCGGGGCCGCCGAGTGCGTTGGCCGCCGCGGCGGCAACCCCGAGCGCCGCGAGCCTTGGGCCCTGAAGGGCCGAGCGGCCGAGACGCAGGAGCGCCTGCAACACGATGGCGATCACCACGGGTTTCACACCGTACAAGAGCCCCGCGACGGCGGGCAGCGTGCCGAAGCGCGTATAGGCCCACGCCAAGATCCCCACGAGCAGGGCCGCCGGCAGGATGAAGCACGCACCCGCGACGATCAATCCAGAGAATCCCGCGCGCGCCTGGCCCAAGAAGATCGCCATTTCCGTCGAGCTCGGACCAGGAATGAGATTGGCGAGCCCGAGGTAGTCCAGAAACTGCTCGCGCGTTACCCACCGTCGACGGCCCACAACCTCGTGCTCGAACAGCGCGATGTGGGCTGCGGGGCCGCCGAACGCGATCGTGCCGAGCTTGAGGTAGAGACGGGCGAGCTCCCAAAGCGAGCTTCGGCTCGCTGGAGGGACGTCGCGGTGATCAGGGAGCGGGATGGGCATCGAGTTGACTGCTCCGCCCCAGAACCGCCGCAGGCGCGAGTACGACGAGCTGACCCCACATCATGCCAAGGTGTTTGGCCACGCTGCACGAGAACGTGTAGACCCCCGCGCGTCGAGCGATGTGCGTCGCCATGCGCGTTGATTGCCCCGGAATCTTGACTTCACAGTCGGGGAGGACGAACGCGTCGGCCGTGGTGTCTTCGCAGTCGTGCAGGAAGAACGCGTGGTCATCGTCCTCGGGGTTGATGAACGTGAAGTGGAGCGTGTCACCCTCGACGGCCGTGAGCGTGCTGGGCGAAAAGGCGTAGACCTCCTTCCCCTCGAGGATTCCGCCGGGCCCGAAGTCTTGCTTGAGGAACGGATACAACCCACGCGCCTCGTGGACGAGGAGCGGAACCGTCGTGATGGTGAATTCGCGGGCTCGCGGCGTATAACGGCCGGTCGCCGGTTCTTGTGTGCGTGTGCATCCTGCGAAGAGGCCCAATACGACGCTTAGGACTGCGGAAGGGGTCGCAAGACGCCGCCGGCATCGGAGCAGGGGCTCGGTCCTGAGGTGGCGCGGCCGCACGGTGGACCGCGACGTCACATACGGCGCGGCACTGGCGGGCTGACCTCCCAGAGCAACGCGCGTCGGGGCCGTGCACTTGATGTCCAGCAGGGACGAGCGCCGGCCGCCGTGGGCGATCGGGCAGCGCGGGTTTCGGCGCAGCTAAATCGCGAGGCCAACGGTCACCGCCACGGCCCAGACCGCCAAGCCGAGTGCGAGTGCCACGCGGGGTCGCGTCTCGCGCGCCACGATTAGCAAGGACGGGAGATTGACAATCGGGCCCGCTATCAGCATCGCCGCCGCGGCCCCTGGCAGCCCGGCCTTTACGAGCACGATGGCGATGGGAAGCTCGAAGAAGGTCGGAACGGCGACCAACACGGCCAACGTGGCCACACCGGCCACCGCCACCACGGTCCCGCCCCCGGACAGGTTGACGGATGCTGGGAGGAGGAGGCTCGAGACCAACACGCCGCCGAGAATGAGCGGTACGGTCCTGATGGTCAGCGTGACGAAGGACGCTCCGAAGCGGACAACGGCGTTCCGAGCGCTCGTCGGTGGTGCGTCGTCCGCGGAAGCGTCGAGCGCCCGGCGGGGCGCCCGTACGCCCGCTCCCACCGTGCGCGCAAGAATCGGCGGCACCGCGAACACGAGGAGCAGCGCCGCAGCGAGCCGTGCGGCTCCCAGGGCCGGCGGGAAGAGGAGAAAGGTGAGCACCAGCGCCGCCGGGTTTAGCCCCGGCGAGGCCAGCATGAGGGAGAGCGCCGACCCGAGCTCCGCGCCGCCCTCGTAGACGCTCTGGAAGACCGGTGTGATGCAGCAGGAACAGAGCATCAGGGGCGCACCGACCAAGCCCCCAGCGATTTGGCGGCGGATGGGGTGGCCGCCGCTCAGGAACCCAACGAGGCGGCGCGGGGATACAAAGGCGCAGACCGCGCTGCCAATGAGCAGGCCGTACAGCAGGGCGATCCAGATGCGATGAAAGTAGAACATCGTCTGATGAATGACGCCGCCACTCGTGAGAGCGTCGGCCGTGGCTGTCCAAGCGCCCGCCGCGCGGACCTTCGCGAGGGTCCGAAACGCTCCGCCCCACTTGTAATAGAAGAGGCCGCCGAGGGCCGCGAGGAGGATGCCGAGGCCGATGACGGAGTAGGTGTCACGTCGCGAGGGCTTGTCCGCTGCTTGCACTGAGGTCACGACCGCTCCTCGGGCCGGGTTGTGGGTTCAACAATGACGGAGAGATGAGGCGGTGAGACGCGCCGTTCAGCAACAGCGTGCAAAGTAATAGGGACGCCGGCGTCTGCGCGCATCCCAGAAGGCTCAACGACCGCCGTCCCGTTTTTGCCGACCGCCGCTTCCGCGAGAGGGGACGCGCGACTGACGGGATAAACGGGGCATGTCTCATGAGGTGGGCCACATCAAGCGGGGCCCGGATCAGGCGAGGGAGCGGCCGCTGTCGGGCCCAATCACGGCGCCCGGGCTCCACGACGGCGGACCGCCCGGGTGGGCTGCGCCCCGTCCCACGGACAGGGACGCAGCCCCAACGCGCTTTCGGTGCTACTGCACGATTTGGGTTGGCATGTTCTGGCCGAGCTTATTGCCGATGCCAAGCTGGCCAAAGGTGTTCCCGCCCCAGCAGTAGACCGAGGTTCCGACCAGGCCGCAGGCGTGGTAGTACGGCGATCCCAGCCCCCCGATGTTGATTGCCGTGAACGCGAGCGTACCGGCGACATTCACGGGGACGTTCTGTTCCGTATTGCTCCCATCGCCGAGCTCGCCGTCCGCATCCAATCCCCAGCAGGACCCCACATTCGTGGCGCTCACAACTCCGCAGGTGAAGTTCTCAGCGCTCGCGCTGATGCTGCTCCACGTCAGGGCGCCGCTCACGTAGACGACGGGGAGCGAGTCCGACGTCGTCGTGGTCATGCCGACCCCGAGCTGTCCACTGCCTCCGGACCCCCAGCACTGCCCGTTGCCGAATCCCGAGACGACCGACTTGAGGACGCCACAGGTGTGGTCATAGCCGGCCGACAACGCGGTCCAGTTCAGGTTCACACGCCCGTTCCCGACGAGGAGCGGCACGGAGTCGTAGCCGACTGTGGCACCCGGGATGGGGAGTGAATCGCCAAGCTGGCCGTTGTTATTGGTGCCCCAGCAGTAGCCATTGGCGCCACTCGCCGCGGTGGATACACCGCAGGTGAAGTTGTAGCCCGCGCTCACCGATTTGAACACAATGCTGCCGGAGACCTTGGTGGGAGTGAGGATGTTCCCGGCACTGGGGCTCGCCCCCGTTCCGCTCTCGCCGGAACCGTTGCTGCCCCAACAGTACACCGTCCCGCCGGTTGCCAGCGCGCACACGTGAGTATATCCAGCGGAAATCTGCGTGTAGGTAACGGCCCCCGATCCTGGGGCCGAGACCGCGACCGGTGTGGACTGCAACGCGGTACCCGTCGCTCCGTTGCCCAACTGGCCGTTTGGGTTATAGCCCCAGCAGTACGCGGCACCGGCCGACGTGAGGCCGCAACTGAAGAACTCGCCCCCCGCTACGACCTGCGTGAACTGCACGCCGCCGGAGACGAGGGCCGGGACGCTGTCATACTGGAGGCTTCCGTTCGTCTCGCCGAGCCCGCCATACACGTTGTAGCCCCAGCAGTAGGCGCCGCCGATCGCGACGCCGCACGAATGCACGTAGCCTGTCGCGCTGACCGACTGCATGGTGAGATCGACATTGAAAGAGTTGGTCGTGGCGGACGCGAGCCCCGCGGCCGACGCCGTGAGCGTATAGCCGGTCGCCGGCCGATCGACGCTCAGGTTACTGAACGTCGCGACGCCACCCACAGCGGCCTTCGTCTTGGTGCCCGAGAGCGTGCCGCCTTTGGCGCCCGTGATGACGTTGGCCCATGGGTTCTTGCCAACTGCGAGCGTTATGCTGTTCGTCGCGGTCGTCACGGCGTTGCCGTAGGCGTCGACGATCGCCACGGTCACCGCCGGTGCAATCGCGACGTTCCCCTCTGCGCCACCCGGCTGCGTCGTGAAGGCCAGGCTGACGGGCGCTCCCGGCGAAATGGCGAAGGCGCTGCTCGTCGCGCCGGCGAGTCCACTGGAGCTCGCCGAGATGGTATAGCCGCCGCCCGCGAGCTGAATGCTCAAACCGCTGAAGCTTGCCACGCCGTTGATGGCGTTGACGGTCGTCGTACCGAGCAGCGTGCCCCCGGGACCACTGGCAATCGCGAGCGTGACCGGGTTGCGCGCCGTCGGTACGAGGGCGCCGTTCGTGTCGCGGACCTCAACCTGGATCGCTGGCGACAAGGCCGTGCCCGCGGTCGTGGCCGCGGGCTGCGTTGTGTAAACCAAGCTCTTGGCCACCCCGCCTGTCACGGTCAAGGTTGCCCCACCCGGCACGCCGAGCCCGAGACCAGAGATCGTCGTGCTGCCGCCGCCGACCGCCGTCGCGAGCCCCGTTTGATCGATCGTGGCCGCGGCCTGGTTCGACGAGCTCCAGAAGAAGGTCACCCCCGCGACGGTCGCGCCCGTCGCGTCCTTGGCCGTCGCCGTGAACCGCACGGTGTCGCCGGGGTTCTTGGTGATCGTCGCGGGCGTGACGGTCATCGAGCTGATGGCCGCCACGGCGGAAACTGCACTTGGGACACCCGTGGCCCCTTCGGGGTCGATGGCCCTCACCCGCACGTTGTAAGCCCTTAAGGGGATCGTCAGCTGGACGCTCGTGTCGCCCGCCGCAACGGTCGTGTCATGAGCGGTGGCGAAGGTTGCCAGCGTATCCCGTTGGACGACATAGCCGTTGGACGAAGCGACGCTCGAATAGATGATCTGGACCTGACCGGTCACGGTAACAGGCGGGATGCTCAGAATCGTCGGCGCCGCGAATGCGGGGAAGGACGGGATGGTAGCCGTCGTATTCTGACCGGCCGACACCGTCACACCCGTCAGCTGGGTGAAGTAGGCGACGCCGCCTCCCTGAAAGCCCTCGAGCGCCACGGTGTAGCTCCCGGGGGCGAGCGAGCTGATGGTCACCGTCGCACCGGGAGTCACGGTCACCGTCTCGTTGGTCGGGCCCTTCAAAACGACGTGCCCCGAATCAAGGGGCGTCGACGGGGCCGGCATGACGAGCGCCAGGCCGCCGTCGAGGGCGGGGGTGGTCATGGGCTCGATGCAGGCGACGAGCCCCACCAGGGTCACCGCGGCTAACCGAACGGCTGTGCGCATCTGTCGACCTCAGGGATTCGGGAACGTGATCGTGATACCGCCAGTGGTGACGCCACCGCCTCCACCTCCGCCCGACGATCCCCCCTTGCTGCCACCTCCGGCGACGGCCGCAATGACGGCCACAGCTCCGACGCCTACCAAGGCGAGCACGACCGGGAATCCACCCTTCTTTTCAGCTACTGCCGCAGGTGGCGGTCGGGGGACTGCGGGGGCCGCGGGCTGCGCGGCAGGTGTTGGACCGACTTGGGGTTTCGACGCGGCTTGGGCCAGCGCCGTCGCATGGAGATGGAATTCAAGCACTGTGGTGATGCCGGGCAGCACCTCGCGGGTCACCCGCGCCGTGTCGTAGCCGGGCGCGGCCGCCATGATCTCATAGCTCCCAGGCGCCAGAGTCAGGCTTGCATCGACGCCCGCGGGGCCCACGCCTCGAATCTCGACACGCACGGGCACCGTGAGACCAGACGGCGCGATGTGTAGGCGGCCGGTCTTGTCCGCGCTCGGACCCGGCCAGAGCCACGTCGTCGCGGCCGCGGAATCCGAGGCGCGCCGTGTACTCTGGACGTAGTCGCGCGCCCGCCGATAAGCCGCAATCACTTGCGGCAGGAACTGAACGGTGTCCGGCTGGAGATCGGGCGACAGGCGGACGGCCCACCGGAGCCACACTCCCGCGATCGAGTCTTGATGGTCTTCGATCAGGGTCTGCGCGAGGAGCTGCACGCCCACAGCCCATGCCCCGCGGGGCGGCCCCGCGACGGGATTCAAGGCGCTCATGAGGAGCTGCGCGCGCCGAGCTGCGTCGAACTCATTAAAGGCTCGCGCCACCATGGCATCCCTTGGGTCCTGCGCCTTGAGGGGTGCCGCGCCAGCTACGACAAGCGCGCCGAGGATCAGCGCACGGGGGAACGATCGAAGGAAGGCGCTCATGAGCCCTTTGGTTTCATGACAATGCGAAGGAGGTGATCGCCGGGGGACAGCGTGAGCATCGTGTCAACCGGGACGAACCCGTCACGCTCGAAATGGACGCGATGGGGAACGCCCGCCCTAAGCGTATCGACGCCGCGCGAGCGCTGGCCGCGGGGATCTCCGTCGATCGCGACGTAGGCCCAAGCCGGCTCGATGAGCATCTGAAGGATCGCCTGCTCGCCTGAACTCGCCGCAGCGGTCACTGTGACGTCGGCTTGAGGACTCCGAACGCCGTCGACCGAGGCGGTAATCGTGGTCGTCCCGGGACCTTGGCCAGTCACAAGCCCCGTGCGCGAGACGCTCGCCACGCGCGGGTTCCTGCTCGTCCATGCCACCGGCCGAGAGAGCCAGCGACCACTCGCGTCTCTTGGCACGGCCCGGAGCGCGGTCGTACGTCCCACCGACAAGTCAACGTTCGCGGGGGAAAGCTCCACCGTCGCGACGCTCAGTGCCGACGGATGGCTCGCGGGTGTCGGCGCGGGAGGTGTGGGTGTGGGGCTCGCTGGGGTCGTCGCGCCCGTTGTTGCGGTCGTGTCTGCCGGTGGAGGTGCGACGCTGGACGTCGCGACGCTCGTGGTCGTCGGTGCCGCAGCTTGCGGATGCGATCCCATGAGCCACCACGCGAGCCCTGCGGCCCCGAGCACTGCCACGCCACCGACTGGAACGAGCCAGCCGCGCCGCGCCTTCGCCGGCCGCACGGTGATCGTAGCGGTCGCGCTCGTTGTCTCGAGGGTCGCCGTGATCGTGGCGGTGCCGACCCCCGCGCTCGTCGCGAGTCCTTTTTCGGAAATCGTGACAACGTCGGTGTTCGTCGAGGCCCAGGTGACGCCCTGAGCCACCGTTGTACCGGCCACTCCTTTGGCCTTGGCCGAGAGTTGCACGGCGCCGCCGAGTGCGACCGTCACCTGCCGCGGAATGATCGCGAGGCCCGAGACGCCGCTCGTCTTGCCCACTTTCGAGCGGACGTTCGGCATGGGTGAGACGGGCGTGCTCACCCGCTGCAGGAGCTGGGAGGCGGCGCCTGTGGCGGCGAGCGTCATCAGCCGCGTCCGCACCGGGTCGTCGGGGGCGAGGGGTGCGCCCCCGATCGCCGCGACCGCGGCCTCGATGTCCGGCCAGCGGTTGGCGGGATCCTTCTCGAGCATCTTCATGACCGCGGCCGCGATCTCGGGCGGCACGTCGGGTCGGACCTCCACGATCGGTGGCGGGGCGGTGTTGAAATGCGCGTACATCAGCGCCATCACCGAGTCCGCAACGAACGGCTGCCGGCCCGCGAGCATCTCGTAGATGACGACGCCGAGAGAGTACTGATCGGAGGCGCCGGTCAACTCCTTCGCCGCGCACTGCTCCGGGCTCATGTAGGCTGGCGTCCCGACGGTGGCGCCGGTCATCGTGAGGCCATGTGCCTCGGAAACTTTCGCGATGCCGAAGTCCGTCACGACGGCCCAGCCTTCGGAATCGACCATGATGTTGGCGGGCTTCACGTCGCGGTGCACGATGCCGCGCTTGTGTGCGTATCCCAAGGCTGATCCGACCTGCTGGGTGATCGCCTGCAGCATGGGGATCGGCAGCTGACCAACTTCCCGAATGATCGAGTCGAGCGGGCGGCCCTCGATGAACTTCATGACGAAGTAGATGAGGTGCTCGCTCTCCTTCACGGCGTAGATCGGGATGATGTTGGCGTGACTGAGCGAGGCTGCGGTGCGCGCTTCGCGCTTGAACCGCTCGGTCATGCCGTCGCCGGTGAGCAGGGCCGGCGACATCACCTTGATCGCCACCTTGCGGTCGAGCGCGATGTCATGGGCGAGAAAGACCGTCGCCATACCGCCGCGGCCGAGTTCGGCGATCACGTCGTACTCCCCGAGCGTGGCCTGGCGCAGCGATGTCAGGAGAGCGGCCTGTTGCATACTGGTCTGGGTCATTGCAGGGGCAGGGGTCTTCATAACCTCTGTCGCCACGCTGGCCTGCTGACCAGACACGTCCGCCCCGCACCGGCCGCAGAAGCGGTCAGACGGGGCCATGGCAGTGCCGCAACGGCTACAAGTCGCGCTGGTGCTCATCGCTTTGTGCCCAGAATATACGCCGCGCCGACTCTTCGGACAGGGCGAAATCGTTCGTAAGTTGGCGTGGCCGTCTCACCTACGCGCCTGGGGCGCTTCGCGGCGCGGCGTGGCGGGTGCGCCGGTACGGCACCGGACGTGGCGGCCATTACGGACGGTCTGGAGTGCCGCAAGAACGGCGCCGCTCTGCCGCGCTCCGGAAGGGAGCTTCGTTGAACGGGTGTCGCTCTTGCGCCACGCCCGAACTCGGGGGCCGGCCGGGGTAGGTGGCCCAGACCGTCTATAAGGTTGCGACGGTTTGGGCGACCATAGGAGGTGCATGCACGGCGCCGCCCTGGCAAGCTCCACAGGCCTGTTCACAGACCGGACGCGAGGGTGTAACGCAGCGGTCTCGCGCTTGTACGGGGATATTTCGACCGGGCCTGGGGTCTTCGGTCGGTCGTTGTGCTCGGGTGCCCAAAGGTGGCTTAAATGAAACGGCTTTCAGCTCTCGTGCTCTGGGGTGTCCTCGCCCGCGTTCCTTTATCTAGCATCGCTCCGAATGCCCAGGTGTCTGATCCGACGCGCGGCAATGGGGGTGCGACGCGGGGTCCGTGAGGCGAAAGATGAGCGAGTTCAATGCGGAGGCCGAACGAGACGACCTGCTCGCCCGTGACGGCGTGCCGAGTCGGGTGGGGGAGGAGGAATCAAGTCACGGAGTTCGGCGCGTCTCGCTGTGGTAGGATCGAACAACGTTCCGGGGCAATCTGGAGACTCACTTCGTCAGGCTGAGCGACCGGGCGGAGTCGTGGCTGGTTGACAGCGTCGCTTGGTGGTGAGCACGTCTCCGAGGGAGGTGTGGCACCGGAACACCCTCGCCGCTCGGCTTGGCGCCCCTACTGTCACCACGGGACGGAAGCGCAGCTCAACCGTATTAGCTTATCGCAACACATCACGCGCCCGTAGCTCAGCTGGATAGAGCAGCAGCCTTCTAAGCGATGACGGCCGACGCCCACCAGCGCCGGCCGTTGTCGTTTAAGGACTTACGCGACACCCGCGACGACCAGCGACCGTCCGCAACGGCTCCGTTGGCACCACCGTTGGCACCACACGCCTTGGGTCGGGTTGCCGGTCGGTGCGGCCATTGACCGATAGCTTATAGGCTATTACTCTCCGCTGTTGAGCATGGTGCCCGCACATGGCCGAGACGCCGCCGCGCTGGACCATCGAAGAGTACGCGCTCCCGGGCCGCGAGAAGCCGATCCTGACCTTCTTGCTTGGACTCGTCCAACGCGATAAGCGGGACGCGATCGCGCTTCTGCAGCTGATACAGGAACGCGGCAACCAGATCCGCCCGCCGCATTCGAAGCTCGTCGAGACTGGTCTCTTCGAGCTGCGGGGCCAGCAAATCCGGATCTTTTACATGTTCTTGCCGGGGCGACGGATCGTGCTGCTTGACGGCATAGTGAAGAAGCAGGACCGAATTCCCCAAGAGGTCCTGAAGCGGGTGCGCGGGTATCGACAAGCGGTCGAGGCCGCCGCTAGGAAGTCAGCAGGCGGGGCGTGAGTCGCGCCCCTCGTTGAATCGCAGAGCTGCGCGACGTGGGCGTGAGGCTCGAGAGGAAGAGGAGTAGACAAGGAGGTGTAAACATGGGTAGGTCGGCTCGGCAGCCCCAGACCGTCCAGGAATGGATGGAAGGAGAACTGAGAAATGATGCCGAACTCCGACGCGAGGTGGAGGAAACGCTCAGTCGGATGAGGATCGAGCAAGATTTGGCCACACTGCGTGAGCGGAGGAAGCTCTCGCAGCGCCAGCTGGCGGAGATCCTGGGCGTCAAGCAGCCGGTGATTGCGAAGATCGAATCTGGCAAGGGGAAGAACCTCGAGTTGCGGACCATCGTCCGGATTGCCGCGGCGCTCGGCGCCAAGGTGCAAATCAAAATCGAGGAGGATCCGCACGCTCGGTCGGTTAATGGCGAGCGAATCAGCGGACGCCAGTCCAAGCCCGGGCGGTCGCGCGCGCTGAAAGTCGCGAAGGCATAAGGCAGAAGCCGCTGGGGCACGAGTGCGCCTCACGAGGAATCAAACCGGGTGGTACGGGCTGAACACGGCGCACCCCCGTCAGCGTCTCGCAGGTGTGGTAGCGGCGCCGCTGCACCGCTCCAGTTGGCGTCTACCACTGTTGCACCTGTTGCACCGGCCAGCCGAGGCGCACGCACTTTGAGGCTGAGCCACGAGGCGGCGACACGTGACGGAGGTAGTGAACATGACGGGCACGACGCCCACCCGTGCGAATCGCCGCGCGTTCGCATGCGACCGCGCCCTGCAGCAGGGTGGCCTTCGGCAGGGCTTGTCGGCTAGACTGAATCGAGCTGATGCGGCAAACAACTCTGCTGAATTTCGGTCAATCGCGTGGGCGAGAGTGGCAACATCTCGCTCGCCCTTTCAACTGGACACGCCGCGCGTGGCTCCTGGTTTTGGGCAGCGTGTCCGGCCTCGCGGCCTGTACCAGTGAGCCATTCGAGCCGAACGTTGTCCCGAAGATCACCCTCACCCAAGACTCCGTTGCCTTCACGGCGGTGGTTGGAGGTCCGATCCCCGACGCGAGGGTGCTGGGCGAGCTCGACTCAACGGCGTCGAAGTCGCTCGCCGTGGCGCGGGTTTCTTACGTGGGGGGACCCGCGTCGGGATGGCTCACCGCGGCGATCGTGACGGCACGAGTAGGGCAATCGGCAGCGCAATTAACCCTCGCGCCCACCACCCAAGGCCTGCCCGCTGGCAGCTATTCGGCGATGGTGACATTGACCGCGCAAGGGGCGGTGCCCCAGACCGTGAGCGTCACCCTCGTCGTGTATCCGGCGCTGATCCTGGCTACGGTCAGCGTGGGCGGCGGTTCGTGCGGAGTCGCCTCAAACGGTGCCGCGTACTGCTGGGGATTGGACTTATACGGTGAGCTCGGGCTCGGCCCCACGGCGTCCGTCCCGGCGGGCACCGCAGGGCGGGTGGTCGGCGGGCTCACGTTCGCGGCCGTGAGCGCGGGTGCGTGGCATACCTGTGGGGTCACGACCGGAGGCGCTGCATACTGTTGGGGGGACAATCAAGCCGGTGAGCTGGGGGACGGGACGACGAGCGGGTCTCAGCAGTGTCCCGGGGAGCCGACCCCGTGTAGCCCAACGCCCGTGGTGGTGGCAGGAGGTCTGTCGTTTGCGTCGATCAGCGCCGGCACGTATACGACCTGCGGGGTGACATCGAGTGGCGCCGCGTATTGTTGGGGCGAAGGGTCCTCGGGGCAATTGGGCGCCGGGACGGCCATCGTGGACACTGCGACGCCGGTCGCCGTCGCCGGCGGCCTGACGTTCAAAAGCATCAGCGTCGGGAGCGGTCTGACTTGTGGTGTTACCTCGGGCGATGCCGCGTACTGTTGGGGATCGAACAGCCAGGGCGCCCTTGGCATCGGCTCGTTCACGAGCACGGGCAACGCGACTCCGGTGGCCGTGTCCGGCGGCCTTTCCTTCAGTGCCGTCAGCGCCGGCGCGGGATATGCATGCGGCGTAACCGCCACCGGCGCGGCGTACTGCTGGGGCGCCAACGCCGCGGGTGAACTCGGGAACGGGTCGGCTGCGCCGTCAGCGGCGCCCGTCCCCGTGTCGGGCGGACTCACGTTCGCGACGGTGAGCGCGGGTCAAGGAACGACCTGCGGCGTCACGACCGGGGGCATCGCGTACTGCTGGGGCGGGAATGCCTTGGGAAACCTCGGCAATGGGACCGTGACGGGACCGCAGCAGAGCCCCGTGGCCGTCTCTGGTCGGCTTACCTTCACCGCGGTGAGTGTCGGTGCCGGTGCCGTCACATGCGGGATCGCCTCGAGCGGCGTGGCCTATTGCTGGGGATCAAACGAGGATGGCTTGCTCGGCGACGGGATCACCTCACCAGACCAATGTCCCCCAACCACCCCGTACCCTTGTAGCGCGACGCCGCTCCCAGTGGCAGACGGTTCTCAATGACGTTACGCGCTGAGCCAGTCCCGAGCAGATCTACCCCAGCTCTTCCGCAACATCCCGAGTGGCGACTCAGCGCCCTCGCATCGCACGATGTGGCACCTGGTGCAAGCATTTCGCTGTTACCGCACGAGCGGTCGAAAAGCATGAACTCGTTGTCGGCCCGGTGGAGGAACTGCGCGGTAAGATCGAGATCCTGTCGGCGGCGGCGCTCGCCGATTTCTCTGAACCAGCTCGCCACAGGCCGGGCAGGACCATGGCGAATGGACGTTCAGCGGCATGCGCGCTGCGCCCGTGCACGTTACCGAGTCCTACGAGTCCTTCACGGACCGGCGACCTCGACGGGGATGGTGGAGTTCGACCTTGAGCCCGTCCCCATCTCACCGTAGGCGTTGTCTCCCCAGCAGTAGGCAATCTGCGCGGTCGTCACACCACAGATCGCACCTCCCACGCTGACATTCGCAAAAAGCGAGGTGATCTGTACGGGGAAGGGAATGTTTACGCTGTTAGGTCTGTTCTCATTCGGGTTGCCTGGCGCGCTGGCTCCCCAGCAGTACAGGGCGCCCCCTGCGGTCAGGCCGCACGCATAGTCGCTGCCAACGCTCACTGAGGCGAATGAGAGACCACCCGCTACGGCAACCGGATCGGCGCTTTGGTAGACCGGGCCGTTGCCTGTGCCGCCGCCTGCGGAGCCACCCCAGCAGTACGCCGCGCCGGTCGTGGCGACACCGCACGACTCGGCGAGGCCGGGGCTGACTGAAAGGAAGGTGAGCGCATCGGAGACCGCTTCTGGCGTTGTCAGACTATCGCTCAACGGTGCGTTGCCGAGATCGCCCGCTTGGTTGGCGCCCCAACAGTACGCGAAACCGCGCAACGCGATGAGTCCCTCTCCTGCGACGACTCCGCACGCGCTGAATGGCCCGGTCGCGAGAGAGAGGAAGGTGAGGCCTCCGGACACCGCCACGGGCACGGGGCTCGCCGTCGTTGTACTGTCGCCCAGCTCGCCGTTGGCGTTGTTTCCCCAGCAGTAGGCTGCTCCGCTCGTAGTGAGTCCACACGCAAACAGGCCGCTGGCGCTCAGCGACCCGAAGGTGAGACCGCCGGCGACAAAAACCGGCCCGACGCTCGCGGTAGTGGTCCCGAGTTGTCCTTCGGTGTTGTCTCCCCAGCAGTAGGCGGCGCCGGTGACGGTGAGACCACAGATCTGGTCCCCGCCTATAGTGAAGGAGGCGAAGGGGAGTGAACTCGATACCGGAGTTGGCGCTACGTTCGTGGCCCCGGTTCCGGAACCGGCCCCCGGCTTCAGCCCCCAGCAATACGCGGCGCCAGTGGTGGTGACGCCGCAGGTGGCGTTGTCCCCGCTAGTCACAGAGGAGAACGCGAGCCCTCCTGAGACCCGTGCAGGCGTGCTGGCGTCTGTACTGCTGCTGTCGCCCAGTTGGCCGTCGGCATTCGTGCCCCAGCAATACGCGACGCCCCCGCTCACGAGCCCGCAACTGTGATCGGACCCGAAGCTGACCGACGAGAACCCCAACGCGGAAAGGACGACCTGTATCAGCATGGGAGGAAGTCCGGTTACATACTCGGTTTGCACCTCCTCCAGGCAGTAAAGGCCCCCGCTCGCAGCCAGCCAGGTTCGGAGACAGGCCCCCGCCCCGGGAGCTGCCGAGATGATGCCACTTCCGATATCCACTGGAATGCTGCTGATGGTGCCGGGGCCGTTTGCGTCCTCGCCCCAGCAGTACCCCTCTTCGCTCGTTGTAGTCCCGCAGACGGCGGGTCCCGACACAACGACCGACGCGAACGTGAGTCCCCCGGCCACCTCCACCGGCGTCGGACTGTTCCCGTAGGAGCCACTTCCCAACTCACCGGCCGTGTTGTCGCCCCAACAGTAGGCGGTGCCACTCGTTGTCACGCCGCAGGTGAAGGTGGGCCCGGCATTGAGAGATCCGAACGTCAGTCCGCCGACTACAGGGGTTGGAGTGGTGCTCGATGTCGTGGTGCCGTTCCCCAACTGTCCGGTGAAGTTGCCGCCCCAGCAATACGCCTCGCCGGCCTTAGTCAATCCGCAAGTGTGATAGTAGCCAGCGCTGAGGGCCTCGAACACGAGACCGCCCGATACGGCTACGGGGGTGAGACTGGACTCCACGGTGCCGTTGCCCAGCTCGCCGTCAGTGTCCACTCCCCAACAATACGCAGCGCCACCGGCGGTCACACCGCACACTGGAGATCCGTTGCCCACGCTCACCGACTTGAGCGTCAGCCCCGGGACGGCCGCGACGGGCACGCGCGAGCTATCCAGCACGAGGCCCCTGCCCAGATTGCCGGTCCCCCAACAGTAGGCAGCGCCGCTGGTCGTGACGCCACACGTCTCCGTCGCCCCCGCGCTCACTAATGCGAATCGGAGGTGCGACCCTGCGGTCCCGCCTGGGCCTGTCGGCTCGCTGCGGCACGCCCCTGCGGCCAAACCCACACAAAGCACAGTCGCACGGCGGAAAGACGTGCGCGCCGATCGCCGCCAGTCCCGACGGCCGTCGGGCAGGTGCCAAGTGTCCGTAACGCCAATGGGACGTTCAGTAGAAGGCGGAGCCATGAACGCCTCCGAAGTGGCGGACGCGGTCGATGTTCGATTGGCACAACATCCGCGCCTGCGCTTACATCACGTACGGAAAGGTGGAGAGGCCAGGAGCCCTGCGCCATCGTGCGCCGCGAGCGTCAACATCCGGCGTCCCGCGACCTACGCGCCGTCCCGGAGTGCTACCCCCCGAGCGCATCCCTGCTCCGGGGCCCGCTTCATGACGGGGCTGACATATGCCCGTCCGCAGGCTCGCACTCGGAGACTCATTGCCGGTGCACGTGTGCGAGCAAGAGGAGCGATATCGGTGCTGCGCTAGCGCGCAGCACCGATTCGCTCCTCACGGCGCCCATTCGCGCGCTCCGCGCGCTCAAGGGCAGGTCCCGCCCCGCTCTCCCCCTCTTCTTGCGCGGCCCCCCTGTTTCGCCCGCCCTCAATCACTTTGCCCGATCCCGAGGTACTCGTATGCAGAAGGGGCGTTCTGGCCCAGCGCGACGACGCTCGTCGTCGCAAACGCTTTGGCCCATCCCGAGGTACTGGTAGAAGGGGGGGCGTGCTCCCGACCCGTTGCCCAGCGCACGACCCACACGTCTCGTGGCCGGGAACGCTTTGCCCCATTGACGGAGTAGGTGAAGTAGGGAGGGGTCGCTCGCCTGCCCACATACTCCATGCCCGCAGCCGCGCTCCGTACGACTGCCAAGCTGATCCGCTTCCGACCGGACGAACTTGCCCGGATCACCGCGCGCGCCCGCGCGTGCGGCCAAACCCCCGCGCGGTTCATCCGGGAGACCGCGCTCGGTGCTGTGCCGGCGGCCCGGCGCGAACCGGCGGCGCCGGAGATCCTCCGTGCCCTGGCCCGACTTGGCGCCAGCCTCGACGCGCTCGCCCGCTACGGCTGCACCCAGCCGGACCCCGGGCTCCTCGATCGCCTCACGCGCGTGCTGCGCGATCGCGAAGCGCTCGTCCGCTGCATGCTCACGAGCCGCGGGCCGGGGCCCTCCGCGTGATCGCGACCACCTCAAGCGGCGGGCGGTTCGGCGTGCTGGCGAGCTACCTGATGCACGGCCGCGACGGGGCCGATCCGGAACGTGTGGCCTGGACCGTCGGGCGGAACCTCGGCACCGACGATCCCGAGCTCGCCGCGGCCCTCATGCAGGCGACCGCGAATGGGAACGCGCGGGTCGAGGTCCCAGTCTATCACCTGACCATCAGTTTCGACCCGACGGATGCGGTGAGCCCGGAACGGATGCAGCAGGTTGCCGATCGAGTGCTCGCGGAGTTGGGCCTCGCCGAGCACCAGGCCCTCCTCGTGGCCCATCAGGACCGGGCGCATCCCCACGTGCACTGCATGGTGAATCGCGTGCATCCCCAGACGGAGCGGGCGTGGGAGCGCTGGCAGGACCGGCCCCAGATCGAACGCACGCTCCGCGAACTGGAGCGCGAGCTCGGGCTCCGCGAAGTCCCCGGGCGCCTCTATCAGCTCGAGGGCCAGACGCCGCCCGAGCGGGCGCGCCTCACCGCCGGCGAGCGGAGACAGGCCGAGCGCACGGGCGAGCCCGCGTTCCCCGACCGCGTCCGGGCGCACCTGGACGACCTGCGCGCGGCCCGCTCCTGGGACGCGGCGGAGGCGGTGCTGGAGCGGCACGGTCTGCATTTCGAGCGCAAGGGCCAGGGCCTCGTGATCACCGATGGGGACCACCAAGTGAAGGCCTCCCGGGTGGCCCGCGAGCTCTCGCTCGGCCGGCTCGAGGAGCGCTTCGGCGCCCCGTTTCCTGGGCAAGAGCGCGAGCTCCCGGGGCGTCAGCAGGAGCCCCCGAGCCGCATGGTCGAAGAAGCGCAGGCCTGGGTCCGGGAGTACGAACGGGTCGACGCGCTCTACCAGGAGGAAGGGCGCGCCCGGGAGGAGCTCGTCAGGGAGTGTGCCCGCCGGGACCAGCTCACCCGGGACATGGAATGCCTGGACGCAATCGACCGCCGACTGGCTCAAGCGTTTGCCCGTGTGTATCGCGATCCCGAAGCCGCCCGGGCCCACGCCGCCGCCACGGCAAGGGCGGTCAACGGCGAGCGCGTGGCCGAGCTGCTCCGGACGGAGCCGGAGCGCTTCGGCCCCCTGCGCACGGTCGAGCAGCGCCAGGCGTGGGGCTTCCTGATTGTCGACGATGACACGGGAGCGCGGACCGCCGCGCGCGGGGCGGCGAGCGAGTGGCGGGAACGCACGGCCACCGAGGGGCGCGCCGCGGCGCTCGTCCGCGAATCGGTGGGCGACGGGCCGCAGACGAGCCTGGGGCAGGCGGCCGAGCGAGCGCAGCGCCTTTTCGCCGAACGGATCCAGGCAACGGAGGTCCGCCTGCGGCGACTGGAAGAGACGGTGCGGGCCGCGCCGCGGCTGGACGTCCTCCGGCCCGTGATTCGAGGCATGCTCGACGGTCTCGAGCCGCACGAGTTGCGCCAGGTGCGGATGTTCTTCACGGCACCGCAAGCCGCCCTCCTGTTCCATGCTCGCGAAACCGTCAAAGAGATGGTGCTCGGTCGTGACGGACTCGAGCGCTAGCCCGGGCCGCGGAGTCGCGGGGGTGCCCTCGCACGGTCGGGCCCAGATCGCCGGGGTGCGCGTCCTGGTCATGCGCCCCGGCCCTTACGCCCACCCAGGGGAGCGGTCATGACGGCCCTGGACGACCTGCGCCACGCGGCGGAGCTGCTCCCCGCCGGCGCGAGCGTGACGCTCACGCGGGAGGCGCTGCTCGCGGCCATCGGCACCGGACGTGACGAGGCGACCCAGGTCCTGCGGGACGAGCTCACGGTCACGGATCTCGCGGCGCGGTTCCAACGCAGCACGAGCACGGTACGGGGCTGGATCGAGGCCGGGCGGTTCCCCGGCGCCTACAAATTGCGGGGCAGGGACTGGCGCGTGCCGCTCGCGGCCGTCGACGTCTTCCGCGCGCAGGAACGCGGACGGCCGAGCCACGAGACCCATGATCTCGGCGCGTGGCGGCGGCGCTCGCGCACGACGACCCACACTGCCTATGTTCGCGGTGCGACCCGTCCCGATGGGTCGCGAGAGAGGGACGAAGGGGAGGGATCGGGAGAACCCTGAACACCGGAGGTGGAGATGAAGGCAACCCAGATCTATTGGCGGGCGCGGGGTGGCGTGCGACGCGCCTACGCCGACTTGCGGGAGTACGCCGACGTGGGAGGCCAGCGTGAGGCGCTCGTCGCGTCCGGAGAGAAGCGGGCGACGGCTGACCCAGCAACGGCCCAAGTGCTCCTCGCCCGCCGTATCGAGCAGCTTGACGGACTACGGAGGGGCCGCGCGCTGCACGGCCTCGCGGGCCAGGCCACCCTCGCGACCTTCGCGGGGGCTCACCTCATCGCGAAAGCCGACACCGGCAAGTTCACGGAACGTTGGCTGGCGCTGTCTGAACATCACCTCGAACGCGCCGTGGCGCACTTCGGGGCGGGCCGGGAACTCGGGAGTATTACCACCACCGACGTACGCGCGTGGTGCGAGAAGCTCCAGGCGAGTGGCCTAAGCGCGGGCACCGCGCGACACCACCTCAACGCGCTCTCAAACCTCTACCGCCGCGCTCGAGCGGAGCGCGTCGTGCCCTCGGGCTACGACCCGGTGGGAGACCTGTTGGAGAAGCCGGTCGGGCGGCGCGACGAGGCCAAGTGGCTCGAGGTGCCCGAGGCAGCTCTACTCCTGGAAGCCGCGCGCACTTATGTCCCCAAGCGCAGCGACCTCGCCGTGCCGTTTGGATACCCGCTCATTGCTGCGTTTCTCCTCACCGGCGGTCGGCGCGCAGAGGTACTCGGCCTCGAGGTGGGGGATGTCAGTTTCGACCGAAAGACAGTGACGTTCCGGCCCAACGACTGGCGGCGCCTCAAGACCGCCACATCGTTCCGTGTGGTCCCCCTCTGGCCGCAGCTCGAGGCGATCCTTCGCCCCTACGTCTTCGGCGCAGGGAGGCCGCCTGGCCGACTGCTGTTTCCCTGCTACAAGACGGGAGAGGAGGCCATGCTGACCGACCTTCGAAAGCTGCTGGACGCTGCGGCGGCACGCGGGGGTTGGAAGTCAGCCGAGATTCGCTCGAAGATGTTCCGCCACACCTATTGTGCCGCGCGGCTTCAGACGCTCGACGAGGGCGCGCCCGTGAGCGTCTATACCGTCGCAAAGGAACTCGGTCACGGCGGCGAGGCGATGGTGCGCCGTGTGTACGGCCATCTGGGCCAAATGCGTCACCGCGCCAAGGTCGTCGAGTACCGCGTCGAGCAGCACCGGAAGGTGCTCGCCGAGCGGCTCACGGCCCTCGGTTTGGCACCACCATTGGCACCACGAGCATAGAACAGCAGCCTAAGCGTGTTAAGTTGTTGTGTACCAACACGCGCCCGTAGCTCAGGTGGATAGAGCAGCAGCCTTCTAAGCTGTTGGTCGGAGGTTCGAGTCCTCCCGGGCGCATACCCCCGGCGCGAAGAACAAAACGCCCTCTCACTTGCGAGAGGGCGTTGGCGATTTGCCGAGAACGCGGCGCCGTCCACAAGGTGGCTACCCGGCAGATGGCGGCGTGGAGCGGTCAGCGGCCCCGGAGGGCTGGGGGCACCACAGGGCGCCCTGGGGTCACCCTTGGGTCGCCGCCCCTTTCACCTGGTCGCTTTCAATAATCAAGTCCGCCGTGGGCTCGTAGTGCTTCCAGTCTGGTGTCATCCCTGAATCGAACACGTCGGCCGTCCAGCGGGTGAGCGCGCCCTGCTCATCGCGGCTAAACCAATGGAAAATGCAGTGCTCCACCCACGCCCCGGGCGCCAGCGGCAACCGGTTCCCGAGACCGCGTTTCAGGTCGGTCGCGCGCCTCCAGTGCGTGCACGGCGCGGCGCCAGCCGCCCCGGGCGTCGAGTCGGCGCACTCGTCCATGAAGGTCCAGAACTGGATGTGGTATACGATGTTCGACGTCCCACCGGGTCGTACCGACGTGCTGTCCAGGTCGCCATCCCGGTCGCCGGCCAGGCGCTGGATGTAGTAGCGCACGAGGGGCTCCATGGGACCTTCCCAGCGATAGACCCAGAACGTGTGGCCGTCCCCCGCGGCTGCCTCGCGCGCCTTCTCGAGATCCGGGCGGCGCCGGGCGCCCTCAGCAAGGGGGATAGTGATGGAGGCGTTCGCGGGAACGTTGGACTGGGCCCCGAGCGCTCCAGCGGCGATGAGGGACAAAACGGCCGCCATGGCTTGCACTCGTGCTGAGCCAAGCTGTGGTCGACGATCACCTCGACTTGGACGGCCCCACAGCAGTTCGAACATGAGACGCTCCTAGAGATCGTCGGGCACAGACGCTCGATCGTGGGGGAAGTTAAGCGCACCGCTCCTCCAGGCGCTAGCGGATGACGCGACGAGGAGCCGCCGGTCGCGACAGCCGGGCGAGCGGAGCGCTGGTCGGGGGGTATTCCGGACGCGCGTTCGATTCGTTGGCGTCCGGCAATACCGACGGCGCAAGCGAGTCTGCCCCACGGTCCCTACGCCTGGTTCTGGTGTAGTATCTGAGGAAATCGTCCCGAAATTCCGGACTCGAACTCCGCGCGTCCGCGCGCTCGCAGCAGGTCGTGGCCGACTTGCGGCATGGGCCGGGCGCGAGTATGGTAGGCCTACCCTAATGACCAAAGGAACGGCGACGAATGCGCGGATGGCGCAGATGAGGGCATGGACTAGGTCGCACGGTCGTCTCGCGGTAGCGGGGCTGACGGTTGCGGCAACGGTCGCGCTTCCTACCGCTGGATCAACTCAGAGACTGTCGCTCTCCCCCATCGTCGGTGTTTACGTGTCCGGTGGCACGCTGTTCAGCCAGGGATCGATCGACAACCCCGCCACGTACTTGGAGAAGCGGCCCGAAGGCGCACCGATCCTCGGGTTTAGCGCCATCTATTGGCTGAGCGACCACTTCGGGGTTCGCGGCACGGTGGCCTTCGGTCCGAGCGAGACGGCCGTGACCGACACGAGCGGTACCTACGACGACCCGAGTGGGACCTGGTTTGCGAACGGCGAGTTGATCGGCACGCTGCACCCGTGGCGGTCCATCAACAGCGTCTTTGTCGGCTTGGGGGGCGGTATGGTGAGCTGGAAGGGGTCGGAATGGCAGTACGCAAGCGGGACCACCTTGGCGGGCTTCGTCGGCACGATTGGGGCCACCTTTCCCGTGCGGGCGCTCTGGGCCATGAAGCCCTACAAGCCGGCCAAGAGCGTCTGGGTGTTTGAAGTGTCGGACTACCTCACCCACAGTCAGATCGACAAGGGACTCCCCGACCAGACTCCGGCTGCGTGGCGCGGCGACTTGACGATCGACATTGGGTTGTCGGTCTCGGTAGGGAGCTGGTGATGCGCGAGCGCACACGGTCGTCCTTCCAATGGTGGGCGGTTGCCGGCCTGGCGATGCTCGCCCTCGTCGCGGCGTGTAACTCAAGATCGGGGATCGTGGAGACGTTCAATCCGACGACCCCGGTCAGCCGCTTCAAGATCATCGGCACGGTCGCCTCGAGCCCGGCGCGCATGGACGTCCGGATGATGATTCAGGTGCGCGACACGCTGAAGCAGATTGGCATCAATGCGGTCCGGACCGGGGGCAACTTCGACAACGTCGCCGATGCGCTGAAGCAGCTCTGCGGCCCGACCGCCGCCCAGCCGCTCGACGGTGTGCTGCTCGTCGCCTTCGATGACCTCACGCTGTACGATTGCCTAACTACGAAACCAGCGTATGAAATCTACAGTCAAACTTTGGGCCTCCCAAACCTCGTGAAGCGTCTCGTTCAATACCTCACCCGAAAGGACCGGGCCGCCCAGTAACCCTTGTCCCATCCGATCGCTGCGCGCTCGCGCGGCAGTCTCGGTTGGCCTTGGTGATCGATGGCGCCCCGCAACGCAAGGGGAGGGGTCCCGAGTAGCAGGGGCGGCTCGCTGGGAGCGGCACTGCGCCGGCCCGCGAATTCTCGCCCCTAACTGAGGAGGCTTCAACCGGCGCAGGAGGGGGTCGTCCATGAATGGTCGGAGGTATACCCGGGCCCTGTCGCAAGCGGAATCGATGAGGAGCGCCAGGGCGGTCTCCAGTGTTTCAGCACCCGGCGCGAACGAACAGCAACAGCCGGCGAACGGGTTGGCGGAGCGTCGCCGGCATTTTTGTTGGCGCGTGGTGGCCTTGGCGCTCTGCGGCTGGACCGGTCTGTCGGCCCAGACCGTAAGCGACACGTTCCGGCTGGCCGACGCGATACGCCTGGCCCTTGCCAACAACCCGATGCTGCACGCCGCGCGCTCCGAGGCTACCGCGGCGAGCGATCGGATCGGGCCGGCCGGCGCTCTCCCGGACCCGCAAGTCCAATTCAACACCATGAACCGCGCCGCGCCGAGCTACGGCTATGCGGGCAACGTGATGACGCAGGACCAGCAGCAGCTCATGTTCACGTTCCCGTGGCCTGGAAAGCTCGGCGGCGCCAAGCGGGCGGCGGAGCACACGGCTGCCGCCATGAGCGCCGACGCCGACGACCAGCAGCGGATGCTCGTGTCGGACGTGCGGATGGCGTATTTCGACATTGCCTACACCGACCGCGCGCTCGACGTCATTCAAGAGACGCGCGCCCTCATGCGGCAGTTCCTCGAGGTCAGCACCACCATGTACGCGGTCGGTGGGGCGGTGCAGCAGGACGTGCTGCGGGCGCAGGTAGAGCTCGGACGGATGGCGGAAGATCAAACCCGGATGGGTCAGGATCGGGTCGCGATGGCGGCTCGGCTGAACTCGCTGATGGGGCGGGATCCAAGCGTGCCGATCGGAACGCTCGAGCTGCCCGAACCCCAGGGCGAGCTGCCCGACGTCGATTCGCTCGTCGCCCGGGGACTTGTCGCCCGGCCCGCGTTGCGCGCCGCGTCGGAGCGCGTGGAGGCTTCGGAGGGGTCGCTCTTATCCGCCCGAAGGCAAATCTTCCCTGACGTCATGCTGGGTCTAGCGTTTAACCAGAGCTATGCCCTCGGGTCGACGGCGAACTTCATGGCGTGGATCACGCTGCCGATCTTCGCCGGCGGCAAGCAGCTCGCGATGAAGCGGGAGGCGGTGGCGATGCTCGACGCGTCCCAGGCGGACCTCTTGAGCGTGCGCAACGAGACCGTGGCGCGCATCATCGAGACCCGTGCTCGCGCGGAGGAGGACCGCAACTTGGTTCGGTTGTATCGCTCGGGCATCGTGCCCCAGGCGCAAGCGGCCGTGACGACCTCGCTCGCGAGCTACCGCGTGGGTCAGTTGAGCTTCATGCAGCTGATCGACAATCAGCTCACGGTGAAGAACTATCAAACGGAGGCCTACCGGCTGCTCGCCGACTACCAGCAGGCGCTGGGCGAGCTGTCGGCTCTCGTTGGTGGACCGGTGACCGAGGTATCGCCATGAGGAGGACACTCGCCGTCGGTGTACTTGTCACCCTTGCCGTTGGGTGCCAGCGATCCGCCAAAGCGCCCGCCGACAACGGCATGGCCGGCATGGAAACCGGGACGACGTCCACGACCGGTCGCGGCGCCGTTCGCCTGAGTGCCGCTCAGGCGCAGGCGATCGGCGTTGCGTATGCGACGGTCCAACGGGGCGCCCTGAACCGCGCGATCCGGACGGTGGGGCAGGTCGTCCCGTCCGAGGTCCGCGTCACCGACATCACCCCGAAGATCGACGGCTTCGTGGACCGGGTCTACGTCGACCAGACCGGGATGGAGGTCCACCGCGGGGACCGGCTCCTCTCGATCTACAGTCCGATGCTCGTGACGGCCCAACAGGAGCTGCTCACCGCTCGCAGGCTGGTGCAGTCGGTCGATTCGACCCAGACCGAGGCCTGGCGCAACGCCAACGCCCTGCTCGACGCGGCGCGTCAGCGTCTGGGTTACTGGGACATCTCGACGGACCAGATCGACCACCTGGAGCGCACCGGCGAGGTGCAGAAGACCATGAGCCTCGACGCCCCATTCGACGGCGTGGTGATGGAAAAGCTCGTAGTGGCGGGGCAGTCGGTGATGGCCGGGGCGAAGCTCTATCGGTTGGCCGACCTGTCCACGGTGTGGGTGCAGGGGGACGTCTACGAGAACGACCTGTCGTTGATCCAGATGGGCGCCGCGGCTCGCATCGAGGTGGCCGGGTACCCCGGGCGCACGTTCAACGGCCGCGTGACGTTTGTCTCGCCCATGGTCGATCCCGAGAGCCGCGCCGGCCGCGTCCGGGTTGAGCTGCCGAACCCCGACGACCTCCTCAAGCCCGGGATGTTCGCGACGATGTTCTTCGACGCCCACTTGGGCGGGGACGCGCTGAGTGTGCCGGTCGACGCGGTCGTGATGACGGGGGAGCGGAACCTCGTCTTCGTCGTGAGCCCCGATGGGGCGCTCGAGCCGCATGACGTGACGCTTGGGGTGCGGGCCGGAGATCGCCGCGAGATCCTCGGCGGCCTCACGGAGGGGCAGCGGATTGTCGCGTCGGCCAATTTCCTGTTGGACGCCGAGTCGCAGCTTGGACAGGGCGCGGGCATGGCGAATATGCCGGGCATGGACATGGGGCCGCCGAAATGACGACCGTACCGCTGGAGCGCGCATGATCGTCAAGATCATTGCCTGGTCTCTTCGCAACCGCTTCCTCGTCGCCCTCGGCTCGCTCGCCATCGTCGGGGCGGGGGTCTGGGCCGTCAAGACGACGCCGCTCGATGCGATCCCGGATCTGTCGGACGTCCAGGTCATCATCGAGACTCCATTCAACGAGCAGGCCCCGCAGATCGTCGAGGACCAGGTCACCTATCCCATCACGTCCTGGATGCTCAAGGTCCCGCGAGCGCGCGTGGTGCGGGGCTTCTCCTTCTTCGGGCTCTCGCTCGTGTACGTCCTGTTCGAGGATGGCACGGACCTCTACTGGGCCCGCTCGCGCGTTCTTGAGTACCTGAGCGGCATCCGGAGCCAGCTGCCTGCGGGCGTCGAGCCGACGCTCGGCCCGGATGCGACCGGCGTGGGCTGGGTCTATGAGTACGCACTGCAGAGCGACTCGCTTGATCTGGCACAGCTGCGCTCGCTCCAGGACTGGTACATCCGCTACCAGCTCACGTCCGTGCCGGGCGTTGCGGACGTGGCAAGCGTCGGCGGCTTCGTCAAGCAGTACCAGGTGAACGTGGACCCAGAGCGCCTGCGCGCCTACCACATCCCGGTCATGCGCGTGGTCGACGCCGTGGGGTCTCGCAACGCGGACGTGGGTGCCAATGTGATCGAGATGGACGGCCGCGAGTACATGATTCGCGGGCTCGGCTATCTCCGGACGGAGCAGGAGATCGGGAACGTCGCGGTCGGCGCGACCGCGAACGGCACGCCCATCCGCGTCGCCGACGTGGCGACGGTCGCCATAGGGCCGGCCCCCCGGCGCGGCGCCGCCGACCTGAACGGTCGCGGGGAAGTCGTGGCCGGCATCGTCCTGATGCGGTTCGGCAGCGATGCGCTGAAAACGATCGACGCGGTGAAGGCGCGCATCGCCGAGGTGCAGCGCAGCCTCCCGCGGGGCGTGCGCCTCGTGCCCGTGTACGATCGATCCGAGCTGATCCACCGGGCGATCGACACGCTGCGGGGCAAGCTGATCGAGGAGTCCCTGATTGTCGCCGCGGTCGCGATTCTCTTCCTCCTGCATTTCCGCTCGGCGCTGGTCGCGATCGCCACGTTGCCGCTCGGCATCCTCATCTCGTTCATCGTGATGCGGTGGGTCGGCGTGGCGGCGAACATCATGAGCTTGGGCGGGATCGCGATCGCGATCGGGGCGATGGTCGACGCGGCGATCGTGATGATCGAGAACATGCACAAGCACCTGGAGCAACCAGGGGCCGAGCAGCGATCCGTGTGGGATGTCGTGCTCGAGAGCGCGCGGCAAGTCGGGCCGGCGCTCTTCTTCTCGCTCCTGGTCATCACCGTGTCGTTCTTGCCGGTGTTCTCGCTCGAGCAGGAGGAGGGCCGGCTGTTCAAGCCCCTCGCGTTCACCAAGACGTTCGCCATGGCCGGCGCCGCCATCTTGTCGATCACGCTCGTGCCGGTCCTGATGGGGTACCTCATCCGGGGCAAGCTGCGTCCCCACGACGCGAACCCGATCAACCGGGGCCTGGCGCGGGCGTATCGGCCCGTGATCAGGGCGGTGCTCGAGCACCCCTGGCGGGTGGTCTTCGGCGCCGCCGCCGTCCTCGCCATCACCGTGCTGCCCTGGAGCCGGCTCGGCAGCGAGTTCATGCCGCCCTTGAACGAGGGGTCGGTGCTCTTCATGCCAACCACGGCACCGGGAGCAGCGATCGGGCAGGCCCGGGCCATCATGCGCTACCAGGACAGCGTGCTCCACACCTTCCCGGAAGTGCAGTCGGTCTTCGGCAAAGCGGGGCGGGCCAACACGGCGACGGACCCCGCGGGCTTGGACATGCTCGAGACCACGATCGTGCTCAAGCCCGAATCCGAGTGGCCCTGGGGCATGACCTACAACAAGCTCGTGAACGCGATGGACCAGGCCGTGCAGCTCCCCGGGGTGACCAATGCCTGGACCATGCCGATCAAGGCACGGACCGAGATGTTGTCGACCGGCGTCCGAACGCCAATCGGGGTGAAGGTGTACGGGCCGAACCTCGACACGCTGCAGGACCTCGGGATCGAGATCGAGCACATCCTGCAGGACGTGCCGGGCACACGGACCGCGTTCGCTGAACGCAACGTGTCTGGCTACTACGTCGACATCCAGGTCGACCGGGCGAAGGCGGCCCGCTACGGGCTGAACGTGGGCGACGTGAATGACGTGGTTATGGCGACGGCCGGCGGCATGAACGCGGCCGTGAGCGTGCAGGGGCGCGAGCGCTACGACGTGAACGTGCGGTACCCCCGCGAGCTCCGTGACAACCTCGATAAGCTCCGTGAGATCGGTATCCCCACGATGAGCATGTCCGCTGGGCAGCAGATGGGCTCGGGCGGGTCGAGCGGCATGGGTTCCGGCGGCTCGGGGTCGGGGGAGATGGCCACGGGCACCGCCCAGATCCCCCTCGGCGAGATCGCGAGCGTGGAGGTCGTCCGAGGGCCCATGGCGGTGAAGACGGAGAACGCCTTCCCGTTCACCACGGTGTACGTGGACATCTCCGGCCGCGACATCGGGGGGTACGTGCGCGACGCCCAGCGGGCGGTCGCGAGCAAGCTCACGATTCCGGTTGGCTATCGCGTCGAGTGGAGCGGCCAGTTCGAGGCGCTGCAGCGTGTCCGGCAGAAACTGAAGCTTGTGATCCCCGTCACACTGGGGCTCATCTTCCTTCTTCTTTATCTGAATTTCCGGAGCGTGGGCCAGTCGCTGATCGTCATGCTGGCGGTGCCGTTCGCCCTGGTGGGAGGAGTGTGGTCGCTTTGGGCCCTGGGGTACAACACGAGCGTGGCGGTGTGGGTCGGGTTCATTGCGCTGGCGGGCGTGGCGGCGGAGACCGGGGTCGTCATGATCATCTACTTGGACGAGGCGTATCATCGGCACCGGGAAGCCGGTCGCCTGCGCGGGGCTGACGACGTGCGTGAGGCGGTCATGGAGGGCGCGGTCCAGCGCTTACGCCCCGTGATGATGACCGTGACGGCGATTATGGCGGGCCTCGCGCCCATCCTGTGGGGCGGAGGCACCGGAGCGGATGTAATGAAGCGTATCGCCGCACCCATGGTGGGTGGCATGGTGACCGCCACTGTGCTCACGCTCGCCGTGGTGCCCGCGATCTACTTTCTTTGGCGGAGTTGGGGCGTGAGGTCCGGAGGGAGCGCAGGCAGGGCCTGAGTCCTTCGGGCTCTCGGCCGTGTGCGCGCTGCGGCTGCCTGCAAGGGCAGCCGTTGCTGCTTGTGGGGTTAGACCCCGTTCGGTTGCCCCTCTGGCCGAGGGCGCGCTGGACAGTCCGCCCGCTCGCCTCCATGTTCACCTCCTCGACGCCCCGAGCCGGGAGTCCGTCGCACGCTCCGGTCGCCGCAAGCGCTCCTTCGTTCCGCTCTAGCCCGTGTCAGGCACACCGCCCTCGCGCATCCGCGATGGGTGGTGGCTCTCGCCGCGGCGCTCGCTTACGCCAACACCCTGCACAACCTGCCCGTGCTCGACGACGGATGGGCAATCTTCGACAATCCGCTCATCAAACACGTGGATCAGGTGGGGGCCATCTTTCGGGGCTCCTACGGCGCCGCGGCGGCCGTCGAGCACCGTGGCCTATACCGCCCGCTCACGACTCTCTCGTACGCCATCAACTGGCAAATGGGCGGCCTCGACGTCCTGGGCTACCACGTCGTCAACATCGGCCTGCACGTGCTCTGCTGCCTCTTGGTGCTCGATCTTGCGACGCTGCTCGGGGAAGCCGCACACCCCGGCACGCCCAGGGCCACGGCTGCGCTCCTCGCCGCCCTGCTCTTTGCCGTGCACCCGGTGCATGTGGAGGCGGTCACGGCGCTCGTGGGCCGCAGCGAACTACTGGCCGCGGGGGGAGCCCTCGGGTGCATCTATCTGACCTGCACGCGGCGCCGCGCCCGGTGGCGCTATCCCGTGGCCCTCGTGCTGCTCGGGGCCGGCATACTCTCGAAAGAGAACGCCGCCGTCGCACCGCTCCTCTTCGCGCTCGTCGCCGTCACGCTGCCTGGGGCCGCCGATCTCGAAGCTCGACCGGGCACCGGCTCGGCCGAGGCGCGCCGCGCCCTGCGGCAGGGCGGGGCGCTGGTGGCGGGCATGGCAGCGGTGATCGCGATCTGCGTACTGCTCCGTCCGCCCGATGCGAAGATCCCGGTCGCGGCGCTGTGGTTTCACGATCTCGACGGTCGCATCGTGTTCAACACGATGACGCGGGTGCTCGCTGAATACTGGCAACTGCTCGTCGTTCCCGTGCCGCTCGGTCTCCATTTCTACTACGCGAGCAGGTTTCCCTATACGCCCACGTTCACCCTGGCCTGTCTCGTCGACACCGCGGTTTGGCTCGCGATCCTGTGCGCCGGCGGCGCGTCCCTTCGACGCGCGCCCCTTCGGGCGGTGGGAATCCTGTGGGTTTTCATCGCGCTCCTCCCCGTCCTGAACATCGTGAGGGGCGGCGTCTTGATGGCGGAACGGCTCCTCTACCTGCCGTCCGTGGGTTTCTGCATCCTCGCCGGAACCGGAGTGGCAGCGTTACGCGCCCACCTGAACGCGGCGTGGGGACGAGTGCTCGCGGTGGGCATCGCCGCTGTGGGGATCTTGCTCGCGGTGAAGACGTGGACCCGGAATGCCGAGTGGCAGAACGGGTACGCGCTGTGGCGTGCGGAGGTCGCGCGCGA
>DATNIM010000144.1:0-17694 GCA_035604455.1 Gemmatimonadales bacterium
AACGTGACTTCGCTTCCTGTCGTCCCAGAATCGGCTACTGGATTGCCCCCACTTCCTCGTGTCGGTCGCGGGTTCGATCCGCAACCTACCGATCTTACACGATCTCCTTGCACATTCCCGGTCAGAGCCTCGTTGACCCACCCGCCGCGGGACCGGTCGCCCGGGCCTAGCCGGTCGTAACCATTGGCGCTACAATCGCGCCAGGGTGCGTTGCTTGGCGACTGCGCCTTTCGCTCAATCACGGGGCTACACGCCGAACCAGCGACCTGCGCGGATACCGTGACTCTCGCTTCTCTCGAGCGTTGTGACCCGAGCATACCATCTCCTCTTCGGGGCCGCCCCAGGACTCGCAGCGATGAAAAACGCTCTCTGGAAGGCAGCAGCCGAGATCGCCTTTATCATCTTCCTCTTCTATTCCAATCTCCTGATGGGGGAATTCACGCGCACCGGGATGGAGCGTGGCAAGACGTTGGCCTGGGCCCTGCGAGACGTATGCACGGGGGCCAATCTCCTCATCGGCGCAGTGGCAGCGGCCATTGGCTACTTCGTGGTCGAGTTCCTGCGGCGGAGCTTGTGACGCCGCTTCCGACAGGCGATCGGTCACGGAGCGCGTAGGCGCGACGATCGGAGAGCAGCAGGGAACACTCTCGCCTCGGGGGGGGTCCAACGAGGAACACGCGAGTGTGTTGCCGCATTGCGGGTCACGCAAGCAACCCTGCGTTGCGAGGCCCCCGCGGGGCCGCTACTCTTCTCACGCAGCAGACCGTCAGATGTGGCGAGAGCACGATCGGCCCACGGCGCGAGGCGCGTGGGTCGCGGCAACTCGCCCCCATCGCCAGGGCCTCTGGAGTAAGTTGCCATCACGCCTGTGAGCGGCAGCGACCGCGGCTTGGTCCGAGCCTGGTCGTCTCGCACCGAAAACCCGTCCTGGACAGCCGCCGTCAGTCCGAATGGGGTCACTCGCTTTACCCGTGAGGGATCCACATGACGCTTCGACGCCTGTTCCCCGCCTTCGCAGTCTGTGCCGCTTCGCTCACGCATGTGGCGGTTGCCCGTGGGCAGGCAAAATGGGTGGTCGACACGAAAGCCAGTCTCGCGTGGTGGCAGGTGAGCCCGAACTTGAACCACCTCTGGGCTACCACGTGTCCCGGAGACCCAGGCTGGCGGCCGGGCGAAGGTCGGAGCGGGGGCTGGTTCATCGACCCGAAGCTCAAGATGCCTGAGACCGGCTACTCAGGTGTCGAGGACACGGTCCATGTTCCACTCTTCCCGCGCAAGACCGTGAGTCCGATTTGCGCGGAGGCCGTGCGCGGTCACATCACGGTCGATGATACACTCCACTGGCGCGGAGCCCACGGCATGGTAGCCGTCCGAAGTGACGCCTTTATCACGGGCGAGCAGATGCGGGACGTCATGATGCACCACTCGCTCCAATCGGTGCAGTACCCCGAGATCACGTTCAATCTAGACAGCCTGGTAGGCATGACGCAGCAGGGGGACACGTTGGTGGGGACTGCCTACGGCACGGAGACCGTGGGCCAGGTGGTGATCGTAGTCCATCCCGCGCTCAAGGTCTTCAATGACCCCGAGGGCCTGCGTGTGCTTGCCAAGTGGCAAATCACGGCCACGGAGCTCGGAATGCTTGCACCAGAGCTGCATGAATTCGGCCTCGGCATCAACACGAGGATTTGGAAGAGGTTCTACATGGGCGTGGACCTCGTCCTCCATCCGGCCCACGCCGCCGCGAATTGACGGTCGGGACGGGCGCTGACCCGTCCCGAGGTGTTCAGTCGGCAGACCCTGACCGCGCTCGCTCGTCGGCGGTGTGCCCGCCCTTCCGGAGTCGCGCCGTGAACAAGCAACGCCTCGAAGCGTTCAGCGACGGCATCATCGCGATCATCATCACGGTGATGGTCCTGGAGCTCCACCTGCCGCGCGGCACGGATTGGGCAGCATTCCGGCCGGTCATTCCCTCCCTTCTCACCTACGTGCTGAGTTTCGTGTTCGTCGCCATTTACTGGAACAATCACCACCACCTCTTCCAGGCGGTGCGCGTCGTGAACGGCACGATCCTGTGGGCCAACCTCCACCTGCTGTTCTGGCTCTCCCTAATCCCCTTCGTCACGAGCTGGATGGGCGGGAGTGACCTTGCCCCGGGGCCGGTCACGGCGTACGGCGCGGTGCTGCTCCTCGCCGCCATCGCCTACTACGTCCTGACGCGGGCCCTGATCGGACTGCACGGACAAGATTCTCCCCTCGCGCGCGCCCTCGGCAAGGACGTGAAAGGAAAGGTCTCGGTCGTGTTGTACGTGTTGGCGCTCCCGCTCGGGCCGGTTTGGCCGCGGGTGGCCTGCGCGATCTACGTTGCCGTCGCCGTGATCTGGCTCGTGCCCGATCGTCGGATCGAAGTCGCCCTGGCCGATGGACACACCCACAGGGCTCAGCCCCTAGGGGACTGAGGGAGATCCAACGTATCCCGAGGCATCTACACAGCGGGAACCCTTCACCCCAAGGGCTGCGGAGTTAAGGGCCTTCCCACCAGTTCGAAGCGGTTAGATTCCTGCCCAGTGGCAGTGTACGGGCACGACGGACGCCTCGGAGGGTGAGACTCTTGCTCCTGACCCTGTGCAAATCGAAGCTCCACCGGGTGATGGTCACCCAAGCAGCCCTCGACTACGAAGGCAGTATCAGTATCGACGCCGCGCTGCTGCGTGCCGCCGACATCTTGCCCTTCGAGCGGGTCCAGGTGGTGGATGTCGCAAACGGTGCGCGCTTCGAGACTTATGCGATCGAGGAAGCCCCGGACTCAGGCATCGTCTGCGTCAACGGTGCGGCGGCGCGGCTGGTACAGGTGGGTGACCCCGTCATCATCATTGCGTACGCCGAGATGACGCCTGCCGAAGCGCGTGAGCACCGGCCGACGATCGTAGTGCTCGATGAGAAGAACCGTGTGAAGGACAGCTGGCGCGGCGAGGCTCGCGCGGTTCGTTAGCGCCCCCGAACGCCGTTAGGGCCGGTCGTGGCGACCACCCGCGCTCCCTCCCAGCTGGTCACTCGTCCGCCCCTACCGGCAGCCGATCGCCCTGACGGCGGAGCAGCATCTCGATCAGCGCCCGAAACGCCCGCCCCCGATGCGAGACACGCTGTTTTGCGGCGAGGGGCGCCTGCGCCATCGTCATCCCCAGGTCGTCCGACCAGAACAGCGGATCGTACCCAAACCCGCCTTCTCCGAGCGGGGCTTCGAGGATGCGACCTTCACACGTAGCCTCGACCAGCTGGGGAGCGGCCTGCGGGCGATCCATGTAGGCAACGACGCATCGATAGCGGGCGGTGCGTCGCTCCGTTGGGACACCGGTCAACCGTTCGAGGAGCAGGTGATTGTTGGACTCGTCTGGGTCGGGACCACTGCGGCCGGCCATCCGGGCGAACCGGGCCGAGAGGGGGCCGGGCGCCCCGGCCAGCGCGTCGACCTCGAGCCCCGAATCGTCCGCGACCGTGGGCAATCCGGTCACTCGGGCGAAGTGCCGCGCCTTCGCCACCGCATTCTCCACAAAGGTGGCGCCCTGCTCGAGGTCCTCCTCCTGCGCTGATCGGGCAAGGAGCAGGTCCTCAGGGAACGCGAGGACGAACGGCAGCCCGCGAAAGAGGTCTCGGATTTCCCGGGCCTTGCCCGGGTTACGCGTTCCTACACACAGCTTCACGCTTGCGCCCGTCCTCGCAGGCGATTGAGCAACTTCGTGGTGGAGCGGCCGGCGACGAGCGGCACGCGCACCACGCGCCCGCCCCACGCTTCGACGTCGTCGGCCCCAACAATGGCCCCCCGAGCATAGTCGGCGCCCTTCACCAGCACATCCGGCTGCAACAGCCGGATCAGGTTCAACGGAGTATCCTCCCCGAAGAGGACCACGAGATCAACAGCGCCGAGCGCAGCGACGAGCCGAGCGCGCTCGCCTTGCGGGACGACCGGGCGACCCCGGCCCTTCCCAAGGCGACGCGCCGATCGGTCGGCGTTGATCCCGACAATGAGCGCGTCTCCCTTGGTGCGGGCCGCCTCGAGCAGGGTGACATGTCCGACGTGGAGCACGTCGAACACGCCGTTGGTGAAGACGACGCGCGCTCCGCGTTTCTTCGCGTTCCGGCGCCAGGCCACGGCCTGCCTCGCGGTGCGGACCTTCGTGACCGTACTCACGAGTCGGGGCTCCCTGCCCCATCGGTCTCAGAGTGCGCGAACGCCCCGAGCACGCCTTCGAGGATGACGAAGCGCCCGACCGTGCGGGCCGGGATGGTGGGGGAGACGGCCTCGGGGACCACCGAACTGACCGGGCTACGGCAACACTCCGTCAGAGGGGCTCGGTGGCCTTGAGATGGAAGGTGAAGGTATGGTCGAAGAACGGCAGCGTCACGCGCTCGCTGTAGGCCGTCTCGATGTTGATTTGGCGCGGGTCCGTGGAGCGTGTAATCGTGACGTTGCTCGCGGAATCCGGCACGCCGATGTCGTCGACGGCTGCGGCGATCCGGCGTCCGATCGTGCCGTTGTCGATCGCCGACGCAAGGCGTGCCTGCGAATCGAGCTCCTCCTGAAGCCGGTAGTAGCGCACGTACACCTCGCCGATATTCACGCCGTAATAGACCGCAGCGACGACGAAGAGCAGCCACAGGAGGCACCCGACGGTACTTGCGCCGCGGCGTTGACTGCTCACCATTGGGACTGGGCTCCGTCCACGATCTCGTTCTCCAGTTTCTGCAGCGCGATCTTTCGCCCGTCAGTCTCCTGCGGCGGAGTGTACTCACCCACCAGGCTCAACCCTTGCCGCTGCCACAGCGTGCGCCCCGAGCGCTGATCCAGGATCTCCACGTCCACCGTGAGCTGGACCTGACGCTGGGTGACGACGGCCGATCCCACTCCGGGCTGAAACGCAAGCGGCACGTCCGGATCGTAGCGGACCACCCGTCCCCGGACGACCGCGTCGGCGCTCGACTGCGCGGCGGCTCGCAACCCCAGCCGGTTTTCGACCGCATCGGTGACGGCCGACGTGACATCGTTTGTCAGCGTGGGCTGGGGCGTGTCGTTGTCGAACGGCAGAATCGCGACCGTCTTGATGTTGGGGAGACCGCCGCCCGCGAAGCTGTACAGACACCCGGCCAGGCCGAGCGGGACGAGGCTACCGGCGACGCTCCCAAAGCGCCGGCTCGAAGGCCACCGTGGTGTCCACGCCGACGACCGAGAGCGCAAAGTGGGCCGAGGTTCCTGGGAAATCGACGTCGGCTCCCGTCGGCTGCCCGCGCGGATCGAGGTCCGTTCGGCTGCGCGCTTGCACCTTGCCCGATCGCCGCCACTCGGCTTCCAGCGTGCGAGCGGGTCCGTCGGTGACGACATAGTCCAGGGTGTCCGATCCGGAGACAAACCGCCAGATGGAGCGAGGTGGCATCTGGGCTGCCTCGACCACGGCCGTGGAATCGGGTGGTCGAACCACCCCGAGCGCGGCCCAGAGCATTCGGATCGCGGGGATAAGGGAGCGGAAATTCTCCTCAGGCTGCGCCCACCGTGTCGAGTCTCCCACGACGACCGCTGCGCCCGACCCGAGCCCGAGCGGCCCTGTGTAGTCAAATCGCAAGGAATCGGGTGGGGCGACCCGCGCCGTCCCCCGGCCGGCCCAGCTCCGCCGGTCATCGTTGTAGCGAAACCGGAACCTGATGGCGGTGTCCCGCCGGGGCTCACTGCGCTGGGACCATGCCACGGCGTCGGCGCGAGCGGCGGGCGCGAGCGGAACGGCGACCAACGGCGCCGGCTTCGGCACGCAGCCCGCAACCAGGGCACCGGCGGCAATGTAGACCGCGGTCCGGGCAGGGTCAAGCGAAAACCGTTGCAGACTCACCTGTTATCGGATCGCGGGAGGCCTGGATCGTGATTCACAACGGCACAGGGTCGGCGACGGGCGTGAGGAGCGCGAGCACGTGTGCGGGCATGCGCGTGACGGTGTGACGATGGGTGAGCGACACCAGGGACGTCTCGCCCGTGGCGAGCAACTCGCCGTGGTCCCGCGCGACCGCGTACCCGAACGTGGCGCGCCGCGAGCCCACGTCGCGCACCCAGCAGCGAACGTGCACGAGATCGTCGTAGCGAGCCGGAGCGCGGTAGCGGACCTTCACCTCCGAGACCGCGAGATAGAACCCCTGCAGCTCGAGCTCGCGGTAGGTGAGGCCCCGCTCCCGTAACAGTTCCGTGCGCGCTCGATCAAACCAGACGAGATAGTTCGCATGGTAGACAACCCCCATCTGGTCTGTTTCGGAGTAGTTGACGCGCAGCGTAATAGTCGCGATCACGCCGACGCAAGATCGAGAGCCACTCGGCAAAAGTCAAACAGCCGGGGCGCTTGCGACCGCCCAGAGCCATTCCTAGTTTGGGACCGTGGCCCCCGCGCCCTCACGCGTTGTGGTGGTGGCCGACGCCCACCTTGGCCAAGCTCCGGCGTCGGTGAAGACCGCGTTCCACCGGTTCCTCTCGGCCGTTCCCGACCTCGGCGACGCCCTCCTCATCAACGGCGACCTGTTCGATTTCTGGTTCGAATACGCGAGCGTGATCCCGCGCCGCTCGTTCACGAGCGTCGCGAAGCTCTATGAACTCCGCGAGCGGAACATTCCGGTCACTCTCGTCGGGGGCAATCACGACCGCTGGGGCGGCGACTTTCTCACGAAGGATCTCGGGATCGCGTTCTACGGTGGGCGAGCCGAGCTCGACATCGCGGGGCGCCGGGCGTTCGTCGCGCACGGCGACGGCGTCGCCGAACAGCATTGGGCCGCAGCGCTCATGCACCGCATCACCCGCCATCCCCTCACGATCGGCGTGTTCCGCGCCCTGCATCCGGACCTGGGGTTCTGGATCGCCGACAAGCTGTCGGGGCGACTGGCGGACAACACGCGCGACGCCGCCGTGCTCGATCGCGCGGCCGCCGCTCAGGCTGCGTACGCGCGGTCGCTCCTGGAACGCCGACCGGAGCTCAACCTGGTCATCCTCGCCCACACCCATCGGCCGGCACTTGAGCAGCTGCCGGGCGGCCGGGCTTACCTCAATCCTGGCGCCTGGGTAGATGGGTGTCGCTACGCGATTGTGACGCCCACAGAGATCGAGCAGCGGTCGTTCCCATCCTGATACGGCCCGCTGTTTAGGGCACGGGGACTTCGAGGCCAATACCCCGCGGCAGGGTTACCAGCTTCCAGTCCTTCGGGAAATCGATGAGTTGCGCGGAGACGAAGGCCTCGGCAGCCGAGAAGAGGTGGTTGAACACCCACAAGACAACCCAGTCCTGCACCTGCTGACGCTTCGGCACGATGTTCGGGGACCCGGACTGGTTGAGGTAGGTCTCCTCTTGCACGGCCCGCAAGGTCATCATCATCGTGACACCTTCCCACGTCACGAAGAGCGCACCCGTGATCGGACGGCCCGTCAGCGCCTGTCCCCATCCGGGAATGATCATGGACCGCCACGCCGCGGCTCCCGGTGCTATGTGGTGGGTCGTGTCGACTACGGTCCCCTCGGTGGCGGTCGTGTCTGGGGACTGCGCACCAAGGGCCGTGCCCCCGGTCGCGAGCACGCCCACAACGACCACGAGGCGCGGAATCCTCGTGCACAGACGCGCCCACGCCCCGTGGAAGGTCAGCTGGGTCACCATGGCAGCCGGAGTATAGGCGTCCTCTGCGCAGAGGCGCTACGGCTCCGGCGGAACCTCAAGCAGGCGCACGGACCCGTTCACGGTATGGAGCTCCACCTTCCGGCCACCCGTGCCCAGCGTCCCGGACGCCCGGTGCGCGACGAGCGCATTCTCGACCGTGAGCGGGAAATCGCTTACCACCCGTCCATGCAGCGTCGCGGCGTCGACCACCGCATCGAGGTGTGCGGGTAACTCGGCCGTGACCGCCCCGTTCACCGTGGCGAGCTGCACGCTCCCGGTGTCCCCAAACCCTCGCACGATCGCGCGGACGCTGCCGTTCACGGTGACCGCGTTTACCGGCCCCGCGTTCGTCTCGGCGTCAATCGCCCCGTTCACCGTCCGCACGGTCACCGGGGCGCTCGCCCCTCGGACGCGCACGGCCCCGCTCACCGTCGCAATGTCGATCCGCACGCCGTGGGGAACGCGGAGCGTGAAGGCCACGGCCACGTCCGAATGGTGGTGCGGACCGGTGATCTCCACGCTCGGGGCGCAGACCAGACTGTCCACACCAACCGCACAGACCGCCAAGCCCTCGCGATTCGGCGTGGCGACGAGGGCGACGGATGCCGGATTGGAATGGCGGAAGGATTTCACCGCCCGGATTTCGACAAAGCTCCCGGTCGTGGGCTCGACGGAAACGGGTCCGACGACGTTTCGCACCCAGACGCGCTGGCCGGGAGAGATCGGGGCGCGGTACGTCCAGGGATCGGCCTGCGTGAGCGGCGGCAGGCTCGAGTCGTTGGCATCGGCATCGATGGTTACGTGGCGCGCGAGGCCCGGTGCCCAGGAGGCGAGGGCGCTGTGAAGGCGGGGGCCCGTCCTGTTGATGAGGAGGCCAAACACGACCCCGGCCACGCAGAGGACGGCGAAGGCCACGACGTCCCGGCGCCAGGCGAGCCAGCGGGTTCGCAAGGTCATACGCGCGCCATTGTTCTACGGCAGGGTCCCGCCCGCGGTTTCACGGGCGGCGTCGAGGGTCGTCCGACCCAGGGCTAGCTCGCGGGCCGCGCCCGCGCTCCGGTCGGACGGGACTTCCGCTGCTTGGTTCCGGTCGACCGTCGGTCTTCGACCGCGAGCGCCAGCAAGTCCGCCACCGTGCTGGGCTCGGCGTGTGTGAACTGTGCGAAACCGACGCTGACCGCCAAGGTGTAGCGCCGCAGCGTCATCGAGTTGAACATCGAGACGTGGTGCGCGAGCCTCGCCGCGATGATCGGACTGTTCTCGAGGGGGGCGTCCACGGCGAGCGCGGCGAACTCGCTCGCCTCGAGACGAGCCACGAGGTCTGAGTCCCGGAACGTCCGTCGCAGGATCTCGGCAGTCTCCCGAAGCACCACGTCGCCTTCGTCGTAGCCCGCGACGCGGTTGATCTCCCCCAGCCCGCGGACGTCGGCCGAGACAATGAGGAACCGGCCTTTCATCCGTCGCGCCAGCTTGAAGTGCGGGTCGGCGAGCGCCATGAACCCGCGCCGGTTGTGGACCCCCGTAAGCCCGTCGAGCAGCGAGCGACTGCGAAGCGCGAGCTCGAGATGGTTGACCCGGACGGCGTAGCGGATGCTTCGGGCCAGCAGGCTCGCGGTCATCTTGCCCTTGGACAGGTAGTCCTGGGCCCCGGCCTGCAGCGCCTGCGCGCCGAGCCCGCTGTCGTTCAGGCCCATGAGAGTGATGACGGGGACGTCGGGAGCCCGCTCGCGCACGCGCACGAGGGCGTCGAGACCCGAGGCCTCGGGCAGCGACAGGTCGAGCAGCACCAGATCGATCCCGCCCTGCGCCAACCGCTCGAGCGCCTGAGTCAGGGTGTCCGCCCGCACCAACTCGTAGGGCGCGGCCCCGGCGAAGGCCACACCTTCGGTCCCCATCAACTCTTCGAGCAACTGCGCGTGACGCGGATTGTCTTCGACGAGCAGGATCCGAAGCGACTCGCTATCGACTCCGAGGGTGCGGCGAGACAGCTTCGTTGAGGAGCGGCGCAAGGACCCTCGTGCAACGCGGTGGTGGATCAGACCTTACCGGACTGCATATTGCGACGAACGGTGGCCGTCTGTCAAACGCCGGCCTACTGGACGTCGAACTCGGCCGTCAGGTTGAACTCCTCGTCCTCGCAGACACCAGCCTGCACCGTATAGTGGCCCGGTTGTCGCGCGGCAAAGCGCGGCAGCTGGACGCCCTCCCGGAACGCCCCGGCCTGGGTCTCGAAGCGGCGCGCGTCCGTATGCTCAAGCAAGAAGGTCGTGTCCCACGTAACCACATGGTCGCGGTTGGACACGCGAACGCAGAAGTTCAGATCCGTCGGTCGAATGATCTCGATCGCCCCGCTGCGCTCGTTCAGCATCGTGTAGAGCACGAGCGGGTTGACCCCTGTGCCGCGATCCTTTGCGTCTTGCCAGGCAAACTCGTCGGGAACGACTGACAATGTCGCCCGGCTCCGCATCCCGACGCCGCGATCGAACGAATGGTCGACCGTGCCGGGTGGCGTGGCCTCCCGCATGTCATCAGGCGCAAGACTCAGGTGGGGCGCGTCCGGATCCCCGACCCGGGACACCCGCCCTTTCGTCGTCACGTAGAGGTTGCGCAAGTCGCGCCAGCGCTCGGGATGGCCGGTGAGGGCGAAGGTGAACGTCCGGATGTGAAACGCCAGAACCGAGAGCGGGACGACGAGGGTCCAGGCCGAGGTCTGGTCGTCCTCTTGGAGGAAACCCTCAAGCGCGAGGACGGTATCGGGCTGTTGAGCCCGTCCGAGGCGCGGGACCAACAGGAGCGACATAAAGAGAAGGATTGGGACGGCGAGTCGTTGCATGCCCTGCCCCACCTGAGCCTGGGACCGACGCCAGAATGTTCGGGACCGGTCCCAACCTGCACCGCAATGGTGCCTGCTGCCAGGGCCCAAAAAACGAGGAAACTGACTGCCCTCGAAGCCTTCCCGGGCGAGGCGGCGCTCAGAACCCTATGCGGACCCCCGCGTTGATCACGCGACCGGCGAGCGGTGCCCATACTGACGTCGTCCACCGATACTCATCCCCCGGCCCGCGCAGCAGGAGGGGGTCCCACTGCGTCTGCCGGACGTTTCCGAGGTTCTCCCCGCTGATGTAGAGCTGCCGCTTCCCGACGCGTTGCGAGACGAGGATGTCGATGGTCGTGTAGGGAACGGTCATCGTCCGATAGGGGTCTTCCAGCACGGGCTGAGCACCTGTGTAGAACACGTCCAGGGCGACGCGGGTCCCGCTCTCGTCGCTCTCCCACGCGACGTCGAGCCCGCCACTGTGGCGCGGCACGAGCGGCGCGTCGATACGTGCCCCCGTCAGGGGCGAAATCGCCGTTGAGTGGACGTAGGCGTACTCGACGAGGACCACGACAGGCTCTGCACTGTAGACCGCGAAGAGCTCGCCCCCGGCCGTCTCGGTCGGACCACTCGCGTTCACGAGCTGCGGTTGGTCGAGCAGGATCGTCGCCTGCGGCAGGAGAATGAGGGGATGATCGAGCGTTGATGAGAACAGCGTACCCGTCACGTTGAGGGGTCCGGCGTGCTTCGTCACGTCCAAGGCCCCATACCGGACCTGCTCCGCTTGGAGGCCGAAGGGGGTGGTGACGTACACACCCGTCCCTGAGGTCCCGACGCAGTTGTTCGGGTTGCACGTCACGATGCTCGTCGTCCCAAATGGCACGAGCCGCGCGAAGGGAATCCCTTGGGTCTCATCGATGAAGGGTGTCGGGGCGAAGAACCCCGTCGCTCCCGAGAGGCGTACGGTCCAGCCGTCCGGTGCGCGCCACAGGGCCGAGAGCCGCGGGTCGCAGAACGTCCCGAAGCGGTTCTGAAAATCGCAGCGGCCGCTCGCCGTGAACGCTACGTGCGATCCGATCGGCATCGTGAGCTGCGCGAACACCGCAGGCGTCGAGTAGGTGTAGTCAAATCCCGGGACCTCGGGGGACTGGAAGCCGTCCTGCTCGAAGCCGGTCCCGACGAGCCACGTGGCCCGCCCCTGCGGGATCGTGAGCGTCGCTTCGCTGAAGACCGTCGTATGGCGTCCGTGCTGCGTGCTGAAAAAACTCGTCGGGCCAAAATCGTCTCGCTCCCACTGCTTGGTCCCGGAGGCCCGGATGGTGAGCGTGTCATGGTGCACGGGGAACACGCCCACCGTGCCACCGTCCAATCGATTCGTGTTGACGGTGGTCGGGTACGGCGCGCTGTCGGCGAGAATCACGCCCGGGATGCTGCCGCCCGTACGGTGCTCCGTCACACCGCCAACCGTGGCCAGCACCGAGGACCCATGGCCCGAGTTCCAGTAGAGCCGCGGGCGGAGCTCGGCGCGGTCGTAGCCAGGGATATCAGCCCAGCCCTCCCCGTCCAGGTCCTGCTCGCTCTGCCGGTGCACGCCGCCGAGGACCGTCAGCCCGACGCGGTCGCTAAAGCGCGTGGAAAGCCAGCCCAAGCCATCAGTGCCGCTTTGGGAGGTTTGGTTGAGAACGAGTTCCTGCTCGTCTCCCGGAGGCCGCGAGACGAGGTTCACGACGCCGCCGAGCGCCGAGGGCCCGTACAGCGCGGTCGCCGCACCCTTGATCACTTCGGCCTGCCGTAAATCGAGCGGCGGCACCTGGGCGAGACCCAAGCCGCCGAACTGGGGGTTCCAGAGCGGCAGCCCGTCGGTCAGCATCGCCGTGTACTGCCCCGGCAACCCCTGAATGCGCAGGCTCGCTGCTCCGGTTGGCGGCGAAGCAGTTTGGACGCGCACGCCGCTCACCTCTTCGAGGAGGCGCGTCAGATTCCCCGGCTGGGTCTGGGTCTTTTCGCCGATTTCTTCGCCACCCAGCACCTCGACCCGCGTCGGTTCGTCTTCCATCTGGTGCGGCACTCTGGTCGCGGAGACGACCAGGGGGGTGAGCGCCTCGGCTTGCTCGACGAGCTCGACCGTAATGACCGTGTCGAGGGCCGGGCGAACGAGCACGCGGAGCGTCTCCGGTCGAAAGCCCACCCGCGCGACCGTGAGAAGCGAGGGGCCGGCCGGCAAGGTGAGAACCGCTCTTCCGGCGCGGTCGGTCCGGACCACTCCCCGCGCGCCGCCGACGGCGACGTCGGCCAGCGCGCGGTGCTCGCGGTGCACCGCCAGCGTGACCCGGCCGGAGTCCGTCTGCGCAGCGGCCGGTCGGCAGGGGCAGAACCCAGCACAAAACACCAGCGCGAGGCGGACCGAACGACGCCGCGCGCTGGGGTGCAGCTCACCCCGGCCGGCTCGCCTCACGTGTGCTGTCCCGTCCTGCGCCACGACCATACCATAAGACTACCTGCGGCGCGCTCGTTTGCGGAGGGGAACTGCGCGGGGCCGCTTGAGCCCCTGGCGTCACATCCCAAGCCGGAACGTGAGGTAGCCGGTGCGGCCGATGCCCGGGATGATGCCGGGGCCTGGATATTCGGTGGTGCGCGTCGTGAAGTACGCCACGTTGGCGACGTTGTTCACGCCAGCCTGCAGGGCGGCGCGCTCGCCAAAACGGAGCTGCACTGATCCGTCCACCAATCCGTAGCTCGGAATTACGCCCGTCTCGCCGTCGGGGCTCGCAATCGTGTTGTTCGCGTCCGTGTACTGCTTGGTCACGAGGCTCCACGTGACCGCGAGCGTCGTCCGCCCCCGAGTGAAGCTCGCCCCGAAACGGCTCACCACGGCCGGTGCGTACTCGACCGTGTTGCCGGTGAAGGCACCCGCCGTGTACCGCGCGTGGGTGTAGCCCAGAGCCTCCCACAGCTCGAGCGTGCCGGAAGCGGGAGCCACACCGAGCCAGGACAGCGGCCGTACGCTCAGGTAGGTCTCGACCCCCTCGTGGACGCTCGTCCCGGTGTTCTCGTACTCCGTGTAGGGCGCGCCCGTTGCGTCAACCAACGACACGACATCGATCCGGTTGTGGTAGTAGAGGTAGAAGCACCCCAGGTCGAAGCTCACAGCTGGGCCGAGCTCCCCGCGCCAGCCGAGGTCGGCATTGAAGCCGCTCGGGTCCACGAGGTTCGGGTCGACCCGGGTCGCGCTTCCAATGGGGTACAGGTAGGAGTACTCGATCGGTCGGTAGGCCTGCGTGAGGTTGCCGTAGACATTCGTTCCGGACAGATCGTACTGGGCGCTGAGCCCCGCGAGCGCGAACGTGCGGTTCTTGGCGAGCGGCGCGAACGCCGAGTCGGCCGCGTAGCCAGCGGTGGTCGACCGCAGAAACTCAACCCGAACCCCGGGAGTGAGCGAGAGCCTGTGCCCCACGTGGAAGATGTTCTCCGCGAACCCCGCAACGTTCGTGCTCCCAAAGCTGACGTCGGTGCCGTAGGGAGCGACGAGGGACATGTCGAAATCCGACCCCGTGGTGCCGACTCCGTCCTCCTGCCGGTGCATCGTCCCGCTGAACACACGGAGCCCGGTGATGAACGTCTGCGTCGCGCCAAGCCCCGGATAATCCCAGCGCAACCGCGTCTCGTCGGTCGCGTTATTGAAGTACTCGCGCTCGACCTCCCGCGGGATGTAGGTCAGCGTGGTCGGATCGATCGAGTCGATCGCGCCCGGGCCGCCGTCCTCATTGCGCCACACCAGATACCGCTGGCTGAACATGTAGGAGAGCGTCGAGGTCAGATGGGCCTTGGGAGACAGCTCGGCCTCGAGCGACGCGGCGACGACGTTCCAGGGCGTGGCGAGCCAGTTCCGGACCCGCAGCGATTGTCCGGGGTCGGCCTGGAACGAGGAATCGGTCAGCCCTCCAGGCATGTGGATCCGGTTGCGGAGGAGTGAATATTCGAGGCTCAAACGAACGTGATCACTCGCCTGGTAGTGGACCCGCCCGGCCGCGGACACCTGGGCGATGTCTGAGTTCGGCCGCCACCCTTGGTCGCCGCGGTATTGCGCGTATCCGAAGTAGGTCCAGCGACCCGAACCGCCGCCGACCGAGAGGTAGGAGTCGAAGAGCCCGTAGCTTCCTCCCGTTTGGTCGACGGTGAACGTCGGGGGGGTGTTCGGCGGGCCGTCGCGAAGCACGTAGTCGACGACGCCACCGAATTGTGGACCGAACTGCAGCGAGGCGCTCCCCCGGACGAATTCGACTCGTTCGACCGCCTCGGCCGGCGGCGTGTAGTAGGTCTCCGGGTAGCCGTACAGGTCGGCGACGATGTTCACGCCATCCTGCCGCACGTTCATCTCGATTGATTGGGTCGGGTTTAGCCCCCGCAGGCCGATCCCGTTCGAAGGAAATCCGCCGTTCTCTGTTTCCGAGATATTGACGCCCGGTACCCGACCGAGCACCTCGCGGCTCTTGTCTTCGGCGGTGTTGACGGTGAGGCTGTCGAGTTCCACGACCTCGGTCTTCTGCCCCGCGTAACTCACTGTCCCACGCACCTCGGGCAAATTGCTCATGGCTCCGGGCTTTGGCGCGCGGACCACGACCGCCGGCAACAACTGCGCGAGTTCAGGCGGGGCGATGCCACGGCCGCGTGGGCCGACGATGAGCGCAAGACGCGTGGTCTGCCCCCCGAGGACCGTGATCAGCGTGCGCAACGTATCGACGTCCCGCCCGCTCACCACGACCGTGTAGATCCCGATTGCAACGTCTTGCAGGGCGAACGCCCCGGCGCTGTCCGTCGTCGTAGCGAGGGGTGTCGTGGCCAGCGAGACGGCCATGCCGACAGCCGGGGCACCCTGGTCCGTCCGGACATTGCCGACAATCCGCCCCCGAGCGACCGCTTGCGCGTGCCCCCCCACCCCGCAAAGCGACGCGCAAACCGCCAGGCCCAGCGTCCGCCGGCAGCGCAGAGGGCAACCCGCACAATACCGAATGCATTGATCGGCATTTAGTGGCACGTCATGCTCCGGCGAAGCTCCTTCACAAAGGTGAAAGATTCATTCGGGATTTTCCGTCAACAGTGGCCAACGTTTAAGTCAATCGGGAGTCTGCTTGTCGCAATTGGCGAGGACAATGTGCGCTCGCGTGGGCGGCGGCGTCAAGAGGACGATGGAGCCGGGGCAGCCCCTCAGGCCCCCGTGCCGGTCGGGACCCCGCCCAGCCTGCCCGGAGGACCACGCCACAGGGACCTCCCGCGGCGTCTGCGAGCCGCAGCCGCTCGCTACTCCTCGGTCGGCAGGTGCGCGTACATCGACTGGATTACGAGTCGACCAGGCCCGTGGAACCGGTTCCAGAACAGGTTGCCGGCACTGCCGAACAGCCCCGCGGCGATCCGCTGCCCCTGCGTTTCCATGCGGACGGTCGGGTCCTTGTACACCCACCCCCCGGGCTCGACATCGATCATGTCCCCCGGCGTGAGCGAGAGTTCGAACACGTTGCCGTACCCGTGGAGCCAGACCGCTCCCTCCCCGCCGTGGCGGCACGCGAATGTATCGACAAAGAAGCCCGTGCCCCCGAACAGCATGTTCGCAACGCCCTTCACCCGTTGAAACGAGTAGTCGATATTGTCGGTGGCCGCGAGAAACTGGTGTTCCCGCACATCGATCGACTGGCCGTCGCGGAGGTGGACGGCGAACACGTGGCCCGGGCCGTCCCGGCTGAATGCGATGTGCCCGGAACCCTTCGTCTGTGTGAGGAAGACGGGCATTCCGGCCACGATCCGCTTGAAGGCGCCCTTGAGGGGTTTGATGTCTATCTCGACACCCGCGCTCTTCCAGAGCAGGATGTGATGCTCGAAATATACGGGCATCCTCGTGACCTCGAGATGCAGCGCCGGCACGAGCTCACCTTCGACGTGATACGTCACACCGGCGATGGATACGTCTTGCGCTTGCGTCGGAAGTAGAACAGGCACGACCATCGCAATGTCTCCTGAGGGTTCGGGGGCCAAGCGCTTCAGCCGTGTGACCGCAATTACCTATATCAGTACACATGCACCGCGATATAAACCGCGGTACTGAAAGTACTCTCGTCGCGACGTACTGCGGTTGTGGCGGGAGCGTGTAGGAATCGAACCTGCGAGCGATTTGCGGCCATTCGCCCCTACTCGCTCCCACTCAACACCTTAACCTCGCCGACTGGCGACGACTCGCGACCGTCCTAACGCGCTTGTTCGACCAGAGTCCCGCCGAAAGTCCCGCCGCCCGCGCGCAGAACTATTTCAGCCTCAGCAGGGCGCCGCCCGAACCGGACCCTTGGCCTCGAACTTCGTCGTCTACGTGATGGTCCGCCGGTGCCTGCTCTGCCCCGCGGCTTTCGCGGCCCCGCCTCCCGGCAATGCGTGCGTGGTCTCCCGGTTGGAATTGGTCGCGGTTACCCACCCAGCGCTCCGAACGCTATGCTTATCGCGCCATGTGTGACCCACGGGTGTCGACGGGATTCTGGCAGCAGTTTTTGCCGCAGTTCTGGCCAAACTTGGCCGCGACTCTCGTGGGCGTGTTCGTCGGCGTTTTGGCAGCGCTGGCAGTTGACCGGTGGAAGGATCGAAGGACGCGCCGACGGGAGGAGCTCGAAATCCTCCGAATTGTGCAGGGGAGTGTGCTCTTGAACTTGGACCTGTTCCAGAGCCTCAAGACGCTTCTTGAGACAAAAGGCCAGAAAATTCCGACCGCTCCTCTTGAACTCGGGAACCTTGATGCCGTCTTCCCGAGGCTGGCAGCCATCTCCTCTGACTTGGAGCTCACGGGGCTCGTTGGTGCGTTTCGCTGGGGATTGCGGCACATAGAACGCACGCTCGACAACTTGGTGAACGCCTCGCTGACCCCCTTCGGAGACCTGAGGGACCCGACGATGAAGGCAGCATTTCAGAAGCGGAACGAGGAGCTCGCCAACATCGCTGTGAGCGCCGTCGACGCCGTTGAGCGGCTGGCCAACGAGCAACTTCTCCCTCGTCTGGCACAGGTCATCGGCCGGGAGGCCATACTCCAGACACCGGCGGGCCGCCAAGCCGATTAGTGAAGCGGGGTGGCGGAGACGGGGCAGAGTGGTCGCCGGGTGGGCACGCGTTCGGCGTGGGTTGCTGGCGGTCCGGCACGCGGGAGCCCGTACCCCCGTGCCTCCCCGTAACCTGTTG
>DATNIM010000145.1:0-6597 GCA_035604455.1 Gemmatimonadales bacterium
GCGCCGCTGTGCCTTCGCCACCACTTCGACCTCCCGCTCCACAGACGAGCCCGCCAAGACCGCCGTCATGGTCCCATCTCCCTCGCCCTCTACACTAACCTTGTGACGTCGGGTGTCTCATTCATATTGGCAGAGAGGGGCGCCGCACCGCGCAGATCAGACCAACGCCGAGGCTCAGCACCGCGGCCGCCAGCAACCGCAGCGCATCGCACCGCGCACCGGAGTTACGACGCTACGGCAAGACCTGGTAACGGGCCTGCATACCCATCCGCAAATGGTTCGACACATGACAGTGAAGGAGCCAGATGCCCGGATTGTCGGGAACCATGTCGGCCACGACCATCCCCATCGGCAGGAGTCCGACGACGTCCGTCCTCGACCCCTGCACCTCCACCGTGTTGCCGTGCCAATGAGGCGAATGGATCTCGAAGCCTGTGGCGGACATCAGGTACCAGCGCACCCGCTCGCCCAAGTGCATCGTGAACACGGGTCCGTTCCCGTAGGTGAAGCCGTTAATCGTTTCCTTGAAGTTGAATTGGGCGTCGTCGGACGGGACGACTTGGGGCACTGCGAAAACGGGCTCAATGTGGGCGCCCGCGGCGTCCTTCGCATACATCTTCAGGTTCACCGGTAGGTAGCGGCTTGCGTTTTCATCGATTTCCGCGAAGGCGACGACGAACTCGCGGTCGACATCCCTCGGCATGCCGTCGGGCTTCGCGCTCCCCCGCGCGCTGACGATGATCGGGCCCATCAGGCCCGAACTGATGTCCTGCTCCTCGTGCACATGCGAGTGATACATCCACAAGATCGAGCTCGGGTCGTTCTTGCCGGGACCGGCGCGTTCGGGCACCGGCCACACATACACGTGGACGCCAGAGGTCGGGACCCCTTCCTTGTCGGGAGCGGCGGCGCTGTCCGCATACCCCGCGCCTTCCGACGCCTTGGCGTACAGCAGCCCGTGGGGGTGCATGCTGACCGGGAAGCGGGTGTTGTTCTTGAAGACGACCCGAATCGTGTCGCCGACCTCCGCTCGCAGCACGGGTCCCAGGAGCCCGAGATGCTCCCAAGCAGCGGGACGCGGCTTGAGCGTCGCAAACGTCGAATCGGTGTACTCGCGATACCGCGCCTTGAGCGCCACCCGCCCAATCGAGTGTGCTCCGGCTTCGACAAAGGGCCGCTCGACATCGTCAAAGGGGCGCCCGGCAATCTCGTTGCGCCCGCTCGGCGTGTAGTCCCACGTGACCTCGTCGGCGGCGATGTAGTACGTGTGTGTGCGGGAGCCCAGCTGCGCCTGACCGTCTGCAGCGGCTGCCGTGACGAGCAGCATGAGAAGGCTCGAAACACTCCCGGTCGGTGCGTGTGACGGCATCGCATCTCCAAGGGGTTGAGGTCGGAGGGCAATATGCCCGGGCCCGAGACCTTAGGAAGAGTCCCGTCCGATACACAGATGACGGCGGCGCTTCCACAGGCGCGCATGGATCGCTCGCTTCATGTCGCGCACGCAGGCCGCGCCCTGTCGGCGCGACGCTGCGGTGGCCTCACGGGCCAGTAGCCAAGACACCACCTGAAAAAGAGAGGACCTCTCCCGCGTACCGCAGGACGGGGACCGGGCGTAACGTCTCGCGCCCCGGGGCGTCCCTCAGGAGCATGCGGCCCCGACTATATCGCGCCGTGATCCAAGATGAAACGGGCTGCGCGTTCGACCCCCGCGTTCCGGTTCGACTCAGCATGAATCGCGAGTCGTTCGTAGTTCCTTACAGGCAGCCGAGTTTCGCAAACGCCGGTCCGGTCGTTTCGCGACATGGCTGCGGAGGGTTGCACAACGTGACCTCGGCAACGCAGCGACGTCCGCTCCGTCCAACGATGGGACTCACCGCGGTTCTCGGGCTAGCGACCTTGATCCTCGGCGCCTGCCAGAGCCAAACAAACTCGACAACGGCCCCAATCTCCCAGGACACAGCGAGCACCGCGTTCAACATCATCGTCGTGTTGAGTACCGATTCGGCCTCCGGTACCTGCATCGCGACCTGGGAAGCCCGGGCCACCCAGCCCAACGTCAACGTGAACTATCAGGTTCTATCACCGCGCGGCACGTCTAATGGCACCTTCGTCGACAGCGTCACGGTCGGGTGGACGGTCCCGGAGTCTCTCAGCTACAAGGTGAACTGGTCGCTCAGTACGAGTTTCTGGGCAACCCAGGACTCGTTCGTCGTCGCACCAAATACCTGCCCCGGGTTCAACGACTTTCAGTAGTCGAGAAGGCGCGCGCTCGACGCACGCCCTAGTACACGCTTGGAGCGAGCCAGCGTTGTGACCCGCCCTGGTCGGGTTCGCCGGCAGACGCGGAAATCTCGGCGCTCACGCCTCCACTCCCCCAGCTCCGCCACCCGATCATGCCTGCGCGCGCGAGATACGCAGCCGCGAGCAGGTTGAGCACATTTGCGGCAACCGCGTAGATCCGCACACCTCCTCGCCCGGCGTCCCGGCCGCGCCATGCGGTGACGCAACCGAGAACTGCAGCCCCAGCAAAGACGAGAATCGCGCAGTAGAGCCCGAGCGACCACGCCGTCGGTGCGCCGAAGCGCGGAATCGCGTCCTCGCCGGACACACCGGTCAGCGTCGCGGTCGCCACTGCCGCAAGGGTGGCGATCAATGGCCAAGCACGCGCGGCGAGGGACGGGGCACGCAGCCGACCGAGGAGCCAGCGAGGGACCCAGACGGTCGCGAAGAGCACGGTCGCGAGGGACGCGAAGAGGAACGCCGCCGTCGCGCCCACCTGGAACCGGGCCTCGAGCCCGGGGATCCGGCGGTAGGACCCGGGGAGGAGACTTCCCACGCGCTCGATCGCGACCGGACGTCCGTCGAGCGAGTCCGTGACCAGAGCGAGCGTCGCAAACGGTGCCTTCGCCGGCCGAAACAGGGTCGCGCTAACGGGCACGAACCGCCTGACCGGACCAAGCACGGGTGCGAACGTGAGGGTATCGTCGCCCATCCGCACGCGAACCACCGCGAGCAGGCGCTCGAGAAAGTAGAGGTGTTGAACCCGGGGATTGTCGAGTACGTACCAACCCGTCCACCGTTTCGCGCCGGCGGACAACGACGCGGGCGGAGGCAAGGTCGGTCGCGGCACGTCTCGCGTGAGATAGCCGCGAATGAGACCATCGATCCGGCGCACGGCTTCGATGCTTTCGCCGTCGAGCATGAAAGCGAAACCGACGCCCTGGTCCGGACGGTACGCCATCATCGTCAGACCTCCCGGGACGCTCCCGTCGTGTCCCACCCACAGGAGGTTCGTGTCCGCCCCGTAGGTCGCGAGACCGAGGCCGTACCCAAGCGCGAGCCCGGCGCGCGCGCCGAGTGAGCTCTGGGGCCGTTCCATCCGCTCGATCGCCGCGGGCGGGACAATCTCCCGCGCGCCCACGCGGCCGCGATTCAGCAGGAACCGCACGTACGCGGCCATGTCTCTCGCCGACGCGTTGATCGCGCCAGCCGGGCGTTCGCTCAGGTACCAATACGGAAAGGGGGTCCGCCCGTCGCTGTGATAGAGCGTCGCGAGCCGATCCCGCGGCTCCGGCGGAAAGTACGTGGCCGTCGCCATGCCGATCGGCACGAACAGGCGCTCGTGGACGAGCGTCTCAAAGGGTTGGCCTTCGACCTTCTGGACGATATAGGCGGCGACGGCGGGACCCGAGTTGCAATAGGCCACGCGAGTCCCCGGACGCCAGCGTGAGGTGCGCGTGCGGGGCGTCAAATCGAGGCCCTGCCGCAGCGTGAGGGGCGTCGAATCGTTGCTCGCATAGTCACGGAGTGCAAAGTCGTCCCAGCCCGTGGTGTGCTCGAGCAGGTGCACGATGCGCACCGGGTCGGTCGCCTCCCAAGGGTTCGCGAACGCGATCTCCGGAGCGTAGCGGCGCACCGGGTCGTTGAGGTCGAGCTTGCCTTCACCCTCGAGCATCAAGACGAGGAGGGATACGAAGGCCTTCGACGTCGATCCGATCCGGAAGAGAGTTTCCGACGTCACCCGACGCCCGCTGGCCACGTCCGCGGTTCCAAGGCCGGCCACCCACAGAATGCTATCGCGGGTGACGACCGCGACGCCTGCCCCCGGGACGTGCGTGCGTCCAAGGACATCGCGGATACGCGACTCGAGCTCGGGGATGCTCGTAGGCGGGGGTTGCGAATCCCGCGCCTGAGGCCCGAGCAGGACAAGCGAGATCAGCCCCGCGCTCAATACCGACACGGCGGTAGCGTAGCCCCGGCCGGCGCGGCGCGGAAGGACTGGCCGACCAGCCGGCGCTCGGACCTAGGTGACGGCAGCTCCCGCGTCGGGGGCGGTCTCCGAGGCTATCTCCTCGAGCCCGAGCGCTAGCGAGGACGCCGCGTAGAGGAGTGCGGCGACGACCAGGAGAGACCGGATCCCGGTCCAGAAGGAGAGGGACTCAAGCAGTCCTCCGATCAAGGCGCCGACCAGGTTCGAGCCCAGCGCCTCACCGCTGAAACCCGCCCGCGCGAAGCTCCGGATGAAGATGATCCCCGCGAAAAAGACCGGCAGGCACAGCACGCTCGTGGCTACCACCGCCTTCACCCAGACCGAGGGAAAGAAGAATCGCTCGAGCGGAATGACGTAGGCCGCGAGCATCGCGCCGAACACGCCCGTGTAGGCCCACGCCAGGGGGATGTGGCGGTAGCGCTCGACGACCGCATTCGCCACGACGATGAGCAGCAACAACCCGCTGATCACGATCGCGTTGACCACCCACGTGGTCCCGAACAGGAGCGCCATTTTGCTCACAATTTGGGCTTCGAGCAGCAGAAACCCGCCGCCCAGGAAGAAGAAGTGCCACTGGATCCGGCGACCAGCACCCGCGACACCGGTCGTTGCGAACAGGGCGCCGCACACGACGAGGAGCACGAGGGAGATCACGATCACCGTCGGGGGCAGGCCGGGCTCACGCTGGTAGAAGTACGGCCAGTCGTCCGTCGTGGGCGGCGCCTCTTCGAGATCGATGTGACTGCGCGCCCGCACGTATCCGCCGACGCCGGGTGCGGCGAGCGCCTGCGCCAGGCGCTCGGGCGACCCACTCACGAAGAACATCTCGCCGATCGGGCGCGTCGTCGCCGCGTAGCGCGCCTCCGCATGTAGCGCGAGAGGAGGGCGTCCGAACACGGCGGTGAGGAGGCCGTAGAGGCGGCCGGCGATCCAGGGCACCTGGATCTGGAACTTGATGATGAAGAGACCATCGGGCTTGAGGAGGCGCTTCGCCGCGCGGAGGGCCTCGATCGTGTACACGTAGTTGTCGATCCGGATGTTCGAAAAGTGCGACGACGTCGTGTGCGAATCGAGCAGCGAGAACACGATCAGGTCGAATTGGGCGTCGCTGTTCTGGAGATAGCTCCGCGCATCGTCCAAGACCGTGGCGACCCGGGGAGAATCGTAGGGGTGCTCGAAATGGAGGGCCCGGCCGAGCTTCAAGATCAGCGGATCAATCTCGACCGCGACCACTCGGCCCGCGCCGTTCCGGAGGGCCGCCGCGACATCGTTGCCCAGCCCGGACCCAAGAATGAGCACCGACCCTGGTTGCGCCGCGAGCCGATAGGGGACGTTATACGGGTGCCAGTCGACCGGCGCGTGAGCAAAGAGCTGCCGGTGCGCGGCGACGAACCGCGGGGACAGATCGATGACGTGCTGGTACCAGCTCCCGTTCGTTTTCAACGTGTAGGCAACGATCCGGTCCCCCTCGCGCGCCGGGGTGAGCGTCAGCTTCTGATACGGGGACCAGTACACAGCCGCGTCCGCGTCCGTCTCAAGCGGGGCGAGCGCCGCGCATGTCGCCAACGCTCCGGCGGCCATCCACCGAAGGCGCGGGAGGCGCCACACGAGCGCGACAAGCATCACGCCGGCGAGGGCAAGCCATACGGCCGGAGGCTGGTACCAGAAGCACAGGAGCGTGTACAGCAGGGTCCCGACGAGACTGCCGAGGATATTCACCGAATACCCGGCGATGCCCTTCGGCGCATGCTCGAGGCCCCAGCCGATCATTTGCCCGATCGGAACAAACGTCAGCGTGATCAACGCGAAGAGCGGCACGATGACGCCGACCGCGACGACGAGGCCGGTGAGCGTGCGGGCGTCGAGCGGGAGCGCCGGCACCCCCCACACCTGAACCTCGGAGATCGCCCCGAGCTGCACCGGCAGATTGTCGATCAGGCTGCGCAACGGGTTCCACGGCAGCTTCACCACGAGCACCAGCGCGAGGAGCGGAACGACGAGCGTGAGCAGGTTGATCTGGCGTCTGCAGAGGTAGCCGCCAAGGCCGAAGCCGAGGAAGCACGCGATTAGCACGTCGTTCTTGAAGTACGCAAAGATGCGGATCTCGGATGAGATCCAGCGGATCATCAGCAGCTCAAGGAACAAGCCCAACGCGCTCACGAGCGCCAGTTGCCAGTTGGAGAATCCCCCGAGCGACAGGGGTGAGAACTCCCACGCCACGGTCCACCGGCCCGGGGAGACCCAAGCGCCAGGTCGGCGCCCCGCACGGTAAAAGCTGCAGAGGTAGAGGGTGAGGAGGGTCGCCAGGGCCAAGAGGCCAACGAGCG
>DATNIM010000146.1:0-2343 GCA_035604455.1 Gemmatimonadales bacterium
GCCAGCTCCGTCCGCCCCGTCCTCGCTCCTGCCCGCCTCGATGGGCACCACCGCCATCGTCGTGCCCATCGGCACGAAAGTGCCGCTCCGGTTCCTGACCGCGGTCGACTCGGCCACCGTCAAGCAAGGCACCGCCGTGAAGTTCGAGGTGGCCGCCGACGTCCTCATCAACCGGGACGTGGTCTTCCGTATGGGGACGCCCGCGCAGGGCGTCGTCACCGACGTGTCCCCGCCAGGCATCTTTGGCAAGAACGCGAAGGTCCACATCGCCTACATTCAGACCGCGGCGATTGACGGCCGGCCGGCCGGGCTCTCGCCGCTCGATGTGACGCCCCAGACGGTCCAGCAGGTCAAGGATGTCGGCGCCGCGGCCGGCACGGCCGTGGCCGGCGCCATCCTGCTCGGGCCGATCGGGATCGCGGCCGGGGCACTCTGGCACGGCGGTCAGGTCACGGTGCCCGCCGGCGCCGTCGGCACGACGGACGTCGCCGAGCAGCTCCAGGTCTACGCGCCGTAGGGCAGTCCGAGACGTCGCAGCGGGCGGGGGCGTTCCCCGCCCGCTGCCGCACACCCTCGGGCGGCGGATGTCTGGGGCGTCCTAGCTCTGAACCCGGATCCCCCTTCGAGTGACGCCCCGGTCAATTCGAGGCGCGTTGAGCTCGCGGTCACACGGTACGCGCGGCTGTGCGGCACGTTCGTTTGGAGGCGAATGCCTAGCGGTGCTGCGTCGCTTCGCTCAGAGTGGGGAACAGCGGAACCGACGGACGCGCGTCACGCGCAGATGTACCGCACCGAGGAGGCCGTTCCTGCGCTCGGAGGAGGCGGTGGCGAAGCATCACATCAGCTCTCTTGAGCACCTCGTGCGCTTTAAGATCAGACACCGCACCCTGTACGCACCAGCCTGCACTTAGTTCGCCATGTAGCCGCCATCGACCGTAAGGACTCCTCCGGTGACGAAGCGCGCACGGTCGGACGACAGCCAGCACACCATCTCAGCGACATCCTCCGGTTTGCCAAATTCGCGAAAGGGAACTCTGGCCAAGAGCTCGGCACCGCGCCGCGCGATCGATTCCGCGGTCATCTCCGTATTTATCCATCCTGGGCAGACGCAGTTGACACGGACCGTCGGGGCGTACTCAATCGCCGCGGTCTTGGTCAGGCCTACGACCCCGTGCTTGCTCGCGGCGTACGCCGCGGTAGTCGGGAAGCCAGTCAACCCGGCGAGGGAAGCGGTATTCACGATCGATCCAGAGCCTTGCTGGACCATGTGCTCGAGTTCCGCTTTCATGCACAGCCAGGTGCCCTTAAGGTTGACCTGAATAACCTTGTCGAAGGCGTCTTCGGGCCATTCGGCCGTGAGCTTGCCGCGGACGCCGGCCAGAGTCCCGTTGATACCAGCATTGTTAAACGCGCAATCGAGCCGTCCGAACGCAGCGAGGGTCGCCGTCATCATGGCCGAGACGTCTGCAGACTTGCTCACGTCGGCGACGACCCCCGTAGCTTCGCCTCCAGCTTTGTTGATCGACGCTGCCGTCTCCTTGACGCCGTCAGCGGAGAGATCGGCGACGACGACCCGGGCGCCCTCGCGAGCAAATAGTACCGCGGTCTGACGGCCGATGCCACGCCCGCCACCGGTAATCAGCGCGACTTTTCCCTCAAGCATCCCTGCCATAGTTCACTCCCCTCTGATCGAAAGACGAAGAGTTGGACTGGAATCGCGACCGTCAGACTTCGCGAGCTTAAGCTTAATAGAAGCGCTCGCGGTCAAACACGTTCAGCAGCGGTTCCCCGCGAAGATACCGCCCCAGATTGTCGCAGAACAGGTCCGTCAGCTTCGCGTTCTCGGTGTCGGCCGTGCTCGCGGAGTGCGAGCTGACGATCACATTCGGCATGTCCCACAGCGGGCTGGTCGAGGGGAGCGGCTCTTTCGCGAACACGTCCAGCACGGCGCCGCACAGATGGCCGTCGCGCAGCGCCGCGATCATCGCCGCCTCGTCCACCACCGCGCCGCGGGCGATGTTAATGAGCAGCGCCCCCCGCTTGAGGGTCCGGATCTCACGCTCGCCGATCAGGCCGACGGTTTGCGACGTGCGCGGGGTGCACAGAATGAGCGTGTCGGCGGCGCGCAGCAGCGTGGGGAGCTCGGAGACGGGGACCATCTGATCCACGTCGGGATCCAGCTCCGACGAGACCGTCCGCTTCGTGGCGACGACCCGCATCCCGAGGGCGCGGCACGACCGCGCGACCTCGCGTCCGATCCGCCCGAGGCCGACGATCCCCACCGTCGTGCCGCGCAGCTGGCGGCCGCAGTAGCGCTCCCAGTGGTGCGCCGCCTGATCGCGG
>DATNIM010000147.1:0-14349 GCA_035604455.1 Gemmatimonadales bacterium
CTCGAACTCGTCGACGGACGCCATCACCGGACCCGCCATGATACCGATCGTGCCTACCGGCAGGTCGTTCCAGAGGTGGATCCCGAACGCTGCGTCCACCGCCGGCCCGTCGAGGACGCCCGCCGCGATCATCGCCTGAGCCCCCAGCGCGATCTCCTCGGCCGGCTGGAACGCGAACTTGATCGTTCCCCCGGCTGGAAGGGCCGCGGCGCGCAGGCGGCGTGCGACCTCTAGACCGATGGCGACGTGCCCGTCGTGGCCGCAGGCGTGCATCTTCCCGCGCTCGAGCGAGCGATAGGGGACGTCATTCGTCTCTTCGACCGGCAGCGCGTCCATGTCCGCCCGGACGAGGACGCAGCGCCCCGTGCCCGCGTCCCGACGCGCGAGCACGCCGGTCCGTCCAACCCCAGTCTCAACCTCGTACCCGAACCCGCGCAGCCGCTCGGCCACGAGGCCAGCGGTGCGCGTCTCTTCGAACCCGAGCTCGGGGTGCTGGTGCAGGTCGCGGCGGGTGGCGACGAGCGTCCCGCGGTCGACCGGAGGCAGCTCGCTCACAGCCGCGCGCTCGGGCACAGGTGGCTGACGACGCAGTCTTCGCACTTCGGGCGCCGCGCCTCGCAAACGCGACGCCCGTGCTGGATCAGCATGTGGGAAAACCAGGTCCACTTGGGTCGAGGCACGAGAGCCATGAGATCCTGCTCGATCCGCACGGGATTGTGCTCGCGCGTGAGGCCAAGGCGGAGGCTGAGCCGCTCGACATGCGTGTCGACGACGATACCGTCATTCTTCCCGAACCACGTGCCGAGCACGACGTTCGCGGTCTTGCGGCCCACCCCCGGCAGTTCGACGAGCGCCTCGAGGGTCGAAGGGACCTCGCCGCGGTGGCGCTCCACGAGCGCCTGGGCCATCCCGATGATGGACTTTGTCTTGTTGCGGAAGAACCCGGTGCTGTGAATCTCGTGCTCGAGCTCGCGGGGGTTCGCGCTCGCGTAGTCGAGGGCGGTCCGGTACTTAGCGAAGAGAGTGGGCGTCACGAGGTTCACTCGGGCATCGGTACTCTGGGCCGACAGGATGGTCGCGACCAGCAGCTCGAGCGCGTTCGTGTGGTGGAGCGCGCAGTCCGCATCGGGGTAGGCGCGGCTCAAGATGGCGAGGAGCTTGCGCGTGCGGGCCTGCCGCGCGGCGGCCGACTCCTTCGAGCCTCCAGGCCTCGCCGCGGTCTTGCTCGGTGGCATCCGCGAGAACGTATCGGGTCTCTGTGTTGAGCGGAAGGACACTTCAGGCGCGAGGCAGGAACGCGTCCAGCGCTTGAACGAACTCTGCCGTGGCCTCGACGTGAGGCGCATGACCCGTATCGAGCGTCACGAGGCGCGCCCCGAGAAGAGCGGCGAGCTGCTGCGAGGCAGCGATCGGCAAGGGGTCGTGGATCCCATGGACCACGAGGGTCAGCGGAGCCGTCCCTGGCGGGAACGTCGAGCGAACCCGCTCGCGCAGATCGTAGTCCCCGAGGCTTCGCCAGACCGCGTCGCGGGTGCGGCCCGTGATGCGGAACGGGGTCATCTGCTCAGCGAGCGTCGGGTTCCGGAAGTATCCCGCCACGGCGAGGGCGAAGGCGCGCCGCCGGTAGCCTTCCGGGTCACGGGTGCGCAGCTCAGAGGCCTGCAACTCTGCGCGCATCCGGGCGATCGCCGGGTCCGCCATCCGGTCGGCGAGGCGGCGCTCGAACTCGTCCCGCCACCCCGCCGTAACCGGAGCCGGCGCGACGAGGGCGAGGGTCGAGCTCCGCTCGGGGTGCTCGAGCGCGTAGAGAACCGCCAGCAAGCCGCCCCAGGAGTAGCCGAGGAGCACGGCGGCGTCGATCCCCCAGTACGCGCGAAGGGCGTCCAGGTCGGCAACATGGTCGCGCCAGCCCACCGAGGTTGGTCCTTCTACCGGGGAGCGGCCCCCGCCGCGCTGATCGTAGTAGAACAGCGTCCGCCCGCGGGCCAAGAGATCGTATTGGGGCAGCAGGTAGTCGTGATGTGCGCCCGGTCCACCGTGAAGAACGATCACCGGAGGTCCCGCACCGAGCCGACGCGTGAACAACCGCACGCCGTTCAGCTCGACGACCGCGGTCACGGGGGCTTGAGTCTCGTCAGGCGGCGGCACAATCCATTGTCTCGTGGGGCGCAGGCGGCGGGCAAGGTCAGCTGATAGCCCGGGCCGCGAGCTCGATTCCGCCCGTCCGCCGCCCAGACCGCGACCGCGGGCGTGTGCTACATGAGGATTGCCAGTGCGTCCGCCACTTGGCGGAGCGCGGCATGATGGGATTTGTCGAATCCGGCCGGGACGTCCGAGTCCACGTCGAGTTGTCCGAGAATTCGGTCACCACGACGAATGAGCACGACGAGCTCTGAGCGGGTCTCCGTGTTGCAGGCGAGGTAGTTCTCCGCGCGCGTCACGTCCGGCACGTTCTGGTCTCGGCCTGTCGCGACCGCGGTCCCGCAGACGCCAGAACCCACTGGAATCCGGGTGTGCTCAGTCGCGCGCCCGGCATGGGCGGCGAGGGTGAGCCAGGCCTCATCGAGCATGTAGGCGTACACCGACGTGAATGGCGGGCCCCATGCGCGGACCCGTTCGCACGCGAGTGCGAGCAATTGGGCAGACGGCTGGTCGTGGAGATGAGCTGCCCGCAGCGCGCGGACGGTCGATGCGGGCTCCCCGGCCGTCACGAGCCCCGCCGCCCGAGCACGGCCCGCAGCTCGAGCGTCTGGTCGCCGCGCTTGACGATGACCGCTACGGTGTCGCCCGGTTGATGACTCCGCAGCGCATCGGTCATATCGAAGAGGTTCGCGACAACGGTCACGCCGATCTTCGTGATGATGTCGCCTGGCTTCAGACCGGCCGCCTCGGCCGGACTGCCCGCGCGCACCCCCGTGAGGAGGACGCCCCCGGGAGAGCCGGTGAGGTCCGGGATCGTGCCGAGGTAGGCCCCATACCCCGAACCGCCGGCCGTCATCTTGGGCGCCGGCGCGTCGACAAACGTGAGCGTGCCGGGGCGGTTGGCGAGGGCCGTAGCCACGTCGGCGACGTATGCGGCCACCCGCGCGATGCCGGGCGCGTTGATCTTCTGCCACCGATCGGTCGTCCGGTGGTAGTCCTCGTGCAGCCCGGTGAAGAACTCGATCACCGGCCGTTTGACGGCGAAGAAGGACGCATGGTCGCTCGGCCCCCAGCCGTCCCCAGAGGCGCGTAGGTCGAAGCGGTCGGGCCCGGCCGCGTTGAGCGAATCAAGGATCGCTGGGAACTCGGCTGCGGTGGCCGCCCCGAGTGCGAACAGGCGCTCATTTCGGAGGCGTCCCACCATGTCCATGTTGAGCATGGTGTAGATCGAATCGACGGGCTCAATGAGAGGATGCCTTACGAAGTAGGTCGACCCGAGATCCCCCAACTCCTCGCCCGAGAACGCGATGAACACGATGGTTCGAGCGCCCGGGTGGCTGTGCAGCCGGCGGGCGATCTCGAGGAGTGCCGCGACACCCGAAGCGTTGTCGTCGGCGCCGTCGTGGACGTGCCCGTCGCTGTCGGGATCGAGCGCGCCGAATCCCCCGTAGCCCAGATGGTCGTAGTGCGCGCCGATCACCACCACCTCGCCGCGGCGCTCGGCGGACGCGCCCTCGAGCAGAGCCACGACGTTCCTGGTCGCCGTGCCGCCGAGTTTCGTGTGCAACACGGCTGGTGCGTCCGGAGGGACCGTGAACTGCTGGAAGAAGGAATGATTCGTCCCGGCCGGCGCGACGCCCGCTTGTGCGAAGCCGTCCGCGATATAGCGAGCCGCCTCTTCAATACCGCGCGTGCCTACGCCGCGCCCTTCCCGCGCGTCGTCTGCGAGATAGCGAACGTCCGCGAGAACCCGCGCGGCGGCGGGCGGGAGTGTGTCTTGCGGGGCGAGCGCGAGGATGTGCACGAGAGCGGCGAGGAGCATGGTGTCATATCTACACGCGGAGGCCGGGGTGGGCGAGGCGGCACGGACGGGCGGCTGCCGCGCCCCGCGAGCGCGGCCTAGATTGCGCGCCATGAGTCAGGCCGAGGAACTGGCAAGCCGGTTGGCCCGCTGCGTCGAACGCTTCCGCGACCCCGCAGCGAAGGAAGAGCAGAAGGCGGCGTTTCGCAGCCTCCTCGAGCTGGTGAAAGAGACCGGGTTGCAGTTGCGCGAAGACGAGCAGGGCGTGCGCGTGAACGGGGAAGTGGTCACCGCGCTCGCCCTTGGGGCGCTCGGCCACCGTCTCGCGCTCCACAACATCAGCGAGATTCGCGTGCCACCGAGCGCGCAGCCCGCGGACGTCTTCGCCCTCCTGCAGGGACTCGCCGAGCCGCCAACCCCCTCCGGCGAAGACATCGCAAGTCGTCTGGTGACAGCCGGGGCCACCCAGGTACGGGTTACGGTGGGGCCGCCGCCGCCTGAAACGCCCGAGGCGCCGGCGGGCCCGGCGTCCACGCCCGTCCTGAGCCTCGGGACGGAAGGCTTGCTGCGGGGCGAGCCGATGAAGGACATCCGTTCGTCGAGCGCGGACGTTCTCGGAGTGCCCGGTTTCACCCACGATCCAGACCCACCCGCGCCCGACGAGGCGCTGCCGACCGTCGGGAGCGCCCCTGCGTCTGAAGTGGTGCTGTTTTCTGCGGGCGGCGCGGAGCCCGAGCGGCCCCAGAGTTCGCTACCGGATTCCGCGGGAGCGGGGAGCGAGCCCGTGACCGCTGACCGCGAGAGCGGCACCGTGCCGCTGGCCGACGGACCGGGTGGGAGCGACTCGGGACGGCCCGACGCGCCCGCGTCGCGTTCCCAACCGCGCCCGGCGAACATCACCGAGCTCCTTGCCGTCCTCAAGCAGCAGCCGACCGGACCCCAAGTCGCCGACCTCCTGGCCGAGCTCGGACAGGTGGTCGTGGACGCCGTACGCGCCGAGGATTTCGAGGTCGCCCTCGCCGTGCTCGCTCCGCTCGTTGATGTCGAGCAGCGGGTCCCTGAGGCCGGGCGCCGCCAGTACGCGATCGCCCTGCGCCGGATGTACTCGAAGGCTCTGCTCCACGGGGTCGGGGAGCTGTTGGGCCGACCCGGGTATCAGGCGGCCGCAAGCAGCGTCTTGCAGCGCGCGGGGTCGGACGGGGCCGACGTGCTGCTTGAACGTCTGGCGAAAGTGCAGGGGATGGCCGAACGGCGGGTGCTCTTCGATGCGCTGCGACGCATGCGGGAGGTGCGGACCCAGCTCCTCCCGATGCTCGGCGACCCGAAGTGGTTCGTTGCGCGCAACGCCGCGGAGCTGAGTGGGGAACTGGCCGTCGAAGAGGCCGTGCCGCAGCTCGCCCAGCTGCTGAATCACAGCGACGAGCGGGTGCGGAAGGCCGCGGCGCTCGCGCTCGCCAAGATCGGCACCAAGGCGGCGGGTGAGCCCCTGCGGCGCGCGCTCCGGGACCCGTCCCCCGAAATCCGGATCCAGGTCGCGATGGGCGTGGGGGGGCAGCGTGCGCAAGGACTCGCGATGCCGCTCGTCGTCGCGCTTGACGATGAGAAGGAAGAAGCTGTGCAGCGCGAGCTCGTGCTTGCGCTCGGGCGCATCGGCTCCGCCGACGCCGTTCAGGCGCTCGTCAAAGTCGCGCAGCCCGCGGGCCGGGTCTTCGGGCGCAAACCCGTGGCACTCCGCCTCGCGGCGGTTGACGGTTTACGCTTGGCGGCGACCAGCGCTGCTATGACCGCCCTCGAAAGCCTGAGCGGCGACGCCGACCGCCAGGTCAGCGCCGCCGCCCAAGGTGCTCTGTCCGACTTGAGGCGGCGGCCGAAGTAACCGCTGGGCTAATGCGCTCCGGGCGGAGGCAGCGGTCCCGGGACCTCGTTGTGCACCGGCTTTATGCTCCGCAGATACGCGAACAGGGCTTTCAGATCGTCGTCCGTCAGCCCGGCGATGGCGTACCAGGGCATCGGCGGCAACAGCGGGCGGCCGATCCCGAAATGCTTGCCGGTGCGCATGGTGGCGATGAATGCCTGCTCGGTCCACACCGCCAAGCCCGTCGAGTCAGGGGTGAGGTTCGCGGCGAAGCTCACGCCCCAGGGGCCAACCCACGTGGTCTGGTCACCCGTTGTCGCGGCCATCCATCCCGTCGGGCTGAGCAAGCCCCCTGGCACCGGGGGTGCGGTCATCGCGGCGGGGTGGCCCGAGAGCGTGCGCGTCGTGTCCGGCGCGGGGCCTTGCGGTGTCATGATCTTCGGCGTGTGGCAATCGTTGCACCCTCCGTACGCAGCCAGGTAGGCACCCCGCTTGACGACGTCCGCGCCCGTTTGGGCGGCCGCTGCTTCCCGCCCGCACGACGACAGGCAGGGCACAGCAAGGACGCCGACGAGCGCGAGAAGCGCGTTGCCGTAACGCATGAACCCTCCGTTTTTTTTCTCTACCATGGTGGCGTCGCCGGCCGTGCGATCCTTGCAGGCCCCGAGGGGACCGGGCGACGCCTTACGCCGGGATGAAGTTCGTCACGGGGGTCAGTCGACGAGCAAACGCCGCGCAGAGCTGAGCGGCGCGCTCTAAGTCCTCAAGCGCCACCATTTCGTTCGGGCTGTGCATGTAGCGGTTGGGCACGCTCACGAGTCCCGTCGGAATTCCGCGGAGCGCGTTGTAGATGGCGTCCGCATCTGTTCCCGTGTCGTGGGGTGCGGCCTGTACCGTGTAGGGGATGTGGTGTTCTTCCGCGCAGGTCACCAGTAGGTCGAAGACGACGGGGCTGACAGCGGAGCCGCGGGACAACACGGGGCCGCCCCCGATCTTATGGTCGCCGACCCGCTTCTTCTCGGCGCTCGGGTAGTCGGTCGCGTGCGTGACGTCGACGACGAGCGCCACCTGCGGGTCGATTTCGACCGCGCTCGTCCGCGCGCCTCCTCCCGACCAGGCGATTTCCTCGCGCGTCGTGGCGACCGCGAACACCGCCGCGTGGCGGGGCCGGTCCGCGGCGGCCAGCCGGAGAGCCTGCGCCACGACGTAAGCACCGATCCGGTTGTCGATGCTTCGCGACACAACCCGGCCGTTCGGGAACGTGAGCACATTGGCGTCGATCACTCCGGCGTCGCCCACGCGCACGCGCTCCAGCGCCTCGGCTTGCGTTGTCGCGCCGATGTCAATCCACAGGTCGGTGATCTTGGACACCTTGTCGAGGTCTTCCCGCTTCATCAAATGCACGGCCTGCTTTCCGATGACCCCCCGGACCGCGCCGGCGCGACTCGCGAGCACGACCCGCTGGCCGACGAGCACCTGTGAGTCCCACCCCCCGATGCCGGCGAAGTAGAGGTACCCTTGCTCGTCCACATAAGTGATCTGGAGTCCGATTTCATCGATGTGGCCCGCGAGCATGAGCCGGGGTGCGCCGGCGGGATTCACGACGCCGATCGAGTTCCCGTGCACATCGGCCGTGACCTTGTCGGCGAAGGTTCCGACCTCGTCTCTCCACAGCCGAGCGGGAGCGGTCTCGAACCCCGACGGACCCGGTGTGTCGAGGAGCCGCGTGAGGAAGTCCTGTGTTGCGCTACCCATCGTCTCCCTCCAATCAGCGCCGTCCGCGCCGATCATTGCGTCAGCATCTCCGCCAGTCGTTCCGCAGCATCGACGAGCCGCGGCCCAGGGCGTGAAGTATAGGAATTCCCATCGAGAAACTCGACATGCTCCCGGAGCAATCTGCGCCCGTCCGGGTCCGCGACCGTGGCCGCTTCGACCCGTGCCCGCGCGACGTCGAACCCGCACAGGGGGACCACCACGACGTCCGGCGCCAAGGCCACGAGCGCGTCCCAAGGGTGCGCGCTCGAGCGCGCTCCGGGGGTCGCGCCCACGCACGTTGCCCCGGTGAGCTCGACGAGCTCCGGCACCCAGTGGCCCGCCACATACGGCGGGTCAATCCACTCCAGCACGAGCACTCGCGGGCGATGGCCGCGAGTGCGCCGGGAGCGCACCCGCTCCAGCCGCTCTCGGAGCGCCGCCACGCACGAGGCCCCTTCAGCGGGCCGGCCGACGGCCTGCCCGACCCGCTCGATGTCGCCCAAGACGTCCGTCACCGTATGGGCGTGCAGCGTCACCACGAGCGGGCGTGGGATGAGCGCGGCCGTCGCTTCGTCGAGCGTCGCGTCGCCGATCGCGCACACCGCGCACAGCCCCTGACCGATTACGACGTCGGGGCGCAGGTCGGCGAGCATCGCGTGATCGAGCGTGATCGGCCCCGTGCCCGCCTGGGCGGCGGCGCTCACCCGGCGGGCGATCTCGCCCGACGCGAGGCGCGAGTCGACTTGGGAGCGCGTCACGCGGGGCAACGCGCGCACGGAGGGGGGATAGTCGCACGCGTCCGACACGCCGACCAGGAACTCCTCCGCACCGATCGCGGCGATGACCTCCGTCGCCGCCGGCACGAGCGACACGATGCGCACGGGTTAACCCGTGCGCATCGCCACGCGATACAGCACGATGCCGAGGAGCGCGAACACGACCAGCGCCGCGATGCTCGACGTCGCGAGCCCTCCGAGGGCGGGCGCCAGATTGACGGTCCCGGCGAGCCATTCCGCGCTGCCCTTCGCTCCGGCCACGATGGCCAGCGCGATTCCCGCAATCGCGCCTCCGGCGATCAGGCCGCTCGAGAAGAGGACCCCCCGTCCCGATTCGACCTCGGCCAAGGACCGCTGTGCAGTTCGCGACCGGCGCTCGACCAGCCAGCGCACGATGCCCCCCGCGAACATGCCTGCGGACGTGGAGATAGGCAGGTACACGCCGACTGTCACCGGTAGCGATTGCACGCCCATGAGCTCGATCGCCAGCGCGAGAAAGACCCCGGTCAGGACGAGGCCCCATGGGAGGCGGCGGGTGAGGATGCCGTCGGTGATGAGCGCCATGAGGGTGGCTTTCGGGGAATCGAGCCGGGTGATCGTGCGGCCCGCGTACTCTCGGATCCGCCCGCCAATCCCCGGGTCGATGAGATAGCGAATCTCATGAGTGGTCGTGTCCACGAGGTACTTCCCGGCCGGCACGCCCTGCGTCGCGGCGTAGACGCGCAGGACCTGGTAGGTGCCGTGATCGACCGAGTCCCCCCCTGCGATCCGGAAGCCGCTCATCTGCTCGTTCAGGAGGGCGATGTCGCGAGACGCGCTGCAGCAACTCGCGAACGGCGCCTGGAACCCCGGATGCGTCTCCGGGATCTCGTATTGGTAGGAGCGGTTGAGGAGCGTGAGCGTCCAGCCCACCGCGAGGGCGGATGCGACCGAGCCCACGAGGATGGCCACCTGCTGGCGGCGCGGGGTGGCGCCGATCAGGAACCCGGTCTTCAGGTCCTGGGACGTGTTCCCGCCGTTCGCCGCCGCCACGGCGATTACGGCTGCGATGGAAATCGCCTGCACGCGGTGATCGATGCCGGTCCACCCGAGCAGCAGGAAGATGACGCACGTGCCGATGAGCGCCGCGATCGTCATGCCCGAGATCGGATTGGCCGAACTCCCAATTTGCCCGCAGATCCGGGACGACACTGTCGTGAAGAAGAACCCGAACAGAATCATGAGCGCGGCGCCGAGCAGATTCACTTTCAGCTGCGGCAACAGGGCGAGCCCGACCGTGAGCACGACGGACCCCACGACCGTGAGCGTGATCGGGAGGTCGTCTTCGGTCCGCAGCCTGCCGGTGAGGGTCTGTCCCACGCGGCTCGCGCGCAGGCTGGCGAACCCCGCCGCAAACGCCCGCCCGATGGTGGGCAGGGCTCGGGCGAGGGCCACGATCCCGCTCGTCGCGACGGCGCCGGCGCCGATGTAGAAGACGAAGGCGGCGCGGATTTCCCCAGCCGACATGTCGCGGATCAGCGTGGTCGCCGGGTACATCGGCGTGAGCATGCTTTCACCGAACAGGCGGATGACGGGCATCAGGACGAGGTAGGCGAGGCACCCGCCCGCGAACAGGTATCCGGCGATCCGGGGGCCGATGATGTATCCGACGCCGAGGAGCTCAGGCGAGGCCTCCACGCGCACCTCGGCGCGCTCGAAGAATCGCAGAACCGCGCCGGGATATTCGTTCCACAGCTTGAGCCCCTCCATCAGGATCTTGTAGACAAACGCGAGCCCGAACGCCTCGAACACCGTACGGGCGTGGGCCCCGCCCTTCTCGCCGGCGATCAGCACCTCCGCGCAAGCCGTGCCCTCAGGGTAGGGGAGCGTGTCGTGCTCCTGGACGATGAGAGCGCGACGAAGCGGGATCATCATCAGGATCCCGACGAGACCGCCGGCGAGCGCGAGCACCGTGACGCGCGCGATGTCCAGGTCGTAGCCCATCAGCAGGACGGCAGGCACCGTGAACACCACGCCGGCGGAAATCGAGTCCGACGCGGACCCCGTCGTCTGCACGATGTTGTTCTCGAGGATCGTGGAGCGGCCGAGCGCGCGAAAAATCGTGATCGACAGGACGGCGATCGGGATGGAGGCGCTGACCGTGAGCCCGATCTTCAAGGCCAAGTAGACGTTCGACGCGCCGAAGATGAGCCCGAGGAGCGACCCGAGCACGAGCGCCCGCGCGGTGAGTTCCGCGGGCGCCTCGGCCGGTGATACGTAGGGTTGGTGTTCGGCCATGGGCGGGTGGAATCTCACCCCGGGCGGAACGGCTCGCTAGCGCTGGCGCCCCGGTGTCACCGCCGCAGGGCCGTGCGGACGCCCTGCAGGCGCGTCCCCGCCTCCCGCAGCTGGTCTTCGGTCTTGCAGAACGCGAAGCGGACGAGGGACCGGCCCTGCTTCGGGTCGCTGAAGAAGCTCGATCCGGGCACCGAGGCGACGCCGGCTTCCCGGGTGAGCCAGAGGGCGAACGCGTCGTCCGGAGTGTCCGAGACCGCCGAAAAGTCGGCGAGGATGTAGTAGGCGCCCTCGGGCGTCGCACACCGGAATCCGGCGTCGCGGAGCGCGCGACACATCAAGTCGCGCCGGGCGCGGTAGGCCGTGGCCAGATCGGCGTAATAGTCCGGGCCAAGAGTCTCAAGCGCCACCGCGACGGCTTCCTGGAGCGGCGCCGGGGCGCCGACCGTGAGGAAATCGTGGACCTTGCGGATCGCGTCGCTCGCGGGCGCCGGTGCGACCACCGTGCCGATCCGCCAGCCTGTGACGCTGAACGTTTTCGACGCTCCGCTGATGGTGATCGTCCGCGGGCGCATGCCGTCGAGGGTCGCGATCGGCACGTGTGGGGCGTCGTAGCGAATGTGCTCGTAGATCTCATCCGTGACGGCGTAGGCCCCGTGCCGCAGGCAGAGCTCGGCGATCGCTTCCAATTCCCGGCGCCTGAGCACGCGCCCGGTCGGATTGTTCGGCGTGCAGACGATGATGGCCCGGGTGCGCGGGGAGAAGGCGCGGGCCAGTCGATCCAAATCCAGCTCCGCGTCGGCCGCGATCGGGACGTACACCGGCTTCGCGCCGCAGAGAATCGCGTCGGGTCCGTAGTTCTCGTAGAAGGGTTCGAACACCACGACCTCGTCGCCCGGATCGACGATGGCGAGCAGAACTGCTGCCATCGCTTCCGTGGCGCCGCACGTGACGATGATCTCGGCCTCAGGGTCGACCGTCAGGCCGTACCACTCGGCGTATTTCGCCGCGAGCGCATTGCGCAACCGCTTAGTGCCCCAGGTGATGGCGTACTGGTTCACGTCGTCCTTGATAAACCGTGCGGCCGCCTCCTTCAGGACGTCCGGGGCGGGGAAGTTTGGGAATCCTTGGGCCAGGTTGATCGCGTCGTATTCGTTGGCGACGCGCGTCATCGACCGGATAACGGACTCCGTGAAACCGTGCGTGCGGTGTGCGGTGTGCATGGCGGGGGAACTTCGCCGACCGTGGTGGCGGTGGGAAGTGACGGCTACCGGTCCCGGAGTCGTCGGACGAACTTGAGCCCCGACCACGTCTCGTCGACGGCACAGACCTTGACGTCCACGAGGCCGTGGGCGAGGCCGACTGCGCGGATGGCGTCCTCGCTCAGATCGGTGGCCACGCCCGAGGCGTGTTTTGGCCACGAGACCCAGAGCGCGCCCGCTGGCGCGAGGGCTCGTTTTAGGGCCCCGATCCGGCGCTCGAGGGCCACCCGGCTCGTCACGAACACCTGTACCAGATCGAGCGGGCCCACGGCTCGGGTCTTTCGGCGCACACTCGTCGGCAGCGCACCCAACACGCGGGCGTAGCCGGCCGGGGCGCCGAGGATCGCTACCACGGTGTGGGGACGGAGCCCGAGCTTCGCGGCGAGCGGGCGGTGCGAGTACCCTGCGGAACTAGGCGTAGCGGGCCACTCCGCGGGTCAATCCGCGGGGGCCGCCGCGGGCTCGCCGTGGGAGCCACGACGCCACAGGGATTTGAACGAGAAGGTCCCGACCCGCTCCTGCAGTTCATCAAGGTAGGTGTAGATGACCGGCGTGACGTACAGCGTGATGAGCTGCGAAAAGGCGAGCCCGCCCACGACCGCGATGCCGAGAGGCCGGCGTGACTCAGAACCCGCGCCCACACCCAAGGCGATCGGCAAAGTCCCCATCAACGCCGCCATCGTCGTCATCATGATCGGACGGAAGCGGATGCTGCACGCCTCGAGAATTGCTTCCCGCGCCGACTTCCCCTCGTTCCGCTCAGCCTCGATCGCGAAGTCGATCATCATGATGCCGTTCTTCTTCACCAGCCCGACGAGCATGATGACGCCGACGAACGCATACACTGTCAAGTCGATGTGAAAGAGGAGCAGCGTGAGCAGTGCTCCAAATCCGGCGAACGGCAGCGCGGACAGGATCGTGAGCGGGTGCACGAAACTCTCGTAGAGGATCCCGAGCACCATGTAGATCACGAGGACCGCGAGCACGAGCAGGAATACGAGGCCGGCCTGGCTCGATTGGAAGGCTTGGGCCGTCCCGGTGAAGTTGGTCGTGATCGAGGACGGCAGAGTCTGCCGGGCGACGCGCTGCACCTCGTTCACGGCGGTTCCCAGGGCCACACCCGGCTTCACGTTGAAGGAGATCGTGACCGACGGGAGCTGCCCCGCGTGGCTCACCGTGAGTGGTCCGATGTTCGAGCCGATGTCGCACAGGGCCGTCAACGGCACCAGGTTGCCTGAGGAAGGCAGCGTGCTGCTGCCGGCGCTCGAACGTACGTAGAGGAGGTTGAGGGCGGACAGGTCGCGCTGAAAGTCGGGCAGGAGCTCCATTTCGACCCAGTATTCGTTGGTCGGCGTGTAAATCGTCGAGATCTGGCCCGAGCCATAGGCGTCGTACAGCGCGGTCTCGACCTGCTCGGCGGTCACGCCAAGGGATGACGCGCGGTCGCGGTTGATGATCACGGTCGCCTGCGGATTAGAGATCTGGAGGTCGCTCGTGACGTCGACGAGGCCCGGGACCTGGCGGAGCTTCGCTTCGAGCTGCTTGGCGCCGTCGTAAAGCGTGGGCAGGTCGAGGCTCTGCAGGGTGAATTGGTAGAGGCTCTTGGTCAGCTGGCCGCCGATCCGGATCGGCGGGGGGTTCTGCAGGAAGACCCGGATGCCCGGAATCGCGGCGAACTTCGGGTTCAACTCCTGAATGACCTGGTCGGCGCTGAGGGCGCGCTGAGCGCGTGGCTTCAGGTGCATGAAGATGCGGCCCTGGTTCATTTGCCCGCCGCCGATGAAGGACATGTAGTCCTGCACGTTCGGGTCGTGCTGGGCGATGTCCATCGCCTGGAGCTGGTGCGCCTTCATTTCGTCGTAGGATGCCCCCTGGACGGTTTCCGTGATGCCGAACACCTGGCTCACGTCCTCGCTCGGCAGGAAGCCCTTGGGGATGACCACGAACAGCACAGCCGTCGCCACGAGGATCGCTGCTGAGAACGCGAGTGCGAGCCCGCGCCGGTCCATGACCCTGCTCAGCGTGCGCTCATACCAGCCGAGTGCGACATCGTAGGCGCGCTCCGTGGTGCGGTAGAGACGGCCATGCGTCGCCTCGCCCGAGGCCCGCAGGAAGCGGCCGGAGAGCATGGGAGTGAGGGTGAGCGAGACGAACCCCGAGATGAGGATCGAGCACCCGATCGTGACGGCGAACTCGTGGAAGAGGCGGCCGACGATGCCCCCCATGAACAGCACCGGAATGAAGACCGCCGCGAGCGACAGCGTCATCGAGAGGATCGTGAAGCCGATCTCCTTTGAGCCTTTGAACGCCGCCTCGAGCGGAGCTTCGCCGAGCTCCATATGCCGCACGATGTTCTCGAGCATCACGATGGCATCGTCCACAACGAACCCCACGGAGAGGGTCAGGGCCATCATGGAGAGGTTGTCGAGACTGTACCCGAGCAGCGACATCGCCGCGAACGTGCCGACGAGGGACAACGGGAGG
>DATNIM010000148.1:0-59896 GCA_035604455.1 Gemmatimonadales bacterium
GGTGAGTTCGTCCAACTGGAAATGGGGTCGCAGGAACGCGACCGCTCGATAGGCGCCCGGCTTCCCAGGCACATCCTGCACTTCGATCCGGGCTTCCCGCAGCGGACGCTTCGCTTTGATGCTCGCCGCCGCGTCGTCGTCGCCGACCACATAGTCGGAAATCCAGTTGTTCAAGAAGGTCTGGATTTGGCCCCGCGATTGGTAACCGCCGATCTTATCGCGCATCATCGACTTGAGGTAATGCGCGAACCGGGACACGGCAAAGATGTAAGGCAACTGCGCCGAGATGCGCGCGTTCGCCGTCGCTGCCTCGGTCTGATACTTCTTCGCCTTCTGCGCGGACTGCACACTGAAGAACGCGGCGTTGGCCGTGCCCTTGCAGTGCACGAGCGGCACGAAGCCCAAGTCCGCGAGCTCCTTTTCCCGCCGGTCTGTGATGGGCGTCTCGGTCGGGCATTTCATCGCCACGTCACCCGCATCACTGCGGAATGAGTGCACGGGGAGGCCCTCTACGAGACCGCCGCTCTCCACGCCGCGAATCGTGGCGCACCACCCACAGTTGGCGAACGATTGGTTCACGCGCGCTGCCAGAGCCCACGCCGAGTTGCCCCACAAATAGTTCGTGTGAGTGCCCGCCACGTCCTCCTCATAGGAGAACGCTTCCACGGCAATCGAGTCATGCCCATAGGGTTCGCGGAGCAGCATCCGCGGCGCCGTCAGGGCCACGTAGCGGGAGTCCTCGCTGTCGCGGAAGACCTTCCACTTCGCGTATTCGCTCGAGTCGAAGATCTTGGCGAGATCCCGGGGCTGGTCGAGCTGGGTAAAGCTCTCAAGGCCGAACAGCTGGGCCGAGGTCCCGCTCAGGAACGGAGCGTGCGCGGCGGCCGCAACCTGCGAAATCTTCTCCAGCAGCTCGACGTCCTCACCCGTCTTGTCAAACTCGTAGTCGCCAACCAGGGCTCCGAACGGGGCCCCGCCAAACACGCCAAACTCTTCTTCGTACACCTTCTTGAACATGGCGCTTTGATCGAACTCGGGCGCGCGCTGCAAGTCCTTGAGCAGGTCCTTCTTCGAGACGTTCAGCACCTTGATCTTGAGCGACTCACTCGACTCGGTCTGCGAGACGAGGTAATGCAGCCCGCGCCACGCCGACTCCAACTTCTGGAACTGCGGGTGATGCAGGATCTCGCTCACCTGCCGGGAGATCAGCCGGTCGATTTGCGCGATCCGCGCATTGAGCATCGCATCGGCGTCCTGCGCGATCGTAATCGTCCCCGCGAGGACTTCGGACACGAACTGCTTGATCATGTCCTTCCCGCGCTCGCGCGCGGGCGCGTCCGTCCCGAACCGTCCCTGTGAGACGATTGCGTCCAGGAGGCTCAGCTCCGCGCCCTGGGGCGCGGCGGCCCCGGCCTGCGGCTTAGGGCTTGTCATCCTTGCCTCCTGACGGGGTGCTCTGGGACTCGATTTCGGCCTGCAGCTTCTTGCGCTTTTCTTCGTCGCCGAGCGTGGCCAGGAGAATTTCTTCGAGCTTCTCGTTGCTCTGCACCTTGCCGCGGAGGTCCGCAAGCTGACCGCGCAACTCGAGCAACTTCTTCAGGGGGTCAACCTGTTTGGCCACCCGGTCGGGGTTGAAGTCCGCCAGGCTCTCGAAGGTGAGGTCCACCTCGAGTTTCCCGGCCTTCGGGTCGTCGCTCAGCTTGTTGTCGACGGTGAACGCGAGATGCGGATTCATGCTGGCCATCACGTCATCGAAGTTATCGAGACCAATCTCGGCGAACTTCCGGTCTTTCAGCTTCGGCAGCTCGTCGGTCGGCTGACCGCTGAGATCGGCAAACACCCCCATCACGAATGGCAGCTCCTTCACCTCAATCGCGCCGCCCGTTTCCACTTCGTAGGTGATGTTCACCCGCGGCGGCCGGACGCGCTCCAGCTTCTTGTGGATGCTCTCTTTAGCCATGTGCGTGCTCCGGGTTAATTCCTCACTGGTCAGCCGGGAACGATTGGAAGGGGCCCTACGGCAGGCGAAATGATCCCTCCATGCAGCACCGGGGCGCCCGGCCGCTGCAGGTCCCGAACTTCTTCATGGGTCCAGCATTCGAGATACGACTCGGATTAGGATCTGTCAAGCACGCGACGTGAGCTTTTCCGAGCCGCCGCTGCAAGCAGAGTTACGCTCTCACTGACCAGCGCTGCTCACGTGCACACAATATGTACCGACCACGGCCGAAATTCTGCGACCGGCGTCACACTCGCTCGCTCGCGTCCGCGGCCCCAGCCCGCCGACCGCTGGACTTAGGCGGTGCCGAGGCTAGCTTAAGGCGCCGATGCGGCAGATGCAGCCCGTTCTTTGGACCAAAGGGGTGCTCCTCACCCCCCAGCACCTCCAGACGCAGGACCGCTTTCTGGAGGACGCCCTTCAGTTCCGGCTCGCGACGTCGGCCTTCGCTCCGTGGGGGTTCCACCGGCTCACGATCGACCGCGAAGCGCTCGCCGCCGGGTCACTCGCTCTCACCGCCGCCTCGGGGATCTGCCCTGACGGCTTGCTCTTCGACATTCCCGACGGCGATCTGGCGCCGTCGCCCAAGCCGCTCGCCGCGGGCTTCGGGCCGGACCAAACGGCCCGCGTCGCGTATCTGGCGATCCCGGAATACCGCTACGGTGGGTTGAACGTCGCCGCGGCGCGCGGCGACGCGCACACGCGCTACGTCGCCGACGTCCTGCTCCGCCGCGACGAGAACACCGGGCTCGCTGAGAAGCAAATCCTCGTTGCCCGCCGGAACTTCCGCTTGCTCGTCGAAGGGGAGTCGCTCGAAGGACTCGTCGCCCTGCCCGTGGGTCGCCTCACCCGCTCGGCGGCAGGCGAATACGGCCTCGACCCGAGCTACGTACCACCGGTCATCGACCTCGCCGCGAGCGACTACCTGCTGTCCATCGCCCGGCGCCTGGTCGAGCTCTTGTCGGCGAAAAGCACCGCCCTCGCCGAGCGGCGGCGCCAGAAGAACCAGAGCCTGGCCGAGTTCGGGATTTCGGACGTCGCGAGCTTCTGGCTCCTCTACGCGGTGAACTCCTCGATGCCCTACGTGCGACACCTCTACGAGACGCGTCGGGGCCATCCGCACGAGCTGTTCACGGCGATGCTTTCACTGGCGGGCGCGTTGACGTCGTTCTCCACGACGCTCCACCCGCGCGACCTGCCGAGCTACGATCACGCGAACCTGACGGCATGCTTCACCGATCTCGACGAAAAGGTGCGCGCGTTGCTCGAAACGGTCGTGCCCTCGAACTACGTCTCCTTGACCCTCAAGCTCGCCGCACCGTCCGTATATGCAGCGGCGCTCGAACAGGATCGCTACCTCGAGGCGCCCGAGTGGTATCTCGCGATAAAGGCCGAGCTGCCCGTGCCGGACCTGATCCGGCGCGTGCCGCAGCTCGTCAAGGTGAGTTCGGCGAACCAGATCGACCAGCTCATTAAGCAGGCGCTGATGGGCTTGGAGCTCGTGCACGTCCCAAATCCGCCGAGCGCCATTCCGATTCGCGTTGGGCATCAGTACTTCCGGTTGTCGAAGTCAGGTCCCGCGTGGCAGGGGATCGCGCGCGCTCGCAACGTGGCGGCGTACGTGCCGGCCGATTTCCCGAACCCCGAACTGCAGATGCTGGTGGTCCTGCCCGCCTAGCTCGCTCGTCCGGTTACGACTTCGCCCGCAATACCACATAGAGGATAAGCGCGAGCGCCGTCAGGCCGAGCAGGCCGAGGGCGAGCACCAGCACAAGCCGCGACGGGGGACGGGCCTCGTCCTCCGCGGGCCCCTCTTGCGCTGGGGGACGAGCCTTGGGCGCCGGCCGCGCAGACGGTGGGGGCGTGGTCTTCGGGGGTTGGGGCGGGGGCGCCGACGCGCTCACGATTCGCGTGAACTCACCCGGTCCGGCCGAGCGGGCTGGCGTTGGGGGTGGGGGTGAGGGCGGAGCGCCCGGGCGTGGCGGCGCCGCGGGTGGGGGCGTCGTTGGCGAGAGCAGGCTACCCGCCATCAACTGTGTGAACTCCCCCGCCTGTTTGGGGGCAGGGGGCGGTGGGGCGGGTGGGCCGAAGGGAGACGTGCCCGCGTCAGGTCCCGAGCTCAGCGCCGCACGATAGTCGCGGTCGCTTGGTTGAGGTGTGAGGGGCGGCGGCGCGGCCTTCGGCTGGGAGAACGCTTGCGTAAATGCGCCGGGCGGTCGTGGTGCCGCGTCCTGTGCCGGAGGAGGAGTGACCGGCGGGAACCCCGGCGGGCTCACGTTTGCCGGCGACGCCGGGTTTTGCTGGCGCGGGCCCGTACTGACCGACGGGGTCGGAGGCGCCTGATCCGCTCCGCCTGAGCCGAAGAGCCTCGTGAACTCGCCAGCGGGCTTCGCGGCCGGGGGTGGAGGAGGTGCGGGTGGCGGCACGGCGCTCCGCGCCGGTGGACTCGCTGGTGGCACTGGGCGTTCGATCCTGGGTGGCGCCGGCGGCTGTGGCGTCTGCTGTGGCGTCTTCGGCGTCTCGCGCCAATGCACCGTGGGCTTGGGCGCGCTGGGCGTCGCGGGCGGAGGCGCTGGCGGTGCCGCCGTTGGCGGCGGGGCAGGCGGAGGCACGGGCGTGGCCGGAGCCGCGGTCCCACCGAAGAGCTGCGTCATGCCGCTCCCCTCAGGGGGCGCAGGCTTTGCCGGCGGCTTTGGTGCGCTGGGCTGCTCTGGCGCCTTGGCCGGTGGCGGGTCCGAGGCTGGTCCGCCGAAGAGGCCAGTCATCCCGGCCGATGGCCTAGGCGAAGCTGGCTGCGGCGGCGTCGGGGCTTGAGGGGTGGTCGGGCCAGTCGTCTCCGGGGCTCCGAAGAGCTGCGTCATTCCTCCCGGCGGAGCGGGCGGGGGCGCCTGCGGAGTCGGGGAAGCGGTGGGCGGGCGACTGGCCGGCACGGCGCGCAACGGCTGCGTCCCACGACCGAGATCGGCAGCGGGCGCGGGCTGCGACAGGTCAGTGCTTGGGAGCAGCTCGGTCGCGCCGTCAGCGGTCGGCGAACGCTCGGGTGGCACGCGCGGCACGGGGATCGTCTGTGCGGCGCCAGCGGCCCCGGAGGGGCCAAAGAGGTCCGTGACCTCACCCGGCTGCTTCGCTGGCGGGGCGCCCGGGCCCGTTGTCGGGCTCGCCCCCGCTGGAACACGGGCTTGGACCCACGCTGCGAAGGTCGTGAACCCTTGGATGAACTCCGTGACGATGACCGGCGAGCCCTCGACCTCGGTGCGCTCGACGATGCGCCGGCGATCGACCATTCCGAACCGGTCGAGCTGTTTCAGGACGCGCGAGGCCTCGGCCGGGTCAGCCAGGACGTGCACCATCACGACCCGACCGCTCGGATCGAGGGCGTGGAAGCTACGGCCACCTTCCTGCGCGACCTGCTTCAGGAACTTGTATTTCTGGTGCAGCTGTTCGTTCGTCATCGTGCGACGCTCAACTCCTCGCGAGCGTTGCCGAGCGGGCACCGCCCTGTATTATTAGCTCGTTGGTTTCGCGCGAGTTGGAAGCGCGCCGCTGGCCGACGTTACTTCAGAATATTACCGATCGCCGGACATCATCAAGTGCGTTCATGAGGCCTCTCACGAAGGTGGTGTGGCAGGAGGGCATGCACCTCGCCCAACACCACTTCCAGCTCCAGAGCCGCTATTGCGAAGACTCGATCGCCTTCGCCTTGTCGCAAGTGTTCTTCCGCGCCTACGGCCTGGCCGGCTGCGAGCTCGATCGGGAGGCCCTGCGGAACGGCACGGTATCGGTGATCCACGCCCGCGGCGTGCTGCCGGACGGGCTCGCCTTCCATTTCCCCGACGCGGACCCGGCGCCCGCCCCCCGTCAGATCCGGGACCTCTTCCCCCCGACCGAGGACCGACGGGTCGTGTATCTCGGGATCCCGGCCTACCGGCCGGGACGCGCGAACTGCGTCTTGGAAGACGGGCCTGACGGGGACCTGCGGTTCGTCGCAGAAACCCAGGTGCTCACCGACGATACGACGGGCGAGGACGAGAAGCCGGTCATTCTGGGCCGCAAGAACTTGCGGCTTTTGGTCGAGTCCGAGCTTCGAGACGACTTAGTCACCGTCCCGCTAGCGAGAGTGCGGCGCGACGGCGCCGGGCAGTTCGTCTACGATCTCGATTTCATTCCCCCGGTGCTCGAGCTCGGGGCAAGCGCCGGGTTGATGGAGCGTCTGCGCCGGGTGATCGATATCCTCGAGGCGAAGAGCGAGGCCTTGGTTGGCGAGCGCCGCGGAGCCGCGGGCGACTTGGCGGCGTACGCGTCGCGAGAGGTCGCGAGCTTCTGGCTGGCGCACGCCGTCCACTCGAGTCTCGCGCCGTTGCGTCACCTTCGCGAGGTGCGCCACGCGCATCCCGAGCAGCTGTACGCCGAGCTCGCGCGGCTGGCCGGCGCCCTGTGCACGTTTGCCCTCGACTCGCACCCGCGCGACCTCCCCTCCTATGACCACGACCACCTCGAGGAATGCTTCGGCGCACTCGAGCAGCACATCCGGGCGCACCTCGACCTCGTGCTTCCGGCGAATTGCGTGCCGGTCCCGCTTGAGCGCACGCGCAAGCTGCTCTACACGGGCACCGTCAAGGATCGTCGGCTCTTCGGGGCGTCAAACTGGATGCTCGGGGTGCGGTCCACGCGTTCCCAGGCCGAGATCATCGAGGCGGTCCCGCGGCTCACCAAGATCTGCGCGGCCCAGCTGATCGCGCGGCTTGTGAAAGAGGCCTATCCGGGTCTCGCCCTCGAGCACCTTGCGACACCGCCCGCTGCCGTAGCGCCGCGGCCCGGCAGCCAGTACTTCCTGATTCGCCAGGACGGGCCCTGTTGGGAGGCAATCGTGACCAGCGGGCAGCTCGGCATCTACGTGCCCGAGGCGCTGGCGGAAGCGGAGCTCGAACTGCTGGTCCTGCTCGAATCCGCGCCCGGGCGGTCCTGATTCCCCCGTCCACGTCCACGCCCGAGGGCTCGTGAGTCCCGCGCGCGGACCCGCGCAGCCTCCGGCCGAGCGTGCGCGTCGGTCGGGTGTCCTCGCCTCCACGCTGCAGGAGGCGTTGACGGCGATCGAGCGGCTGCACACCAACCGTCAGACGGCGACCGACGCCGCGACGTTCCGGAACCAGATCAAGCAACTCCTCGCCACCGCGCACGACGAGGCGCGCCGCGCGGGCTACGACGGCGGCGACGTGAAGCTCGCCGTCTATGCCGCCGTCGTCTTCTTGGATGAGGCGGTGCTGAACTCGCGTCTTCCGACCTTCGCCGAATGGCCCCGACGGCCGCTGCAGGAGGAGCTGTTCGGCGGCCACACGGGCGGCGAAACGTTCTTCCAGAACCTCCACGCCTTGCTCAGTCGCGGCGACAGCGACGACCTGGCGGACGTGCTCGAGGTCTACGAGCTGTGCCTGCTCTTCGGGTTCAAAGGCCGCTACGCCATGGGCAACCCCGACGAGCTGCGGGCCTGGACCACCGCTGTTGCCGAACGGCGCGTGCGCATTCGAGGCGCCATGGACGGTCTGTCGCCCGGCTGGGCACCCCCCACGGATGAAGTGATTCCCGTGCCGCGCGACGTGTGGGTGCGGCGTTTGAGCATCGCGGCCATCGTCGTGGCCGGCCTCGTGCTCCTCGCCGCCGTCGGGTTCGGCCTCGTTCAACAGTCCTGGATCGCTGGCTTGGGGAGCGTCGCGCCATGACCCGCCGGACTCGCATCTGGCTGATCGCCGCGATCGCGTTTCTCGTGGTCGCCGTGTTGGTGTGGTTCATCGCCGCCTGGCTTGGGCTCAAGGGCGCGAACGTCTGGGTACTCCGGATCGGGCTCTGGGTGCTCGCGCTCGTCGCCTCGGGTCTCGTCGCCTGGTTTGTGGCCCCGCCCGCGCGGCGGCGGGAAACGGACGCGGCAGAGGGCGACGACCTCGACACCGTGCTCAAAGCGGCCGAGTCGCGGCTCGCGGCGGTAAAGGGGGCCAAGCGTCGGCTCGGTACGATGCCCGTGATCGTCGTGCTCGGCCCCGCCGGCAGCACGAAGACCACGATCGTCGCGCATTCAGGGATCGAGGCGGACCTGCTCGCCGGTGAGGTCTTCCAGCAGGATCAGCAGATCGGGCCGACGCCCGTTGCGAACCTCTGGTTCGCCCACAACACGGCACTCGTCGAAGCAGGCGGCAAGCTCTCCTCGGACGAAGAGCACTGGCAGCACCTCGTGCGGCGGCTGCGGCCGCGAAGACTCGCGGCCATGTTCTCGCGGCGCCCGCAGGCCGCGCGGGCCGCGGTGGTGTGCGTGAGCTGCGAGGAATTTCTCCAGTCGGGGGCCACGGAAGCCGTGACGGCGCGGGCGCGCGAGGTGCGCGCGCTGCTCCTCGACCTCTCGCGCCTCTGCGGTGTCCAGCTCCCGATCTACGTGCTGTTCACGAAAGCGGACCGAATCACTTACTTCTCGGAGTTCGCCCAGCCGCTCTCGAGAGACGAGGTGCAGCGGGTCCTGGGCGTCACGCTGCGGTGGCCACCTCGCACGAGCTCTGGGTTGTACGGCGAGCGGGAATTTCAGCGGCTGAATTCGGCCTTCGATCGGCTGCTCGCCGCACTCGCGGCGAAGCGTCTGGACCTGCTTCCGCGAGAGGCCGACAGCGTCCGCCGGGCCGGGATCTACGAGTTTCCGCGCGAGCTGCGGAAGCACGTGCCTCTTATGGTTCAGTTCCTGGTGGATCTGTGCCGTCCGACCCAGCTGGAAGTGAGTCCCGTGTTGCGGGGCGCCTACTTCACCGGTGTTCGCGCGATCGTCGTGAACGACGTGGCCCCTGCACCGACCGCGCGACCCGCGGCGTCGAGCGGCGGGGCGACCCAGGTCTTCGACCCTCTCCGGGCTGCGGGCCAGGCGGAGCCCGTGGCGGCCGGCTCGCGACGGCGTCCCCAGTGGCTCTTTCTCGGACAGCTGTTCCGGGACGTTCTGCTCCGTGACCGCGCGGCTCAGGCCGTGGCGCGGGGAGCCCGGCCGGTGGCCGGTCTGCGCCGCCTGTGGCTCGGCGCGGCGATTTTTCTGCTCGTTCTCGCGAGCACGTGGTCCCTCGTCGCGTTCGCTCGAAACGGCGACGCGGTCGCGGCCGATCGCGCGCTCGCGACCGTCGGGGTCGCCGAGACCGAGGTGCCCTCGCTCGAGACGTTCCAGCGGCTCGACGCCCTGCGCACGCACCTCGATCGGCTGAGTCGTGCCTGGACGTGGTGGCCGCTCTACAACGGCGCCGCCCTATACCCCAAGCTCATTCCGGTCTACCGCAAGCGCCTCGACGATCTGCTCGTGGGCCCCGCGCGGCTCGCGCTCTTGCACTCGCTCGACAGCCTGCCGTCGGCACCCAACGCCACGGCCCAGTTCAGCCGCGCCTACGAGCTCCTCAAGGCGTACCTCATGACCACGACGCACACCGACAAACTGGCCGCCGACTTCGCGGTGCCGGTGCTGCTCGAGGCGTGGCGGAACGGACGCCAGATCGATGCGGACCGAACGGAGCTCGCCCGCAAGCAGCTCGAGTTCTACGCCACGCGGCTGTGCCATGTGGCCGCGTGCGCCGCGGACGTGGACGCGGACTTAGTGTCTCGGACGCGGGCGTTTCTCCTCAAGTTCACCGGGGCGGACCGCGTCTATCAGCTCATCGTGTCGGACGTTTCGAGCCATCTGCCGAGCGTGGTGTTTCCGGCGCTCTTTGCGAACGCCGCGTCCTCCCTCTCGGACGCCTACACCGTCCCCGGGGCCTTTACGCCCGCCGGGTGGACGCTCATGCAGGAGGCGCTGCAGCACGTCGAGCGCTTCTTCCAGGCGGACGATTGGGTGCTAGGCGAGCAGGAGCACACGTCGTTCGACCGCGCCAAGCTGGCCGATGACCTCCGCGCGAGCTACGTGACCGATTACGTCCACCGGTGGGAAGCCTTTCTCGCGGCGGCCTCGCTCACGCCGTTCGGCTCGGCGAAGGACGCCGCCCGACATCTGGCCCAGCTCGGCGGCAACGAATCGCCGCTGCTCGAGCTCCTCTCGGTCGTGTCGCGGAATACCAATGTCGATTCGCTGACCGTCGGTGCCGCTTTTCAGCCGGTGCACACCGTGAGCCCGCCCGGGGTGACGGACCGGTTCGTAGTCGACGCGAACCAGCCCTACGTCACGGCGCTGACCGGATTGCAGACGCTGGTCGCGCAGGCGGCGGATGCGCCGCCGGGGGGCGCCGACGCGCTTGTCGCCCAGACGATGGATGCTGCCCGCAACGCGACCGGGGCGGTGACCCAGTTGACGCTCAAGTTCCGCGTCGACGGCGAGGCAGCGGCCGTGGGCGCCCGGGTCCAGGGTCTGCTGGAAGAGCCGATCAACGGGGTCGGGCGCCTCCTCGGGCGGCTGCCCGCGAACGCGCTCAATCAGCGCGGTGCCGCCTTCTGTCAGGACTTGGCACCGCTCCTGCGGAAGTACCCCTTCACGCCCGACGCGTCGACCGAAGCTACGCTCGAGGACCTCGCCGGGGTCTTCCAGCCCGGGACCGGCGCGCTGTGGCGCTTCCAGAGCGACGCGCTTGCGAACCTGGTCGTGAAGCAAGGCACCCAGTGGGCCGCGAAGCCCGGTGCCCCGGCGCAGGCGACCGGCGCGTTCGTCCGGTTCTTCAACCGTCTGGCCGCCGTGAGCGACGCGCTGTGGCCCACGGGCGCGACCGAGCCGCGCTTCGACTTCACCCTGAAGCTCCTGGCGTCGGATGTCCTACCGGTCGCGACCTTCACGATGGATGGGCAGGTGAGTCGCTTCACGCGGACCTTCGCCGCGGCGCAGCGGTACTCGTGGGTCGGCAGCACGGCCCGCGAGGTGCGCTTGAGCGTCGAGGTGCGTGGCCGCGAGCAGCCCGTGCTCGGCTACGACGGCCCGTGGGCGCTGTTCAAGCTGCTACAGCGCGCGACGTGGCGATCGGTGGGGTCCACGTCGCTCGTCCAGTGGCCCGTGACGGTGGAGGGGCAGACGAGCGCGCTCCAGGCCGAATTGAACTTGGGCGTGGCGCGCCCGATATTGAAAGGCGACTACTTCGCAGGCTTTAGCTGCGTGAGCCAGATTGTCCCGTGATGCCGAGGAACCCGATGCGATCCTATCCCCTGCTCTTTGGTGTCCTCGCCCTCGCGGCGTGCTCCCACATGGTTCCCGCGCCGCTTCGTCCGGCGCAGGACACCTACGCGCCCGTCGCGTCGAGCGCCACGCTCTACTACGACGACGGTCCCGCGTTTCGTGACTCGGTGCGTCTCGTCGTGCGCGACGCGACGAGTTGGCCGGGAATCTGGGCTCGGGCGACGTCGACCCAGACCACGCCGCCGCCGCTCCCCGCGATCGATTTCGCACACGAGATGGTGCTCGTCGTCGGGGCAGGGCACATGAGCCCCGGGGATCAGATCCGCGTCGACAGCGCGGGCGAACAAAAAGGGGCCTACAACGTGGCCGTGCGGACCATCCTGACCTGCCACCCCTTCGCGGCCGACGCGTATCCGTTGGAGGTGGTGCGGGTGAGTCGCACGGAGAAGCCCGTGACGTTCAACGAGCGTCGCGAGCGGGCCGCCTGCAACTAGGCGGCTCGATAGGCTACCGGCTGCGCGAACGCCGTTTGCCGATCCCTTCCGCGAAGCTCTGCAGCACGCCGGTCAGACCGATCGAGTAGTCGCTTCCCGCTTCCTGCTCGATCCGGAGCGCTTCGATCTTCCCGCTCGCCAGGTCGCGTGCGAAGTACACCGAGCCCTTCCCGCCCGCGTGGTGCATCTCGCCCAGGATTTCGAACTTCCCCTGCGTGGCGTCGCGCACGGCGTTCAGGAGGTCTTCCTTCACCCACTGCCCGCCCGCAGCCTGATCGCTCCAGAGGTTCCGGCCGCACTGCGTGCAGAATCGGGCCCAGCCGCGCACCGACGCCCGGCACTTGGGACATGTCGTTGGCGGTGCGGGGACGTCGTGGTCCAGCTGTCCCGCGATGTCGAGCACGTAGTCGTTGGCGACGCCCGAGGGCGTGATACGGAACGCGAGGAGACGCTGGTTCGTGACGTCCTGGGCGAGGTAGGCGACCGTCCCCTCGGCCGTCCGCCCGATCTCGCCGAGGACGGTGTACTCCCCGCCCGCTGCTTCCCGTACGGCCGCCAGCAGCGGATCGGCTTCCCCCGGGGCGCGGGTCACGAGACTCAGACGCGCGCTGCCCGTAGCACGTAGACTCGGCACCGACACCGACCTCCTTCGAGTCCGCTCCGGCCGGGCCCGAGCGCCTGCTCGGTCCGGCGGACAAAGTATTCTGTCCGCGAGCCCCCGTGGTCAATCGCACGCTCGGAGGTCGACCGAAGGGCCGCCTCGTGTGTAAGTCGTTACAGGAACGAAGCGTGGCCCCATCAATGTCGCATTTGCGCCCGTTGGTGCCGCAAAAACGCCCTAGGGACCGCCGAGGCGCGGCGGAATCCTTCTTATAGCCAGTCAAACGTTGGCGTTAGCCGTCCGCGGGGCCCGGCGCGCCTGGCGCAGGCACCCCCCGGGGGCCTCGGTCCCCGCCCAATAGCGTACCAGCTTGCAACGTCTCGACCGCCTTTGCGCTGAGGCTCGCGCCGAGATGGACTAGGGCTCCGCGCGAGCGGCAGCCGGGAAGCCGGGGGACGACGGACGGCGATGCAGGGGTTACAGCTCAAGATTTTCGCGGGCTTTGGTCTCGCGTTCCTGCTGCTGGGCGCGGTGTCTTGGGCGTCCTACCGCAATGTAGCCCACACGGTCGAGAGCGCCGCATCGGTGGCGCACACGCACGACGTGCTGGCGAGTGTGAACGCGCTCAACTCGCAGCTCGCGGGGGCGGAGTCGGCGCACCGGGCGTTCCTTGCGTCGGGGGACGAATCCCGCCTGCGGGAGCTCACCGCGGCCTTTGAGGAAGCGCCCGCGCTGATTGCGCACCTCCGGGCCCTGACGGTCGACAACGCCGCGCAGCAGCGCTCGCTCGACACGCTGTCGGCATTGGTGGCCCGGCGTCTTCTCTGGGGCCAACGGATCGTCGACGTCGCGCACACGAGCGGCGTCGTGCCCGCGCGGCGCGTCGCGGCAAGCGAAGAAGCGGAGGGGGAAGCGGTGGCCATCGAAACCACGCTGCGAAACATCCGGGGACGCGAGCTCGCGCTCCTCGACGTGCGCACGCAGGCGCTCGACCTCGCCGCCCGACGCACCAAGGTCGCGATTCTCGTGGGCAGTGCCGTGGCCCTCTTGCTCGCCGTGCTCGCCGTGCTGCAGGGCGGGAGCGAGCTCGCCGCCCGGCAGCGGGCCGAACAGCTGCTGCTCGAAAACGAGTCCCGCTTCCAGGCGCTGCAGGCCGGGATGCAGGACTACGCGATTCTGTGGCTTGATCCGCAGGGCCGTGTCTCGAGCTGGAGTGCGAGCGCGGAGCGCCTCAAGGGCTATCGCGCCGACGAGATCGTCGGCCAGCACGTCTCGCGCTTCTACACGTCGGCGGATGTGGCGGCCGGGAAGCCCGAGCAGCTCCTCCAGACCGCGCTTGTCGACGGGCGTGTCGAAGACGAACGCTGGCGCGTGCGTCGCGACGGTTCGCGGTTTTGGGCCAACGTAGTGATCACCGCGCTGCGCGATGCGCAGGGGACCATCCTCGGGTACGGCGAGATCACCCGGGACTTGACCGAGCGGCGGAACGCCGAAGAGGCGGTCCAGGAGTCGGAGAGTCGCTACCGCCTGCTCTTCGAGAGCAATCCCTTACCGGCGTGGGTCTTCGACGTCGACACGCTGCGGGTGCTCGGCGTGAACGATGCGGCGGTACGCGACTATAGGTACTCGCGCGAGGAATTCTTGGCACTCTCGATGCGGGACCTGGTGCCGCCCGAGGACGCCGCGGACTTGGTCGCCGCGATCGGGCGCGGCGAGCCGCTCGCGGCAGGCACGCGGCAGTGGCGTCACCTCATGCGCGACGGCTCGGTGATCCAGGTCGAGCTCACGTCGTGCCGGCTCCGCTACGCCGGCCGCCCGGCCGAGCTCTTGCTCGCGTGGAACATCACCGAGCGCCTGCGGCGGGACGACGAACTTCGCCGGTACGCCGCCCAGCTTGAGGCTGCGAACGCCGAGCTCGACGCCTTCGCCTATTCCGTGTCCCACGACCTCCGGGCGCCGCTGCGCAGCATCGACGGGTTCAGCCTCGCGCTGCTCGAGGACTTCGGCTCATCGCTCGACGAGGCCGCGAGGGGTCATTTGGGGCGCGTGCGCGCGGCGAGCCAGCGCATGGCCCAGTTGATCGACGATTTGCTCGGGCTTTCCAAGGTCACTCGGGCCGAGCTGCGCCGGCAACCGGTCGACTTGAGCGCGGTCGCCACCGACGTCGCGGCGGAGCTGCGGGAGCGCTCGCCTGAGCGGCCGGTCGAGTTCGCGATCGCTCCGGGAGTGGTGGCCCAGGCCGACCCCCGGCTCGTGCGGGTGCTGCTCGAAAACCTGCTCGGCAACGCGTGGAAATACACGCGGGAGCGCGCGCCCGCGCGGATAGAGTTCGGCGCCGAGCCCAACAACGGCAGCACCGCTTTCTTCGTCCGCGACAACGGCGCCGGGTTCGACATGGCATACGCGCACAAGCTGTTCGGCGCCTTCCAGCGGCTGCACGCGCATACGGAGTTCGAGGGCACGGGCATCGGCCTCGCCACGGTGCAGCGGATCGTGCGGCGGCACGGGGGCAACGTTTGGGCGGTCGGCGCGGTTGGGCAGGGCGCGACGTTCTCCTTCACTCTCTAACACGCGAGCGAGGCATGCGGGACCCGGTCATTCTGTTGGTCGAGGACAACGCCGACGACGAAGAGCTGACGCGGCGGGCGTTCAAGAAGAACAACCTGCAAAACGACCTCGTCGTGGCCCGCGACGGCCAGGAGGCCCTGGACTACCTGTTCACGAACGCGCGCCGGCCGCACTTGGTGCTGCTCGATCTGAAGCTGCCGAAGGTAGACGGCCTCGAGGTGCTCCGGCGCCTGCGCGCGGACGACCGCACCAAACTGTTGCCGGTCGTCGTATTGACCTCCTCCACGGAGGAACGTGACCTCGTGGCGAGCTACGAGCTCGGAGTGAACAGCTACGTGCGCAAGCCCGTGGACTTCACGGAGTTCCTGGAGGCCGCGCGCCAACTGGGCATGTACTGGCTGATGCTGAACCAGACCCCGCCGGAGGTCGCGAGAGCCTGATGGGCGCGCCGATCCGGGTCTTGCTGGTCGAGGACTCAGACGACGACGCACAACTCATCGTGCGCGAGCTGCAGCGGGGGGGATACGACCCGATCTGGGAGCGGGTCGACACGCCGGCCGCGATGAAGACCGTCATCGATCGGCACACCTGGGATCTCGTCCTGGGCGACTACACGATGCCCCACTTCTCGGGCACGGCCGCGATGACGCTGCTGCGCCAGCATGGGGTGGACGTGCCGTTCATCTTCGTCTCGGGCACGATCGGCGAAGACATCGCGGTCGCCGCCATGAAAGCCGGGGCGCAAGACTACGTGATGAAGGGCAACATGAAGCGCCTCGTGCCCGCCGTGCAGCGCGAGCTCGGCGACGCCGAGGTCCGCCGCGAGCGACGCCGCGCCGATGCCGCGTTGCTCGAGCGCGCGCGCCTGGCCGAACTCACGTCCGAAGTGGGCCTCGCCCTCTCCCGCGCGGCCACGGCCCAGGACATCCTCCATCGCTGCTGCGACGGCTTCGTGCGCCACCTGGACGTCGCCTTGGCACAGATCTGGATCCAATCGGAGGAGACCGGGTCGCTCGTCCTCGCCGCAAGCGCCGGGCTCGGTGCGCCCCCGCCCGCGCCGCCGGGCGGGCTCGCGCTCGCGAGCCCGGGGATCGGGACCATCGCGGCGGAGCTCCACCCCTACCTGAGCAACGACGCCGTGGGCGACCCCCGCGTGCCCGAGCAGACCTGGGTCGTCGAGCGGGGCATCACGGCGTTCGCCGGGTACCCGCTCGCCGTTCAGGGCCGTTTGATCGGGGTCATGGCCACCTTCGGTACGCGGCCCATTACGGATTTCGCCTTCAAGGCTGCCGGCGCGGTCGCCGACGCGCTCGCCGTCGGGATCGCGAACAAGCAGGCCGAGCAGGCGCTGCGGCGCTCAGAGGCGACCCATCGGTCGCTCGTTGAGGATTCGCCGTACGGCATTTTTCGCGGTGCGCCGGACGGCACGCTCCTCGCGGTGAATCCGGCGCTCGTCCAGATGCTGGGCTACGGCTCGACCGCCGATCTTCTCGCCGTGCACCTCGACCAGCTCTCCGCCGCACCCGGGGCCGGGCCCGAGGTCGATGACCCCGGCGTTCCCTCGACCGCCGACACCTTGTGGCGGCGCAAGGATGGACGGACGCTGACGGTCAGGCTTACACGCCGCGGCGTCTACGACTCGGCGGGCCAGCTCGAATCCTCGACCGTCATCGTCGAGGACGTCACCGATCGGCGCTTGATGGAGACCCAGCTCCGCCAGGCGCAGAAAATGGAAGCCATCGGGCGCCTCGCGGGCGGCGTCGCGCACGACTTCAACAATCTCCTGACGGCGATCCTCGGGTTCGCCGATCTCTTGCTTCAGGACATTCCGCCCGACCACCGCGCCCGCGAGGGAGCGATGGAGATCCGGGACGCGGCGCGTCGTGCGGCGGACCTGACCCGCCAGCTGCTCGCCTTCAGCCGCCAGCAAGTGCTCTCCCCTCGACTCGTCAGCCTGAACGACATCGTCGTGGGCATGGAGAAGATGCTCAAGCGCCTGATCGGCGCCGACATCGAGTTCCGGACCGCTCTGTCGTCCGCCATCGGTCTCGCGCAGGCCGACCCCGGCCAGCTGGAACAGGTCTTCCTGAACCTCATCGTGAACGCGCGGGATGCGATGCCCGCGGGTGGTTCATTGCTGATCGAGACAGGGAACGTGGAGCTCGACCCCGCGTACGTGCGGGAGCACCCGGGGGTCGAGCCCGGGTCTTACGTGGTACTCACGGTGACCGACACGGGCGTCGGCATGGACGCCGCGACCCAGGCGAGGATCTTCGAGCCGTTTTTCACCACCAAACCGAACGGCGAGGGCACGGGCCTCGGGCTCGCCACGGTCTACGGCATCGTCCAGCAAAGCGGCGGTCACATAGCGCTCTGGAGCGAGCCGGGTCGGGGCACTTCGTTCCGAGTGTTCCTGCGACGCGTCGACGGCCCGGTTGCGGCGAAGCCCGCGGCGCCCGGGCACCTTCGCAGCTCGGAGGGGACCGAGACCGTTCTCCTGGTCGAGGACCAGCCCGAGATTCGCCGTGTGGCCCAGCGCATGCTCGAGAGCCGGGGCTACACGGTCCTCGCGGCGGCCGACGGCAAGGAGGCCCTCGCGCTCGCGTCCCGCCCCACGGTGCGGATCGACGCCCTCGTGACGGACGTCGTCATGCCGGGCCTGGGTGGCCGCGAGGTCGCCCAAGCCCTCGCCGCCGAACGGCCCCACCTTCGGGTGCTATTCGTCTCCGGCCGCCTGCCCGACACTTCGGTCCTCGGGCCCGGGGCCAGGTTTCTCCGCAAGCCCTTCACGGCCGAGGAGCTGGCCGGAGCGCTGCGGGCCGTGCTCGACGGGGAGCGAGTCTAGCGCTTTCTGCGAGCTGCGCGCGGCGTTAGCTTCCGGAATGCCGGCCACCATTTGGATCGACGGTCAATATTACGACCGCTCGAATGCCAAGATCTCCGTCTTCGACCACGGCCTGCTCTACGGCGATGGCGTGTTCGAGGGGATCCGGGCGTACAACCACCGGCTCTTCCGGCTGGACAAGCACTTGGACCGCCTCTACGCCTCGGCCAAGGCAACGTGGCTCGAGATTCCGCTGTCGGCCCCGGAGCTCACGCGCGTCACCGAGGACGTGGTCGCAAAGAGCGGCATCCCCGACGCCTACGTCCGCCTCATCGTCACCAGGGGCGTGGGTGACCTCGGCCTCGACCCGCGCAAGTGCGAGCGGCCGTCGATCATCTGCATCGTCGATCACATTCAGCTCTATCCGGCCGACCGCTACGAGAAGGGTCTGACCGCGATCTCGGCTGCGACGCCGATTCACCATCGCGAAAGCGTGTCGCCCCGGATCAAGTCGCTGAACTACCTCGCTCACATCCTCGCCAAAGTGGAAGGCATCGCGGCGAGTGTGGATGAGGTGCTGATGCTCGACCCGGCGGGGTTCATCGCCGAGGCGAGCGGTGAGAACATCTTCATCGTGACGAACGCCACCCTGAAGACGCCGCCTGCCTACGCAGGGATCCTGCGTGGCGTCACCCGCGACGTGGTGCTCGAACTGGCCCGGGACGCTACGTACGCCGTCGAAGAGACGCCGCTCTCCCGCTACGATCTCTACACGGCGGACGAGGTGTTCCTGACCGGAACCGCGGCGGAAATCATCGGGATCACGAAGCTCGACGCCCGCACCATCGGGGCGGGTGTCGCGGGGCCGGTGACGAAGGATCTCGCCCGGCGCTTCAAGGTCCTGGCGACCCGCGGAGACTGACCGAGCCGCTGGGCCGACAAGCGGTCCTCGTTCCAAGTTGCTTCAGCGCTCGCATCTCGTTGTCGAGGCGATGCACCGCCAACTCTTGACTGCACTTATGGTTAGCGCCCATATTGGCACCTCGCGCGACCGCGAGGTGAGCCGTGCCGTGGAGAGTCATCGCCTACGGCGACCAGGTCTGGCACGTCGATGCGTTAGCCGAACGCCCGGCGAACACCGAAGCGTGGCAGCTCGTCCTGTCGTTTCGAGTGGCTGAGCGGGCCCGCGGCAAGGCGTTTTGGACGCCTTATCCGCTCGAGGCCACGTCCAAATCGTCGCTCTTCATCCAGGCCGAGCGGATTCCGGACACGGCCCTGTCCCACCTGCTCGCCGAGCGTCTCGCGTGAGCGGTGCCGACCTCGCCGAGCTGCGCCGTATTGTCGCCGCCGTTTCCCGGCTGCGTGGCGAGCTCGTGCGGGAGGTGACGGTGCGGTCGGATCTACGCCACCTCAAGGTCGAGCTTGAGAGCGGCATCATCCTCGTCGTCTCGGCCGAGCACGACGAGCACGGAAGACCGCGGCTCGAGGTCGACGTGGTCGAGGCTCCGGCGGTGGCCGGAACGCGGTCGCAAATTGAAGTGCGGTTCGACTAGGCGGGATGGCTCCGTCATCTGCGCTCGGCCCCGTCGTGCGGCTCAAGTTTGAGGATTTCACGTTTCAGCGCCTCCCGAACGGCCACTGCCGGGCGCAGGTGGTGCTGTCCTGGACCGACGGGCGGCGCTTCGTCGGCGAAGCGGAGGGCGTCATTTCCCAGGCGGGCGAATTGCGGTGTGCCGCTCAGGCGGCGGTGCGGGCGCTCGAGCGCGCCGCGCAGCCGGATCTGGCGTTCGACGTCCTCGGCGTGAAGGCCGTCCGGGCGTTCGACGCCACCGTCGTCATTGTCTCGCTGTCGGCGCGTGCGGCCGACTCGGTCTCTCGCCTCGTGGGCTCGAACCTCACGCAAGGCGATCCCAGTCGCGGCGCCGCCGTGGCGGTCTTGAACGCGACGAACCGGTTGCTCGGCAACTACTACACGCGATGAGCCCCCGCTCGCGACTGGCCGCGAGCGCGGCCTTGCTCCTCGGTCTGGGCTGCAGCCGCCAGACGCCCACGGCGCTCGCGCCCCGTCCCGCGCCGCCCGCGGCGACCACCGACGTCGACTCGCTCGGGGCCGCCGCGGCACGCGCCGCCCGCGATTCGGCGGCGGACCAGGCCGTGCTCGACAGCCTCCATCGCCCGGCGCCCCCCGCTTCCGACTCGAGCCGACCGTCGGTGCCCGCCGTGCCGGTGCGCGGGGAGGAGGTTGAGCGCGAGGCGGTCCAGCTCTTCGGCGAGGAGGGCCGGGCAGCGGTGCGCGCGGGCGAGCCCACGTTTGACATCGACGTCACGAGCTTCGCCGCGAATCGGCAGGTGCTCGAGTATCTCGAGTTCTTCCAGGTCGATGCGCGGGATCGCTTCGAGATCTGGCTCGCGCGACTCGGCCGCTACGAAGGGATGATCCGGGAACGGCTGCGGTCCAAGGGCTTACCCGAGGACATGGTCTACCTCACCCTCGTGGAGAGCGGCCTTTCGAACACCGCCGTGAGCCGGGCCCGCGCGGTCGGGATGTGGCAATTCATCGCCGGGACGGCGCGCCTGTACGGCTTGACGGTCGACCCGTGGGTGGACGAGCGTCGCGATCCATTTCGCGCGACGGAGGCCGCGGTCACCTACCTCGCGGACCTGCGAGAGCGGCTCGGGAGCGTGTACCTCGCGGCCGCCGCCTACAACGCAGGTGTGGGCCGGGTCGAGCGCGGGCTGGGGCGCCTGCCAGGCGAACCGGACTCGGTCACCGACCACACGTTCTTCCAGCTCGCCGATCGGCGCTACCTGCGACGTGAAACGCGGGACTACGTGCCGAAGCTCATCGCCGCGTCGCTCATCGCGAAGCAGCCGGCGCGCTACGGGTTCGCCGACATCGAGCCGCTCGCTCCGCTCGTCTTCGACGAAGTGGCGGTATCGGACGCGACGGGCCTCGACGTCATCGCGCGACTCGCCGACACGACGGTCGAGGCGGTGCTCGAGCTCAACCCCCAGTTCGTCCGCGGGATCACGCCGCCCGGTCGCACGGTCGTCGTTCGCGTGCCCCGGGGCCGCGGCACGCAAGTCGCCGCCCGCTACGACAGCTTGCCGGTCAACGAACGCGTCACCTTCGTCGATCACTACGTCGCGGCGGGCCAGACGCTCGGCGACATCGCCCGACGCTACCGCGTGACCGTGGCGATGCTCCAGGACGCGAACCCGAGCATGAAGCCTCACGCGCTGCGCGTGGGGCAACGCATCGTCGTCCCCATGAGTGGTCGCATCGTGCCGGCGTCCGCGTGGTCCGTGCCCCCCGAGCCGCGCTACCGGCGGCTCGCGGCGCCCGCTGTCCGCGGGGACGATCCGCTGACCCATCGCGTCGCGCCCCGAGAGACGCTCTCCGCGATCGCTCACCGGTACCGCGTGTCGCTCGCCGATCTCCTCGATTACAACGATCTCACGACCGGGTCCGTGCTGCGGGCGGGCCAAATCGTGAAAATCCCGCCTCGCTGATTAGCGCTTGTAGCCCTTCATGACGGCGGTCGAGTAGCCGTTCTGGGGGTCGCGGCCGGCATCGAGCAGCTCCTGGACCTTGCCGGGGCCGCGGTTGTAGGCGAGGAGCGCGAGCCTGAGGTTCCCGTCATAGCGCTCGAGCAGGTCGCGCAGGTAGCGGAAGCCGAGGCGGAGGTTGGTCGCGCGGTCGAACAGCTGCTTGGTCGTTAGCCCGGGCTCGTAGAGACGGGCCGTGCTGGGCAGGATCTGCGTGTAGCCCACCGCGCCCGCCTTGCTCTTCGCGGTCGGGGCAAAGCCCGATTCCGTCTTCACCAGCCGGAACGCAAGACCCGGCTCGACACCTTCCGAGAGAGCGATGTCGTAGATCGCGGCCGCGAGATCGGCCGCGATCCCGTAGTGGCTCGAGTAGTCGATGATGGCATTCGCGCGCTCGAGCTGCAAACGCGCCACCGCGAGCTCCCCGCGTGCGGCCTCGAGCGACTGGGAAAGGCCCCGGAGCTCGCCGAGCAATGCGGGCGCCGTCACAGGCGCCGGCTGGTCGTCGGCCGTCGCGCGGTGGGTCCACCCGCCCATGCTGCTCACGATCAACGACCCCGCCAGGATGAACCCGCCCTGCACCATCAACCGCTGTCGTCCCGTCACACTTCGCATCGCGTACTCCCTATGATTGTAGAAGGCAAACACTCACCCCGCCCCGTCAACGGGCGGTCAACCATCTCCCACATCCATCCGACGCCAATCCCCACCCTGGCCGCCTGTTTTCTCGACCAGGCGGATCGTGCTGATCTCCATGCCGCGGTCCACGGCTTTCACCATGTCGTAGACCGTGAGGAGTCCAACGGCGACGGCCGTCAGGGCTTCCATCTCGACGCCCGTCCTCGCGTGCGCGCGGGCCGTGGCGCGCAGCCGCACCCCCGGGAGGTCGGGATCAAGCGTCGCCGTCACCGCCACGTGCTCGAGGCCGAGCGGGTGACACAGGGGGATGAGCTCGCTCGTCCGCTTCGCCGCGAGCATCCCGGCGAGCTCGCTCGCCGCGACCACGTCGCCCTTCGCCAGGCCGCGATCGGCCACAGTGCGAAACGCGGTGGCCGACATCCGGATCCATCCCTCGGCCTCAGCCGCCCGACTAGTCGCCTGCTTCTCGCCAACGTCGACCATCCGCAAGCGGCTCTCGTCTGCCGCACCGCTCACGGCGCGCGCCAGAGCTCCTCGGCCAGCACGGCGGTCAGGAGCTGCGGGTTCACATTGCCTTGCGCAGCCGCCCGGGCCTCGAGCACCCGGCTCATGGCCGCCACGACCGTCTCCGTGTCTTCCCCAGCGCGGGCCCGCTCGCGCAGGTGCTCGAGCAGGCCGTCGAGCAGGGCCGTGAAGGCCCCGCGTGCCTGGAACGGTGGCTGCCACAGCGCCAGCGAATAGCGCTCCACCGCTTGTCCTTTGGCCGCCTTGAGAAACCGCTCAACGGCGTTGTCGGTGCCGCTTCCTTTTTCTTGAGAGGCAAGGAGCCTGCCAATGGAGCCCTCCGCCTCCGCCACCGCCTGGGACGCTTCGCGTGATTCCTTCCCGAGCTCGCGCTGTGCGAATGCTGTCACGACACTATCCGTGAGTCGGGTGAGGCGCACGCGCACCAGCCTCGAGACGAGCGTCGGGAGCAGTGCCCCGGAATCCGAGGTTGTCAGGACGATCGTGGTGTCGGAGGGGGGCTCTTCGAGCGCCTTGAGGAGGGCGTTGGCGGCTTCAGGGTTTGCTCGTTGGGGTACCAGACGATCGGCCGCCCCGATCACCACCGCTCTTCGTCGGCTGAGCGCCGGTCGCAGGGCGAGGAATCGGGCGACGAGGCGCACGGCGGCGATGCTGTGGGTGGCCTGGCCGGGCGGGGACTTGTATAAGGGCTGGTCCCGCCGCGCCGCCATTTCCTCACTCAAGGCATCCTGCACGACCTCGATCTGCTTGTCGGCGTCGGACCCCTTCCGCGTGAGCTCGAGGGGCACGAGCCACAGGACGTCTGGATGCTCAAGCGCCAGGAGGTGCCGGCAGTGCGAACAATGCCCGCAGGGAGGTTCCGGCGCCTCGCACACGAGGGACTGAGCGAGCCACAGTGCAAGGCGCTGCTTCCCCACCCCCGGCGGCCCCTCAATCAGCAGCGCCTGGGGCAGCTTACCGCGAGCGATAGCGCCCGCGAGCTGCTGGCGGACGCGGTCGTGGCCATAAAGGGGGCGCAGGGGCATGGCGGGAATGTAGCGGCACCAAGGTCCGGAGGGTCGTTGGATTGTCCTAAGTATGTATGATAAAATGACTTGGAGTGTACCTGAGGCACTTGCGCCACCGTATCACCTTCTAATGCAGAATCATAGTCAACAAAGCGAGCACTCACTCATTTTTGCTGGGCCACGATGGGCCCACTACCGCCGTCGCTGCACCACCTGCATGCCAGGGCAACGTTCCACCAAGAAACAGACTCCGGACCTCGACTTGCGCTCCAATAGACGCCAGGCCGCGCACCGAATGCCCCGGAGCAGCCCTCGACCTGTACGTCGCGTGGCACCGGGAGGTGAGTTCTGCGGGTACCGCCTACCCGTGTCCCGCATCCCTGGTGATTGAAGGTGCGCGCTTCGCCCGGCCGATTGGACCCGCCCGCCGTGCAACCGGTCCCTCGGGGCGGCGCGCGGTCGAGCCGTGCGTCGAAAGAAGGCTCGTGGGATCGCATCCAGTTCGACCGACGTCGACCCGCGCCACTCCTGCGCGCGAGTCGATGACCCGCGGATGCAAAGCGCAGCGCGCCCGTCGATCCGCGTCCTGCCGTCCTTAACGGTGCTCGGCAGGGAGCGTCTTTCGACGCCCCTCTCTTGGTAGGCCTCGCGCCCCTAATGCTACGCTGGTTGGGCTTTCCTTTCGGTCGCGTGGCGGGCGTTGTCGCCGGGCTCTTAATCCTCGCATCGGTGGCGACCGCGCAGGTGGGGTCGACGACCGACATCCTCACCGGAACGATCCGCGGGCCGGACGGGCAGCCCCTCGCCGGTGCCCTGGTCACCGCCCTGTCGCTCGAGACGCAGCTCACGCGCGAAGCAAAGACGAGCGCCCGGGGGCGCTACACCATCGTCTTTCCGGACGGCGGTGGCCAATATCGGCTGACCGTGCGCTACATCGGGTACCCGGTCACCCAGCTCAGCGTCATCCGCCAGGCCGACGAAGACCGCCTCGTGACCGATGTCGCGATGACGACGCAGCCGATCGAGCTCGAACCCGTGACCGTGCGGGCCCGTCGCGGCCCGCCGGCGCAGGGACGCCCGACTCCCGGGGAAACGGGCCAGAATCTGAACCCGGAGGTGATGGAGCGGCTGCCCCTGGACGCGTCGGACCTGAACGTCCTCGCGACGCTCGCGCCGGGCGTCGTCGGGCTCGGGTCCACTGATTCGACCGATGCCGCCTTCTCGGTCGCGGGGCTGCGGCCCACGGCGAACGAGGTGACGCTCGACGGCTTGCAGTTCGGCTCGGGTAGCGTGCCGCAGGATGGCATTCGCAGCACGCGCGTCATCACGAGCACGTACGACGTCGCGCGCGGGGAGTTCTCGGGCGGCTTGGTCGCTTCGACGACCCGCGGCGGCACGAACACCCCGGCCGGCTCGTGGACCTATACGCTCCGCGATCAGTCGCTCTCCTGGGGCCCGGGAGCGTCATCGCCCTTCACGCAGGGATACACGCAGCAGCAATTCGGCGGCGGGTTCGGGGGGCCGCTGATCCACGACAAGCTGTTCGGGTTCGTGGCCCTCCAGGGGCGGTGGCGGACGCAGCCGCTGCCTTCGATCATGTCGGCCGACGCGGCTACCCTGGCACGGCTCGGCCTCTCCCCGGACTCCGTGGCCCACTACCTGAACATCCTTGGGAACCTGGGCGTCCCGCTCGGCGCCCCCGCCGTGTCCGCCGACAAGGGGACGACGCTCGACAATGCGCTCGCGCGCTTCGACTGGATGATCTCGAACACCCAGACGTTGATGCTGCGGGGGGACTGGCGCCTGAACTCGCTCGATCCCTCAGGGGTCGGCGCGCTCGCACTGCCGCAAAACGGTGGCGAGCGCTCGGGGTGGAGCGGGGGCGTGATGGCGACCCTCACGTCCTATTTCGGCAACGGGTTCATCAACGAGTTCCGGGGATACCTCTCCACGAACCAGAACAGCTCGACGCCCTTCGTCGTCGGGCCGGACGGGCGCGTGCAGATCTCCTCGCCCCTCGCCGACACGGCCCTCGCCACCAACACCCTCACCTTCGGCGGGAACGGCGGGATGCCGCAGCAGACGAACCAGACCGCGTTCGAGGGAACGGACGAGATCTCGCGCCTCTTCGGGACGAGCCACCGGGTGAAGTTCGGTCTCTTCACGCGGCTGACGAGCATCAACGACGAGATCATGCCGAACGCGAACGGCACGTTCACCTACAGCTCGCTCGGCGCGCTCGCCGCCGACAGTCCGAGCGTCTTTACCCGTACGCTGCTCGCGCCGACGGAAGCTGGCACCGCGCAAGAAGGGGCGTTGTACCTCGGGGACACGTGGCGCCCGCGCCCAGGCCTGCAGCTCACCTACGGCGCCCGGCTCGAGGGCTCGCGCTTCGAGGGCGCGCCGGCGCTTAATGCCGCCGTGGACTCGGCGTTCGACGTCCAGACGGACGCGATCCCGTCTGATGTGGAAGTGACCCCGCGGGTCGGCTTCACGTGGTTCTCCGGCGGATCGAACGGCTTTCTCGCCCGCACCGTCATCACGGGCGGCGGGGGCGAGTTCCGCAGCCCGACCCCGACCACGCTCTACACGTCGGCGCTCGCGGCCCCCGGGGTGTCGAGCGTCCAGGCGCAACTGTATTGCGTCGGCGCCGGCGTGCCCACGCCCGACTGGGGCACGCTGCTCCAGGACCCCTCGAACATTCCGACGACGTGCACCGCCGCGGCGCCCACGGCCACCGCGGCCGCGCTGCCCACGGTCGTCACGTTCGCGCCGAACTTCGCCGCCCCGCGCACGTGGCGGGGGTCCCTCGGCATCCAGCAGCGGGTCGGCGTCTACACGGTGTCGTTGAGCGGGAACTTCACCGAAGGCGTGAGCCAGTACGCCTTTCAGGACCTGAATCTCGGGTCCGCTCAATTCACGCTCCCGGCCGAGGATAACCGGCCGGTCTACGTCCCCGCGGCGTCGATTGTTCCGTCGACCGGGGCCGTGCCCTTCGATCTCTCGCGTCTCGATCCCGCGTTCGGATCGGTGCTCGAGATCAATTCGGCGCTGCGATCGGAAGCGGGCCAGGGCATCTTGAGCGTCTCCGGCACGACGAGCCACGGGGCCGTTTTCCAGGTGTCATACACCTACACTCGTGCGCGCGACCAGTCGTCCTTCTCCTCGGGGTCGGCGCTGCAGGGGTTCGCCGCGGCGACGACGAGCGGCAACCCGAATGTCGCCGAATGGGCGACGAGCGACTACGAGCGGCGGCACAGCTTCCTCGCGACGCTCACCTATCCGATCAGCGGGGCATTCGAGGTCACGGTCATTGGACGGCTGATGTCGGGCATGCCGTTCACGCCGATCGTCGGTCAGGACATCAACGGGGACGGCGCGCGCAACGATCGCGCGTTCCTGTTCAACCCGGCCACCACGGCGGATACGTCGGTGGCGAACGGCATGCAGCGTCTGTTGACGAGCGGCCCGGGCTGGGTGCGGAGCTGCCTCCAGGGCCTCGGGTCGATCGCCGGGCGCAACAGCTGCACGGGCCCGTGGGAACCGTCGCTCGACTTCCAAATCAATTGGCGGCCGTCCTTCTTCAACCTGAACCGGCGGCTCACGCTCTCGCTCGTGACGATCAATCTGCTCGCGGGTGTGGACCAGCTCCTCCACGGGGCGAACAACCTCCAGGGTTGGGGCATCGCGAGCCCGCCGAATCCAGTGCTCCTGAACGTCACGGGGTTCGACCCCGTGTCGCAGGGCTTCCTCTATACGGTGAACGGGCGCTTCGGGGCGACCGGGGGCAACTCGCCGACCCTCGTGCCTTTCCAGATTGGTCTCCAGGGGCATCTCGCGATCGGCCCGGACCCCACGCGCGACCGGTTGAACGCGCTATTCGGGGGTGGGCGTGGGGGAGGGGGTGGGGGAGGCGGCGCAGGGGGTGGGCAAAACGCGTTCATGGCTCGCTTCGCGCGAGCGCTTCCCAATCCGCTGCGCGACATCCTGGCTCTCCATGATTCACTCGCGCTCTCGTCCGATCAGACGACGCGCCTCTTGGAGATCGCCGATTCGCTCGACACTCATAACCGAGTGGTCGCCGATTCCGTCCAGGCCGCGATCGAGCGCGCCGGCAGTAATCCCGATCCGGCCGTGCTGTTTGCCGCGATCCGGCCGAAGCTCGCCGCCGGGCGGGAGGCCGTGCGGAAGGCCCTCAATGAAGCGCGGGCCGTGCTCACGGCAGCGCAGTGGGCGAAGCTGCCCGATTCGATCAGGAATCCGCAGCAGCGCGGCCGGCGTCCCCCGGACTAAGAGACTCGGAGCCCGGACGCCCGGGCTTCCACGACGTTCAGATCCGAGCGAGGTTGGGGATGGTCCACTCTCCCTCGGAGCTACCCGTGATCCCCGATCCCCTACGCGATCACCCGGTCGTCCCCCACGACCAATGGGTCGCCGCCCGCGAGGCGCTCCTCGCGCAGGAAAAGGCGTTCACGCGCGCCAAGGACGACCTGACGCGGCAACGCCGGTCGCTGCCGTGGGAACGCGTTGAGAAGGCCTATGTGTTCGACGCGCCGAGTGGCAGAGAGACGCTCGCCGACTTGTTCGACGGGCGCAGTCAGCTCGTCGTCTACCATTTCATGTTCGGCCCCGAGATGCGAATGGGCTGTAAGCACTGCTCGTTCTGGGCTGATCATTACGATGGACCCGGCCTGCACCTCCCCTACCGCGACGTCTCGTTCGTGGCGATCTCACGCACCCCGCTCGCCCAGATCGAGGCGTTCAAACAGCGCATGGGGTGGCGGTTCAAGTGGGTGTCGTCCGGCGACACGGACTTCAATTACGACCTCGGAGTGTCCTTCACGTCGGATGAATTAGAGCAAGGGACGATGGTTTACAACTACGAACCCACGGACGCAGGTGGGCGCGACCGCGAGGGGCTGAGCGTCTTCTACCAGAGCCCCGACGGCACGGTCTTCCACACGTACTCCTGCTACGCGCGAGGGATCGAATCCTTGAACGGGACCTATCATTTCCTCGATCTCGTCCCCAAGGGCCGCGACGAGAACCCGGACGATCCCCAGAGCTGGGTCAGACACCACGATCGCTACGCACCCCAGGGCTGATGGTCTCACGGCCTGAAACCGCTGTGAGCTCGGGCGGGCGCGGGGGAAATTGCGTCCTTGGCGTCCGGCACGACGGCCTGATCGACGCAAATCGGTCCGACCGCCGGCGGTACGATGCCTAGCTTCGCGGTCGTCGGGGCGGGGGCGATCGGTGGGTATCTCGGCACACTCCTCGCTGCGGGGGGCGAGCCGGTGACGTTCATCGCGCGCGGTGCCAATCTCGCGGCGATCCGCGATCGCGGGATGACGGTCACGCTCGAGGATGGACGGGAGGTGGTCGCGCGCCACGTGCGCGCGTGCGCAAGCCTCGCGGAGGCGGGTGCTCACGACGTCGTTCTGCTCACCGTGAAGGCTCATCAGGTGGCGGACGTCGCGCCGGAGTTGCCGCGACTCTTCCATCAGGACACGGCGCTCGTGACCATGCAAAACGGGATCCCGTGGTGGTATTTCCAACGCCACGGCGGCCCGCTTGACGGAATGCCGGTGCACGCCGCCGATCCCGACGGCTCGATCACCCGAACGGTCGAGCCCACGCGCATTATCGGGAGCATCGTGTATCCGGCGGCGACGCTCGTCGCACCCGGCGTCGTACGGGTAGTCGAGGGCAGACGCTTTACGCTGGGCGAACTCGACGGCTCGATCAGTCCGCGGATTCAAATGATCGCGCAGAATCTGACCAAGGCCGGGTTCAAGGCGCCGATCACGAAAGACATTCGCGGCGAAATCTGGCTCAAGTTGCTCGGCAACCTGAGCCTCAATCCGCTCAGCGCCCTCACGCACGCGACCCTCGTGGACCTGCTCCAGTTCCCGCTGACCCGCGACCTGTGCGCCGCCATGATGCGGGAAGGAGAAGCGGTCGCGGCGAAGCTGGGAATTACCTTGCCCGTGAGCATCGAGCGCCGGATGGCGGGGGCGGAGCGCGTCGGCGCCCACAAGACCTCGATGCTGCAGGACGTGGAACAGGGCAAGCACCCGGAAATCGAAGCGTTGGTGGGCGCGGTGGTCGAGCTCGGTCGTGCCACGGATGTCCCGACACCCCGCATCGAAGCGGTGTATGCCTGCGTGAGTCTGCTCGCGAAGACGCTCGCCGACCAGGACGCGAAGGTGGTTCTGGAGCCGGCGGCGCGAGGCAGCACCCCGCACGCGACGAACGATGCACGTGCGACCTGAGGCCCGCGCCCGTCGGCCCGAGCGTGTAGCATGAGCGCGCTCGCGACGGTCGCCACGCTGCTTGACGCGGGGAACGCCCAGGCCGTCGCCATCGGCAGCCCCGGCGGTCGGCCGCTCACATTCGGTGCCCTACGCGCCGCGATCGGGCGAACGGTGAAGAGCCTCTCCGCGTATGGCATCGCGCCCAACGACCGGATCGCAATCGTTCTCGAGAACGGCCCCGAGGCGGCGGTGGCGTTCCTCGCCGTGGCGGTGGGGGCTACGGCCGCGCCGCTCAACCCGAGTTATCGGGCGGAGGAGTTCGAGTTCTACCTCACAGACCTCCACGCGAAACTGCTCATCGTCGGGCAGGACAGCGCGTCCCCGGCGCTCGGGGTCGCGTCCAAGCTCGGCATTCCCGTGGCCCGGGTCGTGGCCCATCCGGAGCAGGGCGCCGGCACGTTCTCCCTCGAGTTCTCGGGCGCCGGGCCCCGCGCGGGGAAGGCCCTCGTCCCCAGCTCCGAGGACGTTGCCCTGGTGCTGCATACGTCCGGCACGACCTCTCGGCCGAAGATCGTCCCGCTCACGCAGCGGAACCTCGTCGCTTCGGTGAGGAACATCCGTGCCACGCTCCAGTTCTCTCCGGACGATCGCGGGCTCTGCATCATGCCGCTCTTCCACATCCACGGCCTCATGACGGGGCTCCTCGCTCCGCTCTCGGCCGGTGGCGCCGTGTGGTGCACACCCGGGTTCAACACGCTCAAGTTCTTTACGTGGATGGCCGAAGCGCACCCCACGTGGTACTCGGGCGTGCCGACCATGCACCAGGCGATTCTCCTGCGGGCGGGACACCATGCCGGAACGATCAGGGAGAATCCGTTGCGCTTCGTGCGGTCGTCGTCCTCGGCCCTCCCGCGGCCCGTGTTCGCCCAGCTCGAAGCGGTCTTCCACGCGCCGGTAGTCGAGTCGTTCGGCATGACGGAGGCGGCGCACCAAGTGACGAGCAATCCGCTTCCCCCAGAGCCGCGCCGCCCCGGGACCGTGGGTCCCGCCGCGGGCCCCGCAGTGCAGATCCTGGACGAAGAGGGGGACGCCGTCGCTCCCGGCATGCCCGGCGAGATCGTGATCCGCGGCGAGAATGTCATGAGCGGTTACGAGAACAACCCCGTGGCGAACGCCGAGGCGTTCGTCCACGGTTGGTTTCGGACGGGCGACCAGGGGGTGATGGACGCCGATGGGTATGTGAGCATCACCGGCCGCCTGAAGGAGATCATCAACCGGGGTGGGGAAAAGATCTCACCGCGCGAGGTGGACGAAATCCTGATGACCCACCCGGCGGTCCATCAGTGCGTCACGTTCGCGCTGCCGCACGAGATGCTCGGGGAAGAAGTCGCGGCGGCGATCGTGCTGCGAGCGGGCGCGGCCGCCACGGACAAGGAACTGCGTCAGTTCGCGGCCGTCCACCTTGCGGACTTCAAAGTGCCCCGCAAGATCCTCATTCTGCAGGAGATCCCGGTCGGGGCGACGGGCAAGCTTCAACGCATCGGACTAGCGGCGAAACTCGGGCTAGCCTGATCCTTAGAGCGCTAGGACAAGGCACAGCCCTTCGTCCACCCGCGGTCATCAACGCGATGGGAACCCTTCCGGAGCGCTCGGTGATAGGAGGACAATATGAAGAAGGGCGGGTCGCAGAGAGCTGAGTCTCCATCCGATTTGATAGACGCGAGAATCGAGGAGCTGGGCGACTGGAGGGGCGAGTTGCTCTCCCGCCTTCGCGCGCTGATCCAGAAGGCGGACCCCGAAGTGACCGAAGACTGGAAGTGGGCGAATCCAGTCTGGTCGCATAGCGGGCTGATCTGCACCGGCGAGACCTACAAGAAGGTCGTGAAGATGACCTTCGCCAAGGGCGCCGCACTGAAGGATCCTTCCGGGCTCTTTAACTCGAGCCTCGAAGGGAACGTGAGGCGGGCCATCGACTTCCATGAAGGGGAGAAAATTGACGAAGCGGCGCTGAAGGCTCTCATTCGCGCGGCCGTCGCCTTGAACAAGGCTTCGGCCCGCGGCTAAGTCCCGAGGTCGACTGCCTTGGAGGGCACTTGCTCCATACGCCAGTCCGCGCGCCCTCGGTCACGGGCAGCGTTACGCGGATACGCGTCCCTTGTCCAGGGTGCGATGTAATCACGGTTCCCTGCGTCTTTGATCTCGGAGAGCACTCCGTCCCCTAACTCTCGTAATTCCAGACCACGTGGAACGCGCAGGGCCCTACGGCTTCGGAGTCTTTCGGGGTCATGATCCAAGAAGCGGGGCTCGTGGTGTCGGAGGAGCTCAGCGACCCAAGCGCCGCTTGGGCGTCGCCTCGCGCGCCACCATCACATCGGTGGCCTTGATGATGGCCAGTGCCTCATCGCCTCGCCGGAGGCCCAGCTCGTCTATCGCGTCTCGCGTGATAACCGCCGTCAACACCTGATCTCCCACTCGGAGACGCACCTGCCCGACCAACCCGTCCAGGCGGACTTCCTCGACGAACCCCCGTAGCCGATTGCGACCGCTCAGGGCCACGATGAGCCCGGTCGCCGCGGTGGGTGCGTCACCCGACGTCGGCACCGCCGTGCGGTGCGCGAGCAGGCGCTCGACTTCGGCGTCGGTCACCCGATGGTGGCCGCCCACGGTCTGCGTGGTGCGAACTCGCCCCTGGTAGATCCACTGCTTAAAGGTGGAATACCCAATACCGAGCCGATCAGCCGCTGCCCGCACGGTTAACATCGCCATCAGCGCACTCCCTTACCCGTGTCCAACGTAGACCTCGGTCGCCCCGCCGCCGGCTTCGTCGCGGCAGATGGATCACGCGCCGCGAAACCCTGCGGCTGCTGGGGAATGGGACGGACAATAAGGTGGCACAATTTAGGGCGATTCGATCCGCTTTGACCATATCGTTTCGGTCGTTTATCTCTCTCCCGGGCATCGCCGCGGGACACCAACACGAGGAACCGACCCTAGCCCCGATGAGACCGGTTCGCACGATTCGGCCATCCCTTCTTGCCGCCCTGCTGGTCCTCGAGCTCCCCGTGCTGGCGCTCGCACAGAGTACGCCCGCACAGTCCGGGCCCTTTCAGGTTCCGAGCGGTCTCGCACGAGCGGAGTCGGTGGCGGCTTCGGCGGCAGGGGCGGCGTCCAGCGCGGGGTTTTGGACCTCCTGGTTCCGGCGCTCCGACCAGGCCAAGCGCGAGCAGCCCCACTGGATGACGCCGATGGCGACGACGACCCCGCGTCTCGAGCAGGAGTTTCGCTACGACGTGCTGTGGCAACAGGCGCGACCGGGTGTGCCGTACACCGAAAACATTGGGAACAGCAAGGGCCTCGAGCTGATCCCGCTCGACGGCCTCGAGGTCATCGCGTCGGTCCCCCCCTACTTGATCCACCACAGTGCGAGCTCGCCCGATGGGTTTGGCGACGTCCAGATGCTCGTCAAGTACCGCGTCAGGGCGGAAGACGAGGCCCACGGTAACTACATTCTGACTGTCTTCTTCGCTTCAACCTTTCCCACGGGCGGCAGCAATGGTCAGACCGACGCGGTCGTCACGCCGACGCTGGCGTACGGCAAGGGCTATGGCCCTTTCGACCTACAAGGGACCCTCGGCGCGGGCCTGCCGACGGGGAACGAGGCCGCGATCGGTCGCACGTACGCCTGGAACAACACAGTTCAGTACCACCTCGGGGAGTTGTGGTGGTTCGAGCTCGAGGCGAACGCGACGTGGTACCAGGATGGAAAGAACGGAGGGAAGGAGCAAACCTACCTGACCCCGGGACTCGTCGTGGGCCGCATCCCACTCGGGAGCCGGCTCAAGTTGGCCGTGGGTGCGGCCATGCAATTTGCCATCTCCCAGTTTCACACGTCGGTGCACAGCCCGATTGTCTCGGTGCGGTTGCCTTTCTGACACTGGGTTCTCGGGGCCGGCCCGGGGAATTTGGGCTACTGGTTCAAGGTCGCGAGAGAACCCAAGGCACCGCGGCCTCCCGCCTATGCGCGCGACGAGATCGAAGCAGTTCTGACTGAGATCAACCCGCAGGTTTGGGGGCGAGTGGGATTCCGGCGTACGTGCAGGGGCGGGCCGGCCCTTTGGCCCGAAAGTGTTACCTATGTGCTCGGAACAAACTGTTACCCATGTGCCCGGAATAGACTGGTGAGACAAGCTCCCGAGGCAGGACTCGAACCTGCGACCCGCCGGTTAACAGCCGGCTGCTCTACCAACTGAGCTACTCGGGAAGACCGCTTCAATATTGCCCTGCCCGAACCCGACTTCAACGGCGCGGGAGCGGGCCGAATTCCGTTGTGAGCATCCCGATCACGATCAGCGCCCCCCCCACCCATTGAGCGACCGAGAGGCGCTCCCCGAGCCACACCCACGAGGCGAGGGCTGCGAACGCGGGCTCGAGACACAGCACCATCGCCGCCTTGGCCGTCGACATCCGCCGCTGCGCGATGAGCTGCCACCACAAGGCCAGTGCGGTAGCGGGTAGGGCCGCGTAGGCGAGCAACAGGTCGAACCCCGGGCTCCACCGGATCCTCGGGGACTCGAAGAGGAGCGTGGCGAGCGCGACCCCGAGCGCGGTCCCAACGGTTTCGAGCCAGGCCAGGCGGGCCGGGTCGTGCTGGCGGGACAATCGGGTCACCGCCACGATCTGGGCGGCGAACGAGACCGCCGTCCCCAGGGTCCAAATGTCGCCTCGGTTCAGCCCTCCTCCTTGGGGCGCGGTGAGTAGATAGATCCCCACAGCCGCTATTCCCAATGCGATGAGGAGGCGTGCCGCCGGGCGGTGGCGCTCGAGCGCCGCGGCGAGCAGCGGGGCGAGGACGGCCGAGCTCGCGACCAGGAAGGCCGACCGGGCGGGTGTCGTGTACAGGAGCCCGATCGTCTGGGTCGCGAACCCGACGGCGAGCAATCCGCCGAGCACAAGGCCCGCCCGGAACTCGGAGGCCGTCACACCGCGGGCCCAATCCGCAAAGGGCACGAGCAGCGCTGCTCCGATCCCAAAGCGGATAGCGGTAAACGCGAGCGGAGTACTCGCCGTCAACGCTTGCTTCACCACCACGAAGCTCAAACCCCACGCGAGCGTGGCGAGGAGCAGCAGGCCCGTGGACCGGGCACCGGCGTCGGACGAGGTCGTGTTCACGGGGTGACCAAGTCGCGTAAGTACCGTCCGGTGAGCGAGCCCGGGTCCCGCGCGACGGCCTCCGGGGTCCCCTGCGCCACGATCCGGCCGCCCTCGTCGCCGGCCCCGGGTCCCAGTTCGATCACCCAGTCCGCACGACGGATCACGTCGAGGTGATGCTCGATCACGAGTACGGTGTGGCCCGCATCGACGAGGCGATCCAGCACGCGGCAGAGCGTTCGAACGTCGTCGAGATGGAGCCCCGTGGTGGGTTCGTCGAGGATGTACAGCTTGCGCCCCCGCGCCCGCCGGCCGCTCGCCACAGCCAGCTCGCGCGCGATCTTCAGTCGCTGCGCCTCGCCGCCCGAGAGAGAGGTTGCCGGCTGGCCGAGCCGCAGGTAGCCGAGCCCCACCTGCTGCAGTTGCCACAACGCCCGGCCCAGTTGCCCCTGCCTCCGAAACCGCGCGTGGGCCTGGTCCACCGTCCAACCCAACACGTCGTGGATCGACGCTCCGTTCAACTTGACCTCGAGCACCTCGCGCTTGAAACGCGTCCCTTGGCACACCTCGCACGGCACGAACACGTCGGCGAGGAACACCATGTCGATCAAGACGTAGCCCGCCCCTTCGCATTCCTCGCAGCGGCCGCCCTTGATGTTGAAGGAGAACCGGCTGGGCGTATACCGCCGCGAGCGCGCGAGGGGGGTCGCCGCGAACATCGCGCGCAACTCGCCAAATCCCTTGATGTAAGTCACGGGATTCGAGCGCGGCGTGCGGCCAATGGGCTGTTGGTCGATCAAGGCGACGTCTGCGAGCGCCTCCCACCCTTCCAGGGCCTGGACCTCGCCGACCGGCTCGCCCAGGTGTTGTTTAGCCGTGTGTTCGCCGTGGAGACGGGCTTCGAGCTGGCGATAGATCACGTCATGGACGAGCGTGGACTTTCCCGACCCCGACACACCGGCCACGGCCGTCAATGTGCCGAGCGGGATCCTCGCATCGACGCCCTGCAGGTTGTGGAGCCGCGCGCCGCGCACCGAGAGCCAGCGCACGGCGGGTCGGCGCGCGGAGGGAACGCCGATCCGCTTCTCACCCGAGAGGTACTGCCCGGTGAGCGTGCCCGCCGTGCGCACCCCGGCAGCCGGGCCCTGGTAGACCACGGTGCCACCTGCCTCGCCGCTCCCCGGTCCGAGCTCGACCATGTAGTCCGCGGCTTGCATCGCGGCGAGATCGTGTTCGACGACGACGACGGTGTTCCCGAGGTCTGCCAGCCGTCGCAAGAGCGCGAGCAGCCGGTCGGTGTCGGCGGGGTGGAGCCCGATCGTTGGCTCGTCCAGGACGTAGAGCGTATCGACTAGGTGCGAGCCGAGCGCGTTCGCTAGGGAGATCCGCTGGGCTTCGCCGCCCGACAAGGTCCGCGTCTGGCGGTCGAGGGTGAGGTAACCGAGCCCCACGTCGGTCAGGAACGCGACCCGGGCGGCGAGTTCGCGAAGGATGTGCGTAGCGACCGCCTGCTGGAACGGCGCGAGCGCGAGCGTCGCGATCCAGGCCTTCAGCGCGGCCGCCGTGAGCCCCGCGACCTCCGCGATGGTGCGATCACCGACCCGGACCGCCAGGGCCTCGGGCTTGAGCCGCGCTCCGCCGCACGCGGGGCAGGTTCTCGCCAGCTGATACTGCCGCAGGAAGACGCGCACGTACTGCTTGTAGCGCTTCGATTCGAGGCGCTCGAGGAATGGGAAGATGCCGAGGTAGCGGCTCCGGCGACCGGCGGCGACGCCTGGGCTGCCGGCGTGGAGCAGAAACTCACGCTCGGTCGGCGGTAACTCGCGCCACGGCGCGTCGAACGCGATGCCCCGCGTGCGGGCCGTATCGCGCAGGAGCCGTCGCCGACCCTCGTAGCGCGGCTTGGTCCAGGGATCGAGGGCGCCTTCGGCGAGCGAGCGCCCGGCATCGGGGACAATGAGCGACTCGTCGTACCGGAGAATGGCGCCGAATCCGTTGCAGGCGGGGCAGGCGCCTCGCGGATTATTGAACGAAAAGAGCGCGGGCGTCAGCGTTGGAGCCGCGAGGCCGCACGACGAGCACGTCGGGTGTTCGGAGAACCGCCGCCGGTGCCCGCCGTCCACCACCACGGCGACACCCTCACCCTCGGCGAACGCCGTAGCGATCGCATCGGTCGCCCGGCCCCGGGCGGCCTCGGAGAGGACGAGGCGGTCGACGACGACGACGACGTCGCGACCATCCCGCATGATCGTCTCGGCCTCGGCGTCATCGAGCCGCAGCACCCGGCCGTCGATTTGCGCCCGCACGAACCCCACCGCCCGCAGCTGTGCGGTAATGGCCACGTCGGGGCGAGGGGTGCTCGGGGGCAGGGGAAACCCGATCAGGACCCCGTCCCCGTTCGGTGCCGGCTCCTGCAACAGGTCGTCGACGACCTCCTGCACGGTGTCGACCTTCACCACGTGGCCGCAGCGGGCGCAGTACTGCGTGCCCGCGCGGGCCCAGAGCAGGCGAAGGAAGTCGTAGGTCTCGGTGGCGGTCCCGACCGTCGAGCGGCTCGTCGTCGTTGGGTTCTTCTGCTCAATGGCGACGGCGGGCGAAATCCCCTCGAGCCCGTCCACGAGGGGCTTGGGCATCCGCTCGAGGAACTGTTTGGCATACGTCGAGAGCGACTCGATGTAGCGCCGCTGCCCTTCGGCGTAGAGGGTGTCGAAGGCAAGAGAGCTCTTGCCGGCGCCCGATGGTCCGGTCACGACCGTGACCGCCCGGCGCGGGAGGGTGACCGTGATTCCCTTCAGATTGTGCTGTCGCGCGTTGCGGATGACGATTCGGTCGGGAGCCGCTGGCATAACCAGCAAAGATAACTAGTGGCTAGCCTGGGCCCACGCGGTGTCCGGAGGAACTTGGAGGGCTGCGGTCGGACCTCTTGGCGACGGGTGCGCCCGGCAAGCGCACGAGCCGTCGCGAGGGGTCGCCAGCGGTTCCCACCAGTTGTAGTTTCGGCTCCACATGCCTCTCAGGCTCACCCCGCGCGTCCTGCGTCGCGGCCTCGAGTTGTTTGCCGTCACGTCACTCGCGGGCGTCGCGTTGGGCCTCGTGATCTACGGTCACGACCTCAAGGCGATCGCCCACGCACTGCTCACTCTGCAGGGAGAGTGGCTCCTCGTAGGCCTCGGCCTTGCGTCCATGGACTGGCTTGGCGGCGGCACGCGGCTTTGGGTCGTGACCCGGCACCTGCATCCGGGCGTGCGCTGGCGGGACATGATTGTGGCAGGTGGAATGAGCGCTTGGGGTGCCTACCTCACGCCGTTCCAGACGGGCGCCGGGCCCATGATGATCTGGACGATGCGGCGGGGCGGTGTGCGTCTGCCCGAGGCGATGACCTCGACGTTCATGACGTTCGTGGCGACCGTCGCCTTCTTCGCCATCGCCGGTCCGCTCGCGATCTACTTCGGCGCCGGCAAGTCGCTCGCCCAGCACAACATCGTGCTGGGCATTTCCTACTACGGTCTTTTCCGCGCGAGCCTCACGCTCTTCGGCATTCTCGGCGTCCTGATGCTTGTGGCGCTCCTGTTCCCCCTATGGCTGCGCGGGCTGCTCCACGGCGTCGCCACCCGACTCGAGCGGCGCAGTCATCGGGTCGCGGCGCGCGTCGAGCGGTTGCGGGAAGGCATCGACCGAGCCCACGAATGCATCGTCGCCTTCCGAAGCCCCCGTGGCTGGTTCGCGCTCGGATGGGCGGTCATTCTTTCGGCCCCCTCGCACGCCAACAAACTCCTGGCCGGCTATGCGGCGCTGCGGGCCCTGGGAATCGAAGCCAACTTCTTCGATATCCTCTTGCTCCAGACGTTCATCACCTTCCTTCTCTACTTTGCCCCAACCCCGGGGGCGTCGGGGCTCGCCGAGCTGTTGTCAGGGGCCGTGATGTCGATCTACGTGCCCCGGCCCCTCGTGCCGAGCTATACCCTCCTGTGGCGCTTCATTAACAGCTACGCCACGGTCGCCGTGGGGTCGCTCATCTTCGGGCGCTGGATCCGCCGGGGCCTCGTCGGTCTCGAACAAACGGAGTCGCTCGATGCGGCCTAACCCGTGTTTCCTTGCGCGGTTACGGAGCCGGCCCTAACTTCGGGGTCGCTCTCCCCCTCCGGGGTTTCATGCGATGGCGCTCCTTGAGCTAGGCGGCAGGCGGTTCCCGGTCCCTTTGGGCGACGTGGTGGTAGGCAGCGATGCCGCGGCGGGTGTCGTCGTAGCGGGGAACGGCGTCCTGCCGGCCCATGCCTTGCTGCGCGCCCAGCCCGACGGGCAGGTCGCCATCCGCAAAGGCACCCCTACCGCCGAGATCCTCGTGAACGGTGTGCGGCTCGGCGCCGAACCGACGCCCCTACTTCACGGCGACAAGATCCAGATCGGTACCCAAGAACTGACGTTCGTCGACGAGCGCCGCAGCGGCAGCACTCAGTACATCACGGCTATGCCGCCGCCAGGGGCCCGACCCGACTCGAAGCCGGCCCGCTCGACCGGCGGCCCTGGCGCGACGGCCAACACGGGCGGTCGCGTCGTCAGCCTCACCGATGGGCGGGAGTACGTCATCACCGGCGCCTCCTTGGTGTTCGGGCGCGAGGCCGGGTGCGACGTCGTCGTGGCGGGCAAAGACGTGTCCCGGCGCCACGCCGAGATCATCCAGAGTGCCAAGGGCTATCTCCTCGTCGACGCGAGCACGAACGGCACGTTCGTCAACGACGAGCGAGTGACGGGCCAGCGTATCCTCGCCCGCGCCGACGTGGTCCGCATCGGTGACGAGAACTTCCGATTCTACGCCGATGTGGCCGCAGCGCCGGCCGAAAGTGGCCGTCCGAGCACTCCGCCCCCACCCCCATCCCCACCCCCCCCACCGCAGCCGCCTGCTGCACCTGTCGCTCCGCGCGCGAGCGAGAGGCTTCGCCCGACAACGATGGAGCCCGCGGTCCGCCCACCCGCCCCCGCTCCTGCGACTCCCCCGGCCCCCCCGGCGCCCAGCGTGCCGGCGCGCGCGCCCTCAGGTCAGGCAGCCGCCCCGGGTCGCGCGTCCCAGGCACAGCCGTTCGCCACGCTCTTCGTGACCGGGGGGAGCCTCAAGGGTCAGCGGTACTCGGTGCGGACGCCCCTCGTGAACATCGGTCGCGCCGACTACAACGACCTGGTCCTCGCCGACCCGTCCGTCTCCACCGTCCATGCGAAGCTGCAGCGCCGCGAAGGCGTGTTCGTGCTCGTGGACCTGGACTCGACGAATGGATCCTTCGTGGACGGCGAGCGGGTGCAGGGGGAGGCACCGATCTCCGCGGGTGCGAGCCTGCGTATCGGGGATGTCCCGCTCCTCTTCGAGCCCACGGACGACGCGGTCGGGGTCGAAAAAGGCGGAGGCACGGTCGTGCTCTCGAGCTTCGCGCCCCTGCCGGCCGCCGCACCGCTGCCCCCAAAGCCCGCGGCGAGCGCGCTGCCCCCCGTGTCACCCCCGGCTCACCCACCCGAGCCGCCCAAGCCCGCACCCAAGCGCGCCCCTCCCGAGGCACCAAAGAAGAAGAAAGGAAAGGGGTGCGGCGCCGCGGTACTCGTCGTTCTCGCGAGCGGGGCCGCCGTAGCGGTCGTCCTGCGTTGGCTCCTCGTCTAGCGGCCGGGCGTGCACATCACCTGCGCGGGTCGCACGGACGTCGGCATCATTCGGTCGGGTAACGAAGACAACTACGTCATGGTGCCCGACCGGGGCCTGTTCGTCGTGGCCGACGGCATGGGTGGCCACGCGGCGGGCGAGGTGGCGAGCGAAATGGCGGTGAAGTTCATCGCGCGCGAACTCGGGTCGCTCGCCAATCTGAGTGAGGACGAGGTCGCCGAGCGTATGCGGACCGCGATCCGGGCCGCGAACGGCGCCATCTTCCAGCGCACGCTCACCGAGCTCGACAAGCGGGGCATGGGCACGACCGTCACCGCGCTCGTGCTCCACGGGGTGCGGTTCCTGATCGGCCAAGTGGGGGATAGTCGCGCGTACTTGCTGCGCGACGGCCGACTCATCCAGCTGACGAAAGATCACTCCTACGTCCAGGAGCAGGTGGACGCCGGGTACCTGACCCCGGAACAGGCCCGCTCTCACCCCTACAGCAACGTCATCACCCGCTGCGTGGGGGCGAACAGCGAGGTGATCCCCGACATCTATGTCGGTGCCGTGAAGGCTCAGGACCTCTTTCTGCTAGCGTCCGACGGCCTCACCGGGATGGTCGACGACCCGACGCTCGCGGCGCTGCTCACCGCCGACGCCCCCCCCGACGCCAAAGTCGACGCGTTGATCGCCGATGCGAACGGCCACGGCGGGCTCGACAACATCACCGCGATTCTCGTCCAAATCGACTCCGTCGATGCGCCGAGCGAAGGCGCCACGCTGGTCACGCAACCGATCCTCCGCCACGGCTAGCGCCACGGGCTGAGGAGCGCCTCGTCCGCGTCGAGGCGGCCGCGGACCCGCTCGGCCGGCTGGACGATGAGGTCGACGAGGGCGCGCTCCGATACCTGGGCCGGCCGGACCACGAATACCCGCAAGTGCCGCGCGGAGCGGTACAACTCCGCCGCGACCCGAGGCAGTCCGAGATACGTCGCCGCCTCCGCCCCAGCGAGCCGCAGCACCGACCCGTCCCGTCGCACGAGCGGTACATCGAGGGCGAGCATATCGGGCTTCGTCGGGAAGTCGAGGAACAGGTCGTCTTCCCCCATGCCGAGCTCGCGGGCGAGCTGCCGCTCGACCCGGGCCGTGAGGTCCGGATCGCTGCCCGGCCACAATGCGGTGTCAGCCGGCAGCTCGGTGGCGGGGACGTCGAGCGCGCGTTTGACGAGCCGCCGCTCCCGTAGCGCGCGCGCCAGGCCCGTCGTGTCCGCCTGCTCGATCTCGTGGATCAGCGCGTCGTCCGTCGTCAGCGACACCGCTTCCTGTCCCAGCCGACCGCTCGTGAGCGCGCCCCGTACCAGGCGCTTGAACATTACGGTGGCGCTCCGCACGGCATGGTGCCAGTAGACGTTGCGGTACATCTGGTACTTGGCAAACAACAGCGATTCGAGCGCCGACAGCCCCTTCTCGTGGAGCGCGAGCGTGGGGCACCCGCCCTCGGCGGTCAGTGTGAGGGACGCAAGCAGCCGGTCGACGTCGATGACGCCGTAGGGCACACCGCACATCCAGGCGTCACGGGACAGGTAGTCGAGCTTGTCGACATCGACCGAGCCCGACACGAGTCCCGCCAACGGCGCGCCGGGCTCGCCGGCGATGAGCCGGACGATCGTCGCGGGTGGCACCTCGAGTTGTTCGAGACGATGGGCGAGCTCCCCCGAGACGAGGTGGTGCGTGGCGAGCGCCTCGTGGTGCGGCAGCCCCGCTTCTTCCAGCGCGTGGGAGAACGGGTAGTGGCCGACATCGTGCAGCAGCGCGGCGAGCTTGAGGCACCGCGCCGTTTGGGGATCGAGCGGGGCGCGCCCGGTGGTCTCTTCCAAATGCCCGAGCGCGCGCCGGGCGAGATGGTAGGCACCGAGCGCGTGTTCGAAGCGGGTGTGCGTGGCGCCGGGATAAACGAGGAAGGCGTGACCAAGCTGTCTCACGTACCGCAGCCGCTGCACCGCCGGCGTCTCGAGCACGGCGAGCGCTTCCGGTTCGAGCCGGATGTTGTCCCACAAGGGGTCCCGCACGACTTCGAACCGGCTCACCGGCTTGAGTCCGGGGTGAGCACTTCGGTCGTCACGTGACCATCCGTCATGGTCAACGTTCGGCGAACGCGAGCCGCGACACGAGGGGCACGAAGCGCACGCTGCCCGCGTTGCGCTGCAGCACCCCGGTGGCCGTGCGCTCGAAGACGACGAGCTCCTGCGCGTCGCGCTCCCCCAGGGGGATCACGAGGCGACCGCCTACCGCCAGCTGATCGAGGAGCGGCTCGGGCACGTGCGGTGCCGCGGCGCCGACCAGGATCGCGTCAAACGGGGCGGCTTCGGGCCACCCCGGGGCGCCGTCGCCCAGTCGGGTTTCGATGTTCACCAGGCCTAACCTGCGGAACCGCTCTTCCGCTTCGACGAGCAGGTCGGGCAGTCGCTCGACCGTGTAGACCCGAGCCGCGAGCCGGGCGAGCACGGCCGTCTGGTAGCCCGAGCCGGTGCCGATCTCGAGTACGCGCGCGTGCCGCCCGAGCGCGAGCGCGGCCGTCATCACGCCAACCACATAAGGCTGCGAGATCGACTGGCCGTTGCCGATCGGCAGGGGTGTGTCTTCGTAACTCAGGGCCCACAGGGGTGGCGGCAGGCACCATTCCCGAGGGACCCAGGCCATGGCGGCAAGGACCCGCCGGTCCTGAACGCCGCGGCGGGCGCGCTGAGTAGTGAGCATGCGCCGCCGGCGCGCTCGGGTCTCAGGCGCCGGGCGCTTCATGCACGCTCCGTGCTTGCCTGTGCATTCCCCGAACTATACCTTCCGACCCCCAAAGGCGGGCGAGGCCCTCATCGTGCCGCAGCAGGCCCCGAGCAGCATTCTCCTCATAGGCGATCCCTCGGTCCGACCCGAGGGGTTGGAGCGCCTGTTGGTCCGGGCGGGCTTCCAGGTGACCGAAGCCCCCTACGGCACGGCCATTGCCCGTCCCGCGATCCCCCCGCACCTCGTCCTCTACAGCGTCGGCGCCCCGGATGCCGCCTTCGCGGCCAAAGTCCGCGACATCGTGGCGGCTCCTGAGTTCGCGGGGGTCCCGGTGTTTGCCCTCGTCGGCGATGGCGGGCCCGACGCCGTAGCCGAGGCGCTCCGTGGTGGCGCCACGGACGCCGTTGCGAATCCGGTGCATTTCGCGGAGCTCAGCGCCCGGCTTGAGAGCCACCTGCGCAGCCGGGCCACGCTGAAGGAAGCGCGGGACGCCCTGCTCGCCCGAGACCTGCTCTTCGACATCTTCCAGGAGGTGTCGGCCGCGCTCCGGGCGGACGAGATCTTCCAAACGCTCGTGCGCCGCGTCGGGCAGGCCTTCGGGCTGCGGCACTGCTCGTTCGTGCTTACGGCCCCCGGAGAGGACGACGGCCGGGTCGTGGCCGTCTACGAGAACCCGGCGATCCGCGACCTGCGCGTCGAGCTCGAACGCTACCCCGAGATCCAGGAGGCCATTCGCACCGAGCAGCCCGTCGTGATCCACGACGTCCACGATCACCCGCTCTTCGCCTCGGTGCGCCGCCGCTGGGTGCAGCAGGAGATCCACGTCAACGTCCAAGCCGCGGTGGCCCTGCCGGTCTTCGTCCAGGGCCGAGCGGCGGGGGTGTTTTTCTTGCGGACGGTGCGCGGGGATCCGGAGCTCCGGCCCCAGGACGTCGCGTTTGCGAACACGATCGCCCAGGCCGCCGCTCGCGTGCTCGAGAACGGGGAACGACGGGCCGCGATGTACCGCCGTCAGATCAGCGCCGGCGTCACCGACGCGGTGACCGGGTGCGCGAGTCTCGACGCCCTCGATCGGCGCCTGCGGGACGAGTTCGAGCGGGCCCGGCGGTACTCGCTGCGATTTGCCTTGGTGCTGCTCGACATCGACCGGCTCCGCGACGTGAACGAGCGGTTGGGACAGGCGGCGGGGGACCGCCTGCTCGCGGAGGTGGGCTCGATTCTCCAGCGGGAGATCCGGGCGCCCGATTTCGTGGCGCGCTATGGGGGCGACGAGTTTGCGCTGATCCTCCCCGAAACCGACACGTTAGGTGGGCGTCAGTTCGTGGCCCGCCTCCGGCACGTCGTGAGCCGCACCACGTTTGCCGATCTGGGGCCGGGGACGCTGCCGAGCCTCTCGGCCGGAGTGGTCGCGTTCCCGCACAGCGAGGCGCTGCGGCCCGAAGACCTGTTTACGCTCGCCGAAGGCGCACTCGCCCGCGGCAAGAACGCCGAGCCGGATCGCATCGGCGCCGCAGTCGCCCCAGGGATTCCCTAGTCGAGCGTCTTGTGGAAGCGGCGCACGGCCACCGCGATCAGCACGGTCGCGAACCCCGCCAGCACGATCACCTCGTGCCACAGAGCCTCGATCCCCACGCCCTTTAGCAGGATTCCCCGCAGGATCTTCAAGAAGTGCGTGAGGGGCAGCAGCAAGCCGACCCACTGGAACACGAGCGGCATCGCCTGGCGCGGGAACATGAAGCCCGAGAGCAGAATGTTGGGCAGCACGAAAAAGAAACTCACCTGCATGGCCTGCTGCTGCGTGCGCACGAGGGTCGAGATCACGAGTCCGAACGCGAGACTTGCGATGACGAAGAGGAGCGCGATGGCGTAGAGCAGGGCCACGTTGCCGGTGAGCGGTACGTCGAAGACGAAGCGCCCGACCAAGAGCACGGCCGTCATCTGCACCATCCCCACGCCGATGTAGGGCGCGATCTTCCCGAGCATGAGCTCCGTCTTCGTGATCGGCGTGACGATCAGCTGCTCGAGCGTCCCGCGCTCGCGCTCCCGGACGATCGCCATGGCCGTGATGAGGACCATCGTGATGGTGAGGATCACGCCGACCAGTCCCGGGACGATATAGTTCGGGCTCCGGAGCCCGGGGTTGTAGCGCGGACGCACGCGTGCGTCGATCGGAGGCACCCGCCCGGCCTCGCGGCTGAGGATGCGAAGGTTCCGCACCTGGGCCACGCCCGTCGCCGCGGCGATGGCGGCCTGCGACGAGAGCGGGTCGGCCGCGTCCACGATGACCTGGACCGTCGCGGTCTCGCCCCGAACGAGCCGGCGGGGATAGTCATATGGCACGATGATCCCCGCCTGGGCGTCACCCTGCGCGATCGCGCGATCGAGGGCGGGGCGACCGGCGACGCGGCCCACGAGGAGAAAGTTGCCGGTGTTCTGGAAGGCGGCGATCAGGTCCCGGCTCTCGGGTGTCTGGGACTCGTCGAGTACGACCGTCGGGAGGTTGCGGACGTCGGTCTGAATCGCGTAGCCGAACAGGAGGAGCTGGACGATGGGCAGCCCGATCATGATCGTGAGCGTCAGCCGGTCGCGCCGCATCTGAATGAATTCCTTGCGGAACATCGGCCAGAAGTGCGGCATCATCGCTCGTCGCGCTCCTGCAGCAGGATGAAGGCATCCTCGAGGGTCTGGCCGCCCACTTGCGCCGCCACTTCGTGTGGTGCGCCCATCGCGATGAGCCGACCCCCAGAGAGCATGGCAAGGCGGCCGCACCGTTCGGCTTCATCCATGTAATGCGTCGTGATGACGATGGTCGTGCCGCCGTCGGCCAGCGCGTGGATCGCTCGCCAGAAATTGCGCCGGGCGGCGGGATCGACGCCCGCCGTGGGCTCGTCGAGGAACAACACGGGGGGCTCGTGCAGGAACGCGCAGGCCAGCGCGAGCCGCTGCTTCCAGCCGCCCGAGAGCTCCGCCACAAGCTGTCCCAGCCGCCCGCGGAGCCCGATGAAGTCGACCACCGCGGCGATCCGCGTCGTGCGGGCCGCCCCGTTCAGTCCGTAGATCCCCGCGTAAAAGTCGAGGTTTTCCGCCGCCGTCAGGTCCTCGTAGAGCCCAAACCGCTGCGACATGTACCCGATGCGCCGCTTGATCTGCTCGGGCGCGGCGGCGACGTCGATGCCCGCGACGAGCGCCCAGCCGGCCGACGGTTCGAGGAGGCCACACAACATGCGAATCGTCGTCGTCTTGCCCGAACCGTTCGGTCCGAGTAGCCCGAATACTTCGCCCGGCGCGATCGCGAGCGTGAGTCGGTCGACGGCGACCTGCGGACCGAAACGCCGGGTGAGCTCGTGCGTCTCGATCGCGGGCGGGGTCACGGAAGGAGCGTGAGGTCGATCGTCGCGGGCATGCCCGCCTTGAGACGCCCACCCGCGTCACCGTCACTCGGCTCGACCTTGATCCCGAACATGAGGTCGGCGCGCTCCCGCTCGGTCAGCGCGACCCGCGGCGTAAACTCCGCCTCGGGTGCGATGTCCGTGACGCGACCGGCGAAGACGCGGCCCGGGTAGGCGTCGACGCGGATTTGCGCCGCGGCGCCCATCCGCAACCGCCCGATCACGCGCTCGTTCACGTAGGCGCGCACCCAGGGGTGGGCGACGAGCCCGAGCGACACGATCGGGGTGCCCGCCGCGAGGACCTCGCCCGGCTCGGCGTATCGCGTGAGAATGACCCCGGCGGCGGGCGCCAGTACGGTGAGTTCCTCGCGCGTCGCGAGCGCGGCGGACACGGCGGCGCGGGCCGCGGCCGATTCGCTTGGGGCCGCCCGCGCCGCCGCGAGCTGCGCGGTCGTGGCCGCGGCCGCGTTGCGGAGCGCGTCGTACTGCTGCTGGGAGACGATGCTCTGGGCGCGTAGCCGCTCGCCCCGGGCGAGATCATCGGCCGCCCGCGCGCTGTCCGCCTCGGCGCCCCCGACCTGGGCCACGCGGCTCGCGGCTGCGTGGGCCTCGGCGCGCCGCTGCTCGATCACGGCGTCGAGGCCGGGCTGATCGAGGACGGCGATCGTGTCGCCCGCCTGCACGGTGTCTCCTTCATCCTTGAGCAGGCGTTGCAGGCGCCCCGAGGCGAGCGGGGCGATCTGGATGTCCCGGATTTCGATCGTACCGGAAATCTCGAGAGCGTCGCGCGGGCCACCGCACGCCACGAGCGCGACGGCGGCAACGGCCGCAACGCGACGTCGCGTCACTTGGTGCTCTTGAGCCAGTTCAGCGGGTCGAGGGCGATGCCGCCCTGGCCGCGGATTTCGAAATGGAGATGCGGGCCCTGATCGCTCGAGTCCCCGCCGACGTGACCGATCACCTGCCCGCGCTGCACGCGGTCCCCCGTGGCGACCGTCGCGTCGCGCAGGTCGCCGTAGAACGAGTAGAAGCCGCCCCCGTGGTCGAGCAGTACCGAGGTCAAATAGGTCCCGAGCGGGCCCGCGAGACTCACCGTGCCCGCCGCGACGGCCTTCACGGGCGTCCCCGCCGCGGCGCCGATGCCGATCCCGTGCCATGGGATGCGGGTGTTGTTGGGACCGGTGGCGGTTCCGAACTGGTAGACGAGCCGGCCCGCCACGGGCCAATCGAGCTTCCCCAAGTCGGCCGTCGTGATGGCAGCGCCCGCTGCCGCCCCGCGGGCCTCGGCCTCGCGTCGCGCGCGCTCGAGGGCCGCGATCCGGTCGTTGAGTGTGTGCTCGTCGCGGTCGAGCTCGGACAGGCGCTCCGCGGCCGCGCGCGAGCTCCGGCGCGTCTCGGCCAGGCTCGCTTCGCGCTCGCGCTCGAGGGCCAGGTAGCGCTCGAGCTCCTCGGTGCGTTCCGCTTTGCGGCGGTCCATCTCATCGCGCGCGTCGAGCAGGCCCCGCCGCTCCCGCGCGATCCGGTTCTTGAGCTGGGACAAGTCGTTGGCGAGCTGGCGGTCCTGCCGACTCACCAGGTACAGGTACTTATAGCGCGACAGCAGGTCGCCGAAGGTCTCCGAGGCGAGCAGCACCTGATACGGATAAAGAGGGCCGCGCTTGTAGATGTCCACGAGCCGTCGCTCGAGCACGGCCCGCTTCGCGGCCAGGGCGTCCTCGGCGAGCACGAGGTCGACCGTCATCTGCTCGATCGCGGTCGAGAGCTCGCCGATCTGACGGTCGAGCTCGTTGACGATGCGGTTCGTCGTCTCGGCCTGGTGCTCGAGGTTCGCCACCTCGTCGACGAGGGAGTGGGCTTGGGTGCGCAGCTCCTCGAGCTGCGTCGTGATGGCGGACCGCTCCCGGCGGATGTCCTCGAGCCGGCGCTCGTTGTCCTGGAGTTGCTGTTCGAGCGGCTGGGGCAGTTGGGCGTACGCGGCGGCCGCGACCGCGAGGAGGGCGCCACACAGCCCGGTCGTCGAGAGGATCCGAAACGAGCGAGCGGATGCCCGCGGGGTCATACGTGGCGGAGGTGTCGCCCGACGCTCGCTGCGCTGCCGATCAGGCCGATCAGCGTGCCGAAGCCCACGACCGCGAGCGCCTGGGTCCGCGAAAGAAACGCCACGTGCAGGAGCCAGCGGTTGATCGCGGCGTAGGCTCCGTAGCAGAGGGCCATGGCGCAGAGCCCGCCCGCCAGACCTTTGAGCGCCCCCTCGAGCAGGAACGGCCGGCGGACGAAGCCGTCGGTCGCCCCGACCAGGCGCATGATCGCGATCTCCCGCGAGCGGTGCAGCACGGCCATGCGGATCGTGGTGCCGATGATGATGATGGCCACCGCGGCGAACGCCGCGCCGACGCCCAGGCCCACGGCGCCCGCGAGCTGGCGCAGCCGATCGAGCTTTTCGACCCAGTCGCGTCCGAACCGCACGTCGTCCACGAACCCGAATCCGCGCAGGCGCTCGGCCACCGCATCCACGCTCGCGGCGTCGCGGTAATGCGGCTTCAGGCGCACCTCGATCGAGGCCGGTAGGGGGTTGCGCTCGAGCTCCTGCAGCACGTCGCGGAACTCGACGAGCTCGGCGCGGGCCCGGGCGAGCGCCTGGTCCTCGGAGACAAAGTCGGCCGACTGCACCTCGGGGAACGCCTCAATGTCCTTGAGCGCGAGCGTCACCGTCTCGACCGGTGTGCCGGGCAGGAGGTAGGCCACGACCTCCACTCGCTCGGCCACCGCGCGGAGACCCTGCTGCAGGTTCACGGCGACCAGGCCGAACAGCGTCACGACGAAGAGCGAGAACGCGATCGTCGTCACGGACAGCGCAGACAGGAGCGGCGCCCGGCGAAAGGCAAGCGCCGCTTCCCGCACCACAAGTCTCACGGGCTCACCGCCTGGTCGTGCGCCTCATCCGCTTGTGAGTCGTAGACCAGCGCGCCGTCCTGCAGCTCGAGCACTCGGTAGGGCGCCTGGCGTACGAGGTCGAGATCATGCGTGGCCATCACGACCGCGGTTCCCCCGGCGTTGATGTCACGGAGGAGCTGGAAGACGCCGCGCGTCGCGCGTTCGTCGAGATTCCCGGTCGGCTCGTCCGCGAGCAGCACGAGCGGCTCGTTGACGAGGGCGCGAGCGATAGCGACTCGCTGCTGCTCGCCCCCTGAAAGCTCCCGCGGATACGCGGCCGCCTTCGCCGCCAGGCCCACCTGGGTGAGGACCCGCATGACCCGGGCGCTGATGCCCGCCCATCGGGCTCCCGTCACCTCGAGCGCGAACGCCACGTTCTCCTCCGCCGTGCGGTCTTCGAGCAGACGGAAATCCTGGAACACGATACCCAATCGCCTGCGGAGCCTGGGCACCTCGCGGCGCGTGATGGCGGTGACGTTGAATCCGGACACGCGGACTTCCCCGCTCGTCACGGGCTCGCCCGCGTACATCAGCTTCAGTATGGTGGACTTCCCGGCGCCCGAATGGCCGGTGAGGAAGGCGAACTCGCCCTTGGCGATGTGGAACGTCACATCCTTCACCGCCAGGCCTCCCTTGGGGAAGGCCTTGAAGACGCTCGCGAACTTGATCACTTACAACTGCGCGAGCGCCTGTGCGAAATCGGCGATGAGGTCGTCGGCGTCCTCCAGTCCGACGGAAAATCTCAAGAACCCGTCGGGAATGCCAGCCTGCGCGCGCTCTGCGGCCGAGAGCCCGGCGTGGGATGTCAGCCGCGGCTCGGATACCAGCGTCTCCGTGCCCCCGAGACTCGGCGCGTGGGCGGCGAGCACGAGCGCCCGCAGAAACCTCTCCGCGACGCTCGCGCCCCCTTTCAGCTCCACGCCGAACACCCCGCCCGAGCCTCGGAGCAGCCGGGCTGCGGTCGCGTGATCCGGGTGCCCGGGGAGGCCGGGATAGTGCACGGCTGCGAACGCCGCCTGGCCCGCGCACCACTGGGCGAGGGCGAGCGCGCTCGCGTTCTGCCGCTCGACTCGCACCACCAGCGTCTTCAGGCCGCGCTCGATCAGCCAGGCCGCCATCGGGTCGAGCGCCTGCCCCCACACCTGCATGAGCTTGCGGACCTCTTCGACTACCGCCTCCGTGCCGGCCACGACGCCCGCAATCACGTCGGAATGGCCGTTTAAGTACTTCGTCGCGCTGTGAATCACGACGTCGGCGCCGTGCTCGAGAGGCCGGAAGTTCACCGGAGTCGCAAAGGTGGAGTCGACAATGAACGCGAGGCCCTCGGCCTTGCAGAGCGTTGCGAGGGGCTCGAGGTCGACCACGCGGAGCAGGGGGTTGGTGGGTGTTTCGATGAAGATGGCGCGGGTGTTCTTCTTGAGCGCCCGCTTCCACAGCCGCGATTCGAGCGGGTTCACCATCGTGACGTCGATGCCCAGGCGGCCGAACTCCTGCGTGAAGAGCCGACGCACCCCGCCGTACACCCACTCGCTTGACAGCAAGTGGTCCCCCGGCCGCAGCACGGCGAGGTGGGCGAGCGCCGCCGCCGCCATGCCGCTCGAGACGAAGATGGCGGCCTCGGCGCCTTCGAGCAGGGCGAGGCGGCGGCCGATCGTCACCTGGCTCGGGTTGTTGCCGTAGCGCGTGTAGAGGACTTCGGCGGTCGATCCGATGGGGTTCGTGAATGTGCTGGTCTGGAACAGGGGGGGGACGATGGGTGTCCAGTCGGGCCGGACCTCCGGGTCGCCGCGCACGGCCCGGGTGGAGAGACCGTAGCGGCGCTTCACGGGCGCCTCATGCGGTGATGAGCGCGAGCGTGCCTCCGGGCCGGCGCCCCGCCACCCGCTCGGCCACGAGTCGCTCGAGGAGCGCCGCGGCCGCCGGGGCGTAGCCCACCGCGGCGAGGGAGCCATCGGGGTGCTCGAGCAGGATCGCGCGGCCGTGGCCCGCGAGCACGGGCTCGATGGCTTCGAAATGGCCGTCCGCGAGCCCACGGAGCACGACGAGCACCGCTCGACGGGCGGCGAGCTTGGCCACGATTTCGTCGGCGCACGAGTAGTCGATGCATCCGACCCCCGTGAAATCGATCCGGACCACCGGGGCGGCGTCTTCGGCGCCGAGCGCCCGTTCGATCCGCTCCCGCACGACGCGGCCCGTCGGACGGGTCACCAAGTTCGTGAAGCCGCTCGCGGGCGATTCGCGCAACAAGGCCCGGATCTCGATGTGCTGGATCACCGCGTCGCGGATCCTTGCTCCGGAATGATGATGAGCACTTGGGCGCCCGGGAATTCGGGCAACCCTTCCTTGAGAGGGACGTCGTCGTCCCAGTTCGGGACGAGGGCGATCCGCGCCGTACCGCTCCGAATGGCGATCTTGCCGTCCCAGCGCGCCAAGTAACGGCGGATGCCGGCGAGACCCTGCCCCCGGCCGGGGTCGCGGAAGCGGCTCACGCCCTGCACCAGAGCTGCTTCGAGCGCCGCGGCGTCCCCCCAGCGGTCCCCAAAACGGCGCGCTTGCGTGGGCTCGAGCGAGCGGCGGAACCCGATGCCAGCGTCGGCGACCGCGATCACCACGACGCGCCGCGCGAGCTTGCGTCGCCAGTGATAGCTCTGCACTGCAACCCATCCGCCCGTGCCCGCGTGCTCTACAATATTCTGACACGCCTCCGAAAGCGCCATAGCGAAGCCCATCGTCGCCTTCGGATCGAGCCGCAGTTCGGAGGCGAGGATCGCCGAGGCACGATCCTGGATGCGGCTCACGACGGAGTGCACGTCCTCCGCCGCCCGCACCGGCGTCACCGGGAGCAGTACATCGCTCTCATCGGCTGGCCGCGTGCGCGGAACGCGTCCGTGGAGTTCAAACAGCTGCGCCGCCTCCCGGAAGAATCCGGCGCGCGCCCAGTAGCTCATCACCTCGGCGTTCACCGGGACCGTGAGGAGAGGCCGCTCCTTCGCGCCACTGGCCGCGCCACCCGCGGCCTGCCCGGCGGCGAGCAGCCCCACGAGGCCGTAGGGCGACGCCCATTCGGCGGCATGGGCGTCGAAGAGCAGTCGTTCGCCATCATGCCCCGCGGCGGCAAACGAGCCGGCAAATTGATCGAACGACCGCTCGTCGAACTGCACGGGAACCTCAACGAGCTTGGTCACGCGAGACTCAGGCGTCCACGGAGGTAGTCGCGCAGCCCGCCCGCCCCGCGGTGGGATACATTGCGCGCCCCCATGCGCGCGCCGAGGCGCACCGCCTCCTCGAGCGGCGCGCCCCGCAACAGCGCGGCCACGACGCTCGCGCCGAAGACGTCGCCGCACCCGGTGGGATCGCCTCCTTCGATGACGCGGGGATCGGCGGGCACTCGCGCAGTGCGGATGGGCGATCCGGTGAAGTAGGCCGCCCCGAGCGGTCCGAGCGTCACGATCAGCGTCTCGCAGCCCGCCGCCAAGGCGCTCGCCGCGGTCGCCAACGGATCGGGTCCAAGCTGATTGAGTTCGTCCTCATTGAGTTGCACGACGTCGAAACAACCAAACCATTCCGGCGCCTTCGGCAGGCCCTGAGGCACCCGGGTGCCGTCGGCCGCCACTCCAAGAAAAAGACTGTGCAGATCGGCGTAGAGAAACCGCGGGAATCCGCAGCGCAGCTCTGCCGCGGTTGCGAGGTCCATCTCGTAGCCGGAGATGAAATTGAGATAGATCGCGTCGAGGTCGCGCACGAGCGGGCTCAGCTCGGGCCAGGTCCACGGTGGGACGCCGCCCGTCAACTGCTCGCAGCGCCGCGCGCTGTCGAAGTAGCGGAGCGTGACGCGGTTGTTCCGCCCCGGCACCTCGAGGAACCGCGCGCCGCGCGCCACGTGGTCCAGCGCGCCGAGAAACGCGCCCGCTGGAGCTGCGAGGTCCTGACCCACCTTGATGAGCGGGACGATCTCCCAGTCGGGGCCCAGAGTCGCGTCGAGAGCGGCAAGCGAGTAGGAGATGCCGCCCCACTCCTCCACGGCGTGCTGCGCCGGGTCGCGCTCGAAGATCGTGTCCCAGACCATCGTGCCCACGACCCCGAGCCGGCGGGGTGGCGCGCGGTCGGCGCGAGACGGCTCGCTGGCCGTCACGGCCGGCACCGGCGTGGAGCCCGGCCGTCTGGGCAAGGGCAAACGATCAGGGGGCGTGGGTGAGGATGATGACGTCCGCGTCGTCGTGCGCGGACTGCTGGAGCCACGCCACGATCTCGCCGGCCCGCTCGGGCGCCACGATCCCCGTGGCGCCGCGCGTGCGTCGGACCATCCGCAGCACCCCGTCCGATTGCGAGTACTCGACGCTCGTGCTCCCGAATGGCCCCGCCGCGGTGACGTTCGCGGGCAGCACGGCCTGCCACCCGGCCGGGAGCTTGAGCGAAAACTCGGCCACCGACTCCCCGTGGCCGCCGAGTGCCGCCAGGTCGATCGGAAAGCGCCGCGGCATGCGTGCTGCAATCTCGGATGCGGTCTCGGCGGCTGGAACGCGCAGCCCAACGAGCGGCAGTGGGACCACCGCGGGGCTCGTGAGGGTCTGGCGGTGGGTCACGACGAGGCTCACGCGGGCGGGCGCCGCGAGGTCCCGCCCGTCGAAGGCCTGCAAGCTGTCCCCGGTCGACCCCGTCAACACGAGGGCCGCCACGGCGGCCGCGGTCGCTGACCGATCCGCTGGGCCCATGGGCGCCTCGAACGTGTGGCGCAGCGCGTATTCCTCCGCGCCTTCGGCCGCGAGCGTGAAGCGGCCATGCAGGGTCCCGTCGGACTCGAGCGCCCCGTCGAAGCGGGCCGTCACGGTCGCCGGCTCGGGATCCGGCGGCAGCGTCACCAGCTGTCCGCCGCCTGCCCCCCCGACCACGAGCGCGAGCTGCCCGGGTTCTTCGGGCGGCAGCGAGCCGAAGGGCGTCAGGTCGCTCGTCAGATCCAGGTACACTGGCCCCCGGGTCAGGGTAACCGCGGCGATCACGTGATCGAACGCGCTGAGCGCCGGCGTATCGGGATCGACGTGCCCGCTCGAACGCAGGAGCACGGGCGCCGCTGTGAACCCGAAATGACGGGCGAGCGCGATGAAGAGGGTCGCCTTGTCTTTGCAGTCGCCGTAGCGTGTCGCGAGCACCTCGGCCGGGACCCGCGGCTGGTAGGCACCGAGCGCGAGGTCGAGCGATACGTAGCGGAAGTCCTGCGCCACCCAGCGGTAGAGGGCCCGGAGCGTGTCCTCGCGTGCCTTGGCGTCCTTCAGCACCGGGGTGAGGATCGTGTCGATTCCGGCGGGCAGCGCGTAGCGGTCGCGCGAGAGCTCGGCGTACCAGGTCGCGAGGTCTTCCCAGCGGATCGGCGCGGAGATGGACACCGACTGCACGACCCCATTTGAGTCCGAGGCGAACGGTTCCGGCTCGACGCGGGGGACCTCGGTCATGATCCATGTGTAGACGCGGCGACCGTGGACGTCGGCCGTCTGACGCCCGAACCCGACGTTTCTTTCCTTAATCCGGGGCTCGAGTGTTGCCGGGACATCCACGATGTAGCGCGACCGGCGGGTGAGCGCCCCGAGGTTCGTGAAGCCCCAGTGCAGCGCGAACTCACCGGCAAGCGGCGGACGCAGCCGCTCGATCGTCACGCTGTAGTCCACGATCGTGCCCGGTCCCACGCCCGCGAGCGATACGCGCACGACCTTTGCGTCGGAGTACATCGGGGCCGACAGCGCGACTGGGGCCACGGACTCCTGCACGTGCCCCGGGGCGGCGCTCACGACCGAGCCGTCGGGGCGAACGACGCGGGCCCAGTTCAGCGTGAAGCGCTCGCGGTCGCTGTTGTAGTCGAACGTGAGCTCGCCCCACGTGGTGCTCGCGGCCGGGGAGAGGATCTGGATGATCTGCCGGTACGTGCGCCGCAGCCGGCCGTCCGATTCGATCCGCACGACGCCGTCGTCCAGGAGGAACACGTAGCGCTCGTCGCGATGGGCGGACGAGTCGACGGCGAGTCGATAAATCGTGTCGGAAAGGACCGACGGGTCGCCCGCTGGCGTGATGTCGGGGGCCTGCGCGCGCGCCGCCGCCGCGACGCCGGTGAAGAAGAGCAGGGCACACCCGAGCTTCACGGTTTGCCCCAGGCGTGCCGCATGAAGACGGCCGCTGCCCCGTAAACCCCCGCGGTGCCGGTGAGTTCGCCTGGCACTATGCGACACGCGGCGGCCGCGGGTTTGAACGCGCGCCGCTTCACCTCGCTGCGCAGGGGCCCGAAGAGCTTGTCGCCGGCGAGCGTCACACCGCCGCAGATGACGACGACCTGGGGATTGAAGATGTTGATGATGTTCGCGACCCCGGCGCCGAGCACCTTCGCCGTGTCGTGCACGACTTCGTGCGCGTATTCGTCGCCGTCGTTCGCGGCCTCGTAGACGACCTGGGCCGTGATCTTCGAGAGATCGCCGTCGACATAGCTCGGCAGCGACGTTTCGGCGCCGGCTTCCACGCCCTCGACGGCGCGGGCCGCGATGGCCGGCCCCGAGGCGTACGCCTCCAGGCAGCCGTAGTTGCCGCACTTGCAGCGCCGACCGGTCGAGTCGATGGTCATGTGTCCGAGCTCGCCCGCGATGTCCGAGGCGCCATGATAGATCGCGCCGTCGATCACGATGCCGCCGCCGATGCCGGTGCCGATCGTGAGGCCGACCGCATGCGCGACACCCCGGGCCGCGCCGCGCCACCATTCCCCGAACACCGCGCAGTTGGCGTCGTTATCGAGCGTCGCGGGCAGGGAGAGTGCCTCCGCGACCCGGTCGCGGAGCGGGAAGTTCGTCCACCCGAGGTTCGGGGTGAGCAGCACGAGGCCACGCGCGGTGTCGAGGGGCCCGGGCGACCCGATGCCCACGCCCACGATCTCGCGCCCGCGGGCCTCGGCGATCGACGAACGGGCGAGCTCGACGATGCGGGCCACCACCCCGTCGGCGCCCTGCTCGGCATGAGTCGGTTGTGACACAAGACCGACGAGATCGGTGCCGTCTTCGGAAACCGTGCCGACGACGATGTTCGTTCCGCCGAGGTCAATTCCGACGACGTAACGCACCGGTGTCCTCGATTGCCGTGAGCACTCGCGCCACGGGAAGGTCCTGCATGCAGCGGTGATGGCCCAGCGGGCACTGTTGGGGCCCGTGATCCGAGCACGGCCGGCACCCGAGTCCGTCGAGCTCGACCACGGCGTCGTGCGCACCGAGCGGCCCGAACCCGAAGGCTGGCACCGTTGGACCGAAGACCGCCACCACCGGCGTTCCCATCGCCGTGGCCAGGTGCAGCGGCGCGCTATCGTTCGTCACGACGAGCTGCGCCCGCCGAATCAGGGCCGCCGACTGGGACACGGTCAGCTTACCGCACGCCGAGCGTTCTCGGGAGCCCCCCCCAGCCTCGGCCACCGTGTTGCCAAGCGCGGCATCTTCGGCGCCTCCGACGACGACGACGACGGCCGCCTGCTCGGCGAGGCGAGCGGCGAGCTCCGGATAAAAGGGCCACCGCTTCGTCCCCCAGATCGAGCCCGGCGCCAGCGCGATAAACGGCCCGGCCACGCCCGCTCGCGCGAGAAACGCGCTCGCGGCGCGGTCGTCCTCGGGGCTCGGGTACAGCCGCGGCAGCGGGCTTTCCTGCGCCCCCTCCGAGCCGAGCAGCGCGAGCAAGCGCAGCGATTCGGGGCCGTCCGCAGGGCGCCGGTGCACTTCGGTATAGAAGGCTGGCCACCCGTCCTCGAACCCGATGCGACGCGGGACCCCCGCGAGGCGCGCGAGCACGGCGGTGCGCAGCGAGCGGTGAGGGAGGTACGCCGTGTCGTAGTGGGCGGCGCGGAGTCTCAGCGCCAGGCCAACGAAGCTCGCGAGCCCGCGCTCGCGCCCGTGCTTGTCGTAGGTGATCACCGCGTGCACCGCCGGATGCGTTGCGAGCAGGGCCCCCGCGGCCGGCGTCGTCACCACGTCCACCGGACCCGCCCGCCGGGCCACGGCCGCAAGCAATGGCGTCGTGAGCACGACGTCCCCGAGAAACGCCGTCTGGACAACGAGACTAGTCAACCTGCAGAACCGCGAGGAACGCTTCCTGGGGGATCTCGACCGTGCCGACCTGCTTCATGCGCTTTTTGCCCTCCTTCTGCTTCTCGAGCAGCTTGCGCTTGCGCGTCACGTCGCCGCCGTAGCACTTCGCCGTCACGTTCTTGCGGAGCGGGCGGATCGTCTCGCGCGCGATCACCTTCGTCCCGATCGCCGCCTGGATCACGACCTCGAAGAGCTGGCGGGGGATGAGCTCCCTCAGCTTCTCGGCGATCTTCTTCCCCCACTCGTAGGCCTTCTCGTCGTGGATGATCACGCTGAAAGCGTCGACCGTCTCACCGTTCAGGAGCATATCGAGCTTGACCAGGTCCGAGGGCCGGTACTCGAGGAACTCGTAGTCGAGCGACGCGTAGCCGCGGCTAATGGTCTTCAGCCGGTCGTAGAAGTCGAGAATGATCTCGGCGAGCGGGAACTCCCAGGTGAACTCGACCCGCGTCGGGTCGACGTAGTGCATCCCGCGATAGACCCCCCGCCGTTCCTGGCCGAGCTTCATCATGGCGCCGATGTATTCCGCGGGCGCGAGGACGCGCGCCTTGACGAAGGGCTCCTCGATGCGCTCCACGCTCGAGTCGTGCGGCATGCGGCTTGGGTTCTCGACCAGTTCCCGGGTCCCGTCGGTCTTGTAGACGTGGTATTCGACGTTCGGGACCGTGCTGATGAGATCGAGGTTGAACTCGCGCTCGAGGCGCTCCCGCACGATCTCCATGTGCAGCAGCCCCAGGAACCCGCAGCGGAACCCGAATCCGAGCGCGATCGACGACTCCGGCTCGTAGTGCAGGGACGCGTCGTTGAGCTGCAGCTTCGCGAGCGCGTCGCGGAGCTCTTCGAATTGGCCCGCGTCAGTGGGGTAGAGGCCGGCGAACACCATGGATTTGATGTCCCGATAGCCGGGCAGGAGCGGCACGTCCCGCCGCTCGGCGTCGAGGACCGTGTCCCCCGGCCGGGTCTCGCGGACGCCCCGGACGTTCGCGACGAAGTATCCCACTTCCCCCGCGGCGAGCTCCTCGGTCGGCTTGTGGCCGAGCTGCAGGTACCCGACCTCGGCCACCGGGTAGCTGTCGTTCGTGTGTGCCCCGAAGGCCACCTGCATGCCGGCACGCAGCGTGCCGTCCACGATCCGCACGCTCGGGATCGCGCCGCGGTAGCGGTCGTAATAGGAATCGAAGATGAGCGCGCGGAGCGGCGCCGTGGGGTCTCCGCGCGGCGGAGGAATCCGGTGGACGACCGCTTCGAGCAGCTCGGGGACACCGCGCCCTTCTTTCGCCGAAATCCTGAGGATCTCCTCGGGCGGCACGCCCAGAAGATCGTGGATCTCCTGCGCTCGGCGGTCGGGCTCCGCGCCGGGCAGGTCGATCTTGTTCAGGACCGGCACGATTTCGAGGCCTGCGTCCATGGCGAGCAACAGGTTCGAGATCGTCTGCGCCTGCACGCCCTGAGAGGCATCCACGACGAGGATCGCCCCCTCGCAGGCTGCGAGCGAGCGAGAAACCTCGTAGGTGAAGTCCACATGCCCTGGCGTGTCGATCAGGTGCAGTTCGTAGACCTGGCCGTCGCGGGCGTGATACTGCATCCGCACGGCGTTCAGCTTGATCGTGATCCCGCGCTCCCGCTCGAGGTCCATGGTGTCGAGGACCTGGTCGCGCATGAGGCGCTTGTCGAGGGTGCCCGTGAGCTCGATCAGGCGGTCGGCGAGGGTCGACTTGCCGTGGTCGATGTGGGCCACGATGCAGAAGTTGCGAATTTGGGCCTGGCGCATGCGGCCGGGAATATAAGAGCGGCGCCTTCATGGACGCTTCATCCTCCTGTCAGACGGACCATGGCATCCTCTGCTTGCTCGGACTCGCGATCCACGGGGCTCGCGAGTGACCGTTTTTCGAACGAGAGGAGGAAGCCATGTCATCGCATCCCAACGTGGGTCGAGCAGACGGGTATTCACGGCGCATCGCAGGGATATTTGCCGTGATCGCGGGCGTCGTCTCGATTGAAGGCTTCTTTTTTGCGATGCCCTTCATTACCTGGCTCGTCCTCGCTTTCATGTTCTGCACGGGGCTGTTCTTCCTTCTGGCGGGCTGGAAGGGCGGAACCGCGATCTTCGGGGCGGGCGTGATGGCGCTGGCCGTGCTCGACGCGTGGCTCGCCCTCGCGCACGCCGGTAATTGGGCCCTTCTGCTGGGCCTGATCGTAGGTGCTGACGCCTGGCTGACGGCGTGGTGGGGGTGGAGTCCCTTGAATTCGCTGCTCCATCGGGACACTCACGACGCCGATGCGGAGTGGCAGCTGCGGTTCACGCACTAGGCAGGGCGTGAAGGGGTCGCCGGCGGGCTTCCGCTCGCCG
>DATNIM010000149.1:0-6264 GCA_035604455.1 Gemmatimonadales bacterium
CAGCGCGGCCGCGCGCGACGCGCGGACGTTCGGAATCCCGCCGGTGCAGTTCAATGTCGTCGGGCGGGGCGAGCTACAGGTCAAGGAAGGCTATCTGGGCGTGGTCGTGCAGTATGCCGAAGGGACGCGCACGATTCCCTTCGTGCGCCAGACCAACGACCTCGAGTACCGTCTGACCTCCGACATCCGCGCTCTGACGCGCAAGGATAAGCCCGTGGTCGCCTTGCTCGCCGCGCCGGACCGCTCGGCCGCGGCGAACCGGACGTTCAACACCCTGTCGGAGCAACTTGGCGAGAACTACACCGTGCGGACGGTCACGGTCCCGCCCGACTCGGGGCCACCCAAAGACGCCAAGGTCTTGGTGATCTCCGGTGTCCCCGACTCGGTTCCGCAGTGGGAGCTCTCGCACCTCACGGCGTTTCTCGACTCGGGCGGCGGGCTTCTGCTCATGGCGGGCGGCATGGCCCTGGCGTCCCAGGTCCCCCTCGCCACGGGGCGGGCCGTGCCCTGGAACGCACTGCTTGCGCCCTACGGCGTGAGCGTGCGGTCGGATATGGTGTACGACCTCGCGTCGAACGAGCAGGTGACGATGCCGGTCCAGTTCGGACAGGTGCTCCTGCCCTACCCGCTGTGGTTGCGGGCCTTGAGCACCCGGGCGTCACCGCTGAACGCCGAGATCGATGCGGTGCTGCTGCCGTGGGCGAGCACGATCGACACCTCGAGGGTCGCCAAAGGGACGCTGACGCCCCTGCTTGTCACGACGCGCGCGGCGGGCGTCAAGCAAACGGAGATGTTCCTCAACCCGACGCAACAGTTCCCGCGAGACAGCCTGGAGCGCCGCCTCGTGGCGGTTCAGGTCAACCCTGCGGCCGGAGGCGCCGCGCGATCGCGCGGGCGACTCGTCGTGGTGGGGAGCGGCGAGTTCGCCACGGATCATTTCGCGCGCGGGCCCCAGTCGGGCGTCGTCCTTGTGCAGAACGCCGTCGATTGGCTCGCCCAAGATGAAGCGCTGATCTCGATCCGATCGAAAGACCGGAGTCCGCCGCCTCTCGTGTTCCCGAACGCAGGGATCCGCGACGCCGTGCGCTACGGCAACGTGGTGGGCATCCCGCTGCTGCTCATTGCCGCGGGTGTCGCGGGAATGTTGCGCCGGCGCCGGCTGACTCGCCTGCCCTACCGTCCGCTCGCCGCGTGAATACCCAGCAGCTGCGACTCGTCGCGATCATCGTCGCGGCCCTGGTCGCCGCGTGGGCTGCGAGTGAGGTCTTGTCCCACCGCTCCGATACCACGGCCGGAACCTTTTCGATGCCTACGGTCTCGGCCAAGGCGGCCGACACGGTCACGATCTGGCACGGCGCCGATAGGGTGACGCTCGTTCGGCGTGACTCGACGTGGACCGTCAACGGCTGGCCCGCCGCCGCGGGCGGCATCGCCGATCTCTTCGATGCACTCCGCGACACGGCGAAGCCCGAACTCGCCGCCCAAAGTCCCAGCTCCTTCGAGCGAATGGGCGTGGACAGTGCCGGCGCTCGCCTGTTGCGGGTGATCACGGGATCGGCGGTCCAGATTCGATTGCTCGTCGGCGTCGAAGGGTCGACGGGCGACGCCGTCTACGTGCGCGCCCCGGGCGACCCCCACGTTTACCTGTGGATGGGGCGCCTGGGAACGTTGGTCTCGCGGGGGGTGGACGACTGGCGCGATCGGCAGATCGTGGCCATCGCCCCCGACAGCGTCGGCGCGATGGACCTCACCCGCGGACGCGAGAAGGTCACCCTGGGGCGTCACGGTACCCACTGGACGTTCGAGAACGGGCACCCGGCCGATTCGGCGGCCGTCGCACGCCTGCTCGATCATTTTCGATCGCTCTCCGCGGCGGGGTTCGCCTCGGCGCAACAGACGGACTCCCTGCGGTTCGACCACGCGCAACGTCGCGTCGTCCTGCGCACGGCCGCGGGCCGCGAGCTCGCCGCGCTCGCGTTCGATTCGACGGCGGGCGGGTATTTCGCGCGCGCCGTGGCTGGTGGCACCGTCTATCGCGTAGACTTCTGGCTGGCAGACGAGCTCACGCCACTCGCTGCCCTCGGCGGCCCAAGCGCCCCCGCTGTACCCAAGCCAAAGATTCCCGCGAAACCCAAGACGCACTGATCGGCGGCGCGCCCGCCCGGGGACTCGGTCGTTTCTCCACCGCGAGCAGCGACGCTTGACCCACCACCCCAAACGCCATCCCCTTGGCATCACAGAGCTTGCCGACTATTTTCGGAGGCTCCCATGGCTGACCTGGCCCTCTCTCGTAGCCAACTGCTCCTGCTCTCCGGCACCGCCAATCGGCCTCTCGCCGAGGAGATGGCGGGCCACTTGGGCCAGCCGTTGTGCGCCGTGTCGATCCGGCGCTTCGCTGACGGCGAGATCTTCGTCAAGATCGACGAGAACGTCCGCGGGCGGGACGTCTTCATCATCCAGCCCACGAACCCGCCAGCCGAAAACCTCATGGAGCTCTTGCTCCTGATCGACGCGGCCCGACGCGCCAGCGCCGCGCGGATCACCGCGGTCCTCCCGTACTTCGGTTACGCGCGGCAGGACCGCAAGGATCAACCGCGGGTGGCCATCAGCGCGAAGCTGATCGCGAACCTGATTACCCACGCCGGCGCGGACCGGGTACTGGGGATGGACTTTCATTCGCACCAGCTGCAGGGCTTCTTCGACATTCCGGTCGACCACCTGTACGCGGCACCCGTGTTCGTGAGCCATTTCCGCCAGAAACAGCTGCGCGACCCGGTGGTCGTGGCCCCTGACGTCGGCTCGGCGAAGATGGCCCGTGGGTTCGCGAAGCGCCTGCACGCCTCACTCGCTATCATCGACAAGCGGCGCCCGTCGGCCAACGTCGCTGAGGTCGTGAACGTGGTCGGCGACGTGAAGGGGCGCGATTGCCTCATTCCGGACGACATGATCGACACCGCCGGAACCGTCGCGGAGGCCGCCCAGGCGCTCACGCAGCTCGGGGCCGGCAAGATCTACGTGTTCGCGTCCCACGCGCTCCTGTCGGGGCCCGCGGTCGAGCGCTTAAGCACATCGGCGATCGACGAAGTCGCGGTCACCAATACGATCCGGATCCCCGAGACCCGGCAGTTCGAGAAGCTCAAGGTGCTGTCGATCGCCGGGCTCATCGCCAAGGCGATCGGGTACGAGCACAGCAATCAGTCCGTCAGCGCGTTGTTCGACTGACGCCCGACTTCATCTCTTTCGCAAGGTGTAACTGACGCCATGGCTCATATCGTTGCCCTCGCCGCCCGCCCCCGTGCTGCCACCGGAAAGGGGCCGGCCCGCCAGGCCCGGCTCCGCGGCGAAGTCCCCGCGGTTATCTACGGCCACGGCCGCGAGAGCGAGACGCTCATGCTCGACGGGCAGGCCCTCGAGAAGGCGCTGACCGGCATCGAACCCGAGAGCACCGTCATCGAGCTCGCCGTCGGCGAAAAGACCACGAAGGCGTTGATCCGCGAGATCCAGCGCCATCCGATCCGTCCCGACATCATCCACGTCGATTTCTACGAAATCCACGCGACCGAGAAGGTGCGACTGCGCGTGCCCATCCGCCTCCTCGGGACACCCGATGGCGTGCGCAACGCGGGCGGCGTGCTCGACCAGGTGACGCGCGAGGTCGAGATCGAGGTGTTGCCCGAGCACATTCCCGACCGGGTCGAACTGGACGTGAGTGCCCTCAAGATCGGCGACTCGCTGCACGTGCGGGATCTCGCGATTCCGAACGCCACGATCCACGCCGTGGGCGATCTGACGATCGCCACGGTCGTGCCGCCTCGCGCCGAGGAGGTCGCGGCGACCCCCGCCGAGGTAGGGACCGAGACGGCGGAGCCCGAGCTCATCCGCAAGGTGCGGGAGGAGGACGAGGAGGGCGAGGAAGGCGGGGAGATCAAGGCCGAGAAGCCCGAAGCCAAGGGCAAGGCCGAGAAGCCCGAAAAGCCCAAGGGCGGCAAAGAGAGCTAACGCTTGCGCGCCGTGGTCGGGCTCGGGAATCCCGGCCCCGAGTACGCGGCGACGCGCCACAACGCAGGGTTCTGGCTCGCGGACACACTCGTCGCGCGCTGGGGCTTTGCGGCGTTTCGGCGCGGCGTTCGAGCTCGGATCTCGGAGGGCGAGCTCGACGGCCGCCCCGTCCAGATCGTTAAACCCCTCACCTTCATGAACGAGAGCGGGGCCGCCCTGGCCCCGCTGCGCGCTGACCAGACGTTCGACGCCGCGCGCGATCTGCTTGTGCTGGTCGACGATTTCCAAATTCCCTGCGGCACGTTCCGGCTCCGGGCCATGGGCTCGGCGGGCGGTCACAACGGGCTCAAGAGCATCGAGGCCGCTCTCCACTCGCAGGACTACGCCCGGCTGCGAATCGGGATCGGTCCGCTCCCTCCCGGCGTGACCGACTGGTCGGAGTACGTGCTCGAGACCTTCACCACCGAGCAGTGGGCGGAGGTCGAAGCGCTCGAGCCCCAACTCACTGCGGCCGTGGCCCAGTGGGTGCGCGAGTAGGGCATGCTCCGTCTGGGCATCGTCGGGCTCCCCAACGTGGGCAAGTCGACCCTGTTCAACGCGCTGACGTCGTCGCACGCGGCGGCCGCCGAGAACTACCCCTTCTGCACGGTGGAGCCGAACATCGGCGTCGTCGAAGTGCCCGATCCCCGTCTCGAGCGGCTCAACGAACTCGTCCGGCCGAAGCAGAAGGTGCCAGCGGTCGTCGAGTTCGTGGATATCGCCGGTCTCGTGCGGGGAGCGTCTCAGGGCGAGGGACTCGGCAACCAGTTCCTCGGTCAGATCCGGGAGGTCGACGCGATCGTGCACGTGATTCGCTGCTTCGACGATCCGGACGTCGTGCACGTGATGGGGCCCGTCGATCCGGTCCGGGACCACGACGTAGTCACGAGCGAGCTCGCCCTCGCCGATCTCGCGGTGGTCGAACGGCGCCTCGAGAAAGCGCGCAAGGGCGCCCGCGCCGGCGAGAAGGAGGCGCAGGCCGAACTCGGCCTGCTCGAGCGGGTGATCGCCGCACTCAACGAGGGGCGGGGCGCTCGCGCGGCGGCGGACTCCCCGGACTCACTCGGGGCCCTGAGCCGGCTCGGGCTCCTGACCGTGAAGCCCATCCTCTACGCGGCGAACGTGAACGAGACGGATCTGGCGCACGGCGGACCCTACCTCGACCAGCTACGGGCGGCGGTCCAAGCGCATCACGAAGCCGCCGAGATCGTGCCGTTCTCCGCCAAGTTCGAAGCCGAGCTCGGCGCACTGCCCCTGGCAGACCGCGCGGACTACCTCCTCTCCGCGGGGGTGGAAGAGCCGGGGCTCAACCGCTTGATCCACGCCGGGTATCGGCTGCTTGGGCTCCAGACGTTCTTCACGGTGGGGGAAGACGAGGTCCGCGCGTGGACGGTGCATCGGGCGGACACGGCCTTCGCGGCCGCCGGGGTGATCCACACGGACTTCCAGCGCGGATTCATCCGCGCCGAGACCGTGGGGTACGAGGACTTCCTCCGGGTCGGGTCCTACAAGGCCGCACGTGAACAGGGGCTCGTGCGGAGCGAGGGTCGCGATTACGTGCTCGCCGACGGCGATATCCTGCTCTTTCGATTCAACGTCTGACGCCTCCGCCCTTCCCCGACCCCGGGGATCGGTCTAAGTTTCGCTCTGGCAAGTCCCCTACTCGGTGCGCCCCGCGCCGGGTCGTTCATGACCAAAGGGAGGTGGCATGGTCCGTCGCTACGAGACGGTCTACATCTTTGACAGCGTCCTCGAAGAGCCCGCCATCACGGAACGGCTGACTCGCTTCCATGCCCTGATCACCAAGGACGGGCAGGGCACGTTGACCAACGTGGCCCATTGGGGGAAGCGAACGATGGCCTATCCCGTAAAGAAGCGGGAGACCGGGTATTACGTCGTCGCCCAGTTCGAAACGACCGGAGAGCTCCTTCCCGAGTTCGAGCGCGCGGTGAAGCTCGACGAAGGCGTGCTGCGCTTTCTCGTGGTGATCAACGAGGGCGAGCCCGTGAAGCCCGCACCGGCCGCGCCGATCTCCGGCGATGAGGACGAAATCGAGGAGGAAGAAGATCAATGAGACGGCCCGCCAAGACGTGCCCGGTGTGCGAGTCTGGAGCGCGCGTCCTCGACTACAAGGACGAGCGCACCCTGGGCCGCTTCCTCACCGAGCGCGGCAAGATCCTGCCGAGTCGACTGTCGGGGATGTGCGCGCGCCATCAGCGTCAGCTC
>DATNIM010000150.1:0-3777 GCA_035604455.1 Gemmatimonadales bacterium
CGGCTCGAACCGCTGGTCCGTCGCGTGAGCAACGGGTCGGGCGTGCGCGAGGTGATCGTTGCCACGAACCCGTCGATGGAGGGCGAGGTGACCGCCACCTACCTGCTGCAGCTGCTCAAGCCCACGGGGGTGCGGGTGACCCGCATCGCGCGCGGGCTGCCGGTGGGCGGTGATCTGGAGTACGCCGACGGCGTGACGATCGCCCAGGCCCTGGTCGCGCGACGCGACATGGCCGAGGATGCGTAGGCGGGAGACCTGATGGCGGGTGCCGCGAGCTGGTCGTTCTCCGAGAGCGACTTCAACCAGATCCAAGAGCATCTGCAGGCGTTCCTGCGGGACGCGAATGCCCGGTGCGCGCTGCTCGTCGACCGCACAGGCCAGCTCGTGGCCACCGTCGGGGAGGCCCCGCGCTTCGACCCGACTGCCTTCGCCTCGCTCACGGCCGCCGATTTCAGCGCCAACGATCAGCTGGCGAAAATGATCGGTGAGGCAGAATTCGCCTCCCTCGTGCACCAGGGCGAGCGCGAGTCGATGTTCCTCGCCGACGTGGCCAAGCGCGTGATCCTCGTCGTCCTTTTCGATCAGCGCACGACGCTCGGGCTCGTGAAGCTCAAGGGGAAGGGGGCGGTCGAGCAGCTGAACAAGGTGTTCGTCGCCATGTTCAACCGGGTCGCCGAGACACCCGGGGAAGGGCAAAAGGGCCTACTGGCCGGAGCGGACGACGAAATTGACAAGCTCTTCGGGTAGGGGGACGCGCGCATGTCGATGATCAACTACGCGTCCCGCGAGATCAACTGCAAGATCGTCTACTACGGGCCGGGGTTGGGCGGCAAGACGACGAATCTCGAACATATCTACAGCAAGGTATCGCCCAACACGCGGGGCAAAATGATCTCCCTCGCCACCGAGACCGAGCGGACCCTGTTCTTCGACTTCCTCCCCGTGGACCTTGGCACGATCCGCGGTTTCAAGACTCGTTTCCACCTCTACACCGTCCCCGGGCAGGTGTATTACAACGCGAGTCGCAAGTTGATCCTCAAGGGCGTGGACGGCATCATCTTCGTGGCTGACAGTCAGCTCGAGCGGATGGAAGCGAACGTCGAGTCGATGCAGAACCTGTACGACAACATGGCCGAGTACGGCTACGACCTCACGAAGATCCCCTTCGTGATTCAGTACAACAAACGGGATTTGCCCAACGCGTCGCCGCTGCGGGACCTGCAAAACGCGCTCAATCCGGGTTGGGCCATCGAGGACCCCGCCCAGCAGCGCACCGTTCCCGACGCTGCCCACCCGGGAGAGGATCTCGTGGCGCTCTCCGACGGCCAGTGGATTGGGCGCGCCCAATATCTCGAAGCGGTGGCCGTCCGTGGGGATGGTGTGTTCGACACACTCAAGGCGGTGAGCAAGCTGGTATTGAAGACGTTGAGTTAAGGACGGTCCCATGCCGTGGACCCTGCCCAACATCCTCACCCTCGCTCGCATCTGTCTCACCCCCGTTATCGCACTCTTGCCGTTCATCGAGGGCTACTGGCCGAAGGTCATCGCGTTGGTAATCTTCGTCGCGGCCGGTGTATCGGATGTCGCCGACGGCTACCTCGCCCGGCGCTACGGGCAGGTGAGCGAGGTGGGCCAGTTGCTCGACCCGATCGCCGACAAGCTGCTGCTGTTCGCCACGCTGATCCCGATCTTCTGGATCACGCGGCATCCGACCATTCTCGTCGACTACCGAATCCCGTGGTGGGGCAGTCTGCCCGTGTGGGTCGCGCTCCTGCTCGTCGGGCGCGAGGTGTTGATCACGGGCTTTCGCCTGTTCGCCAAGCGTCGCGGGGTCGTCATCCCCGCGGCCGGTCCCGGGAAGCTGAAGGCCGTGGTGCAAAACGTCTTCATCGGCGCGACCATCGCCTGGTTTGCCTGGAAGGACGCCCTCGCTGCCCACCGTTGGGCGGGGAGCTTCCGCAATTTCTGGGACGAGTTCCACGGGACCGTCGTGGCCGTGACGCTCGGCGGCGCTGTCTTGATGACGGTGTACTCGCTCGTCGTGTACATCTACCGCTACCGCGCACTCTTGAAGGGAGGGCGGTGAAGCTCGAAGTCGTAACCATCGGCACCGAGCTCCTCTTGGGCTACACCCTTGACTCAAACGGCGCGGATCTGGGGCGGGAGTTGGCCGCGGTGGGCGTCGAAGTCGTGCGCCGTACGAGCGTCGCCGACCGGCCAGACGCCATTCGCGCCGCCCTGCAAGAAGCGCTGGACCGGACGGGGGTCGTGATCACCACCGGCGGCTTGGGTCCGACTCGGGACGACGTCACGAAGGCGGTCGCGGCCGAGATCTTCGACCGACCACTTGTGCTTGATCCGGCTCTCCTGAAGGCCCTCGAGGCCCGGTTTGTGCGCCTCGGCCGGACCCCGATGCCACCCCTGAACCGCACGCAGGCTGAGGTGCCGCAAGGCGCGTCGGTCCTCCCGAACGCGCACGGCACGGCGCCCGGACTCTGGCTCGAGGACGGCGAGCGCCTCGCCATTCTCCTCCCCGGGGTGCCGCGCGAGCTTCGGGGCCTGCTCGTGGAGGAAGTCCTGCCGCGGCTCCGGTCTCGGGCGGCGACGAGCGGACTCACGCCTTCCGTCGTGCGGTCGCGCACGGTGCGGACGACAGGCATCGCCGAGTCGGCCCTCGCCGAACGGGTCGCGCCGCTCGCGGAGGGGCTCGGTCCCCTGACGCTCGCGTTTCTCCCGTCCGTTGCCGGAGTCGATCTGCGGCTGACCGCCTGGGAGTTGCCGGCAACCGACGCCGACGACCTGCTCGCGAACGCCGCCCGTCGACTCGCGGAGGCGGCGGGCGAGCACTACTACGGCCTCGATGACATCGACCTCGCCGCGGTCGTGCTCGACTTGTTGCGCCGCGATGGTCACCGGCTAGGAGTGGCGGAATCCTGCACGGGCGGACTCGTGGGCGGACGCCTGACCGCAGTACCCGGCGCGTCCGACACCTTCCTGGGCGGAGTCGTCGCCTACGCCGACGCGGTGAAGACGGCCATGCTCGACGTCCCCGCCGTCGTGCTCGCTGAGCACGGCGCCGTATCCGAGCCCACGGTGCGCGCGATGGCGGAGGGGGTCCAACGGCGGCTCCGCGTCGACTGCGCGGTCGCCGTGACGGGGATCGCGGGTCCGGGGGGCGGCAGCCCGCAGAAGCCCGTGGGGACGGTGTGGCTCGCGGCGCGAGTCGCGGGTGAGACTCGCACCCTCTGCCGGATGTTCCCGGGTGACCGCGACGAGATCCGCAGACGCGCTGCCCAGGCGGCCTTGGACTTGTTGCGGCGCGTCCTAGTCTGATGGCGACCCTCACGGCGCCGGACGGCACGCAGCTCATCTACGACACCTACGAGCCGGTGTCTCCCCGAGCGGCCCTGTTGTTCCTGCACGGGTGGTCGGACCACGCGGGGCGCTGGGCGAGCCTCGGCGAACGCCTGGGTGATGCAGGTTATGCTGTCTACGCCCTGGACCAGCGGGGCCACGGACGCTCGGGCGGGCGGCGCGGACACCTCTCCCGCTTTAGTCAGCTCCTCGGGGACCTCCAGGCGTTCCGTCGTGCCGTGCGCAGGCGTCGGGCAGAGTTGCGTCACGTGCTGCTCGGGCACTCCTTCGGCGGCCTCGTCGCTCTCCGATATCTCGAGACGCAGCCGAGCGACCCCGTGACGGCCGCCGTGTTGTCGAGCCCCTGGCTCGCGCTCGCCGCTCCGCCGCCCAGGCTGAAGCTCGCGCTGGCGCGTGTCCTTG
>DATNIM010000151.1:0-4980 GCA_035604455.1 Gemmatimonadales bacterium
AGTGCGGCTGGGGCATCCCCGCGAGCGTGATTTCGGCGTGGCCGCCGCTGACCCGCACCGTGCCGCTCGCGCCAGGCGCGCTGACCTCGGCGCGGATCACGCGCGTGCCGCCCGCGCCGCCGCCCGAGCCGACGATCACGATCGCCAGCAGGGCGATCACGGCGAGAGCGAGCGCTGCCGGCACGAGCGCCGAGCGCCCGCGCCGTCCCGCCGCCATGGCAGGCCGCGTCGCACCGGGTCGGCGCGCGCGCCTTGCGTCCGCACGGACCTCGGCCATCACCCCTCTCTTGATCTGGCGCGGCGCCGAGAACTGCGGTACTGACGCGGGCAGCGACGAGGCGACCGTCTCCAGCGCGGCGACCTCCTCGCGGCACACAGCACAGGTGCTCATATGCTGGAGGAACGCGTCGTTCTCGGCCGGCGTGAGCGCCCCCAGCACGTACGGCGCGGCGTTGCCGCCGCAGTCGCCATCGCCGCTCGGCCGTCGATCCTCGCTCATTGCACCACCTCCGCCGGATCGCCCAGTGTCATCCTCATCTTCGCCAGCCCGAGGCGCATGCGGCCCTTGATCGTCCCCACCGGGATGTCGAGCATCGCCGCGATCTGCACGTGCGTGAGCCCGCCGAAGTAGGCCAGCTCTATCACCCGGCTCTGCTCGTCGGGCAGCGCCCGCAACGCGTCACGGACCTCGCGCGCCTCGTCGCGGCGGGCGACCTCCAGGTCGGTGCGGTCGGGTGCGGCCATCCGCTCCTCGATCCCCTCGTCGTTCACCCGCCCGCGGTCGCGGACGGCCCGCCGGCGCAGCGCGTCGATCGCGCGGTTGTGCACGATCCCGAGGATCCAGGTGCGCACGCTGCCGCGGTTGCGGTCGTAGCGCGCACCGCTGCGCCAGAGCGCGAGGAAGCCCTCCTGCACCACGTCCTCGGCCAGCGCGCGCTGTGCGCACATGCGGTAGGCGAGCGAGAAGGCCGCGTCGGCGTGGCGGTCGTAGACCACCTCGAAGGCTGAGGCGTTGCCGCGGCGCACGAGCTGCATCAGCTCCTCGTCGGCCAGGTCGCGCAGGCCCGCGTCCGATCTTCCCGTGACTGAGCGCAGCGGCCCCAACATGCTTGGCAATTCTTACGCCCTGCGCGCGCGGGCGGATCACTTCGCCGCGGGGTAGGCGCGGCGCCAGATGCTTGATTCCACGGGAATGTGCCGATTTCTGGGGGCGCGGATGGTCGAGTCGGCCGTGGAATCAACCATCTAGCTGCGAGGGTCGCGCCACATCGTCCACATGTGCGGCCCGCGCAGCAGCCGCACCCGCTCCAGCACGCGGAAGCCGTGACGCGCGTAGAAGTCCACGTTGCGCTCCTTCGTAGGCAGTGCTAACGTGTAGGGACCCTATCGAGAGGCCATCGTGCACCTGGACGCCTACATTCGCGTGAGCAAGGTCGGAGGACGTGGCGGCGAGAACTTCCTGAGCCCGGACGAGCAGCGAGACAAGATCACCAAGCACGCCGAGCTACACAACGTCCGTCTGACGTGGCACGAGCCCGAGCTGGACGTGTCGGGCGGCACGATGAGCAGACCGATCTTCAACGAGGTCATGACGCGCGTCCGCGCGGGTGCCACAGACGGCATCATCGTGGCCAAACTTGATCGCTTCGCCCGGACACTGGCCGGGGGCGTCAAGGTGATGGCCGAGCTGGCGGAACGCGATGCCGTGCTAGTCAGTGTGGCCGACAACATCGACCTCTCGACTCCGACCGGGCGGGCAATGGGACAGATCATGATTGTCTTTGCGGAGCTAGAGCGCGAGCGCCGTAAAGAGGACTGGGAAGGTGGCCAGCGGGCGAAGATCGCGCGCGGCGTGCATGGCGCATCGCCTCTCTACGGGTACGTGAAAGTCAATGGCCAGCCGTTGCAGCTCGACCCGAAGACCGCTCCCACCGTGCGCGAGATGTTCCAATTGCGTGCGAACGGCTGGAGCTGCGGACGGATCGCCCGACACTTGGACGAGACAGCCCCCCTTGACGGTGAGCGCCGATGGACAGCACGTCGCGTGAGGGGCATCGTCGAGAACCGCGCTTATCTTGGTCGCGCCTACTACGGCGAGCTGGAGAACCGCGAAGCGCATGATCCTATCGTGACCGTGGACGAGTTCGACGCGGCGCAGGTAGTGACAGGCGGTCGCAACGAGCTGAAGGGTGAGCAGGGGCTACTCGCAGGGATCGTGCGGTGCGCTGGCTGTCGCTACGTCATGCGTCCGCGGCGCGAAACGCGCGGGGACAAGGTCATCCCCGGCTATGTCTGCGCCAAGCACCACGGGAGCGGTGAGTGCCAAGCCCCCACGGCCATTGCGGCGCACTTGATTGATCCCCTCGTCATGGAACGGCTCATCACCATCACCCGACAGACTGAGGACGGCGGCGAGCTGCAAGAGGCGCGCCGAACGCTCCAGCTTGCCGAAGATCGACTAAGGGCCTTCACGGCCAAGATCGACGACTTCTCCGAGATGGTGGGGGAGACTGCCTGCCGAGCTGAGGCCGATGACAGGCGCGGCGCCGTCGAGAAGGCGCAGGCAGCCGTTGAGCACGTTCTACGCACCCGTAAGCAGCCCCTCCCGGCCTTCGACGGGCTCGGAGATGACGACATGCGCGAGGCTGTTCGTGGCTGCCTAGACAGCGTCTACGTCCGCAAGGGCAGCGAGCCCGTCCCAGAGCGCGTGATCCTGTTCGAGCGAGGCGAGGACGAACTGGACAAGCCGAAGCGCGGGGGGACTGACTACCGGCTTGCTCCGGTGCCGTGGGATGCCTTCAAGAGCAAGACACTGGCCGGTCGTGGCGACCTCGTCAGCTTCATCACCGAAGAGGAGATGGACGCGCTGGAGGTGACTCAGGGCACGCGGACTGCCTGAGCGGCGCTGGCCAGGGGTTAGGCGTCAGAATCGCTCGCTCCCTACCTCACGCGGCTTCGTTGGGGTCTTGCGCCCCACCTTCGCCGTTGACGGGATTGTCGGGGACGATGTGAGCGGCGCCCTCGATGGTCGGGAAGAGGCTCTCCTTGGTGAATCCGCCCCGAATCTCAATGCCGGGATGTCTCAGCTCAGCGAGCGAGACACTTGCTTTGTCCTTGGCCATCATTCCTCCAAGCTGGCGCTGCCGTCGTTTCCAAGGGGGTTGGCTTTCGTTGCGGTGTTCGTGTTGAAGGCCGGTCCCGATACTGTCGGCAACTCCCCAGCCTGGACGCGGTTTGCGCGCGGTCCCCAGGGGCGCTGATCGGCGTGGTGATTGGCTGCGTCACCGAGGAATTGGTGAGAGCCGCGGCGCCCGGTGATCGGGTCGATGCCGCGTTCCAGGGAGGGCCAGCCGGCTAGCTCATCCGTCATGAGTTCGGGTCGGCCTGCTCAGCCGTGTCGGTAACAACCGCTTTGACGGCTCCCTCGTTGCGAGCGAGAGGCGTGGCGTCAGCCACCTTTGGGATGACGCCATATTGGCCAGGGCCGACCTTCAGCGGTAGGCCGTCAGTCACGGGCGAGAGCGCCGCGGCATTGGGACGAGTGCGATAGGACATGGTGAGTCTCTTTCAAGTTGGGGATGGTGCGGAGAGTTGGAATTGTTCACCCCCCGCCCGGTCGCTACCCATCGCGGGCAATGATCGAGCGGGGGAATGAACCCCCATACCTCACACGCCAATTGGCTATGTTGACTCCGGGTAATTCGCAGCAGCCCGTCGAGTCACGCGGGCCGCGCCAGGCGCTCGGGAGAGAGGAAGTGTCCCCTAGCGCAAGCTCGTTGCAGACGGTGCGGGAGGCGTCGGAGCGGAGACAGACCCTCCGTTACGTTCGATGGCCTCGGCCGACGGGATGGGCGCCGAGCCGAAGTCGTTGAGCGGGGGAAGGTCCGCAAGGGTGAAGTCGTGGATGTGTCCCACGATGGCGCGAGAGTCCTCCCATAGACTCGCCCACCGAGCTTGAATCGGGGCGAGCTTGCGCTGTAGTTCCTCATACGCCTTCGCATGATCCGCGGCGACCTTGGCTGCCTCGGCTCGTTTCGCAGCGATGAGCGCCGGCCAATTCTGCTCTAGGTGTGAAACGTAGCGCTCGCGTGCGTGCTCGACTGCTCGCGCGGCGGCGTCGATGGCTGCTTGAAAGTCTGCGCCGCGTGCCTCGGTTTCGGCTGCGTCGCGCTTCTCTTTCAGCTCCCGGACGAGCGTGCTTCCCTCGCCGGCCTGCGCTGCGCGGTCTAGCTCTGCCAGGAAGGCCTCGTGTAGCGCGATCACGCCCTGTCGGGCATCCTCGGGGGCACGCTCTGCCTCGTGCAGGAGAACCATACGCTTGCGCCAATCCTCGTACAGCGCGTTGATCTCGCGCTCTAGCTCGGAGTCACCCGAGAGCAGCGGTGTAGGGTCGCCCGCGAAGGGGCGCCACGGCTCGTCTAACCTCCTAAACGCGATGTCTTGTGATGTATCGACTGCGCCTATCAATGTTGTCATGTCTTCCTCATTTGTGGTGGTGGTTACTGGCTTGGGAACGCGAGAGCCAATAGCTCCGGATCAATCTCCGGGGCGACGTGGCTAGGTGAAGCGTGGGGCTGGGGCGTTATCGGCGGGCTGATCGCGTTCAAGATGCCGACGTGTGCGGCCTTCGCCGGCCGGGTGATGGCGGCGAGCAGCGTGTTATGACTGCCTTCGGCCTCGGGTACGGCGAAGCGGCCCGTGTGGGGGTCGCGTGGCTGGGGCATGGTTTCCTCTGTGTGGGTTGGCCGTCGTGGTGACGGTGGCGTGGTCTACTCGGGCGAGCTGGCCAGTGGGTTAGGCGACGAACGTGCGGCCCATGTCCCAGCGGCCAAGCGGCGTGTGCTCGCGTTCGGCGCGCTCCCGATGGAGCCCGTTGAGTCTCGCTCCGTCATCGCTAAAGACTGCGGCTGGGGCTTCGCGCTGGAAGTAGGCGCGAACGTCATCGACGCCTGCGCTGTAGAGCGCATCCTCATAGAGAAC
>DATNIM010000152.1:0-13308 GCA_035604455.1 Gemmatimonadales bacterium
GAGGTGGTCGCCACCATTCATTAGAGTGCTTTCCGAGATGTGTAGACGAGTGTCGGGGGCTCAGGCAGGAGAACGATGTCCTGGGCCATCCGATGGTTTCACGGCCTTGACGCTTGACCCCTCAACGTCCGACGACTGATCGCGTCCCGCCGCGCCGTACCAACACGGCTAGGCCCGCTGGTTACGACGCCCAGTCGTCATCACGCGCTGTTCTGAGCATCGGTCGCCAACCGAATCCCGCTGAACTGCCAACGCGCGTCGGGGGGGAAGAAGTTGCGGTAGCTCACCCGGATGTGTGACGCGGGCGTCGCGCACGAACCGCCCCGCAGCACGAACTGATTGCACATGAACTTGGCGTTGTACTCGCCCAGCGCACCCTCCACCGGGCGGTATCCCGGATAGGCCAGGTAGGGGCTGCCCGTCCATTCCCAAACGTCGCCAAACAGCTGCGTGCCGCCGTCGCTCGGCGCCGGATGGAAGCGGCCGCTTTCCACGAAATTCCCCGCGACGGGCCGATCCGCCGCCGTCACTTCCCACTCGGCCTCCGTCGGCAACCGCGCCCTCGACCAGCGCGCGTACGCATCCGCTTCGTAGAAGCTCACATGACACACGGGCTCCCCGTCGTCGAGCGGACGGAACCCGGCCAGGGTGTAGATCCACGGGGCGCCGTCCTGCTCGGCCCAGTAGAGCGGCGCTTCCCAGCGGCGTTCCCGAACGGTCGTCCACCCGTCGGACAGCCAGAGCTCTGGACGCTGATACCCGCCGTCCGCGATAAACGCCCGGTATTCGCCGTTCGTGACGAGCCGGTCCGCCATCTGAAATGGCCGGATCAGCTCGTCATGGCGTGGATACTCGTTGTCGAAAGCGAACCCCGGACCGGCGTATCCCATGGCCCGGATTCCCGGCGTCCCATCGATCCAGCCCTGGGCTCGAGCGGCACCAGCCTCTGCGACAACGGCTCCTTCGCGGTATACGGGGCGTAGCGGGTTCTGTGACAGCAGGTACTTCACGTCAGTGAGAATCAGCTCCTGATGCTGCTGCTCATGATGCAGCCCCAGGTCCACGATGGCCTCCGGAAATGAGCCGGACTCGAGCAGCCGCTCCATCGCAGCGTCCACGTGGGCGCGGTAGTTGAGGATCTCGGCTACCGTGGGACGGGTGAGCAGTCCGCGATGTGGCCGATACCACTGTGGACCGAGCGCGTTGTAGTACGAGTTGAAGAGATACTCGAAGCTGGGATGGAAGGGCCGGTACCCCCGCGCGGCGTGTTTGAGGACAAACGTTTCGAAGAACCACGTCGTATGCGCCAAATGCCACTTGACCGGACTGGCGTCTGGCATGGCCTGCACGGTCATATCCTCGGGTGCTAGCGGTGCAGTCAGCCTTGTGGTCGCCTCCCGTGCGGTACGGTAGGGTTGCACGAGGTTCCGTACTGCAGGACGCGCCGACGCGTCAGGACCAGTCGTCGTTGGCATCACTCGCCTCGGCGGAGCAATACCAGGGCGTACCAACGCTGGGAATCGGTAAACGTGTGCACAGTTTCCATACCAAAGAAGCTCAGATAAGCGCACAGCTCGGGGAGTTCGAATTTGCGGCTGATTTCGGTCATCACCCGGTCGCCCGCCTCGAGCGTGATGGTGCGGCCTTCAAGCGGAGCTAGGTGCAGCTGCTGACGGCGCGTCATCCGAGCGAAGATTTCGACGCGCTGCCAGTCTGGACGATACGCAGCCTCGTACTCAATAGCGTCTAGGTCGATCTCGCTCCCCAGCTCGCGGTTGATGCGCGCGAAGATGTTCTTGGTGAACGCGGCGGACCATCCCGCGGCATCGTTATAGGCTGCGTCGATGACCGCGGAGTCTTTCACGAGGTCGATACCGAGGAGCACGAAATCGCCAGGCGTGAGCGCGCCCCGGATCTTCCCCCAGAACGTGGCCGCCTCGGTCTGATTCAGATTCCCAAGCGTGCTGCCGAGAAACAGCAGCACGAGCGGCGACAGGCGCTCGAGGAGAGGGAACACGGCCTCGTAGGTGCCGTGCAATCCGTGGACGGATACCCCGGGGTGTCGCGCGGCTAGTGCGTTAGCGGTCTCCACCAGTGTGTCCCCACTGATATCGACCGGCACATACTGCGCGGTACCGTACGCACGTGTATAACCGGCCAGGATACGCTCGGTCTTTCGAGCATTGCCGGCGCCCAACTCGACTAACGTGCGGTCCCCGGTCATTCGGCTGATCGTAGCGACCGAGGCATCGAGCAGGGTGTCCTCCATACGCGTGAGGTAGTACTCGGGCGTCTCGCAAATCCGTTCGAATAGACGGCTGCCTTCCCCGTCATAGAGATATCGACACGGCAACCACATGGGATGATCGGAGAGCCCCAGGGCGACCGAGCGGGCGAAATCCAGCACTGGATGCGCGTCCAGACCGCCGCGCACGGCCGCTGTCCGTCGCTCAGGTATGGCGCGTTCGAAGCGCTCCACAGCCGAGAGGAGATTCACGAGATCATCGGGATGCTCGGTGCCCGTGACCTCGATGCCGCGGCCCCGCAGCCGGGCGGTCACCTCCACCGCGGCTGGCCTTCGCTCCCCGAACTCGTCGTCCATGGCCACCCGATACTCCTCCTCTTTCAATACTCCGCAAAGGCATCGTCAGGATAGCAGTACAACCACCGCTCTCCCGGCTCGGCTGAGGCGATCACCGGGTGCCCGCTCGAACGCGCGTGTTTGGAGGCGTGGCGATTGGGGGAGCTGTCGCAGCAGAGAGTCACGCCGCACTCCTGGCACGTGCGCAAATGGACCCATTGCGCGCCGATCTTGACGCACTCGGCGCATTCCCGGCGCTGGGCGTGCCGCACCGTGGTGATGGCAGACAGATGAGCGCAGGTGCGGTCGGACATGGGAGCCTCCCTACTCGTGCAGCACCTGGTGGACGGCGGCGATCGCAATCGATCCTTCACCCACGGCCGACGCCACGCGCTTCAGGCTGCCGGCCCGGACGTCGCCGATGGCGAACACCCCAGGGAGACTGGTCTCGAGGAGATGGGGAGCACGGGCAAGCGGCCAGCGCGCCGTTGCCAGGTCCTCCGGCGAGAGATCAGGTCCCGTCTTGATGAACCCCTTGGCGTCGAGCGCGACGCAGCCCTCTAGCCAACGCGTGCAGGGCACCGCGCCTGTCATCGTGAAGACGTGCCGCAGGTCGTGCGTCTCGACGCGGCCGCTTTGGTTATCGCGCCAGGCCACCCGATCGAGGTGCCCGCTGCCCTCAAGCGTGACGAGCTCCGTGTACACGTGGCGGACGATGGCCGGATGGTCCTCGATGCGACGGATGAGGTAGCGCGACATGGTGTCGGCCAGCCCGCCCGACCGGATCAGCATGTGTACCCGGCGAGCGGTCTGCGCCAGGAACACGGCGGCTTGGCCCGCCGAGTTGCCGGCGCCTACCACGACCACTTCTTCCCCGGCGCACAGTTGCGCCTCCATGAAGGTCGCGGCGTAGTACACGCCCGCGCCTTCGAATTGCGCGAGGTTGTCGATCGGGAGCCGCCGATACGCCGCGCCGGCTGCGATGATCACCGACCGCGCTGGAAGCCGCTGCCCGTCGCCTACCTCGAGCGCGTACGGCTTGCGATCGCAGGTAAGCCGGGTCGCGTCTTTGGCGATGATCACTTGCGCGCCGAACTTCTCCGCCTGCGTGTACGCGCGCCCCGCCAGTTCCTGGCCGGAGATCCCCATCGGAAAGCCGAGGTAGTTTTCAATCCGGGAGCTCGCACCGGCCTGGCCCCCCGGCGCGGTGGACTCGACCATCAGGACGTCCAGTCCTTCCGACGCCCCGTACACCGCCGCCGCCAGCCCCGAGGGTCCCGCCCCGACGATGACCAGGTCGCGGACGTGAGTCTGGTCGATGGCGTCGTTGAAGCCTAGGGCCTCGGCGACCTGCTGATTCGTCGGGTTGCGGAGCACCATCTCACCACACGTGATGACCACGGGCACGTCGGCGGCAGCGACGTGAAAGCGATCGAGGAGCTCCTGGACGCCGGCATCGCGGTCCAAGTCGACCATCGTGTGGGGATGGCCGTTTCGGGTGAGGAACTCCCGGATGCGAAGCGTTCCCTGGCAATGCGTCGACCCGAGCACCACGACGTCGCTGACGCCGCGGGCGAGCAGCTCCACGCGACGGAGGATGAATGCGCGCATGAGGATCTCGTTCAACTCGCCGTCGCTCTGGATGAGCGCCAACAGGTTGTCGCGACCCACCTCGATCACCTCGCCAACCGCTCCGACGCGGATCTGGGCGAGCCCGCGGCGGCCGGACAGGATGGTGACTTCGCCGGTGAACATCCCTGGGCCAAACGAGGCCACGAGGTCCTCGCCAGCTGCCGAGGGACGGAAGATGTCGATCCGGCCCGCTGCGACCACGAAGAGACGCGTCACCGGTTCGCCTGCTTGGACCAGCACCTCCTCAGCTTCGACCTGACGCCGGCGCCCGTGTGCGGCCATGCGGGCGAGCTGCGCCGGCGTCAACGTCGGATAAATGTGCTCGGCGCGCTGACCGGACCCTACGGGCGAGAGCGGGGGCGGTTCGACTTGGGGCATGGCGTTACCCTCTCAGCGAGTGCGTTGCAACGAGCAATGTCAATTCTTCACAACGAGGCCCATGGGAGAGCGGGCATTTAACGGTCGCGCTGCGCTGGGACCCGTAACCCGCCGCCGCCGCCGGGCGCCCACTCCGTCCAGAATACGGCCCAAGATCTAGAGAAACGCTGCCGCGGCTCGGAAGTTCCGATGCGCCGGCTCCGTCCCCAACCCTCAGCACATTCCTGCCGGCCGGTCGTCCCGGACGCTCGTGTTCGGTGACGATCGGGCGGGCGACCGCGACGAGATGACGCCCGCCGACCGTCCATCGCTCGGACGATTACCTAGCAGTCGTCATCCGTATACACGGCGAACTGCCGGACATGCGCCGCACCGGCCACCTGCACGGCTGCGGCTGTCCCAGGCATCGGAACAGGACCAAGCGATGCGTCGAACCGCCTGACGAAAGTCGATGTGATGAGACGAAGAAACGACGAGGGGATCGAAGATGGCAGCCGAGAGGACAGTGGCGAGGACCACGGGCCCCGCGCCAGTATGCCAACCGGTGGGCAGGGTAGCGGCAAGGAACGGCGCCACGGGTGGCTCGAAGTCGAACCGTTGCCCGGATGCCATCAGCAGCCCTGCGATGATGACGGTGAGCGCGGCGAAACCGCACCGGCACCCGAGCCGATCGCGAGCGCAACCCTCGACCGTCTGCCATGAGGTCCATCTATCCTCATCGTGCTACTAGGCTGTGGGGAATTTGGTGACGCCCCCGGGGGATGGCCAGAGCGAGTGCAGCTCGCTCCGCGCTCCTTATCGTTGCGGGTGTGCCCTCCACTTGAGCGGGTGTGCCCTCCACTTGACGCCGACGTCGCGACGGGCGCCTTTCCCCTTAGCCATTGATTCCTGTACGGACTGGCTCAACAAAAGCCCGGAGATTCGACTCTTTCGATCCGTAACTGGGCAAGTCCATTCTGGTTCGTTCTGCAGTTGAGTGCTGCTCTGCCCGGTTCAGGGACGTGGCTTGGCTGCAGGCCACGTGAGGCAGGCGAGGTGCCAGTGTGTCTCACCGCGCCGCGTGTTGGCCCAAGGCGATATTGGCGGATGTAGTGTATCCACTTGATGAAGGCGATTCTCCCGACGAAGATGGCAGGACAGAGACGGAAGCAGTTGTAGTGTGCCCTCATTGTGGCGAAGCGAACACGATGGCCCTCGATCCCGGCGGCGGGTCGATCCAAGAATACGTCGAGGATTGCCAGGTCTGCTGCCGACCGTGGCGTGTGACGGTGCGTTACGGGACCGACGGGAGCGCGGAGGTCTCTGTCGAGCCGCTTGCGGAGTGAGCTGCAGCTGGGTCGTATGGGCGAAGGCCCCACGGGAAGGGCCGAAGGAGGTCGCCCAACTCGTCCCCGACCTTCTCCCGCTGCATTAGATGGTTCTCATACAAACATGTCTGCCGCGCGCCCGCTGCCCGCCATACTTTAGCGGCGTGCAGCTTCTCCTGGTCGAGGACGACCGCGACCTGCGGCGTTTCCTGAGCAAGGCCTTCCGCGAAGAAGGCTACGGCGTGACCGAAACCGACTCCGGCGACCGCGCACTCGACCGCGCCCTGGGTGGCGGGTACAGCTGCATCGTGCTTGACGTCATGCTACCGGGGCGAGACGGGTTCAGCGTCGTCGGCGAGCTACGCCAGCGCGGCATGTTCACCCCCGTGCTCATGCTCACCGCCAAAGACGAGCTGGAATCGCGCGTGCGGGGGCTCGAGGGAGGCGCCGACGATTACCTCACCAAGCCCTTCGATCTCTCCGAGCTCATTGCCCGCGTGCACGCGCTGATCCGCCGGGCGGAGTTGCGTCACAAGGACGCGACGCTCAAGGCCGCGGACATCCTGCTCGATCCGCTGACGAGGCGCGTGACGCGGGATGGTCGGGTGGTGGACCTGAGTCCACGGGAGTTTGCGCTCCTCGAGTTCCTGATGCGCAACGCGGGCCGGACCGTCTCGCGTTCGCGGATCGGCGAGGCGGTCTGGAACTACAAATTCGATCCGGAAACAAACGTGGTCGACGTCTACGTGAACTACCTGCGGAAGAAGCTCACGTTCGCCGGCCGGGCGGCCCCGATCCGGACGGTGCGCGGGAGCGGCTATCGCTTCGAGGTGACGTGAACGAGCAGGCGCTCGCCACCGTCCTCACCACGCGGTTCCGGCGCGTCGCCTGGACGGCGCTGGCTGGGTACGCAGGGCTCGTGGTGGTGGCGTTCGCCGTCGCCGCTGAAGCGGTGCTGCATCGCTCGCTCGAGCACTCCGCGGACTTGGTCCAGTCACTGCTAGTGGTCTACAAAGACTCCACTGGCGGGCGGGAGAGCGTGATGCCCGCCACGCTCGCCAAGCAGCTCGTCGGCATGGGCGCACAGGTCGTGATCACCCGTACGACGACGAATGTGGGTGGCATGCAGCAGGTGTACTTCCTCTCGCCCGGCATGCCAGCGAAACGGCTGGAGGGGCTACCCGCGACCGCCTCGCCGGACGACGTGCGCCAGGCCTTGCTCGCGGCCATCGCACAGCGCGCGCGTTGGCGCTATCGGGTGCTGCATCGCTCGGCCGGAGCCTTCGACATTTACATCGTCGCGAGCCGCGAGCTTAACCTGATCGCGTTCGCCGCCGTGGCCGCCGCCGCGGCGCTGCTCCTCCCCGTGGCCGCCTTCAGCGCCGACCGCAGCGCGCGGCAAGCCGTTGCCGCGGCCATGCGCCCCCTCGAGGGCGTGACGGCCGAGACGCGCGCTATCGGCCCCGCGGAGCTCGGGAAGCGAATCACCAGTCCGACGGGGCAAGTCGAGATCACAACGCTCGGCGATGCCATTAATCGGATGCTCGAGCGGGTGGATCGAGCACACCGGGCCCTTGAGTCCTTCACGGCGGACGCGAGCCACGAATTGCGCACCCCGCTCACGCATCTGAGAGCGCAGGTGCAGTGGGCGTCCGATGAAGAGCGCTCCGAGGACCAGATTCGCGAGGCGCTGGTCGCGATGGAGCGCGCGCTCGAGCGCACGACAAAGATGGTGGACGAGCTGCTGCTCATCGCCCGCGGTGAGAATCGCCAGCTCGCCTTGCAACGTGCTCCCTTCGAGCTCACCGAGGTCATGGACGAGGTGAAGGAGATCACAGAAGCCATGGCCACGGGCAAGGACCTCGTGATTCGCGCGGAGGCTCGAGAGCCGACCCGAGCGGTGGGCGACGCGGATCGCACCCGCCACGTGCTCCTGAACGTCGCGTCGAACGCCGTGCGCTATACGGCTGTGGGCAGCATCACCTTCGGCATCGTGAAGAACGACGGTGCGGTGGGCGTCAGCATACAAGACACGGGGCCGGGAATCGCGCCCGAGCACCTGGACCGCATCTTCGATCGCTTCTACCGGATCGACCAGTCCCGCAGCCGGGAGCTGGGGGGCACGGGGCTGGGACTCGCCATCGCGCGCCTGTTGACTGAGCTCCAAGGAGGGAGACTGGAAGTGACCAGTCGCGAGGGCGTGGGCAGCACCTTCACCCTCTGGCTCCCCGCGGGGCAGCCCTAAGCACACGGACGCACAGCGGTGAGCAGCGAGTGGCGGTGAGCATGATCACCCTTGCCACTCTCTCTGGTCACCACCGTGCGTCCTCCCTCTCTCAGTCCGTCCGCCGGGTTCTTACCGGGCTGCGAGCCCCGTCACCGACCCCGGCATGCCACTCGTAACTCCGAGCACCGTGAGGTGCCCGTCGTGTTCCACGCGGTAAGCCGTGATCGAGCCAGCGCTGCGGAGCTGGTAGAGGAACCGCCCGTCCTGACCGAACGCTAAGTCGAGATTGCCCACGCCCGGTGTCGCCGTCGTACCGCTCGGGTCCAGTAACGTCAGCGTCCCATGGTCGCCCACGGTGAATGCGGAGATCGTGCCGTCATGCGCGTTCGCGGCGTAAGCGAACTCCCCGTTGTCGCTCAGGGCGAGCCAACAGGGAGCGGCATGAAAGTCCATCACTTCGCCGCTCACTGTCGACAGCGAGCCGTGATCGAAGTCATACGAGGACGCCGAGCCGGTTGCCGCTTCCGAGACGAAAAGCACATCGTCGTTGCCAAACGCAAACCCGTATGGGCCGGAGCCGACCGATGGATACGACTTGCGCGCGTCGGCCATACCGTTCGGGTCCACGGGGTAGACGTCGATCAGATTCGTGCCTTTCTCCGTGACTACCAGCCAGCGCCCATCGTGATTGAACGCAATGTCCTCGGGTGAGACCGTCGACGCTGCTCCGCTCAAGCTCTGTTTCGAGCCCTTGAGTGCGGTGGCCCCGCCGCGGCTGTCGAGGGCAAAGCCGCTGATGTTGCCGGTGCCGCCCGCATTCAGGACGTAGAGGAGATGATCGTGAACAGTGAGACTGATCGGCATGGTGCCGCCCGACGCGAACCGGCTCGTGAGGGTGAGCCCGCGATCCACTCGGAAGATCGAGATATCATTGCTCCCTGCGTTCACGGCGTAGAGCCAGGTGCCGTCCTCGCTCAGCTCCAGGGCGCCTTGTGACGCGAGCCCGGCCCCGGTCCCGGTGCCGCCCGTCGCGACCGTGCCCGCGGACGTGAGCGTCCCGTCCGACGCCCGCGTGAAGGTCGCGACCGTGTTGCCGGTTGACAGATTGGTGAGTGTGTAGACGGCGCCGTGTCCGCCTTCGGCCGCGACACGGCTGAAAGCCAGTTGTGACGCCGGTGCGGCGGGACCTGTGACCGCACCATCTTTGTTGCAGGCCGCGAGCGCCGCCACCGCGAGCGCGAAAACCAGCATGCCATGCCTGTTCATCGGTCAAACCTCCCAGAGGAACGTGAGCTTGCGTCGACTGGGGAAAGGTCCAATCCCGGTAGGGCGGAGCACAGATGGACGGCGCCCTCATGAGAGGGTTCTCATAGTCCTCTCATGCTCGCGGCGACAGGCCGCGTCGCGAGCGCGAGTCGTTTCGCGTCCGGCGGCTGATTGCGCATTCTGACTCGTGGATAGCTCGTACAGCACGAGGCGCCCCCGGGGACCTGCGCTTAGTACAGCCTCTCGGTCGTGCAGACGCGATCCCAGTTCGTCCTCGGACGTTCGGCTCCCTGCTTTGAGTGCCGGTCGCGTGACGTCACTTCGGGCCCGTGTACGCCGATAGCGCGGCGGCGAGCGCCTCGACATCCCACGCACCATCGTGTCGGCGCCCGTTGATGAAGAACGTCGGCGTGCCGTTCACGCCGCTCCTGACGCCGCTGCTGAACTCATCGCGCACGAGGGCCTCATACGTTCGGGCGGCGAGCTCTCGGGCCACCCGCTCGGCGTCCAGGCCCAATTCCCCAGCGTACTCAAGGAGTTGATCATCTTCTAGGGCGAACTGCCGCTCGAACAAGCGATCGTGCATTTCCCAGAACTTCCCCTGCGCGGCCGCCGCCTCGGATACCTGCGCGGCATGCTCCGCGTGTTCGTGGAGCCGCCTGAGAGGGAAGTGACGATACACGAACCGGAGCCGGTGGCCGAATCGTTGGCGCAGCTCCTTGCAAATCGGGTAGGCTTGGCGGCAGTGGGGGCACTCGAAGTCGCCGTACTCGAGGAGGGTGGCGGGTGCGTCCGCGGGTCCCACGGCGTGATCGCGTTCGCTCACCGGCTGGACCAGCGTCGGAGAGGAGGGCGTCACCGTCGAGCGGTCCCCGCCAGCTTGTCGAGCGCTTCGAGAATGCCGTCGGCGCCGGGGTTCACGTCGATCTTGGAGACAAAGCGCCAGCGAATGATGCCGTCGGTGTCGATGACGAACAGCGCCCGGTCGCTCGTGCCGTCGGTGCGATAGACGCCGAAGAGTCGGGCGACGGCGCCCTTCGGTTCGAAGTCTGCGAGCAAGGGAAAGTCGAGCCGGCGCTGGCGGGCGAATTCGGCGTGCGACCAGACGCCGTCGACCGAGATCCCGAGCAATTGGGCCCGGTAGCGCGAGAACTCGGGCAGCACCTCGTTGTAGAGCGCCATCTGGTCGCCACACACGGGGCTCCAATCGGCCGGGTAGAAGGCAAGAATCACCGGCCGGCCGCGGTATTCGCGGAGCGTGGTCGTACGACTGGGCGCGCTCGGCAGCGCGAAGTCCGGCGCCGGCGTGCCAGCTGAGAGGGCGGTGGCGGGCATCTCCCTTCCTCCTTTTGTCGGCGGGGCTCAGCCCGCTGCTGGACGGCGGGTCCCCGCGAGCTGGCGATCGACGTCAGGGGCCTTGATCGGGTCCGAGCTCGCGTCGTGCGGCCAGGCAGTGCGCGATCCACTGGGCCGCAGCCTCCACCTCGCCCTTCAAGACCGCGTGCCCTCCCGGTTCCCAGTGCAGCGTGACCTTAGCGTGGGCTCTGCGTAGGATCTCGGCGAGCCGCTCGCTTTGCGCTGCCGGGACCATCGGGTCGCTCCGCCCAGCGCCGATGAACACTGCCGTTCCGGAGAGGTCGGGCAGGGGATCGGGCTCGAACGGCACGGTGGGGCTGAGGAGCACCGCGCCGCGGAGCACGCCCGGGCGTCGCACCAGAATGCTCGCGGCGATGTTCGCCCCGTTCGAAAATCCGACTGCGACGATGCCGTCTCGCTCGAGGTTATACGTAGCGGCCGCGGCGGTGACGAAGTCCGCCAGCTCCGCTGTTCGCCGCGCGAGGTCCTCCTGATCGAACACACCCTCGGCGAGACGGCGGAAGAAGCGGGGTGCGCCGCGCTCGAGAACCTTGCCGCGCGGGCTCAACATGCCGGCGCCCGGCAACAGCGCGCGACCGAGCGGGAGCAGGTCGTTCTCGTCCCCCCCGGTCCCGTGGAGCAGGAGCAACGTGGTGCTGCCCGCGAGCTCCCCGGACGCCGAGGGTGGGATGTATCGGTGAATGAAACCGAGGGCATCACCGCTCACGTCCTCCGGCCCTGTCGCGTCGGTGAGGAGGTTCGCATCGGACCACTTGACCGGTAGATGGATGCGCGGCAGCCCGGCCTCGATCTCGGCCCGGTGCGGCTCGTACTGCGGGGGGAGCTTGAGGGTCTCGCCGAGCGTTTCCCGGGGCTCGTCGATGGAGAACCCTGGCGGATTCGTCGCTAGCTCGTACAGCACGCCACCTGGCTCACGGAAGTACACCGAGTGGAAATAGTTCCGGTCGATCACGGGCGTGGGGTGGAGGTTCGCGCCCGCAACCCGCTCGCGCACCGCGAGCTGCGTCGCGTCGTCTGGCACGGCGAATGCAACGTGGTGCACCGTGCCCGCGCCGCTCCCGAAACCTCCGATGGCGCGCACGTTGACGAGCTGGCCGGGTCCGCCGTCGCCGAGCGCATAGCGCTTCGTCGTGTCCTCCTCGCTCACTTCGCGGAACCCGAGGGGGTCGAGAAGGATGCGCTCGGTCGGAACGCGCTCTGCGACCCAGAGGGTCACGGAGTGAAATCCGTGGATCGCGTGCGCGACCGGGATCCCCGGCGCACCGCCCCAGGCGGGCCGGGTTGCTGCCCCGGCATGGGTCACGAGCTCGAGCAACAGCCCATCGTGATCCCTAAACGCGAGCACTTGTTCCGCCTGAGCCCCAGCGCCCCGCCGCGAGGGTCCTTCGTGCTTCACGTTGTGGCGCACCAGCCGCTCGATCCAAAACCCCATGGCGCTGGGGAGGATTGCGAACGAGGTGACCGCAACCTGCCCGCTCCCGGGGCGACCCCGTCGAGCGCCGGGCCACGGGAAGAACGTCATGATCGTCCCGGGAGTCCCGACCTCGTCACCAAAGTAGAAATGGTAGGTTTGGGGGTCGTCGAAATTGACGGTACGCTTCACGAGCCGGAGCCCAAGGACGCCGGCGTAGAAGTCGAGGTTCCGCTGCGGGTCGCTCGCGATCGCGGTGACGTGGTGGATTCCGAGCACTTGGGTCACAGCCCCTCGATCCTGCCCGTCGTTGCGGGCGTGACAGCGTCCGCCCAGTGGGTGCTGCGGGACTGGCTACCGGACGACGCTGTGCGGGTGCCACGCGCGGTCGACGCCCAACTGACAAACGTCGGAGCGACCGTAGTGTCCGCGAGCTCTGCAGGCCAACCTTCGAGTGGCACGCTGCAGAATCAGCCCATAACCGCGCGAGACCATCATATCACTGGGTCCGTTCAGTCCGATAGAGTGCATGAAGGTCGGAACTACGGGAGCGACAATGCAAAAAAGGGAACTCGGGAAGAGCACGTTGGACGTCTCGGCGCTCGGTCTGGGATGCATGGGCATGAGCTTCGCTTACGGCCCGACTCCGGACAGGGGGGAAATGATTTCCCTCATCCGGTCGGCCGTCGAACGCGGGATCTCGTTCTTCGATACTGCCGAGGCATACGGCCCGTTTGTCAACGAGGAGCTCGTGGGCGAGGCGCTGGCACCATTCCGGGGTCAGGTCGTTATCGCCACCAAGTTCGGCTTCAAGTTCGGCTCGAACGGGCAGCAATTAGGACTGGATAGCCGGCCGGAGCACATCAAAGAAGTGGCCGAGGCCTCCCTTCGGCGGCTCAGAGTCGACGCGATTGACTTGTTCTATCAGCATCGTGTGGACACCGCCGTACCGATCGAAGACGTCGCGGGAGCCGTAAAGGATCTGATTCGAGAGGGCAAGGTCAAACACTTCGGTCTCTCTGAAGCAGGAGTGAAGACGATCCGTCGCGCGCACGCTGTCCAGCCGGTAACCGCGCTGCAGAGCGAGTACTCGTTGTGGTGGAGGCGTCCCGAGGAGGAGGTGCTCCCG
>DATNIM010000153.1:0-21319 GCA_035604455.1 Gemmatimonadales bacterium
GTCGTGCGCGGACGCGGCTACGCCCCGGTGCGCCCCCGACACGCCATCTCCCCAGCCGATCTCCCCGTTTACAGCCTGAGGCTCAAGAAGACGACGGCGCCCTAGTCGGATCGTCGGCCGTCGTACCACAATTCTCGCCCAACCCAGTTCGCTTCGCCCATTGAGGCGGAGACCGATGCCAGCGCCAAGTCTCCATGAAGATTCCTTTGCCCCTTCTTCATTTTCCTCGGAGGCCGGGGCTGCGACACTTCGGGTGCGTGACATTCCAGAACGAGCATGCCGCCCGTCCCGAGGGGGACTTGGCCCGGCTCCTGAAGACCGAAGCCCGGCTCGATGAGGTGTTGCGCCAGGCCGGGGAGCAGTCTGCGACCCTCGTCGCGGAGGCCCGCTCTAAGGCAGCGGCACGTGAAGCGACGCTCGCACTGGAGATCGAGACGGAGAGCCGCCGACTCGAAGCGGAGATCGCAAGCGAGCGCGCACGGCGTGAGATGGAAGTGGCCGATGCCACTCGGCGTGGCGTACAACGCTTCGAAGCGGTGACAGCGGGCGACGTGGAGGTGCTTGCGAAGTACGTGGTGGATCGAGTGATCGGGACCCCTCCATGATCATCGAAATGTCGAAAGTCCGGATCCTCGGCCCGCGCGACCGCCTCCCTGACGTTCTGCGTACCCTCCAGGACCTCGGCACTCTGCACTTGGCGCCGCCGACGCTCGTCGAGGCCTTGGCTACGCGCGAACTTTCCCCAGCCGAGGCGCGGGAGCGCCGGCACCTAGCTAGCGCCCTCGAAGACGTGGAGCGCGCGTTGGCCGAACTAGGACTCCCAGGTGGCCAGAGCGCCGCCGCCCCGATTCCACCCAAGGCCGACCTGGCCCGCTGGGCCCGTCTTGCGTGGCGCGTGCGACGGGCAGCTGAGGGTCTCAGGGCCCGGGAGATCGCGCTCGACGACGAGCGAGCCCTCATTCTCAAGTACCAGGGTTTCTTCTCTGCCTTCCGGATGATGCTCGAAAATGAAGCGCAGTGGCCCAACGCCACGGTCTACCACGTGCTGCTCAAGAGCGGCGACACGGAGTCGGTCCACAAGCTGCGGACGAGCCTCGCGGCGGTGGTGGGCCCCGAGTTTCAGCTCTACACGCAGCAATTGTCCACAGGCGAGACGGCCGTCCTGGTCGTGATCTCAGCCCAAGCAGCGGGACGGGTCGAGCGGCTGCTCGCGGAGGCACGAGTCCAAGAGATTCCCGTCCCCGCGGCGTACGGCGGCAAGTCCCTGACCGACGCCATTCCGAAGATGCTCGCCCGCCTCGGGGAGATCCCCCGCGAACTCGAGGGGGCCCGTCGCGATCGCGAGGCCCTCGCGCGCGCGAATGCACCTGAGCTCAGGAAGGCCCGTGCCGGCCTCCACGACCGGATCCAGGAACTGGGGGCGTTGCCCCTATCGGGCGTCACGCCACGGGCGTTCGTCCTCGAGGGCTGGGTGCCGGCGGACGCCCGCGGCACCCTCGAAACCCGATTGCACACGGCGTTCGGCGACGACGTTGTGGTGAGCGAACTGTCCAAGGAAGAGTGGGAATCGGAAAATGCGCCCGTCGTACTCTCAAACCCCAGGCTCTTGCGACCCTTCGAGACGGTCATTCGCCTCATGCCGCTGCCGCGGTACGGGACGATCGATCCTACGCCGTTTGTGGCCGTGTTCTTTCCGGCGTTCTTCGGGCTGATGGTGGGCGACGTGGGTTACGGGCTGGTGCTGGCGGCGCTGGGGCTCGTCCTCCACGCTCGCTCAAAGCCCGGCACGCTGCTGCGCAACGTCGCCGAGATCATGGGCCCCTGCGCGCTCTTTTCGATCATCGCCGGCTTCCTCTACGGCGAGTTCTTCGGGGACCTGGGAAAACGACTCTTCAAGCTCGCGCCGCTCGCCTTCAATCGTGAGGAAGCCCTTGTCCCCTTTCTCCTCCTCGCGATCGCGTTGGGGACGGTGCATATCCTCCTCGGCTTAGGGCTCGCGGTCGCGAGCAACCTGCGGCGACACCCGCGGCGGGCTCTGGGGAGCGGCGTCTCGGCCGTGATGCTCGTGCTCATCGTCCTCGCCTTGCTCGCCGCGGTCCACGTGCTGCCCAAGGGGTTCTTCACGCCCGCGGCCATCGGGCTGCTCGTGGCCTTTCCGTGCCTCATCGCTCTCGAGGGCATCGTAGGGCCGATTGAGCTGCTCTCGACCATCGGCAACATCCTGAGCTATGCCCGTATCATGGCGCTTGGCGTCGCGTCGGTGATGCTGGCCGTTGTCGCCAATCGGATGGTCGGGGCGGTCGGCAGCGTGGCGGTGGGAGTCGTCTTCGCCTTGCTCTTTCACTTCGTGAACTTCGCGATCGCGCTGTTTACGCCGACGATCCATGCGCTCCGTCTGCAGTACGTCGAGTTCTTCGGGAAGTTCTACAGTCCTGGGGGAGTGCGGTACCAGCCCTTCGGACATTGGACGCGAGACGCGACGTGAACCCACACCTTCGAGAGGAGAGCCAATGAACATCGTAGTCACGGCGCTTGCCGCTGCCCTCGCGATCGCCATACCGGCGCTGGCCACAGCCTGGGCGCAGTCGCGCATCGGACCGGCGATCGCGGCGAGCATGGCGGAAAAACCCGAGCTCTCGACGACGGCCGTCTTGATGATCGCCATCCCTGAAACGATGGTCATTCTGGGGTTCGTCGTGGCCGTCCTGATCCTGCTCGGAAAGACCGCCTAGCCGAGGCGCCTCCCATGCCCCTGGAGCACCTGCTCGCCGCCTTAGAGCGAGAGGCCACCGCCCGCGCGGAGTCCGTGCTCGCCGCGGCGCAGGCGGAGGCGGACCGCGTTCGGCAGGATGGAGACGCGCTGGTCGCGCGGCGGCGCGCGGAGGCGCTCCGGGCGCGCGAGGCAGACTTGCGCGGCGCGGTTGAGGCCGCGCTCGGCGACGCTCGCCGCGCGAGCCAGCTCGCCGTTCTGGAAGCGCGCGCGCGCTTCCTCGACCGGGTGTTCGAACGCGCCCGGGCCCTCTTCCCGAGCGCGGTCGCCAGTGCCGCATACCGCGCCGCTCTTCCTGGCCACGTCGCCGAAGCGCTCACCGCCCTGGGCGATGAACCGGCCGTCATCCGCTGCCCCGAGCCGCTCGTGAGCGCAGTGCGCGCCGCCGTCGACACGGCGGCCCAGGTGCGCATCCAAGGCGACCCGGCGGCGCCCGCCGGCCTCACCGCCGTGTCGACGGACGGCGCAATCGAGGTCGACAACACCTTGGCGGGGCGCCTTGATCGGCTGCGACCCGCACTCGCACTCGAAGTGCTGGCCCGGGTCCCTGCACCGTGAAGCCCACCTGGGACGACCTCGGCGCCCGAGCCCGTGGACTCGGCACGCATTTATGCAGTCGGGGCGAGCTCGACGCACTCGCCCAGTGTCCCGATGCTGCGGCCCTCGGGGAGGCGTTGCGCGACCGCGGCTACCCGCTCGCGGAAGGCGACGCCTCGCCCGCGGCGCTTGAGCTCGCTGTCCGCCACGCAGCCGCCGAACGCCTCCGGATTCTCGCGCGCTGGTGCGGGCCGCGCGCCGCCGTGCTCGGGGTGTTGTTCGAGGACGAGGACCGCCGCAGCCTACGGTCCCTGCTCCGCGGTGCGGTCGAGGGCGCCCCGGCCGGGGCGCGGCTGGCGGGCCTCGTCCCCACACCGAGCCTACCGGAAAGGGCGCTTGGCGAGTTGGCGGCGCAGCGCTCGCTGGGCGCGATCGCGGCCCTGCTCACCGCGTGGGGCAACCCGTACGGCTCGGCGTTGTTTGCCGCAGCGAGCGCCGCGCAGCCCGACTTGTTTCGGCTGGAACTCGCCCTGAATCTCAATTTCGCCCGGCGCGCAAGCCGCGCAGCCCGGCGCGTCCGGGTGCTCGCAGCATGGGTGCGCGAAGTCCTCGACCTTGAGAACGTGTGCACGGCGTTCGTCCTCGTGAAGGGAGGGACGGACCTCGTGCCGAAGGACACCTTCGTACCGGGCGGCGCCAGGATCTCGATTCGCGAGTTCGAGGTGGCGGCCGCAACAGGCGACGTGCGGGCCGCGGCGAACGGGCTCGCGGCCGCGTTCGCGGGCACGCCATTCGCCGATGCGTTGCGGAGCGCCGACGACCCGTCGACGCTCGAGGATGCCCTGCTTCGCGCTCAAATCGAGGGTCTCCGCCGCGCGGCTCGACTGCGGCCGCTCGGGCCGGTGCCGGTGCTGCTGTATTGGCTGCGGCTCCGCGCCGAGGGCGTTGATTTGCGGCGCATCATCTGGGGCGTGGCACTCGCCGTTCCACCTGCCTCCATCACGCGCGACTTCGCGACGACCTGATGGAATACACGCTCCGCGTCGTCTGCCGCCCCGAAGTGGCCGCGGGGTTCGCCTTGGCCGGGCTGCGGCCTACCGAAGTCGCGACCCCTGACGCCGGGGTCGCGGCGGTGCGCGAACTGCTCGGATCACCCGATGTGGGCGTAGCCCTCGTGCAAGACGTCTTCTACGACGCGCTCCCCGAGGAGGTCCGGCGCCAGCTCGCTCGGCGACCGCTGCCGCTCATCGTGCCGTTCCCGGGCCCCGCATGGGTCGAGCGCCCGGCGGCCTCGGCCTACATCGTCGAGCTCCTGCGCCAAGTCATCGGTTACCGCGTGAGGCTCAAGTGACCGCCCGCGTGCTCGGGCTCAGCGGCTCGCTCGCCGAGGTCGCTCCATTGCCGAACGCCGCCTTATATGAACTCGTGCGCGTCGGGACGAGCGGGCTCCTCGGTGAGGTGGTGCGCGTGGCTGGGGAGACCGCGACGGTCCAGGTCTACGAGGACACCACGGGTCTCGCCGTCGGCGAACCCGTCGCCGCGACCGGACGGCCGCTCACCCTACATCTGGGACCGGGACTCCTTGGGAGCGTCCTCGATGGCGTCGGTCGCCCGCTCGGGCGGATAGCCGAGATAACGGGCGACTTTCTCCAACCCGGTGTAACGGCTCCCACCCTCGACGCCGAGCGCCGATGGGACTTCGCACCGGTGACCACGCGGGGCAGCGCGGTCGCACCAGGGGACGTGCTCGGGACCGTGGAGGAACGTCCGGGACTCACGCACGCCATACTCGTCCCGCCGACCCTGCGCGGGACGCTCGCGGAGGTTCGCGCGGGCGCACTCACGATCGCGGACACGCTGGCCCGACTAGAGGACGGCACCACGCTGACGCTGGCCCAGGAGTGGCCGGTGCGGGAACCGCGTCCGTCGAGCCGGCGGCTCCCCGCGTCGGACCCGTTCATCACGGGACAGCGTGTGTTCGATTTTCTGTTCCCGGTAGCCGAGGGAGGGAGCGTGGCCGTGCCGGGAGGGTTCGGTACGGGCAAGACCGTGATCGAGCAATCCCTCGCCAAGTACGGAGCCGCCGATGTCGTGGTCTATGTCGGGTGTGGGGAGCGGGGCAACGAGATGGCGGAAGTGCTCCAGGAGTTCCCCCGACTCCAGGACCCGCGGACCGGGCGATCGATAATGGACCGCAGCGTGCTGGTCGTAAACACGTCTAACATGCCGGTCGCGGCCCGCGAAGCGTCGGTGTTCGTCGGCATGACGATCGCCGAGTACTACCGGGACATGGGCTACCGCGTGGCCGTGATGGCGGACAGCCTGTCGCGCTGGGCCGAGGCGCTCCGCGAGATTGGAGCGCGCCTGCAGGAAATGCCGGGCGAGGAGGGATATCCCACGTACCTCGGGAACCGACTCGGCAAGTTCTACGCGCGGGCGGGGCGGGTAGAGGCGTTGGGAGCGCCGCGCCGCACCGGGGCCGTCACGCTGATCAGCGCAGTCTCCCCCCCAGGCGGCGATTTCTCGGAGCCTGTGACTCAGGCGTCGCTGCGGGTCGCCGGCGCCCTCTGGGCGCTCGATCCCGCGCTCGCCCACCAACGCCAATTCCCGGCCGTGGATTGGGAGACGAGCTACAGTCTTCACGCCGACGCGCTCGCCGACTGGTTCGCCCGGCACGCCGGAGCCGATTGGTCCGAGCTCCGCCGGGACACTCTCGCGCTGATGCAGAGGGACCGCGAGCTCCGCGACATCGCCGGGCTCGTCGGACCCGAGGCACTGCAGGATCGGGACCGGCTGCTGCTCGATGCGGCGCGCGTCCTCCGGGAGACCGTGCTCGGCCAGAGCGCCTACGACCCGAACGACGCTTACTCACCACTCGAGAAGACCTACCGCCTGGCCGCGCTCGCCCATGCGCTGTACCGGGCGGGGCTCGCAGCCCTCGACCGCGGTTTGCCCATCGAGCGGATCGACCTCGGACCGGCCCAGCGTGCGCTGGCCGCCGCCCGGCGAGCGGCCGGCCCGGAGTTCGCGGAACGCGCGGCCGTCGTGGAAGGGGCGATCCGCACCGTGGGTTCCTGATGGCGGTCGCGCGACTGTACCACGGCGCCGCTCGCGCCACCGGGCCCCTGCTCTACGTCCGTCGGACTCCCACCGTCGCCCTGGGCGAGTGGGTCGTGATCCAGCAACCGGGTCAGCCGACGCGGCGGGGCCAGGTGATCGACGCGGGGCGGGACATCACGGTCATCCAGGTGCTGGAGGACACGATCGGCCTGCGCCCGGCCGAGGTGGAAGTCACGTTCACGGGGGAGGTCGGGTCGGTCGCGGTGGGGCGCGAACTGCTTGGCCGGCGGTTCAATGGGATGGGTGCTCCGCTCGACGGGTTGCCGCCACCGGTGGGCGAGGCGCTCCGACCGATTTGGGCCGCACCGCTTAACCCGGCACGGCGCGCCCGGCCGGCCGACTTCATCGAAACCGGCCTGTCGGCGATCGACGGCATGAACACACTCGTCCGCGGGCAGAAGCTGCCGGTGTTCTCTGGACCAGGGTTACCCGGTCTTGATCTCGCCGCGCAGATCGTCGAGAGAGCGCGCGCGCCGCACGACGAGCCGTTCGCCGTGATCTTCGTCGGGATTGGGATCACGGCGCGAGAGACGGATGCATTCCTTGAACGCTTCGAGCGCAGCGGCGCCCGCGAGCGGAGCGTCCTCTACTTGAACGAAACGCGGGATCCCACGATCGAGCGGCTTCTCGCGCCCCGCGTTGCCCTCGCTCAGGCGGAGTTCCTGGCGTTCGACCTGGGGATGCACGTGCTCGTCGTGATCGCGGACATCACTCACTATTGCGAGGCACTCCGAGAGATCGCGACGGCGCGGGAGGAAATTCCGGGTCGGCGTGGGTACCCGGGCTACATGTACACCGACCTCGCGAGCATTTACGAGCGCGCGGGCATTGTGGCGGGACGCCCGGGTTCGGTCACACAAATCCCGATCGTCACCATGCCCGACGATGACATCACCCATCCCATCCCCGACCTCACGGGCTACATCACCGAGGGACAGGTCGTCCTCTCACGCGAACTCCACCGTCAGGGCGTGTTTCCGCCCGTGGACGTCCTCCCCTCTCTGTCGCGCCTCATGAACGCCGGTATCGGCGGGGGCAAGACCCTCCCCGAGCATCGAGAATGGGCCGACCAGTTGTACGCCGTCTACACCCGCGGACGCGACGCTCGAACCATGGCGTCGATCGTCGGCGAGACGGGACTCGCCGCCCCCGATCGCCGCGCGCTGGGCTTCGCTGAGCGGTTCGAGCGGGAGTTCGTCGGTCAGAGCACGCGGCGACGCATCGCCGAGACGATCGCGATCGGCTGGGATCTGCTCGACACCCTGCCGCGGGAGGATCTGCTCCGGATCTCAGAGGCAACGTGGGCGGCGCATCAGCGAGCGTCCCCATCATGAGCGTCGCCGGTCGCCTTCCCGCCACGCGGATGAACCTGATCCGCGCGACGCGACAGCTTGCCCAGGTCGCCAAGGGCGTGCAGCTGCTGCGGCGCAAGCGAGAGGCTCTCGTCAGCGAGTTGTTCCGCCTCGCCCGCCCCGCAGCCGACGCACGGGCGGAGATCGACGACGCCGCGCGTCGCGCCTATCCGGCCTTGTGGGGAGCCCTCGCGACCCGCGGGCGCGCGGGGCTCGCAGCCCTCTCTTGGCCATCCCGAGATCTTCGGGTCGAGGTGGCACCGGGCTCCGTCTGGGGAATTCCAGTGTCGAGCATCGCGCGTCGACTCGTGTTCGCGCGCACGCTCCCCGCCCGTGGCACGGCACCCGCAAGCTTGGGCCCCGCGGCGGCCGCCGCCGCAGCCCGGTTCGAGCAGTTCGCCGAGCTGCTGCTCGACGCCGCTCCGCGGGAAATGCTGATTCGGCGCCTCGGCGAGGCCCTCTCACAAACCTCCCGGCAGGTCAATACTTTGGAGCGCCGCGTCGCCCCGGGGCTGCAGCAGGAAATCACCGCGGTCACGCGTGCGCTCGACGAGCGGGAACGAGAGGAACGCTTGCGGCTCAAGCACTTACAGCGAACCCTCACCACTCCTTCATAAACCCTTCAGAGATCAGAGCCGATCGTTCGCGCGAGGTCCGATGTAGGTCGCCGACGTCGGCCGAGGTCAATGGGAGACAATGTGCACACGATCCATCGGGCAGCACTGGCGGCAGCGGGGTTCACGGTCGTGATCGGGATCGCAGGGTGCCAGCAGAATGCGCAACCGCCGGCGCCGCCGGCCCAGGCGGCGGGCGCGCCCAGTCGGAGCGATGTTCTGTTGGACGCAGCCGCCCGGATCGCCTTGCCCCCGCCCGGCCTCCAACCCATCGATCTCCCGGACCCGAACTCGCACGGGGCGCAGCTTGAAGCAAAGTACTGTGCGCAGTGTCATTCGCTGCCCGCACCTGCCGCGCACAGCGCGACAGATTGGCCGATCGTAAGCCGCCGCATGTGGCTCCGCATGGAATCGCTCCCCGAGTCCCTGGGCGTTCAGGTTCCGTCGAACGCCGATCGCTTCGAGGTCCTCCAGTACCTCATCGCCAACTCGCTCAAGGTGAGCGGGTCGGTGCTGCCAGCCGGTAGCGGACGCGAGACGTTCGCCACGGTCTGCAGCCGCTGTCACGCGCTGCCGGATCCCCGCACGCACTCAAAAGCGGATTGGCCGATCGTGTTTGCACGCATGGAACGCAACATGGAACGCATGAAAGTGGCCCCGCCCGCGGGGCCGAAAGCTCAAGAGATTCTGGGCTACCTTCAGGCCACCGCTGGTACCCCGCGTGCGGCGCGACCAGGTAGCGACTAGCACGCAGGTAGGGAGGACCAGCATATGAAGCTCAGCTACGCAGTCTCGGTCGCAGCCATCGCGCTCGCGGCGTGTACCACGAACCAAATTCAGTATTTGACGCGGCCGCCGTTCAATCCGCCCGTCGACTCGGCTGCGGGCTTCCTCGGGTTTTACACGGTCTCGACGAAGCAAACGACCTGCGGCAATTGCCACGTCGATCATCAAGCGACATGGGCCTTGACCAAGCACGCGGCGGCGCATGACGACCTCGCAGCCGCGGGGAGCGGCACGAACAAGTCGTGCATCGGGTGCCACGACGTGTCCGAGCAGGGCAACCTGGCCACGGGGCCAGCTGCGTTTAACAAGGTGCAGGACTCCACCTACTACGACGTGCAGTGCGAGAACTGCCACGGGCCGGGCTACACGCACGCGACCAATCCGCAAATCACCAACGTGCCCCTCGCGCGGGTGGCGGTGGACACCACGAAGTACGGATGCGGGGGGTGTCATACCGGCAACCACGAGCCATTTGTGCAGGAATGGCAGCAGTCGTTGCACTCAGTGCTCGTAGCGCCGGCTCAGGGCAACGCAGCGTGCATGTCCTGTCACGAGGGCAAGGCGGCCCTCGCCTCGTGGGGAGTGTACGCGATCTACCCCCATGCGGACTCGGTCACGAACCTCCCGCAGACCTGCGTGGTGTGCCACGATCCGCACGGCTCGCCCAACACAGCACAACTACGGTTCCCGATCAACTCGCCCGATGAGAACGTGAACCTGTGCATGCACTGTCACGCGCGCACAGCGGAGCCGATCGTCGGCAACACCGCGACGAGCAGTCATGGCGGTCCGCACGCTCCGCAGGGGCCGATGATCGATGGGGTGGCGGGATATTTCCCGCCGGGGACGAGCTACGACACGACGCTCCTCACCACGAGCCACGGATCGTCGGCCAATCCCAATCTCTGCGCCGGCTGTCACGTGTACGCGTTCACGGTGACGGACCAAGTGACGGGGGCGTTCAAGCTGTCGGTCGTCGGGCACTCGTTCTACCCGACGCCCTGCCTCGACAACACCGGTGCGCCAAATGGTCTCAACACCTGCGCGCGGCCGGGTGACGCGACGTTTACGCCCACGACGCGGTCATTCCTCGCATGCGCGGCCTCCGGCTGTCACGCGAGCACCGCGGCCGCTCAGTCGGCCTTCCAGGCAAACCGCGGGAACATCGCGTTGCTCGTGAACACGCTGTGGAACGACGTCAACGGGAATCAGAAGCTCGATACGTTCCCGATCGACTCGGGCTATCTGGCGCAGATCTATGAGAAGAACAAGGCGGACCTGACGAACGCGACCGCCGTCACGCCGGCCGAAGGCTGTCTCTTCGACGCCCAGATGCTGGGTGAGAATCTGGCCGCGAATGGCGACCGCTCCTACGGCGTCCACAACCCGTTCCTTGCTGCTGCGTTGCTGCAGTCGTGCATCACGGAGCTGCAAGGACAGTACGCCTACTTGGCGCCGCCGCCGCCTATGGTGCAGGCGATCCTCGACGGCCCGCTCGCCGGACTCCGGTCCGTGCCCAAACGGGCCGAGGCGGCGATGCGGGTAGGACGGTGAGGTTGGTCGGCCTCAACGTTTGGCCCGGCCCCGCGGACGTCTCAGTCCACGGGGCCGGCGTCGTTCAGCACGCCGTGGTGGGCCCGCCACCGCTCCCGGGCGGCGTGGCGACCGTGCTCCGATTCCTGTTCAACCTGCCGCAGTGGTTCCAGATCGCGGGCTTCATCGTGGGCGTGCTGGTGGCGATCGCCGTGCTCGCTCTCCTGTGGAGCTACCGCCGCGCGATCGGCAGCTGGATCACGACGCGCCGCAGGCAGGTGCAGCTCGCACTCGGGGCCCTGGTCACGGTCTTTCTACTTGGATCTGCCGTGGTGGGGGCTGCGGGCTATCACTACGTCGAGCACGAGAATGCCTTCTGCACCGGGTGCCACATCATGGCGCGGCCGTTTCAGCGCTTCGCCGGGTCGAAACACGATTCGCTCGAGTGTCATACGTGCCACCAGCAGTCGATGTTCGCGAACATGCGTCAACTCTACCTCTGGGTCGCAGAGCGACCGCAAGAGATCGGCCCCCACGCCAAGGTGCCGACCCGGGTGTGCGCACGGTGTCACGAACAAGGGGCGGCCAAGGAAACCTGGCAACGGATTGCGTCGACGGCCGGACACCGTACGCACCTGCAGTCGGATTCGAGCGCCCTGCGGGGCGTGCAATGCGTCACGTGCCACGGCTACCAGGTACACCGCTTCGTGCCCGTGGACTCTACCTGCGCGCAAGCAGGCTGCCACGTGACCGTGCAGATCAAGTTGGCGAAGATGCGCGACCAGACCGATTTGCACTGCATCCTCTGCCACCAATTCACCGCCGAAGTCCCGGCCCTCGCGGCCTACGACTCAGCCCGCGGGACGCTCGTCCCCGGGATGAAGCAGTGTCTGGGCTGTCACGAGATGCGAGCGGTGCTCGCCGAGTTCGACCCGGCCAAGGATCCCCATCGAGGCCAGTGCGGCGACTGCCACAATCCGCACACCCAGGCCACGCCGGCCGAGGCGGCGCTCACCTGCGCGTCGGCCAAGTGCCACGCCGACTGGCGGTCGGATCCCTTTCACATCGGGACGAACCACCGGGCTGTGAATGAGAAGTGCACGCTCTGCCACGAGCCCCACCACGCGAAGGTGGACCCGAGCGACTGCGCTGGGTGTCACGCGGCCGTGCGGGCGCGGCGTGCCGGAAAGCACTTGACACCACCGCTGCCATTCGACACCGCTGCCGCCCTGCATCGGGTGGCGCTCCGCTCCGGGCTGTCACCGGGACTCGGGCCAGCGGGGCACGGACCTTTTTTCGCTGATCCGCCGCCGGAGGGCGACCCGAGCGGCGGCGCAGCCGCCGCCGATTCGTTCCCGCACGACCGGCACAAGAGCCTGGCCTGCATCACGTGCCACAAGTCGAACGCGGCCCACGGCGAGCTGACCTTCGACCGCCCGCGCGGCTGCCAGATCTGCCACCACCAGGCGCCCCAGGCGACCGACTGCTCGACCTGCCACCAAGCGTCAGAACTCGCTCCGGAGTCCGTGAGCGTCCGCGTCCAGGTTGCCGGACAGACGGCGCACGAGCATCGGGCGCTTTTTCTTCACGCGACGCACACGAGCGTGAAATGTGCGACCTGCCACACGACCCCGGCCACGCTCGATCCTGCCCCCTTAGTCCTCGCCTGTGCCGCCTGTCACGACGATCACCACACGGCCGGACGCCGCTGCGACGCGTGTCACACCGACGCGGGCCCGGACATCCGGGCAGCGCACGCGCCGCCCATCGACGCCCACACGAACTGCGATGCATGTCACACGCCGACGATCGTCGCGCACCTGGTACCGGACCGCGAACTGTGTCTCGCCTGTCACCCAGCCCAGCGGGACCATCATCCAGACCGGGAATGCACGCCGTGCCATTTCCAGGCGTCGCCTGACGCCTTCGCTCAACACCTGCGTCGCGCGCCGGCCGGCTCATGAGGACGCAGGCGACGGCGCTCTTGCTCGCATTCCTCGGGTCGGCGCTCGCCGCGCGGGCGAGAGCGCAGGGCTATCTCGTCCGGCTCGATACCCGTGCCCAGGCCGTCCAGTACCGCGGCGTCACAGCGGACAGCGTCCTCGCTACCGATACCGTGACGAGTTCGACCGGCGGGCCGGTCACCTCGGACGGCTATGCCGTGAGCTGCCTTTCCGGCAGCGCCTACTGCAGCTTCTACCGTGCGGGGCCGATCCTTTCGGGCGCCCCGGTCACGACAACGGCTGACATCTCGTTGTGGGGATTCGGCATCCCTGGGCTCTCGTTCCGAGCGACCGCCCGGATGGGTTCCTCAATCGGGAACGCGACGGCGTGGCCCGGCGTGGAGCCCGCGACCCAGCTGCTCGAAGGCTACGCGCAGTATGCGACCGAGCACCTGAGCGTGCAGGTCGGGCGTCAGTCGATGTCCTCCCGGCTCGGCTTCATGGGGTTCGACGGAGGGATGGTCACGCTGCGCGACCCCCAGCGGGGTCTCGACCTGATCGGCTACGGCGGCTGGGGACTCACCGACGGCGACGTGTTGCCGGTGACGAGCCCCACGACGAATCCGCTTGACAATTTTCAGCCGCCAGACCGACAGCTCGTGGCGGGCGCCCAGGCCGGTTGGACGAGCACGCGCGTCGACATCCGCGCAAACTATCTGCGCGAGGTGGACCCGAGCGTCGACTACTTCGTCTCCGAACGCGCCGGGCTCGACGTTTCGATTCGTCCCCACCGCGACTGGACGCTCACGGGCGGGGCCGACTACGACCTGGCCGAAGAGTTCTGGGGCAGTGCGGAAGCGACTCTATCATATCTGGCCGCGAACGGCCGGGGGTATGCATCGCTCGGGATCCGCAGTTACCGTCCGCATTTCGACCTCTGGACGATCTGGGGCGCGTTCTCACCCGTGCCCTATCACGCCGTCGACGCCACGGCGTCCTTCAGCCCGATCGATCGTCTCCGGCTCCGAGCCAACGGCGAGCACTACGCCTACGACGACGCAGGTGTGTCGACACCGCTCGTCTCATTTGAGACGACGGGCTGGCGCTTCGGTTGGGGAGCCACGGTCACGGTCGCGCCGCAATGGATGCTGGACGGGGGATACCACGCGGAATTCGGGCCCGGGGCCTCGTCCAGGGGATTTGAAGGCGCCGTCACATTCACCAAGCATTCGCTTACGCTGAGCGCGCAAGCGGGGACCGTAGATGTCCCGCTCGAGTTCCGTTTCGACGACGCCTCCGTGTGGCAGTACGGCGTCAGCGCCCAGTGGCGGACGTCGTCTCGGGTGAACGTGGGCCTCGACGCCAGCCGTTACGTCGAGGACCGCCAGCGCCCGGACGCGGCCGCGTTCGATTGGAATCAAGTGTGGATCGACGCCCGCGTGAGCCTGCTGCTGGGCGGGGGTGCGGGGAGCGCGAGCGATCTCCAGCACCTGCCGTCCGCCGTGCGTCGGATGCCGGGCGGACGCGAGGCGCCGTGAGACCCGCCGCCGTCCTGCTCGTCACCGCACTCGGTCTCGGAACCTGTGGCGGCGTCGCGGCCCAACAAGCGAGCTTCGATCACACAAAGCACGCGAAGCTCTTTCCTTCTTGTATCGCGTGCCACGCCGGGGCGATTACCGCCAACGCATCACTGTGGCCGGACTCGGCGGGGTGCGGGGCGTGCCACGACGACAAGATCGAGCGCGCCGTGCGCTGGCAGGCGCCCCAGCCGGGGCGCTACAACCTTCGATTCGATCACCTCACGCACGCCGCGCACATGAAGGATCGCTCGGTCACCTGCGTCGCCTGCCATGCGGACGCGGGAGCGCCGTGGATGACCGTTCGCGGCCCGGTGCCGGAGCCGTGTTTGACTTGCCACGGCGTGCAGGCCGCGCACCTTGCGGCCCCTGATTCAGCCTGCGCCACGTGCCATCTCCCACTCGCCCAGGCTACGAGCCTCACGGCGACGGATGTCGCGCACTTCGACGCACCGCCCGACCACCAGCAACCGGGCTTCGCCACCGCAGCCGGTCACGGCGCGGCGGCGAAGCGGGCGAGTCCAGTCGCGGCCAGCTGCGCGACCTGCCACGCCCGCGATTTCTGTCTCCAATGTCATGTCGACGCGCCTGAGCGCACCACAATCCAGGCGCTCGCGCCCGATCCCCGCTCGACGGCCATCGTCGCCCGTCTGGCCGCGCCGCCGAGCCACGGCGAGCCTGGGTTTCTCGGGACACACGGCGGCCTGTCGAGGCGGGCCCCCGAAACGTGCGGCACGTGCCACACCCGGGAGAGTTGTCTCTCGTGCCACCTCGGCAAGCCCGCCGTCGCGGCGAAGTTGCCACCCGCCGGCCCGGGGCGCAGCGCCGGCGCGGCAATCGTCCGCCGGGCGCCACCATCCCACGCCGAGGGGTTCCTTGCGCGCCACGCGGCCGACGCTCGGACCGGGCAGGCCAACTGCGTCGGGTGCCACGTGCGTGCCGACTGCCTCGAATGCCATCGGCCCGACGCCGGTCGCGCGGCGGGATACCATCCCGCGGGGTTTCTCGCGCGCCACCCCGCTGCCGCCTACGGCCGCGAGACCTCCTGCAGCGATTGCCATGCGACAGGCAGCTTCTGCTCGACCTGCCACACGCGTGCCGGTCTGACGGCCCGAGGTCCGCTCGAGCCCGGGTACCATGACGCCAACACGTTCTTCATCGCGGGGCACGGCGGAGCCGCGCGCCAGAGCCTCGAGACGTGCGTGACGTGCCACACCGAGCGCGATTGCCTTCAGTGCCACTCGGCCGTGGCAGGACGGCACTTCAACCCTCACGGGCCGGGGTTCAACGCCGCCGTCCTGCTCAAGAAGAACCCGCAGATGTGCACGGCCTGCCACGGCGAGAACATCCCCAGTCAGTGAGGACATTCTCAGGCCAGCTTCACCGACGCCTTAAGGCTGTGCTCGTAGGTTCGGGGTGCACAGTAGGGAGGTGATAACCATGTTCGGCGTTACGACGAGAGACCCCATGATTGACTTGCTCTATCGGCTAGAGCGGCGCATGGGTCGGTTGTTCAACGAGCCATTTGCATTCGCGGAGTGGGACGGACCGGAAACGGCGACGGCCGCTTGGACACCGCTGGTGGACATCTTTGAGGAGCCGGAGTTCATCCGGATCGTCGCTGAGGTCCCTGGGGTGAAGCCGGAGAATGTGCAGATCACGGTTGAGGGTACCGTCCTGACGATCAAGGGAACGAAGGAGCAAGTCGCCGAAGAGAAGGCCGAGAAGGTCCATCGGTATGAGCGGACCTACGGCGCATTCGAGCGGACGTTCACGCTACCGGCCACGGTCGCCGCGGACAAGATAAAGGCGACCTACGAGCACGGGATTCTGACGGTCCTGTTGCCGAAGATCGAGGCAGCCAAGGCGCAGACCATTAAGATCGAGGTCGCCCCGCCCCAGAAGGCCTTGAAATAGTCGGGTCGGCGAGGCGATCGATCCCCCCGCGGCGCCACAGCCCCGCGGGGGGATTCCTTTAGCGGTTAGAGATAGATTGGTCCATCATGACAACCCAGACGCACGCGCCCAGTCCAGAACGTCGGCGAGCGCTCCGGTGGCTCGCCGGCGTGAGCGCGATCGGCTCCGCGGCGTTCGCGGGCCTACCCGCCTTGCGGGCCTTCCTGTCCCCCGTGTTCCGCCGCCCGACAAACACGCGGTGGTTCAAGCTCGGCGCGACCGGGTCCTTCGACGTCGGCACGCCGACCAAGGTCGACTTCAGCGAGGCATTGGCCGATGCCTGGGTCGAGAACCGTGTCCCGCGCTCGGTCTGGGTCTACACGCCGGACGGGGTGCGGTTCACGGTCTACAGCGGGCGGTGCACGCACCTCGGCTGCTCGTTTCGGTTCGATGCGGCGCCCGACCCGCGCTATCACCACCAGGCGAATGTCTTCCACTGTCCTTGTCACCACGGAATCTTCGATCCGAAAACAGGGGCCGTGGTTGCGGGCCCCCCGCCCCGACCCCTCGACACCCTGGAGACGAGAATCGAGAGCGGCGCGCTCTTCGTCGCCTACGAAACGTTCCGAGTCGGAATTCCTGAAAAGATCGTGGCATGAAGGGTCTTTACCGCTGGCTTAACGTCCGGCTCGACATCGCCAGCCTCAAGCGCACCCTGCTCGACCGCGAGGTACCTGCACGCCTCACGTGGTGGCACACGCTGGGCAGCGCGACGCTGACGGTGTTCCTCGTACAGGTGGCGACCGGCGTGGTGCTTGCAACGTACTACGCACCCTCTCCTGACCACGCCTATGACAGCGTTCAGTACCTCGACGCGCGCGTGGCGGGCGGAGCATTGCTGCACGGCATGCACCACTGGGCGGCGAGCGCCATGGTGGTGCTCATCATCGCCCACGTCATCCGCGTCTTCGCGGTAGGCGCATATAAGTATCCCCGCGAACCGAACTGGCTCGTGGGGGTGGGTCTCTTCCTGATCGTCGTGGCATTCAGCTTCACGGGGTACCTGCTGCCGTGGGACGAGAAGGCGTACTGGGCGACGGCAGTGGGAACGAACATCGCCGGAACGACACCCCTACTCGGCGGGGCGCTAGCTACGCTGCTGCGCGGTGGTGCTGAGCTCGGCGCGGCGACGCTCGCGCGCTTCTATGCATTCCACGTCCTCTGGCTGCCATCAGCGCTGGGAGCGCTGATCCTGCTGCACCTCACGATCGTGGTGCGACAGGGCATCGCCGCGCAGCCGGCGGCCCTCGAGCGCGGGGCCCCCCGCCGCACCGATGACCCGTCGTACGCGTCGTACTACCGCGATGCCTATGCGGCAACGAAGCGCGCCTGGGTGCGGTTCTGGCCCGACGTGCTCGCCAAGGACGCGGTCGTCTCGCTCGTAGTGGTCGCCGCGATCATCGTGCTCGCCGCTCGTTTCGGAGCGCCGCTTGAGCCACCGGCCAATCCGGCCGACACGGCCTACGTGCCGCGGCCAGAGTGGTATTTCTTGCCGCTCTACGAGCTGCTGCGGATCGTGCCGGGGTCGCTCGAGAGCGTGGTGGCCGTCGGGGTCCCGGCTGCGCTGGTGTTGGCGATGATCGCGCTTCCGTTGTTGGACCGACGCGCGACGCGCAACCTGCTGCATCGGCCCGTGGCGGCCACCGCGCTAGTCGTCCTCCTCGGCGGATCGGGGCTCCTCCTCGGCGTGGCGGCGCGATCGGCGCCACCCAAAGTCCCGCCCGAGGTGGGTCACCCTCTCACCATTCTCGAAAACGCCGGACGAAGCTTGTTCGCCGCCGAGCAGTGCCAGAACTGCCACCAAGTGGCTGGCCAGGGCGGGGCCTTTGGCCCGGATCTGACGGACATCGGCCTCCACCACTCGCCAGCCTGGCTCCACAGCTTCGTGGAAACCCCCGCGCGGTTTCATCGAGACAGCCGCATGCCGGCGTTCGGGCCGCCCACCTTGTCGCATGAAGAGATCGAAGAACTCGCCCAATACCTGTCGACACTCCGGGGCAACGCGGGGCCAGCGGTTGAGCCCCAGTACGCCGACACCTTCCCCAGCGCGAGCGAAGGACCCTAGGCTCAAGCGGGGCGAAGCCCGCAATCGCCTCGGGCGCGCCCGGACTTTCGGAATGTGGCAGAGGATTGGGAAACGGGGTGCGAGCCCCGCTGCGCCACATCGCTCGCGCCGATCTGCGCGGCGAGCGCACGGTGGCGACGGGCTAGGTCGGCGCGAAAGCGGGGAGATCCACCTCGAATCGTACGCCGCGGCTGCTCTTATTGCTCACCCGGACCACGCCACCGTGCAGGCGCGCAATGGCCGCGACGAGCGCGAGTCCCAGGCCTGCGCCCTCGCCGCGGGTGCGCGCCTGGTCGGCGCGGTAAAAGGGCTCGAAAACGTGCGGGAGGTCAGCGGGCGCGATACCGGGACCCGAGTTCTCCACCACGAGGCGGACGCCCTGTGCGCCCGGGCCCGTTGGCTCAGTGCGCACGCCGATCCGGCCCCCGACCGGGGCGTATTTCACGGCGTTGTCCAGCAGGTGGTCGACGAGGCGGCCGACCAGAGCTGGGTCGAGCGAGACGGGAAGCGCCGTCGGGTCCAGGGTCTCGTCTACCACGAGACCCTTCTCCTCGATACGGCGCCGCAACGGTGCCAACGCCGTCTGGACGACGGCGTTCGGATCGGTCGGCACGCGTTCCGCAACGAGCAGGTGCGACTCGGCGCGCGTGATGAGGAGGAGGTCCTCGGCCATCGTCGTGAGCTGCCCAGTCTCCTCCAGCGCGCTGCGCAGCACAAGCTCATATTCGCGCGACGACCGCGGAGCTCGCAGGGCAACCTCGATTTCGCCCTGCAGCGTCGCGAGAGGCGTGCGCAACTCATGACTCACGTCAGAGACCAGGCGATGTTGCCCCCGGAAGGCGAGGTCCAGCCGCTCGAGCATTCGATTCAACACGGCCACTAGATCGCGGAACTCGTCGGTATCGGCGTGCGCCGCGATGCGCTGGTCCAGCGTGCCCGCTTCGATGCGCATCGCTTGCTCGGTAATTTCGCGGATGGGTCGCACGGCAGAGCCGGCGACGAGCCACGCCCCGACGAGCGTCGCGCCCGTCGCAACGAGCACGATCAACACGTAGGCGGGGAACGCGTGCGCGGCCCAGAGAGGGGACCGGTACACAGCGGAGAGTGCGGCTAACCCGAGCCCCATCGTTCCGGCGAACCGGAGAGCGAGGGTGCGCCGGAACGAGTGCTTCACTCGCCGTCCTTACCCGGAAGCTGGAGCCGGAACCCAACGCCCCGGACGGTCTGCAATAGTTCCACTCCGGCCGCCTCGCGTAGCTTCCGACGGAGGTTGCCGACATGCACGTCCACCACGTTGCTCTCGGGATCGAAGTGCAGGTCCCACACCTTCTCCAGTAGCTCGGTGCGCCGGACGACGTCCTCGGGCCGCAGGAGAAAGTGCTCGAGCAGCTGAAACTCCTTTGGCGTGAGATCGAGTCGCTTGTTGTTGACCTTCGCTTTGTGTTTGAGGCGGTCCAGTTCGATGGGACCATAGTTCAGGAGTTCGGTCCGGCCGGCGCCGCCACGCCGCACCAGGGCGCGGACCCGCGCCAAGAGTTCGTCGAACTTGAAGGGCTTCGTGAGATAATCGTCGGCCCCAGCGTCCAGGCCGCGGACTACATCCTCGGTCGCGTCACGGGCCGTGAGCATGAGGATCGGGGTCTTGCGCCCTTCGCGGCGCAACTCGGCGGCCACCTGCAGCCCCGTCTTTTTCGGCAACATGACATCGAGAACGAGCAGGTCGTAGTCGTACACGTGTGCCAACATCGTCGCCTCGTCGCCGTCCGGCGCGACGTCGACGGCATACCCCTCTTCGCGCAAACCCTGCTCAATGAATCCAGCGACCTTCCGGTCGTCTTCCACCACGAGGATTTTCATGTTCCGGACCGTAACCGCAGGCCGTTGAATGGGTTCTAAACGGCACCTGAAGAATCCTTCATAATGGCGGCGGACCGTCCACCGGGAGCTTCAGCACGAACGTGGCCCCGTGGCCGACCTCGCTCTCAACCGCGAGCGTCCCCCCCAGAACCTCCGCAAGGCGGCGCGACACCGGGAGCCCGAGGCCCGTCCCATGTCCCGACAGCGGATCGAAGCGCTCGAACGGCTCGAAGATCCGCCCCTGCACCCCGCGTGGAATCCCTGGTCCGCGGTCGATCACCCGGAACGTGACGGCCTGCGCGTCACCGTCCACCCGGACGGTGATCGTGGAACCGTCAGGACTGTGGCGAATGGCGTTCCCGAGCAGGTACGTGAGGATCTGCTCCAGGCGCAGGGGGTCGGTCCGCAGTCGCGCAACACCGTCGTGGGCGTCCTCCAGCACGAGCCCCTTGGCCTCCGCGCTGGGGCTTACCGCCGCGAGCGCCCGGGCGATCTCCGCACGGACGTCGACGTCCCGCATGACGGGCCGGACCTTGCCCGCGTCGAGTCGACTGAGGTCCAGGAAATTGTTGAGCAGCGTGATCGTTCGCTCCGCCCCTTCATACACTTCCCGGGCGGCCTGAGCGTCGTCGCCCTTGCCCCGCACGAGCCGTTCCGCCCACCCGTACACGCCGGTCAAGGCGCTGCGCAGCTCGTGGTTCATCATCGCGAAAAAGAGGTCGCGCTGCCGGTACATGGCCTCGACTTGCGCCAGCAGCTGTTGACTCCGCTCATGGAGTTGTGCGTTCTCCACGGCGACGGCCGCCTTGGCGGCGAGAAAGATCGCGATGGCCTCGTCCTCGGCAGTGAAATGGTCCGCGGCCACTTTCTCGGTGAGGTAGAGATTCCCGAACACCTTCCCGCCCCCGACGATCGGCACACCGAGAAAGGACGTCATCAACGGGTGAAACGGGGGGAAGCCGTAGCGCTGCGGATGGCGACTGATGTCGGTGATGCGAAGGGGTTTCGCATCCCTGACGACGACGCCCAGCAGCCCACGGCCCGTGGGAAGAGGACCGATACGCTCGCGTTCCGTCGTGGAGAGGCCCGAAGTGACGAAATCCTTCAGGTGCACACCGTCGTCCGCCAGCACGCCGAGCGCGGCGTAGCGCGCCTCCACAACGTCGCGGGCGCGGTCGACCACGCGCTGCAGCACGCCCCTGAGCGAGC
>DATNIM010000154.1:0-24918 GCA_035604455.1 Gemmatimonadales bacterium
CGGCGGCGATGCTCGTTCCCAACCCGCCGCTCGCGACGGTGCCCGAGGGGGACGCGAGCCACAACGAGATCGTGCGGGCCTGGGGTACGCCGGCCCCCGCCGGTGGGCGCCCGCATTGGGAGCTCGGCGAGACGCTCGGCATTCTCGCGCTCGACCGGGGTGCCATGCTCGCGGGCGGCGGGTTTCCGGTGTTCGTCGGCGCCGGCGCCCGGCTCGTGCGGGCGCTCATCGCCTTCATGCTCGATCTGCACACCCGCGAGCACGGCTACGTGGAGGTGGAACCGCCGTTCCTCGTCCGGCGCGAGATCCTCGAGGGCACGGGCCAGCTGCCCAAGTTCGCCGCCGATCTCTACCGCACCGACCCCGACGACCTGTTTCTCATCCCCACGGCCGAGGTGCCCCTCACGAACCTCCATCGGGACGAGATCCTCGACGCGGCGCGACTGCCGATCGCCTATACGGCCTACACGCCCTGCTTTCGCCGGGAAGCGGGAGCCGCGGGGAAGGACACGCGCGGGCTGCTTCGCGTGCATCAGTTCGACAAGGTCGAGCTCGTCCGCCTTTGCCGCGCGGCCGAGTCGCCGGCCGAGCATGCGCGGCTCACGGCGCAGGCCGAAGTGGTGCTGCAACGCCTCGAGCTCCCGTATCGCGTCGTGATGCTCGCGGCCGGGGATCTCGGGTTCGCGAGCGCCAGCACGCTCGACCTCGAAGCGTGGGCGCCCGGCGTCGGCCAGTGGCTCGAGGTCTCGAGTTCGAGTACCTGCACGGACTTCCAGGCACGTCGTGCCAACATCCGCTGCCGGGTTCGCGCGGGCGAGAAGCCCGAGCTCGTACACACGCTGAACGCCTCGGGCGTCGCGCTGCCCCGGACGATCGCGGCGCTGCTCGAGACCCACCAGCAAGCGGACGGCTCGGTCGTCCTCCCGGCAGCCCTAGTCCCCTACGTCGGCCAGAACCGGCTCGTTCCTGGTGGCTCGTAACGGTCGACCGCGCGTCGCCGGCGCGCCCGCCATCGTGGGACTCGCCGTGCTGCTCGGCGTCCTCTCAGGCGGGACCAGCTGGGTGATGGTGCGGCACCTGCGGGGCGATGCGCGAGAAACGAGTCGGCTCTTCGGTCAGGTGGTCCAGGGGCTGAACGACCCGCGCCCCGACGCGGTCGCGGGCGCGCTCCTCGAACTCGCCTCCCGCGTGCACACCGTCGGCATTCCCATCGCGGTCACCGACACGACCGGTCATGTGACGGCCATGGACAACGCGCCTCCCGAGGTGCGCGAGAGCCCCGACCCGGTACGGCTCAAGGCGTGGATCGCGGGATTGGACCGGGTGAACGAGCCCATCGTGCAACCGGGCGTCGGGACGATCCACTACGGCACGCCCCCGCAGGCCCGACGCGTCGTCCTGCTCGCAGGTCTCCAGGCGCTCGTCTTCGTCTGTCTCGCCGCGCTCGCCACCTGGGCATACCAGGCGGAGATCGGTGCCGCGAGGGATCGGCTCTGGGTGGCGATGGCGCGCGAATCCGCGCACCAGCTCGGGACGCCGCTCATGAGTCTCACGGGGTGGATCGCGTCCCTCCGTGAGAATCCCGCTACGTCCGCGCTCGAGGTGGCCGACCAGCTCGAGGCCGATGCCGAGCGGCTCGAACGCGTGGCCAAGCGCTTCGAGCGCATCGGCCGGCCGGCCCGTCGCGAGCCCGTGGGGCTCGGGGCCGTGGCCGAGCGGGTCGTCAGTTACTTCCGGCCCCGGCTGCCCACGCTCGCGAGTCCCGTGGCGCTCGCCCTCGAGGCGTCGGGCCCGGGGCCGACCACGCTCGGCGACGCGGTGTTGCTCGAATGGGCTCTCGAGGCGTTGATCAAGAACGCGATCGACGCATTGAGCGGACGCGGCGGGCACATCCAAGTCCGCGTGGAAGCGCAGGGCCGCCTGGCCCGGGTCATCGTACGGGACGATGGGCCGGGGGTGGCGCCGGAGGTCCGCGCGCGGCTCTTTGAGCCCGGCGTCTCGAGCAAACCCGGTGGGTGGGGCATCGGCCTGGCCCTCACGCGGCGCATCGTCGAACAGCAGCACCAGGGCCGCGTGCTGTACCGCGCGGGCCCCACGGGCAGCGAGTTCACCCTCGAGCTCCCGCTCGCGCGCGCACCGTGACGCTCGCGCTGAACCCCGAGCAGCAGGCGGCGGTCAATCACCCCGGTGGCCCGCTCCTCGTCCTGGCCGGGGCGGGCTCGGGGAAGACGCGCGTCTTGACCGCGCGAATCGCCGAGCTCATCCGCGGGCGCGGCGTGGCACCCGAGCGGGTGTTCGCAGTGACGTTCACGAACAAGGCGGCGGGCGAGATGCGCGCCCGCGTCGCCGCGCTCCTCGGCGCCGATCCCCGGGGCCTGTGGATCGGGACGTTTCACGCGCTCTCGGCGCGACTCCTCAGACGGGAGGCGTCGCGGCTTGGGTACGGCCCGAACTTCACGATCTACGACCAGGAGGATTCGGAGGCGCTGACGAAACGGCTGCTCGAAGAGCGCGGGCTGTCGCCCAAAGCCTTTTCTGCCCGCAACGTCCACTGGCTCATTTCCGGGGCGAAGAACAAGCTCGTCACCCCCGAGGAATTCGCAGCCACGGCCGACGGGGCCCTCGAGCGCGCGGCGGCCGATGTCTACACGGGGCTTGCCTCGGCGCTCCAGCGGGCAAACGCGATGGATTTCGACGATCTGCTGCTCCTGCCGCTCGCTTTGTTCGACGCGTTCCCCGACCGGCTCGCCTATTGGCAACGCCGCTTCGACCACGTTCTCGTCGACGAGTTCCAGGACACGAACGTGGCGCAGTATCGACTCGTCACGAAGCTCGCGGCCCTCCACCGCAACCTCTGCGTCGTGGGCGACGATGACCAGGCCATCTACGGCTGGCGCGGAGCGGACGTGCGGCACATGCTCGCGTTCCCGCGGGATTTCCCGGGCGCCACCGTGGTGAAGCTCGAGCAGAACTACCGCTCGACCCAGGTCATTCTCGACGCGGCGAACGGGGTGATTGCGGAAAACGCCGACCGCTTAGGCAAATCGCTCTACACGAAGCGCCCGGGGGGCGACCCCGTCACCGTCCTCACGGCCGCCGACGAGCGCGACGAGGCCCAATGGCTCATCGGCGAATTCTCCGGCCGCGCCGCCGAGCGCGACGTGCCGTTCGAGGAGATGGCCGTTCTCTACCGGACGAATGCGCAGTCGCGCGCGTTCGAGGACGCCTGTCGCGCGCGCGGCGTGCCGTATCGCCTCGTGGGCGCCGTGAGCTTCTACGACCGCCGCGAAGTGAAGGATCTGCTTGCCTACCTCCGACTCCTCGCGAACCCGGCCGACGACGAGGCGTTCCTGCGCGTGGTGAACGTGCCGCGCCGCGGGCTGGGCGATGCCTCGATCGAGCTCCTCGGGCGGGCCGCGGCCCAGGGGCGTGTGCCCCTGCTCGAGGCGGCGGCCGCGGCCGACCGGATCCCGGATATCCGGCCCAACGTGCGGGATGCGTTGCGCGGACTCGCGCGCCTCGTGGCGGACCTCGCGGCGCGGGCACGCACCGAGGATCCGGCCACGGCGCTCCAGGCCGTGATCGTCGCCACGGGCTACGAGCGCTATCTCGCCGATGAGGGGCCCGAGGGGGTTGAACGGCTCGAGAACGTCGGGGAGCTCGTGGCAGGGGCGGCGGAGTGGACGCAGGACGCGCTCGCTACGAACGGCACCGGCCCCCGCGGAGAGGGGCAGGGGGAAGAGCAGCTGGAAGGGGACGGGGACGCGGAGACCCTGATCGAGCGGTACCTGACCCAAGCCGCCCTTGTGACGCCACAGGACGACCGCGACGTGCCGGCCGGCGTGACCCTCATGACCGTGCACATGGCGAAGGGCCTCGAATGGCCCGTGGTAGCGCTCGCCGGGCTCGAGGACGGGCTGTTTCCCCTCGCGCGCTCGGCCGGTGTCCCCGGGGGCCTCGAAGAAGAGCGGCGACTCTGTTACGTAGGGCTCACGCGGGCGCGCGAAAAATTGTATCTCTCATGGGCCCGAATGCGGTATCGTGCGGGCCGGCTCGAACTTTCGGAGCCTTCCCGATTTCTTGAGGCCGTGCCTGAGGGCGTCGCCGACCGTCGGAGCACCTCGCCGCGATGGAGCGGCGAGCGACGGCTCGAGCGACCCACCGTCCGGCCAAGCGCCGCCGAGGACGAGGAACCATCGCAGGATGCGCCGCGCTATGTGGCCGGCGAGCGCGTGCGCCATCGCGCGTTCGGGGCCGGGGTCGTGCGGACCGTGACGGGGACGGGCAGGGGGCTCAAGGTCACCGTGGACTTCGATGCGGCCGACGTCGGAACGAAACAGCTGCTCGCAGCCTTCGCCGGGCTCGAGCGCGAGTGGGAGAGTGCATGAGCGTGTCGCGCGAAGAAGTGCTGAAGATCGCCGAGCTCGCCGAGCTCAAGGTGGAAGAGGAATCCGTGGCGGAACTCGCCGAACAGATGTCACGCATCCTCGACTACGTCGAGCAGCTCGGCTCGGTCGTGGGGCCCGAGGGGGGACGCCCGTTCGTCCCGGGGCCCGACGCCGTGCGGTTCCGCGCGGATGAGGTGAAGCCCATCCCGCTCGCGTTCGGGCCGGACGTGTTCGCCCCGGCGTTCAAGGACGGGTTTTTCCTCGTGCCGAAGCTCGGCCAGTTCGAGGACGCGGAGGGCGAGTCGTGAGCGACCCGAGTGAGGCGCTGGTCAACGCGCGGGCCGTCGTCGAGCGCTACCCGAAAGCGAAGCGCCTGAACGCGTGGCTGACCCCGGTCACGGAGCTGCGGAAGTCGCTCGTCCAGCAGGCGCAGGCCGCCCATCCCGGCGGCGTCCTCTACGGCATGCCGGTCGCCGTGAAGGACAACATCTGCACGCTCGACTTCCGCACGACCTGTGGCTCGAGGATTCTCGAAGGCTACCGCTCGCCCTACGAGGCCACGGCGGTGGCCAAGCTGCGCGGCGCGGGCGCCTTGATCGCGGGCAAGACGAACTGCGACGAGTTCGCCATGGGGTCCTCGACCGAGCACTCGGCCTATGGCCGCACCGTGAACCCGCTCGACAAGGCGCGGGTGCCGGGCGGGTCGTCGGGCGGCTCGGCGGCGCTCGTCGCCGCCGGTGTAGTGCCCGCGGCACTCGGCTCGGAAACGGGCGGCTCCGTGCGGCAGCCCGCGGCGTTCTGCGGCGTGGTCGGCATCAAGCCCACCTACGGTCGCGTGTCCCGCTTCGGGCTCGTCGCGTTCGGCTCCTCGCTCGATCAGATCGGGGTCCTGGGCCGGAGCGTGCACGACGCGGCCCGGGTGCTCTCGGTCATCAGCGGCCGCGACCCCCGCGACGCGACCTGCGAGGACCGTGATTTGCTCCGCCTCCCCACGGTCCCCGAGTCCCTGCAGGGGTTCGTGATCGGGATCCCCAAGGAATACTTCCCGCACGACCTGGACCCCGGGGTGCGCCGCGCCTGCGACCGCGCGATCCGCTACCTGCGCGAGCTCGGCGCGGCCGTACGCGAGGTCTCGCTGCCCCACACGCACTACGCCGTGCCGACCTACTACATCGTCGCGCCCGCTGAGGCTTCCTCCAACCTCGCGCGCTACGACGGAGCGCGGTACGGCCCGCGATTCGGGGACGGGCTCGACGTGCGGGCGCTCTACCGCGAGACTCGGGGCGAGGGGTTCGGCGCTGAGGTCCGCCGTCGCGTGCTCGTCGGCACCTACGTCCTGTCCTCCGGCTACTACGACGCCTACTATCGCAAGGCGCAGCAGATGCGCGCGCTGATCGCACAGGACTTCCGCCATGTCTTCGACCGCGGCGTGGACCTGCTCTTCACGCCCACCGCGCCGACGCCTGCGTTTCGGGCGGGCGAGAAGCTCTCGGATCCGGTGGCGATGTACCTGTCCGACGTCTTCACGGTGACCGCGAACCTCGCCGGCCTGCCCGCGCTCTCGCTCCCCATCGGCCGGCTGCGCGGCCTGCCCGTGGGTGGCCAATTCATCGGCCAGGCCTTCCTTGAGGATGAGATGCTCGAGGCGGCCTACGCGCTCGAACGCGTAGTCCAGCGGGAGGCGGAAGCGTGAACCCCGCCTGGGAAACCGTGATCGGGCTCGAGACGCACGTGCAGCTGCGCACACTCTCGAAGATGTTCTGCGGCTGCTCCGCGGCCTTCGGCGCGCCGCCCAACACGAATATCTGCCCGGTGTGCCTGGGGCTGCCGGGCGCGCTGCCCGTCCCGAACGCCGCCGGCGTGCAGCTCGCCGTGCGCGCCGCACTCGCGCTCAGCTGCACGGTCCAGGCGCGCAGCGTCTTCGCGCGGAAGAACTACTTCTATCCCGATCTGCCCAAAGGCTACCAGATCTCGCAGTTCGAGCTGCCGCTGTCGACCGGCGGGATGCTGTCCTACCTGTCGCCCGATCGCGGCGTCGCGACGGCGACGATCGAGCGGCTCCATCTGGAAGAGGACGCAGGCCGCTCGCTCCACGACCGCTTCCCGCGTCACACAGCGGTCGATTTGAACCGCTGCGGCGTGCCGCTGATCGAGATCGTCACGGGTCCCGATTTCCGCTCGCCGCAGGAGGCGCGCGCCTACCTGCTCACGTTGAAGCAAGTCCTCGAGTACGTCGGCGTCTCGGACTGCGATATGGAAAAAGGCAGCCTCCGGGTGGACGCGAACGTGTCCGTCCGCCCGTTGGGGCAGGCCGCGCTCGGGACGAAGACCGAGGTGAAGAACATCAACTCCTTCGCCTACGTCGAGAAGGCGCTGGGCGTCGAGCGCGACCGTCAGATCGCGCTCATCGAGGGCGGCGGGACGGTCGTTCAGCAGACCATGCTCTATGACTCGAAGACGAACGGTGTCCGCCCGCAGCGGCTCAAAGAGGAGAGTCACGACTACCGCTACTTCCCCGATCCCGACCTGCCGCCCGTGGTGTTGTCGCCCGAGTTCATCGCCGAGCAACAGGCGGTGCTTCCCGAGCTCCCCGTGCGCAAGCGCGAACGCTTCGTGGCGCAGTACGCGCTGAGCGTGGCCGACGCCGCGGTGCTCACGGCGGAACGGGCGGTCGCCGACTACTACGAAGCCGTCGTCCACGCGGGCGCCGAGGCCAAGGCGGCCGCGAACTGGGTCATGGGCGAGGTCCTCGGGGACGCGAAGGATCACGGTGAAGAGCTGCGCGTCCCGGCCGCGGGACTCGCGCAGCTCATCGCGCTCGTGAAGGGCGGGACGCTCTCGCATCAGGCGGCCAAGCGCGTCTTCGTGGAGCTCGCGAGCCGCGGCGGGGAACCGCGCACGGTCGCGGAGGCATTAGGGCTCGTTCAAGTGGGCGATACCGGGGTGCTGGGGGGCTGGGTCAGCGAGGTCCTGGACGCCCACACGGGCGAGGTGAACCGCTACCGGAGCGGCGAAACGAAGCTCCTGCAGTTCTTCCTAGGCCAGGTCATGCGGGCATCACGCGGGAAGGCCGATCCCAAGCTCGCGCAGCGGTTGCTCGAGGAGCGCCTCGCCTCTTAGCCGGCCCGGTCGCGCCAGGGCCGCTGCGCCTGGGATTCCTTCCAATATCCAATGGGTGCCGCGGGGAGGCCGAAATGGCTTTCCGCCGTTTCCTGCACGCGCTCGGGGCTGCCGCGCGCCCCCTCACTCAGCGCGTGGCGCCGCATGCGCTTCGCCAGCAAGAGCGCCTGGGTGCCGGCCGGATCGAGGCGCCGGGCGGCTGAATCGTCCTCGCCCAGCGTCTCCATCACGTACTCAAAGGCCAGCGCCATGTGGCGCTCGACATCCGCGTCGGGCAAGTCCCAGCGGCTCGCCTCCCGCAACGCCTGAAACGCCCACTGCCAACTCTGCGTTTCGGTCAGATGCACCATCCCGCGGAACAGCCGCCGGCTGGTGCGCACGCTGAAGAGCGTTGGGGAGAGGATCCCGTCCAGGTGCGTGTCGCTCGCCGTGTGGTCCTGCAGGATGACTTCCTTGGCGGTGATCGCGTAGGCGTCGCCCAGGTGCGTCTCGAAACGGCTCTCCCAGTAGGAATGCCCGAGCGCCGTCGTGCTCGACGTGAGCACGAGCTGGCGGGGGACGAAATAGTTGTGGGCGACGCTGTCCGCGGCGAGGTGGGAGAGGTAGCCGAGTCCGAATGAGCGCAGCGGGTCGCTCGTCGCGAGATCGAAGATCTCTTGTCCGACGTGCCAGGCGTGACAGTGGCGACCGACGGGCGCGTATTTTTTGGCCAGGGACGTGTCCGCGGCGATGTTGCCGTAGAGAAAGTCGTAGGGGAAGGCCCGCAGGAGGTCGGCAACAGCCGCAGGCAGCTGCACGAGGTTCGCGAGGACGGACTCGCCGAGAAAGATGTGCGTTCCCGGAGTCCACGCGTGTGCCACGCCTGGGAACAGCGCGAGCCCGAGGACGGCGACGCTCGCGGCGGCAAGCCCGCGTTTCAGTCCTTCCTCCGCCGCTTGGTCCGTGCGCGCCGCGCCGCGAAGAGCGCGCCCCAGTCGAGGAGCGACACGGCCCGCCGCACGGTGCGGAGGGTCGCCGCGAGGTCCTCCGCCGCCGCTCGAACGTCATTCTGCACGACTTCGACAAGCGCGTCGAGTTCCGCGAGCCGCGCGGCCGCCGCGTCGGTGCCCTGGCTCACCCGAGCACGCACGCTCTGGGCCGTGGCCGCGAGCGCGTCCACTTCCCCGCGCACGGTCGCCACAACGTGCTGGATGTCGTCGAGCGCGGGGGCCGCCTTCCCTTGGAGCAGGCGGATCATCGCCCGGATCGCGAGGGCCACGCCGACCGCGGCCGCCGCCACGGCGAGCGCGGAGAGCGCGATGATGGTGAGGGAAATCGCCGAAACCACACCGGTCCACGGAGGCATGCCGGATCAATCCGCCGTTGGGTCGGGGTTAAGCTCGGGGGCCACGGGACTCCGTGTCAACGGCCGGCCGTGGAACAGGGCCGAGAGCGCCACGACCCCCTGTCCCAGCGCGACGGCCAAGACGACCGTGGCGAGCACGCCGCTCCCGGTCCCGGTCGCCGTTCCGCGGAGCGCGAGCGCACATCCGAGCCCCGCGCCGAGCGCCGCCCGACCCTGGGCAAGCGTGGAGAGCGCGGTCTCGGGCGGCCAGTGCGTGCCCGGCCGCGCGAGCGCTAGGGCACCCCAGCGTGCGCCGATCCGGAGCGCCGCCAGCAGCGCGGCCCCGCCAAGGAGCCATGGGGTCGGGCCGCCGAGTTCCGCTCCGCACAAGAGGGCGAGCACGAGCGCCATGGGGCGCTCCCACCGTCCCAGGGCTGACCGTAGGGCGCGCGTCGACCCCATCCGAGTCCAGACCATCGCGCCCAGCGCGCCCGAGACAAACGGCGAGATCCCCGAGGCCGAACCCAGGGCCGCGCCGGCAAGGAGCGCCAGCGCGAGAGCGAACGACGGCGCGAGCTTGGGCATCCGCCGCAACGAGCCGAAGAGCCACAGGGACGCCGCTGCGGCCACAATGAGCAGGATCTCCCGCCAGCCACCGCCGCCCGCCGGGTGTGGGTGGACGACGATCGTAAAGCATGTGAGGACGAGGACGCCGGCCGCCGTCTCGAGCTGCGCGAACCGGTGCGAGGCAGCCTGCGAGAGGCTTCCCCCGGCCACCGCGAGACGCGGGTCCGAGAGCGCGGCGACGCAGCCGAGCACACCCACGGCTTCGAGTCGCGGCACCCACAACGCGCCAAGGGCGGGGACGAAGCGGGCGAGGAGCAACGCGCCCACCGTGGAAACCCCGATCGTGACGACGATCGCGATCGCCACGCTCTTCCGCGCGGCGTCCCGGACCGATCGAACGAGGCGTTGGTCGAACGTCGTACCGACCCCGGCGCCCATCCACGCGGCCGCGAGCATGCCGAGCGGGGCGAGCCGGTCGAGAGTCGAGCGGTCGAGGACACCGATTCCGGGGCCGAGGACGAGGCCGCACCCAAGCGTCGCGAGCCCAATCACCAAGTCGCGCCGCGGTCCCAGCTCCGGCAGTACCACCCGCAGGCGAGTGGCGAGAAGGCCGGCGACCGCGAGGAGGCCGAGTGCCAACAATGGAGGCATTCAGGAAAGGCTCGCCCGCGCACGACGTCTGCACAAGGTCGGCCACCCCGCGCATACGGTGTCCGGCACCGCGGGTTGACGTCGCCGCACGCGGCGCCGTAGCTTGGGCGCACGATGCCTGCCACGTTCTGCGTGTCCGGTGGACGCGCCTTGAAGGGCACGGTCCATCCGGCCGGCAACAAGAACGCGGCCCTCCCAATCCTCGCTGCCACGCTGCTCGCCGACGGCCCGTGCCGGATCGAGCGCGTTCCCCGGATCCGCGACGTCGAAACGATGCTGGCCCTCCTTGGGGGGTTGGGCGCGACGGTCGAGTGGACCGGCCCGAACACCATCCAAGTCGACACCACCCGCGCGAGCCCTCGCGCCCTCGATCCCGAGCTCGCGTCTCGCATGCGCGCCTCGATCCTGCTCGCGGGTCCCATGCTCGCCCGCTTCGGCGGCGTGAGCCTGCCGCCGCCGGGCGGGGATGTCATCGGGCGCCGCCGCGTGGACACGCACTTTCTAGCCTTCGAGCGGCTCGGCGCGACCATCACGGTCGGCGCCACCTATCAGCTCAGCGCGAGAGCGCTAAAGGGCGCTGATATCTTTCTCGACGAGCCGAGCGTCACGGCGACCGAGAATGCGCTCATGGCCGCGGTCGCCGCTCGGGGGACGAGCGTGCTGCGGAACGTGGCTGGCGAGCCGCACGTCCAGGACCTGGCCAGGTTTCTCGTCGCTTGCGGCGCCGAGATCGACGGGATCGGGACGAACACGCTCACCGTCGCGGGCGGCCGTGCGCTCGGGGCCGCGTCCTACACCGTCGGGCCCGATCACATCGAGATCGGGAGCTTCATCGGGCTCGCCGCCGCCACGAACGGCGCCATCACGATCGAGGGCGTGCGCCCCGACGACCTCCGGTCGACGCTGCTCGCCTTCGAGCGCCTCGGCGTCCACCCCCGCTTCGAGCAGGACCGGCTCGTCGTGGACGCCGACCAGGAACGGCGCATCCGGGCGGACCTGGGGGGGCACGTCCCGAAGCTCGAAGACGGGCCCTGGCCCGCGTTCCCGGCCGACCTGATGTCGATCGCCATCGTGGTCGCCACCCAGTGCGATGGCCTGCTCCTCGTCTTCGAGAAGCTCTTTGAGTCCCGGCTGTTCTTCGTCGACAAACTGATCGGGATGGGGGCCCGCATCGTCCTGTGCGATCCCCACCGCGCGGTGATCGCGGGCCCGGCGCCGCTCCACGGGGGGATCGTGGAAAGTCCCGATATTCGCGCCGGCATGGCCATGCTCGTCGCGGCGCTCGCCGCCCAGGGAGATTCGGTGATCCACAATATCGGGCAGATCGAGCGAGGGTATGAGCGCATTGACGAGCGCCTCCGAGGCCTCGGCGCCCGTATCGAACGCCGGGACCACGCTTCCTAGTTTTGCCGACGCCGCTCGTCTCCCGTCACCAACTCTCCGAGCTCGCCGAAGAAGCGGTGGGCGAGACCGTGCCGCGGCGCGAAATCCGACCCTGGGCCGAGCGCTTCGGGGTCGTGGCCGGGCTCACGACCCGCGGCGACGGGTTCAACCTCGGGCTGTCGAGCGACGAGGGCGCGGGCGTGGTGCTCGAGCGCTGGCGCATCTTCGGGCGTACGGTGCGGCCGGGATTCCCGGCGCTCGTGACGAGCCGACAGGTCCACGGTACGACCGTGACCTGGCACGAACAACGGTCCGACGGGCTGCTCGTGCTCGACGACTCGGACGGACACGCGACCGCGAGCGGGGGCCTGTTGCTCACGGTGAGCGTGGCCGACTGCGTGCCGGTGTACCTCCTCGTGCCGCAGACCGGCACGCTCGCGCTCGTGCATGCCGGGTGGCGGGGGGTGGCCAGCGGGATCCTGTCGCGTGCCGTGGCGCTGTTGCGCGAGCGAACGGGGGTAGGTGAGGTGGTAATGCATTGTGGGGTGGGGATTTGTGGAGCGTGCTACGAGGTGGGACCCGAGGTGCTCGCCCAGTTCCCGGACTCGGAGGCAGGAGCGGGGCACCTCGATCTCCGAGCGGTGCTTGCCGGGCAGGCGCGAGTGCTTGGTGTAACGGAGCAGTCACGATCCCCGTGGTGCAGCGCCCACGACCCGGATTTCTTTTCCCACCGCGCGTCGCATGGCAGGGACGGTCGCATGATCGCGTACCTGGGGCGCCCTCTCGCTTGACAGGCTGAGACCCGCCGCTACATTCGAGATTGAAGCGGGCGAAGTTGGGCCCGCGCTTTTTTTTATGCTCTCCGACAGCCTCGTCGACTCGGTCCGTGCCCGGCTGGCGGATCTGGGTCTCGACCTCGCCGACCTTCGCATCGGCGGCACGCCGCAGCGGCCGCTGGCCCAGGTACGCATCGAGTGGCCGCCTAGCGACCCCTCTCGCCCCGTGGGCGTGGACGATTGTGCGCGGGCGAGCCGGGCGCTTGAGGCGTGGCTCGACGCCGAAGGCGTGCTCGGGCCCCGCTACATCCTTGAGGTGTCGAGCCCGGGGATCGACCGGCCCCTGCGCTGGCCGAGCCATTGGGCCCGGTTCGTCGGCCGCGAGGTGCAGGCGACCGTGGCGGGGTGGGGCCGGGTGCGAGCGCGGATCGTGTCCATGCCGGACGCAGAGTCCGTCGTGCTCGAGCCCACGGACGGCCGGTTCGGGCCGCGCACAGTGAAGCTCTCAGAGGTGCGGGACGCGCGGCTGGCCGTGGAGTGGTGAAGGGTATCATACGCCGTAGGGTGGGTGGATCGATGGCCAATACAACTGACGTCATTTCGGCGATTCGCGAGCTTACCAACACGAAGCAGCTCGAGCGTAGCGAACTGCTCGATCTGCTGAAAGACGGGCTGCATGCCGCCCTTGTGAAGCGGTACGGCCCGAACGTGCGCGCCGAGATCGGGATCGACGAGCTCAAGGGGACCATTCGGATCGTGGTCCTCCGTACGGTTGTGGAGACGGTCGAAGATCCGGGCAGCCAGGTGTCGGTCGAGGAGGCCCGGTTCGAGGACGCGGAGTTCGCGGTGGGCGATGTGCTTGAGGAGGACGTGCCGTTCGACGCGTTCGGCCGGACCGCCGTCCAGGCCGCGAAGCAGCGCATCATCCAGCGCGTCCGCGAGGGCGAGCGCACCCGGATCCGCGAGGAGTTCTCGAACAAGGTCGGGGATCTCCTCACGGGGGAGGTCCAGCAGATCGAGCGCGGCAAGATCGTCGTCATGCTGGCCAAGTTCCGCGAGGCCGAAGCGATCATCCCCTACCGCGACCAGAACCACCGCGAGCACTTCCACCAGGGGGACACGATCCGCGCCGTGCTCAAGCGGATCGAAGAGACGCCCAAGGGGCCCCGGCTGATCCTCTCGCGAGCGGACCCGCTGTTTGTGAAGGCCCTGTTCAAGCTCGAAGTGCCCGAGATCCAGCAGGCCGTGGTCGAGATCCGCGCCACTGCGCGAGAGGCGGGAAGCCGCACCAAGATCGCGGTGTCGTCGCGGGACGATTCCATCGATCCGGTGGGTGCGTGCGTCGGTCTCAAGGGCTCCCGCGTCCAGGCCGTGGTGAACGAGCTCGGCGGGGAGCGCATCGACATCGTGCCCTGGTCCCCCGACCCGGAGCGGTTCGCCAAGCTGTCGCTCGCGCCGGCCCGGGTCGCCCGCGTCTTCTCGGATCCCGATACGAAGACGATTCAGGCTATCGTCGATGAAGATCAGCTCTCGCTCGCCATCGGGCGCAATGGGCAGAACGTGCGCCTCGCCTCCGAGCTCACCGGATGGAAGATCGACCTCTACTCGAGCCGCGAGTGGCTCGAGCGCGGCGGCGAAGGGCCGTTGTTCGCCCCGCTGCCGCCCGAGGAGGAGCAGGCCGTCAAGGTGGCCCTGACGGAGATGCAAGGGTTGTCACCCGAGCTCGTCGCCGTCTTGGACAAGGCGGGGAAGAAGACGCTCCAGGACATCCTCGATTTGGAGCGCGAAGAGGTCGATCGGGTTGAAGGGATGACGCCCGAGCTGGCGGACAAGCTGATGGCGTTCCTGAACGAGCTCACGGAAGAAGGCGGTGACGAGGACGAGAGCCGCCCAGGGGAGGCGGCGCAGGTATGAGCCGGCTCCAAGGGCTCCTCGGACTCGGGATGCGGGCCCGCAGCGTCGTGGTAGGCGTCGCTGGCGTGCGGGCGCGGCTGCGGTCGGGGTCGGTGCGCTGCGTCGTGCTCGCGGCGGACGCGAGCGCCCGGACGCGCGACAAGGTGGAACGCCTGGCCGTCGCGCGCGGGGTGCCTGTGGTGCGTGGCCCAGAGGCCGCGGCCCTCGGGGCCGGACTCGGTCGGCCGCCCGTGCAGGCCGTGGGGGTCGAGGATGGGGCGCTCGCACGGGGCGTCGTTGAGGCGACGGGGGGACGTCCGTGACGACGACACGGATTCACGATTTGGCGGCGGAGTTCGGAATTCCGAGCGACCAGTTGATCGGGATGCTCAAGGAACAGGACATCTTCGTCCGCAGTCATCTCACGCCGCTCAAGCCCGAGCAGGTGGCGCTGATGCGAGCGCGGTGGGAGCGGGACAAGCGCAAGCAGAAGGAACCCGCGAGCCCCCCCAAGCGCCGGCGCGCCGTGAGGGCTCCCGAGGCCGAGGCCCCTCCGGTCGAGGCGCGCCCGCAGCGGCGGCGCCGCACCGCGGCCGAGGTCGCCGCAGCCGAAGCGGAAGCCCAGGCCGAAGCCGCTGTCGAGGCCGCCCGCGAGCAGACGGCGCGCGAAGCCCTCGAGGCGTCCCGCGCCATGGCGGCCGAAGACGAGCGTCCAACGGCGACGCTCGAAGAGCGCGCCGCGGCGCTGTTCAAGGAGCTCCCCGCGGAACCCGCGGTCCGCGAGCCGCCCGCCGCCGCGCCACCGCCCACCATAGGCCCGCCGGCCGCGCGGCCAATGATTCCGACGCCCGTGCGGCCCAAGCCCGTGGCCAGCGCGACGCCGGGGGGCCCCGTGCCGCCCCGGCCGGTCGCGTCGGCCGCGCCCGGAACCACCCCGGTCGACGAACGGCGCCGCGACAAGGGCAAGAAGCGCAAGAAGGGACGCAAGTCGCTCGTCGACCAGGAAGCCGTGGCCCAGAACATCTCGCGCACCCTCGCCAGCATCAAAGGCCCGGTGGTGAAGAAGGGCATGCGGCACCGGGAGGAAGGCCCGAGCTTCCGGGACCTGCAGGAAGAGCGGCGGCGCGAGGAGAAGGAGCGCGAACGGACCCTGGTCCGGGTGACCGAGTTCATCACGGTCTCCGAGCTCGCGGGCATTCTCAAGGTCCCGCCGACACAAGTCGTCGCGTTCGCGTTCAAAGAGCTGGGCCAGATGGTGACGATCAACCAGCGGCTCGACTTCGACCTGATCGAGCTGATCGCGTCCGCGTTCGGGTTCCAGGCGGTGCGCGAGGAGGAATACGTCGCTGCGCCGGAGGCCCGCGAGACCGAGACGGCCGAGTCGCTCAAACCCCGGTCGCCCATCGTCACCGTGATGGGCCACGTCGATCACGGCAAGACGTCCCTGCTCGACTACATCCGCAAGGCCAACGTGGTGGCGGGGGAAGCGGGCGGCATCACCCAGCACATCGGCGCCTACCACGTCACCCTGAAAGACGGGCGCTCGATCACCTTCCTCGACACGCCCGGCCACGAGGCGTTCACGGCCATGCGCGCCCGCGGGGCGCAGGTGACGGACATCGTGGTGCTGGTCGTGGCCGCCGATGACGCGATCATGCCGCAGACGATCGAGGCGATTTCGCACGCGAAGAACGCGGGCGTCCCGATCGTCGTCGCGATCAACAAGATCGATCTCCCGGCGGCGAACGTGCAGAAGGTGAGGCAGGACCTGCTCGCGCACGGGGTCGTGCTCGAGGAATTCGGCGGCACGACGCTCACGACGGCGATTTCCGCGAAGACCGGGGAGCACGTGGGCGAGCTGCTCGACCAGATCCTCCTGCAGGCAGAGCTCCTCGACTTGAAGGCGAACCCCGACCGGCACGCGCAGGGGACCGTGCTCGAGGCGACGCTCGACCCCGGGAAGGGCCCGCTCGCGACGGTCCTCGTCCAGAACGGGACGCTGCGGGTGGGCGAGGACTTCATCTCCGGCCAGTTCGCCGGGCGGGTCCGGGCCTTGTACGACGAGCGGGGCCACGCCGAGGAATCGGCCGGTCCGTCGACGCCGGTGCAGGTGCTCGGGTTCGAGGGCGTGCCCGAAGCGGGCGACGCGTTCCTCGTGATGGGCGACGCCGGGGCCGCGCGGGAGATCGCGCAGAAGCGGCAGCGCCTCGAACGCGAGGCACAGCATCGCCGGACGGGCCGCGTCAAGACGCTCGAGGACTTCATGGCGGAGAGCGCGCAGACCGGCACCGCCGTGCTGAAGATCATCATCAAGGCGGATCAAGGCGGGCCGGCCGAGGCGCTCGCCGACGCGCTCGCCCAGCTGTCGACGGCCGAGGTGAAGGTGGAGGTCGTGCACCGCGGGGTCGGCGCCATCACGGAGAGCGACGTGCTCCTCGCCAAGGCGTCGGGCGCCATCATCATCGGGTTCCACGTCCGCCCCGACTCGAACGCCCGGGCAGCGGCCGACCGCGAGCGGGTCGAGATCCGGACCTACCGCATCATCTACGAGGCGGTGGAGGAAGTGAAGGCCGCCATGGAAGGGCTGCTCGCGCCGGAAAAGCGCGAGGTCGTCCTCGGGGAAGCCGAGGTGCGGCAGATCTTCAAGATCGCCAAGGTCGGCACGGTCGCCGGCAGCTCCGTGCGCAGCGGCGTCATCCCGCGGACGGCGCGCGTGCGCGTAATCCGGGACGGGGTCGAAGTCTACGACGGGACGCTGAGCTCGCTCCGTCGATTCAAGGACGACGTGCGGGAGGTGCGGGAAGGGTTCGAGTGCGGCATTGGGGTCGAGAACTTCAACGACGTGAAGGTCGGTGATTTGATTGAGGCCTACCGAGTGGAAGAAGTCGCGCGCTCCCTCGGCGTCGGGAGCGCCGCGCGGGGGGCCTAGGTGATCGTGGGTGTAATGACCTGGGAGTTGCACCTTGAGGGGTGCCACTCGCTGAAAGAGAAGCGTCACGTCTTGAAGAGCCTGAAGGATCGGTTGCACAATCGCTTCAACGTGTCCGCCGCCGAAACGGACCATCAAGACTTATGGCAGCGTGCCGAGTTGACGGTCTGCGTCGTCACTACGGCCCGTGACCACGCCGAGCGCGTCCTCCAGGAAGCCGACCGGATGGTGGCGGGCGCCGCGGGGGCGCGGGTGCTCGACACGAGTCGGAGTTTCCTGTAATGGCGCGGCGGCCGAGTCATCGCCCGGAGCGCGTGGGCGAACTCTTGCGTGAGTTGATCGCCGGGTTGCTGACCGGTCAGGTGCGCGACCCCCGCATCGGATTCGTGACGGTCACGGGCGTCGAGGTCTCGCCCGACCTCGGGCATGCGCGAGTACGCGTGAGTGTGATGGGGTCGGAGGAGGAGCGCGCGCGTACGCTTGAAGGCCTGGAGAGCGCCGCGCGGTACCTGCGGGCACGGCTCGCGGGCGCGCTGCACCTGCGCACCAGCCCCGAACTCCATTTTGAGCTCGACCGGGGCCTGGAACATGCCCTGCGGATCGACCAGGTGTTGCGGCAGCTGAAAGAGGGCGACGGCTGACAGTCCCCGCGGACGCGCAGCCGTCCGGCGTGGTGTTGGTGCGAAAACCCGTCGGCCCGACCTCGCACGACGTGGTCGACCGCGTCCGCCGTGTCCTCCGCACGCGGCGCGTCGGTCACCTCGGCACGCTCGATCCGTTTGCCGCGGGTCTCCTCGTCGTGGTCGTGGGCCGGGCGACCCGCCTCGCGTCGCTCACCGCCGACTGGACGAAGGACTACGAGGGCGTGATCCGACTCGGGGTGCGCACGGCGACCGACGACGCGACTGGTGCCGTGGTCGAGGTCTCGGATCGCTGGGGCGAGTTCGATCGCGCGCGCGTCCTCGCGGCGCTGGACCGGTTCCATGGGGCCTACGAGCAGCGACCGCCAGCGTTCTCGGCGGTGCACGTGGCGGGCGAGCGCGCCTATCAGCGGGCCCGTCGCGGGGAAGAGGTGACGCTCGCGCCGCGGCAGGTCGAAGTGTTGGCGCTCGAGCTCACCGGGCTCGCGCTCCCGGACCTGGCGTTCCGGGCGACGGTGACCGGGGGGACCTACCTGCGGGGCCTCGCGCGCGACGTCGGCGCGACGTTGGGGTGCGGGGCGCATCTTGCGGCGCTCACGCGCACGCGCGCGGGCCCGTTCTCGCTCGAGGACGCGGTGGCGCCCGAGGACGCTGCGGGCGCGCTCCGTCCGGCCGAGACGCTTGCCGCGGACCTGCCGCGGCGCGAGCTCGCTCCGACCGAGACGGAAGGGGTGCTGCACGGGCGGCCGATCGGCGTGCGAGACGAGGCGGAAGGCGCGCGCGTGGCACTGTATGCCGGCCGCCTGGTGGCGATCGGTGAGCGAGCCGGGTCCGTGATCAAGCCCCGGGTGGTGCTCGAGCCGTGAGTACCGTCGTGACCGTCGGCTCGTTCGACGGCGTGCACCGCGGCCATCAGGCCGTGCTCGCCGAACTGGTCGCGCAGGCCCGGGTACGAGGGCTGGTGAGTGTGGCGATCGCCCTCGACCCGCACCCGCTCGAGATCGTGAACCCCCCGGCTGCGCCGCGGCTGCTGACGCTGCGCGAGGAGAAGGCCGAGCTGCTCCGCGCAACCGGCGTGGACCGGATCGAGTTCCTCGCGTTCACGCCCGAGCTCGCGCGCCTCGCCCCCGAGGAGTTCACCCGGGCCGTCCTGCTGGGGCGCTTCGGGATGCGGGAGCTCGTGCTCGGGCACGACCACGGCTTCGGACGGAACCGTGCGGGCGACGTCGAGCTGATGCGAACGCTCGGTCAGGATGCCGGGTTCGGGGTCGACGTCGTGCCGCCGGTGCGGGACGACGGGCAGCCCGTGTCGTCGACGCTCATTCGCGCCGCGCTCGCGCACGGCGACCTGCGGGACGCCGAGCGCTGGCTCGGGAGGCCGTACGGCCTGCGAAGCCAGGTCGAGCGGGGAGAGGGGCGCGGCCGCCAGATCGGGGTGCCGACGCTGAACCTCTCCCGGCCGGACACGCGCAAATTGCTGCCGCCGGACGGGGTGTACGCCGTCTGGGTATGGTGGCGCAACGCGCGCTATGGCGGCATGATGAACCAGGGGCCACGGCCCACGTTCGGACTTGCCGACCCGGGGCTCGAGGTCCATGTGTTCGATTTCGATCGTGACTTGTACGGCGAGACGGTGACCGTCGAATGGGCGCGCCGGCTCCGGGACGTGCAACGGTTCCCGTCCCGAGAGGCGCTCGTGGCGCAGCTCGCCCGCGACGCCGACGCGGCGCGCGCGGCGCTTACCCGCTAGAGGACAGGCTATGCGCAAGATTCGTCCGCGGCTGATCGTCACGGGGCTCCTCGTGCTGTGGGCCGTATGGGAACTCATCCCGACCGACACGACGATTCGTGTGCGCGACGCGACGAGCGGCGCCATGAAGGACACGACCGTCCGCCGCGTGCCGATCAATCTCGGCCTCGACCTGCAGGGGGGCATCCACCTCGCGCTCGAAGTCGATCAGTCGAAGGGCCCCGTGCCCGACCCGGCTGAGGCGATCCAGCGTGCCGAACGCGTCGTGCGCACCCGCATTGACGAGTTCGGCGTGACGGAGCCCGTCGTCCAGATCGTGGGCGGCAACCGTCTCATCGTCGAGCTCGCGGGCGAAAAGGATCCGGCCCGCGCCAAGGGCATCATCCAGCGCACGGCCTTCCTCGAGTTCCGCATCACCGACATGCAGAACCTGTTCCGTACGGCCCTCCCGGTCATGGACGAGGCCTTGCGGGCGGCCGGCGTGAAGGCGCCGGGCGCCGCGACCGCCAACGCCGTCGCCCAGCTGTTCGGCACGGACACCACGAAGACGAAGCGCGGCAAGACGAAGGGCGCGCAGGATACGACGGCGCTCGGCCAGACCGCGATCCTCTCGTCGCTCCTCTTTCAGGGCGCCCTGCCGGGGGAATTCCTCGTGCCCGAAGAGCAGGTGCCCGCAGCCGAGAGCCTGCTCGCCCGGCCCGAAGTGCTGCGCCTGATGCCCCGGGGGATCGAGTTGCGGTGGGGCACGGAGCTCGAGTCCCGCGGCGCACGCTCCTACCGCGGGCTCTATGCCGTGGCGGATCGGCCGATCATCACGGGTGAAGAGCTCGAGAAGGCGAGCGCCCGGCGGGACGCCATGACGAACCAATCGGTCGTCGATTTCGTGCTGTCCCGGCGCGGCGGCCGGATTTTCGAGCGGGAGACGGGGCGGCATGTCGGGGACTACATGGCGATCATCCTCGACGGACGGGTCCAGGGCCAGCCACCCGTGATCAAGAGCGAGATCGGCCAGCGCGGCCAGATCGAGCTCTCGAACAAGACGCTGCAGGAAGCGAACGACCTGGCCCTGGTGTTGCGGGCCGGGGCGCTGCCCGCTCCGCTCACGGTCGTGGAAGAGCGGACCATCGGTCCCTCGCTCGGCCGGGACTCGATCGCTGACGGGGTGCGCGCGGGGATCGTGGGGGTGACGCTCGTCATCCTCATCATGCTCGTCTATTACCGGGTGGCCGGCGCGCTCGCCGTGGCGGCGCTGTCGCTCTACGTGCTGTTCACGCTCGGTGGCTTGGCCGGATTCGGGTTCACGCTCACGTTGCCGGGCCTCGCCGGGCTCGTCTTGTCCATGGCGATCGCCGTGGACGCGAACGTGCTGATCTTCGAGCGCATCCGCGAAGAGCTGCAGCACGGCAAGCTCGTCCGGACGGCCGTGGACGAAGGGTTCAAGCACGCCATGACGGCGATCATCGATTCCAACGTCAGCACCGAGCTGACGGCGTTCATTCTGTATCTCGTCGGGACGGGCCCCGTCCAGGGCTTCGCGATCACCCTTATCATCGGCATTGCGGCCTCGATGATCACCGCCGTGTTCGTGGTCCGCACGTTCTTCATGATCTGGCTGCAGCGGCGGCCCGACATGACTTCCCTGAGCGTCTGATGCGACTTTTCGCCCACGCCAACTACGATTTCATCAAATGGCGTCGCTGGGCTTACGCCCTGACCGCCGCCGTCATCCTCCCGGGCTTCACCCTGCTGTTCACGCGCGGCCTGAACTACAGCATCGAGTTCACCGGTGGCACCCTCATCCAGGTCGACACGCGCGACCGGGTCAGCACGAACCAGATCCGGACGTCCCTCGACCAGGCGGGCATCCACGACGCGGAGATCCAGACCTTCGGGGCCGACACGGTGTTCGTCATTCGGGCCCGACTCGCCGGGATCGACCAGGCGCAGGCGGGTGGTCACACGGAGGAGACGGCGGGGGCGGTGGCCCGGGCGCTCGATACGGGCCTCGGGGCGGGGCACTACCAGATCGTTCGCACAGAGGCTGTCGGCCCGAAGGTCGGCCGCGAGCTCCAGCGCAAGGCGTTCCTCGCCATGTTCTTCTCCTTCATCGTGACGCTGATTTATCTCGCGTTCCGGTTCGAGTGGCGGTTCGGCCTCGCCGCCGTCCTGGCGACGGCGCACGACATCTGTACGACGATCGCGTTCATCAACTACCTGAACCTCGAGGTGAGCCTCGTCGTGGTGGGCGCGGTCCTCACGATGGTTGGGTATTCGCTCAACGAGACGATCATCATCTTCGATCGCGTCCGGGAGAACTTGAAGAAGTTCCGCCGGCAGAACCTCTACGACGTCCTGAACCTCTCGATCAACGAGACCCTCCCGCGTTCCGTCCTCACGCACGGAACGACGATGGCCACGATGACCGCGTTCGCGATCCTGGGCGGTGAGGTGCTGCGGCCGTTCGCGCTCGTGATGGCCTTTGCCATCTTCACCGGGACCTTCTCGTCGATCTACATCTCCGCCGCCATGCTCATGTACATCGACCGGCGCTGGCCCGGGAAGGATGCGCGCGGGGCGCGAGTCCTGCGCGGCTCTGGTGCGGCGGTAACACCCGCGGGCGCGGCGCCCTCTCGAGCGACGGTCTGACGTGCTCGTCGACGCCCACTGCCACCTTGGCGATGGGGCGTTCGAGCAAGACCGGCCGGCCGTCGTCGCTCGCGCGCGGGCCGCGGGGGTTGGCCACATCGTTGTGATTGGCACGACCTTGGACGACTCGACGAAGGCGAGCGCGCTCGCGCAAGCCAATCCGGGGTTCTCGGCGACCGCGGGCCTCCATCCGCACGAGGCCGCAGCCTGGTCGGCCGAGGTCGACGCGGGCCTGCGCGCGCTCCTCGCCCGGCCGGACGTACGCGCCGTCGGCGAGACGGGTCTCGACTACCACTACGATCACTCGCCCCGGGAGGCCCAGCGCCGGGCCTTCGAAGCCCAGCTCGAGATCGCGGCGCGCGTCGGAAAGCCGGTCGTCGTCCACGCCCGGGAGGCGGATGAGGACGTGAGCGTTGCCCTGAGACGCTGGGGCCCGCGCGTCACCCTCATCCTGCACTCGTTCAGCGGGGGCCGACCCCTCTTCGAGGCGGGTCTCGAAACGGGCGCGTACTTCTCGTTCAGCGGCATGATCACGTTCAAGACCTGGGCCGGCGCGGATTTCCTGCGGCGTTGCCCGGCCGATCGGCTGCTTCTCGAGACCGACGCTCCCTATCTCGCGCCGGTGCCCCATCGGGGGCGGCGCAACGAGCCGGCGTTCATCCGGGAAGTCGCGGCGGCCCTGGCGCAGGCCCGGGGCGCACCGGTCGAGGAGATCGAGCGCCAGACGACGGAAAACGCGGATCGGGTCTTCGGAGGCGCGCTCCCGGTGTTGAATGAAGCGCCGTCGTCGGCGGCCTCCGCGTCGCCGTGAGGGCGAGCGGTCCGTTCCCTACCCACCCCAGTCGGAGATGAGTCGATGCATCCGCACCTGACCACGATCACGGCGGGAGACGCGCCGAAGGCGATTGGTCCCTACAGCCAGGCCGTGATCGCTGACGGCACGATTTACACGGCGGGCCAGATCTCGCTCGACCCCCACACCAACGAGGTGGTCGGGCGCACGACGGCCGAGCAGACAGAGCAGGTGCTTCGGAACCTCGCGGCCGTGCTGAAGGCCGCCGGGTCAAGCCTCAATCACGTGGTGAAGACCACGGTGTACTTGGTCGACCTCGCCGATTTTCCGGCCATGAACGAGGTTTACGCACGGCATTTCAGCACCCACAAGCCCGCCCGCGCGACGCTGCAAGCCGTGGCGCTGCCGAAGGGTGTTCGGATCGAGATCGACGCGATCGCACGCGTGGCCTGAGCGCGTCTCGCGACGCGGACCCGCAGGGAGGTAACGGTGGCATCAAGCGGGCGAGCGGCGCTCGGCATCGTCGAGGTCTCGGCGCGGTATGAGTCGTGGCTCGGCCGCCTCACCTCTCTCATCCCGCGCGATCTCGCGCTGAAGCACGACGCGATGCGCGCCGGCAGCTTTCCATTCCTCCGGGCGACTTACTACCGCTGGGCCGAACGGCTGGGGAGCGTCGTGCCGAAAGCCGCCGCGGCTCCGCAGGTCCTCGCCGTGGGCGATCTGCACGTGGAGAACTTTGGTACCTGGCGCGATGCGGAGGGCCGCCTCGTCTGGGGCGTGAACGACTTTGACGAGGTCTGGCCGCTCCCCTATACGAACGATCTGATCCGGGTTGCGACGAGCGCCGTGCTCGCGGCTGCCGCGGGAGACCTGCGCATCGAGACGAGGGAGGGTGCCGACGCGCTGCTCGAGGGATACCGGGAGGGTATCGCCCACCGGGGGCGCCCGTTCGTCCTCGCCGAGCACCACACCGCGCTTCGCGACATGGCGGTCGCCCGGTTGCACGACCCCGAGGCCTTCTGGACCAAGCTCGAGGACTTCCCCGTGGTCCGGAGCGTGCCGGGCGTCGTGCGCGCGGCCCTCAGGCGGGCGCTCCCGGACCCGCGGCTTCCCGTGACGATCGTGCACCGGGTGGCGGGGCTCGGAAGTCTTGGCCGTCAGCGCTTCGTGGCTGTGGGCACGTGGCGCGGCGGTCAGGTCGCGCGCGAGGCGAAGGCGCTCGCGCCGTCAGCCTGCGCGTTTGCGAGTGGTCTGCTCGCCGGTCGGATCCGGGCCCGGGCGCCGTACTACGACACCATGCTGCGGCGCGCTGTCCGCTGTCCGGATCCGCACGTCGACGTGCGGGGGTCGTGGCTCGTCCGCCGACTCGCCCCCGACTGCTCCCGAATTCCGCTCTCGGCCTTGCCGCGCAAGCGCGACGAAGCGCGGTTACTCTGGGCGATGGGATGGGAAACGGCGAATGTGCACCTCGGCAGCGCGATCGACGCGGTCCGTGCCGACGTCAGGCGCCGGGGCCGGCGGTGGCTCCACGAGGCCGCGCTGCAAATGGCGGACGCGACCGAGGTGGACTGGCGGGAGTGGCGCCGGGCGACAGCTTGAGCCGCCGCCCGGCGTTCGTCGGCTGTGGGTAGACGACGGCTAGGGGGCTCCGCCCATCATCCCCGGTATCGGGAACTTGGTGTAGTCGGCGGGCGGGGCGAAAAGACTCGCATCGGGCTTGTCGCGGCTCAGCGCGGTTGCTTCCATCGTCGTGACCTTGTCGCCGTTCAGCACCTTCACCTTCAGCGGAAAGAACCCGTCGTGGGCGAGGCCCGCGAGCTCGGGGTGCCCGGAGCTCATGAGGGCCGCGGTGGACGGGATCATGGTGCCCTCGGCGCCGAGGAATCCCATGCCCTTCGCCCCGCAGACGTCAACGGACGTCTTGTCGCTCGGGTCGGTGCTCTCGAAGTGATAGTCGTCGCACCCCATACCCGCGATCGTTTCATGCGCGCCCGGTCCGGTCACCTTGAGCTTCGAGAGATCGGGCGCCTTGTGGGTCCCGCCGCCCGCCCCGCCGC
>DATNIM010000155.1:0-2437 GCA_035604455.1 Gemmatimonadales bacterium
GCCGCTCGCGCGCTCAAGTGGTCGTTCGAGCGGCGCGGCAACTTGTGGACCACGTTTGATCAGGGACGAATCGTGGTGCACGCGAGCCGGTGATATCGGGCAGCCCGTTGCTGCCACGGGCGCTCGCTGCGGGTCTTGACGGGGTGGGTCAGAGGGGTGGATTGAGCGTTAGCGAGCCGGTTCTATTGTCGTCTCATGGGTGGCGCGTGCGCACGCGTCAACGTCTTTTTGCGGAACTTTTTGACGAAGCGTAGTGTTACGTAAGGGAACAAGGCCGGACGCGGGAGTTCTGACCGGCCTTGAGGGGTGGGTCTAAACGTGGTACGATTTCAGGGTAGGTATTACCCAATGGGGAGGTCTATATGAAGAAGATGACTCTGCTCTTGGGTGCGGTCGCCGCGCTCGCGTTGGCTGCGTGCAGCGGCCATGGCGCAGGGGCTGGGATTCCCTGCGTGCAGACGATGCCCGGCATGAATATGTGCGACCAGACCGCACCGGTTGTTCCGGCCACCGCCCAGGCGCCTCAGAAGTAACGTTCCTCGCGGGCCAACGCCCGCGATCGCCACGGTAGTGGGGTGAAGGAAGGGCGCGCGGCTAGGCGCTAACGGGCAGCGCGCCCTTGGAAGTGTGAAATGAAGATCTCCGAGGGCGGTTCTCGGGGCTTGGCCGGTTCTCTTTCCCTCCAAAGCACAGCACGACTTGAAGCGGGTGCGCGCGCGTCCGCGCGCGACGTCCGCCGTCCCACCGACCCGCAGCCAACTCCGATGGCGGCCGGCGCTCAGCGGCTCGACGTGGTCGCGATGGACGAGCGTCCAAGCCGCGCGGAGCTGAGGACAGCGCTGCAGGAATCAGCGGTCGCCTTTGACGACGGCCCGCGATCGCGACCCACAGCGCGGCGTAGGTCGTGCGGCACGCGACGCGTACAAATCGGGGAAGCGAAGTGTTGCGCTATCGCAACGCGGCTCGCCGGCGCCGATCCGGGACATCTTCTGAAGCACGTCGGCAACCACCAGATTTGTCGACGAGGTTTGTGCGGCGTCTGTGCTGCCCATTCTTGGCCACCTGCGTAGTCGCCCCAGCGGCCCCTTCGACCTAGCTGCCAGGGCACTGGTGTGGGCATCAGGATGGCGGACTCGACTCTGACCGGGTCGTGCACGGTGCGCTCGCTCTCCGAACGAGCGGTGCGGCGATCCGTGCGCGCGAACGGTCGTGAGGGAACGCGGGGCGTTCGCGCACCCGTCGTCGCAGCTTCGCGCCCCGGGTCGCAACCCACGCGTGCCGCAAGCCACTGGAATAGGGGGACCGTGTTCCGCGCCTGGGCCGTATGATCCGCGTCGCCCACCCACACCCGGGACGCCGGGCAAAGCTCGCGGGCCTGCTCATTGTCGGGCTCGCGGGATTTCTCATCACGTGCCAGGTCGATCAGCTCCTGTCGCCGCCCGCAACGGCCGCGCTTCTCACCTCGCTCGGCGTCGTTGCCGACTCGGCGCCCGTGGGCAGCACGGCGATGTTGGGTCACACGATCAGCGTGTCGAGCAGCGGAACCTCGGTCACCTGGTCGGCGCGCGCCGTCGACACCGCGAGCTGGCTCGTTCTGAGCGCGCTGAGCGGCACCACTCCAAGCACCTTCACCGTTCAGTTCAACCCCGGCCACCTCCCCACCGGGACCTATACCGACAGCATCGCCTTCACACCCGCCCTCGCAGCCGGGAGCGCGACCTACGTCCCGGTGTCCTTCAAGGTCAAGTCGTGCTCGATCACGCCCGAAATGATCGACGCGCGGATCGCCGATTCGCTCACGACGGGCGACTGCGCGGCGCCGCACGGGAACGGCCAGTTCGGGGAGGTCTACAGCTTCTCGGATTCCGGGAACGATTCGTTGTCGGCCGTGCTGGTGAGCGGGTTCGGGGCGATCATTTCTCTGGACACCTCGCTTGCCCCGGCGGCGCTCGTTGTCGCGCGAGCTCCAAACTGCTCCTTGCCTCAGCAGACCACCTGCTTTCTGTACCGTCTCCTGCCGCAGGCTCGCACGTACTACGTCGAGGTCATGAGCGCCTCGGCTGGTCAAACGGGCTCGTATACACTCGCGCTGACCCGTCCGCATCCGCCGAGCGCGCCGGACTCGCTCGGTCAGTACCTGAGTGACTCGGCAACCACGGTTCCGATCGGCGGCGCCGTGGCCCACGACACGCTCGTGTTCCGAGCCGTCCTCAACGATCCGGACCTCGGCGACTCGCTGGTCTTGCAGGTCGAGGCCAAGCCGACAGGCACCGGGTTTACCGGGGTTCCCACCGCGACCTCCGTTCGGGTTGGGAACGGGGCGCACGCATGGGTGACCGTCTCTGGTCTCTCGAATAACGCGTTCTATCACTGGCAGGCCCGCACCCTCGATCAGACGGGCCGCGGGAGCCCGTGGCTGGCCTTCGGAAGCCCCGCC
>DATNIM010000156.1:0-45721 GCA_035604455.1 Gemmatimonadales bacterium
CGGCGGGGTCGACTCCACGACTACGCTCGCGATCGCCCGCCGGGAAGGGTTCGCGCTGTACGCGCTCAGCGTCGACTATGGCCAGCGCCACGCCATCGAGCTCGATGCGGCGCGCCGGGTCGCGCGCGCGCTCGGCGTCGCCCGCCATGAGATCGTGACCTTGGACCTCAGGCGCTGGGGTGGGTCGGCGCTGACAGCCGACATCGCGGTGCCCAAGGACCGCCCACCCGAAGTCATGACGAGCGGCATCCCGGTGACCTACGTCCCGGCGCGGAACACGATCTTCCTTTCTTACGCGCTCGCCTGGGCCGAGGTCCTTCAAGCCCGGGACATCTTTATCGGCGTGAACGCCTTGGACTATAGCGGCTACCCGGACTGTCGTCCCGAGTACGTGGCGGCCTTTGAGACCATGGCGAATCTCGCCACGCGAGCGGGCGTGGAAGGAGAGCGGCTGCGGATCCATACGCCCCTGATCGCGCTCTCCAAGGCGGAGATCATCCGTGCCGGCCTCGCGCTGGGTGTCGACTACGGCGCCACGCAGAGCTGCTACGATCCATTGCCCGACGGCGAGGCATGCGGCCGGTGTGACGCCTGCCAGTTGCGGCGTCGCGGCTTCGCCGCGGCCGCCGTTCCGGACCCAGCCTACGCGGGGAAGGCCACGCTCGCGTGAGTTACGCGGTGAAGGAGATCTACTACACCCTGCAGGGCGAAGGTGCCAACGCCGGACGGCCGGCCGTATTGCTGCGTTTCGCCGGCTGCAACCTCTGGTCCGGCCAGGAACTCGACCGGAGCACCGCGACCTGCAACTTCTGCGACACAGACTTTGTCGGCACGGACGGCCCAAGCGGCGGGCGCTTCGAGGACGCCAGGGCGCTGGCCGAGGCTGTGGCCCGGCAGTGGCCGTCTCGAGACCGGCCGTTTGTGGTCTGCACGGGGGGCGAGCCGCTGCTGCAGCTCGATGCGGCGGCGACCGCCGCCCTGCACGAGCGGGGGTTCGAGATCGCGATCGAGACGAACGGCACCCTCCCTGCCCCGCCCGGCATCGACTGGGTATGCGTCAGCCCGAAGGCGGGCGCACCCCTCACCCTCCGCACCGGGGACGAGCTGAAGCTCGTCTTTCCTCAAGCCGAGCTCCCTCCCGAGGAGGCGTCAGGTCTCGATTTTCAGCATTTCTTCTTACAGCCGATGGACGGGCCTGACCGTGTGCGGAACACCGAACTCGCGGTCCGCTACTGCCTCGCGCATCCGCAATGGCGCCTTAGCTTGCAGACCCATAAACTGGTCGGGCTTCCCTAACAGCGGACAATGACGCCAAGTCCAGAGGCACTCCCACAGGTCGCTCGCGCGGGCGCTGCGCGCCGGACGGCGCAAGGCGCCCCCCGGCGCAGTGCGCTGTTTCGGCTCCTGTGGCCGCTCACGTCGTACCTAGTCACGAACGTCACAGTGAGCGTCCTCTGGGTGCTCTTCTTCGTCCTGAACCGCACGACGGTACGGGGACGGGAGCACGTGGGCGAACATCGGAACACACTGCTCTTGTCCAACCATCAGTCGATGCTCGACAGCTTCCTGGTCGGGATCGCGGCGTATTACCCGAAGTCTTGGCTCAAGCCGCAGCTCATTCCGTGGAACCCGGCCGCCGCCGAGAACTTTTACAAAACGCCCGTGCTCGCTTGGCTCGCCGACAACTGGAAGTGCATCTGGGTCCGCGAAGGGCGCCGCGACCTGCACGCGCTGCATCGCATGATCGAAGCTCTACCGCGGGGCACGATGACCCTTTTTCCCGAAGGCACACGGACCCGGGACGGCTCCATTGGAGCCGGTCGCGCCGGTCCGGGCCTTCTCATCCTCGCCACGACGCCCCGCGTCATCCCGGTCGCGATCGACGGGATGAACGACGTCCTGCCGATTGGCCGTTACGTCCCCAGGATCGGCAAACGGATCACCATCGTCTTTGGACCGCCGATCGACTACTCAGAGTTCCTGGGGCTGCCGCGCACGCGGGAGACGGCGCAAATAGTGATCGATCGCGCGATGCAGGCGATCCGGGACGAGAGAGTACCGGCCCGCGACGCCTGATCAGGCTGGCGGTGGACTCGCGTGGCCTTTGGGACTGTCCACCAGCTCGAGCGCCGAAACGCAGGCAGATAACCACACGACACCTGCGGCACAGCCCGTCAGCAGTCCGGAGAAGTACTGCGCCCCAACAACGAGGCGGCTGAGCGCTGCACCCGCAACTGCGGCCGCTGATACGCCGCGGGCAGTGGCGCGCGCGACGGGCGACAGCCGGCCTGTCGCGAGGTAGGCTAGCAACCCGTAGACGACCACCACGCCCACCGCGTCGCCGCCACCGAGGCCGACCGCGGCCAGCGAAAGGGTGTCCGCATTGGGAGCCGGAGGCCGGCGAACGACGAGGCCCACAACCACGTCGAGCAAGGCGGCAGCGGTTACGGCCGCCGTCCAAATCGCAGCCTCGACCCTCCGGCCCCGTCCGAGCAAGAGGACCAGAACGCCCACAGCAAGAAGCGCGAGGGCCGCGGGGCCTGCGATGGCCGCGAGGACGGTGGCCAGCCTATCGAACACCAGGGGCGTGTGGGCATCCCACCACGCCGTGAGGGTCACGTCGAACGGCGTGAGCGCCTCGTGGCTGAACGCGGTCTCCGTGACGGCGCCGAACCCGATGACCGTCGCGAGACCGCACAGGAGACCGACGGCGAGGTGAAGGGCGAGGTACGCCGGCCCTGCCTTCGCGGCTCGATCGGCGAGTCTCGTCCGGCGTGAGCGGAACCACAGCCATCCGATCCCCAGGGCCACGAGGAGGGAGATGAACAGGGCTCCGGCGAGCCCGGCGCGTCCTAGGCCCCGCAACCGCGGGAGGCTTCGACCGAAGAAGAAGCTGGCACACGCGACGACCGCTGCCCACAGGAGTCCCCCGAGCGCGTTGTAGGCCGAGAAGCGCCCGAACGGCATTCCACTGAGCCCTGCGAGCATGCCGATCAGCGTGCGGAGCAGCGCCACGAATCGCCCGAGAAAGACGCTCGTTGCGCCGTGGCGGTCGAAGAACCGCCGGCCTCGCTCGAGCGCCGGCCCCGGGCGGAGCAGCGCCGTGCCGCCCAGTCGTCCAAGCCAGTAGCCGCCCGTCCCGCCTAACACAGTCCCCGCCGCTCCCGCGGCGATGACGCCCACGAGGGATAGGCGCCCACGGGACGCGATCGCAGCCGCGATGACGAGCGCGCCTTCCCCCGGCACCGGGATCCCCAGGCCCTCGACACCTACGATTAGCACGACCATGGCGTAGCCGTAGCGCGCCACGAGGTCGGCAAGCCCAGCGAACATCGGGCAAAGCTATACGCTGCGCGCGATCAGGGCCGCGAGCGCTTCAATGCAAGAGGAATTGCGGGGCGCGCGGCGAGGGCCGCGGCCTCCTTCAGGCGCTGCTTGGATGCGGGAGGGTGCTCAACGCTTCGCGGGCATTCGGCCAACGATCAGCTTGACGGGGAGCGAGACATCGCCGCACGAGTTCGCCGAGCCACGTAGGCACAGTGCGAATCTCTTCGAGCGATTCCGATTCGGGCGCGGGGGGGCGGCTCGTGAGCATCTCGTGCGCGATCACGCCCACCGCATAAATGTCTTCCGCGGGGGTCGCGGGACCGGACGCGGTGCCGTCCCGGCGCTCGGGTGCAACGTAGGGGGGAGCGCAGAGGGCCGCCACAGCAACCCCGGGCGGCGCGCCGTCCAACGATCGCTCAACCGCGCCCACGACCCCGGTGTCCGCGACCGAGGTCTCGCGCTCGCCCAACAGCACGTTCTCAGGCTTCAGGTCCCCGTGGCCCACACCTTCGGCGTGCGCCTGACTGAGCGCCGACAGGACGTCCCGCAGGACATCGACGGCCTTTCGCAGCGGCAGGTCGCCGTTTCGCGTGATCCAGTTCCGAAGCGTGGTGCCGGCCACGAACCGGCGCGTGTGGTACACAAAGGCGGCGGCGCGGCCGGCGGTGCGGGGGGTCACGAGGCGCGCGTCCGTGAGGCGGTCCCCCAGGAGCAGGAGTTCGCGCTCGAAAACCTGGTCGTCGACCGCGAGCGAGAGCGTGCTGGGGAGCACCTTGACCAGGAGGTCCGTGCCGTCGGCCATGTTCGAGGCCACGAACAACCGGCAGTTCCCGACCGGCCGGACTTCTCGCTCGACGCGGTAGATCGGACCGAGCGCGGATTCGAGAGCCGCATGCAAATCGGTCACACGGACATCTCCGGCAAGATCAACCTGCCTCCGTGACGCCGCGTCCAGACGCTCGGAGAGCGCCAACGGCGTCGCCCAACGGGCGAGAGCAGCATCCGAGCGGGCGAAAGTGGACTCCGGTTGGACAGCACGGCAACAACCGAAGGTTGGAACATAGCCGCTCAGGGGCCGTTCCGCTCACCAGATCGCGCGGCGCGGGATGACGCGCTCGGCGAGGAGCGGTCGTTCCTTGGCCGTCTAGAGCGTCAGTCGCTGGTCGAGAAGTCGAACGGCAGAGCGACGACGACGCGGACCGGCCGGCCGTGCAGCCGGGCCGGGCGAAACGTCGCCTTGAGGGCCCACTCGCGGACCGTTGGGTCGAAGCCCGGGTTGGGACTCTGGACGATTCGGATCGATCCGGGTTCTACCCGGCCGAGCGTATCAACGACCGCCTGGAGCAGCACCCGCCCTTCGATCCCGGCCAGGCGCATCGCGTCAGGGTACCGAGGCGGCGCCGTCAGAGGCTCGGGATGTTCCTCCACCACGGCGTCGGAATAGACGCCGTTCGCTGACGGTTCGGCGCCGTCAGCCGCGCCCCCTTCCACGCCAACCCCGGTGTAGTCCTTGGGGTCAAAATGCTCGGCCACGTTGACCGGCGGGATGCTCGCGGGAATCACCGTGGGGACAGACAGCGTCTGAAAGCCCTTGAGGGGCAGGTCGAGCTGGGGCGTTGGGGGCGGTTCCGCCTGTCGCGGTTGTGCCAGGAAAACCATCGCCGTGTCGGCCTTCACCGCCGTGTCGGCCGCGCCCGCCCGCGCCGTGGCATACACGGCGCCCGCAATGACGGAGACGTGCACGATCAAGGAGATCGTGCCGACGCCGACCTGTTTGCGCTTGTCCGGCTTGATACGTGACTCGACGAGCGTGAAGGCCACTCGGGATCCCCTGGATGTGCATCGTAAGACGCTGGTGGCGCTGCAAAAGTTGCACGCCGCCGTTTCAGAATGCCACGGATTCTGTCAGCCGGTTGACCGCCTCGAGTTCGCTCGCTGCAAGCCGCCAGCCCCCTGCGCCGGCGTTGACGCGGACTTGCTCAGCCGACGTGGCCCCCGCGATCACGGAGGCTACGGCCGCTCGCGCGAGCAGCCAGCTGACCGCAAGCTCGAGCAGGGTGTGGCGCCGCGCCTGGGCGAACTCGGCGAGCTCTGCGACCACCTTAAGGTTGCGCGGTGCCAGCAGGCCGCTTCCGCCCATGCCGGCGAGCCTTGAGCCCGGTGGAGGCTCGCCTCGGCGGACTTTTCCGGTGAGCAGGCCACTCGCCAGCGGGAAGTACGGCAAGAACGCGAGCCCCTCACGATCGCACTCGGGCAAGACATCCCGCTCTGGAGCGCGGTGCAGGAGCGAGTATTCGTTTTGTACGCTGACAAAACGGGCACCAGCCCCGGCCGCGGCCCGGGCTTCGAGCAGCTGCTCCCCGGAGAAGTTTGAGCAGCCGATTTCCCGCACCTTGCCCGCCTGGACGAGTCCGCTGAGCGCCTCGAGCGTGTCCCCGATGGGCACGCTCGGATCGGGGCGATGCAGCTGATAAAGGTCGATCCGGTCCGTGCGCAGGCGCCCCAAGCTGTCCTCGACCGCACGCCGCACATACTCGGGGCGCGCTCCCTGTCGGGCGTCGTCTACTCTCATTCCGAACTTGGTGGCGAGGACCGCCTGCGCTCGCCGCGCCCCAAGTGCCCGCCCGAGGAATTCCTCCGATTTTGTCCCTCCGTAGATGTCGGCCGTGTCGAAGAACGTGATACCGGCATCGAGGGCCGCCTGGACGACGTCGGCGGTTTTCGTGGCGTCGAGGCGCGACCCAAAGTTGTTGCACCCCAAGCCGACGGCAGACACCTCGAGCGATCCAATGCGTCGTGTTTCCATGCGGTTCCTGTGTTTTCCCGCCTGAGCACAGAGGGCCCGCGCGATCCGGCCGGGCCGGTGGACCAAGAGGCGAAGTTAGCGTGCGTGCCCCCCCCTGCGGATGGGGGAACTATCCGGAGCCGCTGAGGTTACAATTCCCGCTGGCTCACCTACTGAGGTCATCGTGAGACGCCTCCTGCCGTTCGCCGTCGCCGCGCTGGTGGCGGCCTGTGTCGGCTCCCACCCTTGGGCTCCGACGAAACCAAAGCCCGCCACGGGGACCCAGATCCCGAGCGACGTGCGGTCGATCTACCGTGCCATGGGCATGCTCTCAGACACGGCGGGCTTGCGGTGTATCGGGTCGCTCCGGTACTTCGCGGCGGGTACGCCGGACTCTACCTTCGCTGTCCTCTCGATTTCGCTCGCGAACCGCTCGCTGCATTTCATCCCCGAAGGCAAAGGCTTCGCCGCCTCCTACAGCGTCGAGCTTTCCTTTCGGCGCCGGGGGATCAGCGCGCGCGACGTCGAGCGCGACGAGACCGTCCGCGTGGGCTCGGCCCGGGAAACGCTTCGGAGTGACGAGAGCGTCGTCTTCCAGCAGTGGGTGACCGTCCCGCCTGGGACCTACGCGGTGGACGCCGTGGTCCGCGACCGCAACAACCCTGTCGTGGCTTCGCTCGAGGCGATCGACAGTGTGCCGCAGTTCACCGGACCGAGCCTCGCCCAGCCCGTAGCTGTCTACGACGGCACCGGACGGACGAGGGTCGACTCCGTTCCGACAATCGTCCTCAACCCCCGAAGCACGCTCCGCTTGGGGACCGATACCCTCCGCTTTTATGTCGAGGGATACGGGCTGCGGCCCGGGGCGCGGATCGTGGCCCGCACGATCGACAACGACTCGGTCGAGTTGTGGCGCGACACGCTTGTCACGGCGGGCGATTCGAGCCTCGCCCGGGCGATGGTGTTGATCGAGCCCGGGGTCCTACCCTTGGGCCGCGGCAAACTGCTTGTCGACGTGGTGGGTACGTCCGCGCACGCCGCGGCCCCCCTCCTCGTCACGTTCTCCGACCGCTGGGCCGTCAGCGGGTTCGACCAGATGGTGACGCTGCTCCGCTTTTTCCCCCGCCAGGACCTGGTCGCCCCCCTGCACTCCGCGACCAAGGACCAGCGCGCCAGCGCCTGGCACAAGTTCTACCAGGCGAGCGACCCTGTGCCCGCGACGCCCGAGAACGAGGCGCTTGACCAGTACTTCCAGCGCCTCGACGAGGCGAACGAGCACTACGGAGAGACCACCGGCCCGGGTTGGCAGACGGAGCGCGGGGAAGTGTACATCGCACTTGGGGCGCCCACGCGAGAATTCGATGTCGCGGGTTCGGTCCCGGGATTGCGATGGGAGTACGACCACCCGCGCCTCACGTTGTATTTCAGGGACATCGGCTTTGGGCAGTTCCGCCTCACGCCAGGGTCCCGGACGGACTTCGATAAGGCCACGGCCGGCATGCGGACGCCCGCCCCGTAGCGGTGGGCCTGAATTCCCCTTCACGGACCCTTCAGAACCGGTGCACGCGCGGGACGCTAACGTGCGATTCGACACTGGAGGAGAGATGAAGGGACCTTGGGCGGTGGCGTTCGTTATCGGAGCGCTCGCCTTCGCGAGCGGGTCAGCCGCCCAACAGCAGGACGCGCGTCGCCGGATCTTCGTCGAGCACGGGTGCACGCGGTGTCACGGCATTTGGGCCTTGGGCTTGAAGCCCGTTTCGGACGTCGGTCCGGATCTGACGTTTGCCTACGGGGACGTGGTCACCCGGTACGGCATGAGCCTCGAAGCGTTTCTGAACAACCCGAGCGGCGTGATGCGGCTCATGCTGGCCTCCCATCTCCACCTCGGTGCCGGCGCGCGGGATTCAATCGCCACAATTTTGAACCAACTATATCAAGCGCGTCGAGCCGAATTCGACCGGGATATTCCACTGCTCGGGGACCCGGCGAACCCGGTGGCAGGCGGTCGAGCGCGCTCTGATGTGACTGGAAACTGAAACCCCGGGGGCTTTACCTCTATGCTACGGACAATTGTGGGGTTCGCCGTCTTCGCCGTCGTGGCGCTCGTGGTACTCAAGGTCGCGCTGGCGCTGATCGGAACCTTTATCGGCTTGGCCGTGACGGTCTTGTGCCTTGCAGCCCTGGGATTCGGACTCTACCTGTTGCTTACGGTCGTGAGTCCAGCCACGGCTCGCCGGGTGCGGGCGGCCGCGACCGGCCGACCCGGCGCGCCCTGACGAGGGCGCGGCCGGCAATCCTCTCTACGCCATCGCAAACTGCGCGGCTGGCGCGGGCTCTTCTACGCGCACGGTGCTCTTCAGCGGTACCACGAGCATGGAGGTCGGGAGGTGGTTCAAGAGCGCTTCGGTCACGCTCCCGATCAGGAGCCGGTCGATCCAGTCCTTCCCATGCGACCCTACGACCAACAGGTCGGCCGACCACTCGGCCACTTCCGCCGCGATCTCGTCTCCCGGACGACCATACCGGCTCACCTTCCGGGCGCCTGACGTCCGCACGAGGGGCCAGATCTCCCGCGTGAGGTGGTCCTCGAGCATCGCGTAGTAGGTCGTCAAGTCGTAATTCGGCACGTCGGGCACGATCGGCAGGGGCTCGAGCACGCTGACGACTCGGACCTCGGCCCCGACGAACGCGGCCAAGCGCTCCGCAGCAGCAATGGTGGCGCGAGCTGCATCGGGCGATGTGTCAACGGCGGCCAGCACTCGCTTGGGCATGCCGCGAGCCGCCCCGGCGATCAGAACCGGCACCGCGCTGGTGCGGACCACGTCGATACTCGTGCTCCCAGCGAGCCACCGGTCGAGCACCGAGTGGTGCTTCCCGCCCAGGACGACGAATGCGGCGCCGAGCTCGGTGACGACCTTCCCCAAGACCACGGCCGGCCGACCGGCCCGAACGATCGTCCGATCGACGGCCGCCGGATCGATCGCGCCCGACAAGGCCCGCCGAACACGCGCCCCCGCCTCGGCAATGACGGCTTCGCCGTAGCTGAAGGCCGGAGCTACAGGCTCGATTCCGCTCGGGAGCCACAGGTCCCGCACGGCATGCACCAACTGGTACCGGGTCGCGGCACGCTCCGCGAGCTCGGCGCCGAGGCTGGCCGCCGCCGTGCCTTCGGGTGATCCGTCTACGCCAATGACAATGGGATTCCACGACATAGGGCACCTCCCGACCCAGAGGGTCCAACCCCTTTCCTGGCCCTACGCTCGCCCCGCCCCGCTGAAAGCGCCCTGAGGGGACCCTGAAGGGTCCTTCAACATTCCTGAAGAAAGCTTCTATTTGTACTAGCGGTTCTACTCAGCCTGATGTCGCCATCTTGGTTAGTGGACTCGGCAGGCGAAGGAGGCAGGATGAAAGTCGCGGAACTCATGAAGACCGACATGCGGACGATCAGCATCGACGCGACGCTTGGCGACGCGGTCGACGCTCTCACCGAAGCGCAAGTCAGCGCGATGCCTGTGGTCGATCGGTTGGGGCGCGCGGTCGGGGTCGTGTCGGCCCGCGACATCCTTCGGGCGGAGAGCACGTTCGCGGGGTCCCAGCCGCGCGAGTCCCGGTTCGATCAAATCAAAGTGTTGGAGATCATGGCGCCCTGGCCGCCGACTATTACGCCCGATACGGACGTGAAGCAGGCAGCGCAGGACATGCTGTACTTCGATGCCCAGCGCCTGTTCGTCGAGGACCGCGGCTCGCTCGTCGGTGTCATCTCGCAGACCGACATCGTAGGCGCCGTGGCCCGCGCGAAGGTCGTGAACCCGTAGGCTCGCTCGCCCTGAACGCGATCGTCGCTACGCCTGACCGCGCCACGCGGCGCTGATCAGAAAGCAGCTCGCGGCCGTGACGATGATGCACGGGCCCGTCTCCTGCCCAAGGGCACCGGCCACGTATGTCCCGACCAGAGTCGAGATCAACGCGACGCCGACCGACACCGCAAACATGCTCGTCAGACCACGGCCGAGACGGCGCGCCGTTGCCGCCGGGATGATGAGGAGTGACCCCATCAACAACACGCCGAGGTAGCGCAGGCCGAGTGCCACGGTGACGGCGAACGCGATCAGGTAGAAGAGATCGAGCCGCCGGACGTTGATTCCCGAAGTCAGCGCGATGTCGGGAGAGACGAGCGAGACGATGAGTTGATCCCTCGCTCCGAGCGCGAAAGCGATCACGGCCACCGAACCCACGAGCCCAGCCCCGAGCTCCCAGCGCGTGAGCCCACCGGAGGTGCCGAACAGCGCGTCCATCAGATGCTCGCTCGTCGTGAGCAGCGCGCCGAGCGCCAGGGCGGTTGAAAACACGACCCCGATCACCGTCTCCGTGGGGATCCGGGTGCGCTGTTCGAGCACCCACACGAACGCGGCCCCGAAGAGCAGCGCCACGAGCGCCCCCGCGAGCGGATGCACGCCGAGGAGAAGTGCGACCCCAATCCCCGGAAGCGCGACGTGGGACAGGGCGTCCGCGGCGAGCGTCATCCGCCGCATGACGGCGTAGCACCCCATCAGGCCCGCGGCGACCGCCGTCGCCACGGAGAGGACCAGACCGCTAGGCGCGGGGCTCATCGTGCAAATGGAGTCCGATCGGGGCTCCGTACACCTCCGACAGGAGATCGGCGGAGAGGACGGCCCGCGGTGCGCCGAAGCAGGTGTGTCCCGGGCTCAGGCACAGGACATTCGTGGCTTCGCGATAGACGAGCGTCAGGTCGTGGGAAATGACGAGGGCGCTCACGCCTTCGTCCACGAGGCGCCGGACCGTCTGCTGGACGCGTTCTTCCCCCGGCTCGTCCACGCCTGCCGTGGGCTCATCGAGAAGGAGAACGGTGGGGTTGCCGAGCAGAGCGAAGGCCACGAGCAGCCGCTGGAACTGTCCGCCCGAGAGCGTGCCGATGGGCGCGCTCATCGTTGCGAGCGCCAATCCGACTCGCGCGAGCGCCGCTTGCACGTCTGTGGCTGACGCCCCGAGCAGGCGCGCCCGGGCGCGCAGCAGGTCCCGTCCAGTTACGGGCATGTCCCGCTCGATATCGAGCTTCTGCGGTACGTACCCGAGACGTGTCCCCGGTGCCCATTGAACGGAGCCCTCGTGAGGAAGCGCGCCGATGAGGGCTCGAACGAGCACCGTCTTGCCCGCGCCGTTCGGCCCGATGATCGCAAGCGTCGTCCCTGTGGGCACGGAAAACGACAGGTCCTTCAGGACTTCTCGCGTCCCGAACCGGACCGTCAGATGCTCCACAACCAGGGCGTTCATGCGGGCAAGCTAACGCTGTCAGCAAGGCTCAGACTCTTTTCACTAGGCCCTCATCGGCAGGCCCCGAGGCTCTTGAAGGAGTGGCAGCCGCACGAGAACTTGCCTGTGTCCTTGAGGAGGGGCTCACGATGAGTCGAGACCATAGGCGGGGAATGCCTGCGACGATACTCCACGCGCGGCGCGCGCTCGCACCGATTGGCGTTCTGCTCATCGCCCTCGGGGCATGCATGGAGCACACCCCCGCGCCGTCGTGCGTCTGGCCGCGGGGCAGTGCCGTGACGCTCACGCCGCCGTCGGTCGTGCTCGCGCGCGGGGACACCGTGCGGATCGACGCCTCGTTCCTGAGGCCGCGGCTCGGATCGGCGTGCCCACCGCGTCCGTTCGGATTTACGTGGCATTCGAGCGATACCACGATCGCGTCGGTCGACGCGTCGGGACTCGTCACGGCTCGCGACACCGGGCAGGCGACGATCACCGTCGTTACGCTCGACGGCTCGGCAGGGACGGCGGGCGTGCGGGTTCGCCCCTAGCCCGCGCGAGAGTTCTAGGGAACGCTTCGAATGTCGAGAAGCGACAAGGGATCCACGGCGAGCGCCCCGTAGAACGCAGCCCAATGAAGGTGCGGGCCCGTCACACGGCCGCTCACCCCCACGTGGCCGAGCACCTGGCCGCGGGCCACCGTGTCTCCGACCGCGACCGTCGCCTCGCTCAGATGCCCGTATGCGGTGACCAACCCGGCGCCGTGATCCAGGATCACCGTGAGTCCGCTCTCGTAGAGCGAAGTCACCGCCGCAACGATCCCCCGATTGGCGGCATGGACCACGCTCCCCTTTGCCCCGGCGAGATCCACACCCTGGTGCCGTGGCTCTGACATCCCGTCAATCTCGCGGCCTTCGCCGAACACGGTCGTCACGCGTCCCGGAACCGGTCGTAGGAACGGCTCGTGCCACAGCCGAGGGATGCCATGCGCCTCGCGCCAAATCGTGTCGAGTCGCGCCGCGTCGGCCCCGAGGCGAACGACGGCCGCCGAGTCGGGTGGGCGGTTATAGGGAGCGGGCAAGTGGAGCACCTGCAGAGCCTCGTGGCGAGGCCGCACGGCGAGGCGTTCGGCCAGGGTGTCGCTCGGGTCTGCGGCGCGACGCACGATGAGGGCAACGTCCAGACTGTCCGATGATCCCAACGGCACCGGCATGAGCGCCCACCACACGCGCTGGTCTTGAGACCATTCGAAGTGCAGCGGCTCACCGGCGACTACGCCGGCGACGCTGTCGCCCGAGTCCGACGAGCCGCGCAGAGCGACTTCCGCCAACGTGCCCTCAAGGACGTGCCACGGGCGGAACGTGACGGAGACCGAGTCGCGCGCCTGCCCCGAGCATGGGGCGGCGATGGCGAGAACTAGAAAGGCGTGCAGCGCGCGCACCCCGGCCTGCCGGCTGCGGACCCGCACGCGCGCTCCGGCAACTACCCTAGGCGCGGTTCCGCGCCCACGGGATGATGTCGAGACGTTCAAACGAGATCGGCTCACCCGTTCGCTCGTCTCGTCCGAAGGATTCCGGCTTGTTGTAGAGCCGACTGAGAGCGGCGTCGATCTCGGCGAGCTCGACCGATTGTCGCGCGGCATTCGCCGCGTCGAATTCCCGGTCCGCAGTCTCCGAGCCAACGTCGGCCATGTGCATTGGAAACGCCGATACGTCGCCCGATCCCTCGGTCTGACTAGTGCGCGTGCCCTGTTTATAGCGCTCAAGTGCCCGCACCAGGCGGCCACGCTCCTCGAGCAAGCGTTTTTCGAGGTGATGGCGTTGAGACGCCGTCAGGGCCGGGCCGCCACCTTTCTGCTCACGTGCGCCGCGCTTCACAGCGGACCTCCGCGCTTCGGGAAGACACCAGCCAGCGGGCCGCAGAACGGCCTCAGCCGAAAGAGAGCGTATGGTGACGGGGACCGGGTGCAGTTGTCAACGACCATAGGTGCGCGTTGCAGGCGCTCGCTCGCAGCGCCCACTTGCGAACCCGCGCGCATGTACACCTAAAGGAAGCCCAAAACGAGCGCGGCGCTCGGGTCTCCTACTGAATGACCCGCCGTCGCTAGCCCAGCGGCCGGGGGCCCCTTTAGGTTTGCAGCCCTATGCCTCTCGTCCCTCGCCCCTTGCCGGCACCGCCCGAGCGGATTCGCGGCCTGCACGCGATCGCGATGAACCTCTCCTGGAGCTGGAGCCGAAAAGCTCGAGCTCTCTTCAGCGCGATCGACTATCCGCTGTGGACGCTGACGCGTCACAACCCGATCGAACTCCTCTACCGCGTCGACCCGGCCCGCCTCGTGGCGTGCAACGAGGACCCCGAGTTTCTGGCCCTCTACGACACCGTGACGGCCGAGCTCGCGCGCCAGCAGACACCGGCAGAGACCTGGTTCGCAAAGACGCACCCGGGGCTCGAGACCAAGCCGGTCGCGTACTTCTGCGCCGAGTTCGGCCTTCACAACTCGGTCCCGATCTATTCGGGTGGGCTCGGTGTGCTCGCGGGCGACCACTGTAAGGCGGCCTCGGACTTGGGCGTGCCGGTCGTGGGGATCGGTCTGCTGTACACGCAAGGGTACTTCGATCAGCGCGTACGCTCGGACGGGTGGCAGGAAGACGCGGACGAGCGCTTCGATCCCGCCTTCACACCGCTCGCGCCGCTCCTCGCCCCGGACGGCGCGCGGCGGCTGGTCGAAGTACGGGCCTTCGGGCGCACCGTCCGCGTCGCGGCTTGGCGCATGATGGTGGGCCGCGTGCCGATATACCTCCTCGACACCGATCTCGACGGCAACGACCCGGTGGACCGCGCGCTGTCGCACCGGCTGTACGTGGGCAGCCCGGACTTGAGGCTGCGGCAGGAATGGGTGTTGGGTGTCGCCGGCGTGCGGATCCTGCGCGCGCTCGGGGTCGACCCCGTGGCCTGGCACTGCAACGAGGGTCATGCCGCGTTCATGCTCATCGAGCGGCTGCGCGAGCTCGCCCACGAGGGCGTGCCGTACGCGGACGCGGTGCGGCGCGTGCGTTCGACGAGCGTGTTCACGACGCACACGCCCGTGCCTGCCGGGCACGACATGTTCGCGGGCCAGCACGTAGCCGACTGCATCGGACCCGTGTGGGACGAGCTCGGGGTGAGCTGCGACACGCTCCTCCGGATCGGCCACCACCCCGACCACGACCACCGGCTCTTCCATATGGCGGCCGCCGCGATCCGGCTGTCCGGGCACGTGAACGGCGTGTCGTTGCGCCATGGGGAGGAGTCGCGACGCATATGGAAGGCCTTATGGCCCGGGCGCGACGCGTCCAAGGTGCCGATCGGCCACGTGACGAACGGGGTGCACCTCGCTACATGGATGTCGCACCGCATGCACGTGCTGTTGAACTCGCACCTGGGTGAGAACTGGACCGAGCGGCTGGAGGAGCCCGGGTTGTGGGATCAGGTGCTGCAACTCGACGACGGCCGGCTGTGGGGGGTCCACATCGAGCTCAAGACCGTCATGCTCCGCGCCATCCGCGAGGAAGCGCGCCGCCGCTGGGCGGAGCAATGGAAGGAGGCCCTCCACCTGGTGGGAGCGGGGACGCTGCTCGATGAGCGCGCCCTGACGATCGGCTTCGCGCGGCGGTTCGCAACCTATAAGCGCGCCGATCTGCTCTTTCGGGACCCCGAGCGGCTCAAGCGATTGCTCGTCAACCCGTGGCGCCCCGTGCAGCTCGTGTTCGCCGGGAAGGCGCATCCGGCCGACGACCCCGGCAAGCAGATGCTCCAGCGCGTCTACCACTGGACGCGCGACCCGGCGTTCGAGGGCCGGATCGCGTTCGTCGAGGACTACGAGCTCCATCTCGCGCACCGGCTCGTCCAGGGTGTCGACCTGTGGCTCAACCTGCCGCGCGCACCGCTCGAGGCTTGCGGGACGAGCGGCATGAAGGCGGCCCTGAACGGCGTGCCCCAGCTCAGCATTCTCGATGGCTGGTGGCACGAGGGGTTCGACGGCCACAACGGCTGGGCGCTGCCGGCGCGCGGCCCCGATGACGCCGACACCGACGCAGCCGACGCGGAGGCGTTATACTTGTTGCTCGAGCAGCAAGTCGTCCCGCTTTACTACTCCCGGGACTCCCACGGCGTCCCGCTCGGATGGACCGCACGGATGAAACACGCGTTGCACACCGCTGGCGCGCGGTTCACAGCCGAGCGCATGGTCCGTGACTATGTGGCGGGCGCGTACGCGCCCGCGATGCAGGGCCAACTCCCCCACGATGATCCACCGTCCGCCTGACGGGGCGCCGGTGACGGTGCAGCATGGACGCAGAGTCCCGACCGGCCCCACGCTCGCGTGAGTCGGGCTCGGTCGCAAGACCGCGCCGCGGTCGCGCGGCGCCGCGCTCGGCGAAGGGTCGAGAGCGTCCGATCGGGGTCGTCCACCTTACGGCCGAGTACTGGCCGCTCGCCCGCACGGGCGGCCTCGGGGAGGCCGTACACGGGCTAGCCGCCCACCAAGCGTCGATGGGCCAGCCGACGAGCGTCGTCTTGCCCCTCTACCGCGCCGTGCGACAGACGGCACCCGACCTGGAGCGCATCGGCCCGCCCTTCACCGTCCGGCTCGGCTCCCGCACCGAGCAAGCGTCCCTGCACCGCGTGCCCCAGACGACCGCGGGACCCGCCGTCTACCTGATCGAGCATTCCGAGTACTTCGATCGCGACGGGATCTACGGCGCCGACGGCGCCGATTACGCGGACAACGCCGAACGCTTCGCGTTCTTCTGTCTCGCGGCGCTGACCGCCCTGCCGAGAATCGGCCCGCAGGCTGAAATCCTCCACGCGCACGACTGGCACACGGCGCTTGCCCCCGTGTACCTGCGCACGCAGTTCACCGAAGACGAGTTCTACCGCCGGCTCGGGACGGTGTTGTCGGTGCACAACGCCGGGTTCCAGGGGCACTTCCCACAGTCGATGCTCGGTGAGCTCGGGCTCTCCCCGGAGCTCTACACGTGGGACGTGTTCGAGTGGTACGGCCGGATGAACGTTTTGAAAGGCGGACTCGCCTTTGCCGATCTCGCCGTGACGGTGAGTCCGACGCATGCCCGCGAGCTTCAGACGGCAGAAGGCGGCTTCGGGCTCCAGGAGACCTTCGTCGCCTTGGGCGACCGACTGGTCGGGATCCTGAACGGCATCGACCCGGTCGCCTGGAACCCGGCCACGGACTCCGCCATCCCCGCCACCTATTCGCTCGAGGACATGGGCGGCAAGCGCCGCTGCAAGACGGCGCTGCGGGAGGCCTATGCGCTCGCCGCGCCGGCGCGTATGCCGATCTTCGCGATGAGCGCGCGGCTCGTGACGCAGAAGGGCCTCGACATCCTGCTCGGCGCGAACCTCGCCTCGTTCGTCGAAGCGCAGTTCGTGTTTCTCGGATCGGGCGAGCGGCGCTACGAGCGTGCGCTGGCGGAACTCGCGCGCGGCGCCCCCGACCGGATCGCGACCGAGTTCAACTTCACGGATCGGCTCGAGCACCGGCTGCTCGCAGGGGCGGACGGGTTGTTGATGCCCTCGCTGTATGAGCCCTGCGGCCTGACGCAGATGCGCGGCCAGCGCTACGGGACGGTGCCGGTCGCGCGACGCGTGGGAGGGCTCGCGGACAGCATCCAGGACGGCGTCACGGGGATCCTCTTCGACCAATACACCCCCGAGGCGTTCGCCGCCGTGTTGAGACGCGCGATCGCGATCTACGCGGACCGGCCGGCGTGGAAGGCGCTCGTGCGGAACGCCATGGCGCAGCCGTTCGGGTGGCAGGCGTCGGCCGAGCGCTACCACGACGTCTACCGCCGCGCGGCGCAGCACTAAGGGACCCGCATGGACTTCGTGCTCGGGCTGCACAGTCATCTGCCATACGTCCTGAACCACGGCCGTTGGCCGCATGGCAGCGACTGGCTCTGCGAGGCGGCGCTCGACACCTACCTGCCGCTCCTGGAAGAGCTCCGGGCCCTCGAGGGCGAGGGCGTCCCGGCTCCGGTGACGATCGGGTTCACGCCGGTGCTTGCCAACCAGCTCGCGAGCCCGCTGTTCCGGCGGGAGATGGACGCGTTCTTGGCCCAGCGGCTCGCGGCGTGCGAGGCGGCGCCAGCCTCGCTCGCGGCGACGGGCGATCAGGCGCTCCTGCCGCTCGTCGGATTCTGGAGGACGCGCTTCTGCCGCCTCGAGGCGCTCTTTCGCGCGATCGACGGTAACCTCGTGACCGCGTTCCGCGAGCTCGAAGACGCGGGCGCGCTCGAGATCATCGGGTCGGCGGCGACGCACGGGTATCTGCCGCTCTTGGCCCGAGACGAGAGCATCAGGCTGCAGCTCGACGTCGGACGGGAGGAGCACCGGCGTCTGTTCGGACGCGACCCGCGGGGCTGCTGGCTCCCCGAGTGCGCCTACCGCCCGGGCCGGGCTGGGCCCCCGCGACGGCCCGGGATCGAGACGCATCTCGCGGACGCGGGGTTCCGATACTTCTTCACCGACGCCCATCTCGCCCACGCGGGCGCGGCGCTCGGGACCTACGGCGAGGTCCCGCTCGGCACGGAGCGCTTCGACGTAGAGCGACACGACGCCGACACCCGAGACAGCGAGCCCGCGCGCCGCTCACCCAATCGCGCCTATCGGGTCACGCCGCCTGGAGCGCGAATGGTCGCAACCCTCGTGCGCGATCCGCGGGCGTCGATGCAGATCTGGAGCCGACATCACGGGTATCCGGGAGATGATGCCTACCTCGAGTTCCACAAAATGCGTTGGCCGGGCGGCCTCAAGCTCTGGCGGGTGAGCGGACCGAACGTCGATCTCGGCGGCAAGGGCCCCTACGACCCCACGCGCGCCGTCCACCGCGCCGAAGACCACGCCGGTCACTTCGTTGGTCTGCTTGCGCAGGCGGGGCAGGAGCGAGGCGTGATCGCAGCTCCGTTCGATACGGAACTCTTCGGTCACTGGTGGTTCGAGGGCGTGGGCTTCGTCGGCGCCGTCTATCGGCGCATCGCCAAGGACGCCGTGTTGCGTCCCGTGAGCGCGAGCGAGCACCTCGCGAGCTGTCCACCGGCGACGGGGCTCAGGCTCGCCGAAGGATCATGGGGTGCGAACGGCGATCACAGCATGTGGATGAACGCCCAGACGTCCTGGACCTGGCAACGGCTCTGGGCGCTGGAAGAGACCTTCTGGCGCGCGGCGCCTCGGGCACTCGCCGACCCCGCCGCGGCGCCCGTGCTTGAGCAGGCGGCGCGCCAGCTGCTCCTTGCCCAAGCCTCGGACTGGCAATTCATCATCTCGACCGGTGCCGCGACGGACTACGGCGAGCAACGCTTTACCCGCCATTGCGAGGATGCCGAAGCGCTGGTCAGGGCGCTCGGGACCCATCCTGCCGAGGGCCTCGCGCTCGCCGCGGCCCTGGACGAACGGGATCAGGTCTTCCCGAACGTCCTCGCCAGCGTGGCCGCCGTCCTCGCCCGGTGAGCCGGCCGCTGTCGGTCGTCATTCACGGCCACTACTACCAGCCCCCCCGCGAGAACCCCTGGCTCGACGTCGTCGAGCGGGAACCGTCCGCCGCGCCGTTTCACGATTGGAATCAACGGATCGACCGCGAGTGTTACCGCGCGGTCGCGGCGGCGCGACGCTACGCCTCCGATGGCCGCATCAGCGACATCGTGAACACGCTCGCGGCGACGAGTTTCGATTTCGGCCCGACGCTGCTCGAGTGGATGGAGCACCGGGCGCCGAGAACCTACGCCGCGGTGCTCGACGCGGACCGCGTGAGCCGGGCCGCTTACGACGGCCACGGCAACGCCATCGCGATGCCGTACCACCACACGATCCTCCCCCTCGCCTCGCGGCGCGACAAGGTAACCGAGGTCCGCTGGGGGATCGCGGACTTTCGCCGGCGCTTCGGCCGCGAGCCCGAAGGGATGTGGCTCCCGGAAACCGCAGTCGACCCCGAAACCCTGGACGTTCTCGCGGCCGAAGGCATCCGCTTCACGATCCTCGCCCCACACCAGGTGACGGGGGCGCCCACCGGCGGATATCCGGGCTGGTACCGCACGCCGAGCGGCCGCGCCATCGCCCTCTTCGTCTACGACGGCCCCATCTCCCACGACGTCGCTTTCGGCGGGCTCCTCCGCGACGCCGCGCGCTGGGCCGAACGCGTGCTCGCCCCTGATGACGCGGGACGGGACCGCGCGCTCGTATCGGTGGCGACCGACGGAGAGACCTACGGCCATCACCAGCATTTCGGCGAAGTGGCCTTGGCCTGGCTGCTCGGCGATCTCGAGCGGCGGGGCGTAAGGGTCGAGAACTGCGCGGCGTTCCTTGCGCGCCACCCCGCCGAGCAGGAAGTGCAGCTCGTCTCGCCGAGCTCCTGGAGCTGCCCGCACGGCGTCGAGCGCTGGCGCTCAGACTGCGGCTGCCGGATCGCGCCCGAGCGCCCGACGAACCAGCGCTGGCGCGCCCCCCTGCGAAAGGGCCTGGAAGACCTCGCCACCGGACTCCATGCGGTCTTCGAGCGCGAAGGACCGGGCTTGTTCTCGGATCCCTGGGCGGCCCGCGAGGGCTATGGTACGGTCGTGGCGAGCGACTCGGCGACGGTCACGAGCTGGGTCGCGGCCCGGGCCGACCGGGCCAAGGATGCAGCCGGCCGAATCCGGGCGGGCGAGCTGCTCGAGCTCGAACGAAACGCGCTGCGCATGTTCACGTCGTGCGGCTGGTTCTTCGACGACATCGCGGGGATCGAGGCGCAGCAGGTGCTGCGGTACGCGGCTCGCGCGATCGAGCTCGCGGAGCTCGGAGCCCCGGCCCTCGAGACGCGGCTGCTCGACACTCTGGCGACCGCCCAGAGCAACGACCCCGCAGCCGGGACGGGTGCCACACTCTACCGCACGGCCGTGAAGCCCAAGCATCCCGCGCCGCTCCGCGTGGCCGCGGCCGCCGCGGCCTGGCGCACGCTCGTGCCCACGGGTGCTGCACCCGTGACCGGGTACACGGTCTCGGCCCAGGGCGACCGCTATACCGTGACGCATCTGCGCACGGGGCGCGCGTACGCGTTCGACGCGACCGTCGAACACCCGGAAGCCGCTCGCTTCGTGTGTCACGTGACGACTGGGGAGGCGAGCACGACGCTCGAGCTCGGAGATTTGCCGGAGACCGCGCGTGACGCGATCCGGAGCGAGACTTCACGGGTGCTCGTCAAACGTTGTTTTTCACCGGAAGAGGCGCGGGCACTGGCCGCGGGTGACGTTACACTCCCCCGAGTCAGCGCGCGGGCACTGTTGCGGGCCGTGTCCGCGCTCGAACGCGATCAGTCGGCCGGGGCTCTGGCCCTGGTGTCCGATCTGACCGATCTCCTCGCCTTGGTCGGCGACCACATTCCCTTCGACGTCCAGACCGTCTTTGCGCGGCTTCGCGACGCGTCGAGCCCCGAGACCCGCGCGCGCCTCGCCCCGGTCGCATGGCGTCTCGGGTTCACCGAGGACCGGTGATGGAGCCCATCCGCTTCGTGTTCGGCGTCCATTTCCACCAGCCGGTGGGCAACTTCGACAACGTCTTCGAGCACCACATGCGGGAGGTTTATGCGCCGTTTCTCGAGCGGCTCGCCGAGCGCGACTTCTTCCCGATCGTGCTCCATATGTCGGGGCCATTACTGGAATGGCTGGACGCCCACGAGTCGCGCTACCTCGATCGGATCGGCATGCTGGCGAGCGACGGGCTCGTCGAGATCCTGACGTCGGGGTTCTACGAGCCCGTCCTGGCGGCGCTGCCGCGCGCCGATCGCGCGGAGCAGATCGCCTGGATGAGCGAGGCGATCAGGCACCGCTTCGGCGTCGATCCGCACGGGCTGTGGCTCACGGAGCGGGTCTGGGAACCCGAGTTGGCCGCGGATCTGGCGGACGCCGGGGTCCGCTACGCGCTGGTCGACGACCGGCATTTCCTCGTCAGCGGGATCCCGCGAAGCGCGCTCCACGCCCCCTGGTGGACGGAGAGCGACGGTCGGCGCCTCGCCGTGTTCGCGATCGACGAGCGTCTCCGCTACCTCATTCCCTTCCAGCCCGCGGCGGCGACGGCCGAGTATCTGCGCTCGCTCCGCGCGCAGGGTCGGGAGCTCGCGGTGCTCGTCGACGACGGGGAGAAGTTCGGCGGGTGGCCGGGAACGAAGGAGTGGGTGTACGACCGAGGGTGGCTGACCGAATTTCTCGACACGCTCGAAGCGCTCCGAAACGCCCACGAGGTCAGGCTCTCGACCCTCACGCACGCCCTCGCCGAAGTGCCGAGCGGGGGCCTCGTGTATCTGCCCACGGCTTCCTACCGCGAGATGGAAGGCTGGTCGCTGCCGCCTGACGCGGCGCGTCGCCTTGTCCATCTCGAGCAGGATCTAGGGCCGGCGCGGCTCGATAGCCCGGATGGCGCGCTCGTCCGGGGCGCCCATTGGCGCAACTTCTTCGTCAAGTACTCCGAATCGAATCGAATGCACAAGAAGGCCCAAGCGCTCTCCGCCTTGTGCCGGGCACGCGGGAATCCATCCACCGCCCGCCGCGCGATCGGGCGCGCCGAATGCAACGACGCCTACTGGCACGGGGTCTTCGGAGGGCTTTACCTGCCCCACCTCCGGGATGCCATCTGGCGGAACCTCGCGATCGCCGAGCGCGAGCTCCGCGCCGGCGAACCACTTGCCGTCGAACGGCTCGACTTGGACGGCGACGGGATCGAGGAATTGTGGGTGCACTCGAGCAGGTTTTCGGCGCTCGTGAGCCCCGCGCGGGGCGCGCGGATCGAGGAGTACACGGTCTTTCATCAGGAGATCAACTACGCGAACGTGCTGACCCGCCGGCGCGAAGCCTATCACGAACTCGCCCCCGCAAATCACGCGACCGAGCCTTCATCGGGAACCCCGAGCATCCACGACATCGAAAAGAGCCTGCGGCTGTCGCGTCTGCCGCCTGCAGACCAGGACGATCGCGCAATGTTTGTGGACCGCGTGCTACCGGCGGGCTTGGCACTCGAGGACTACGCTGGGGCCGAATACGCACCGCTCTCCGCGCTTGGGCGGACGCACTTCGTCACGGACATCCGCGCCGAGCCCCACGAGGTGGAGCTCGTGTGCCGTCTGCCCTCAGGCGAGTGGGGCTTTGAGAAGCGGATCCGCTTCACCGAGGCCGGCGCCTTGACGGTAAGCTACCGCTGGGATCCGGAGGCGTTTTTCCCCGACGGGGTTTTTGCCCCCGAGATTTCGATCGCGCGGGCGCTCGATTTGGGCTACTCACCGACCCCCGACGTCTGGGCGTTCCCCATCACCACCCTCTCCAAGTCCGAGCGGGGCTTCGACGAAACCGTACAGGGTCACTCCCTCACGCCGCGTTGGCCGACGCTCGTGGGGGCGGCCCGGGTCGAGGTGACACCGGTCCAGCCGTGAAGCTCGCGGTTCTCGCCGATTACTTCGCCCGCCTCGAGGCGAGCGGGCGACGCTTGACGGCGGTGACGCTCGTGGCCGAGCTCCTCGGCCGCCTGACCGAACGGGAGCTCGAGCCGGTCGTGAACCTGCTGCAGGGCCAGCTCAGACCTCCCTACGAGGGCGTCGAGTTCGGGGTGGGAGAGCGGATGCTCACCGAGATTCTCGCCTCGGCGTACGGCGTGTCGCACACGCTCGTCACGAAACGGTACAAGCGGGCGGGAGACTTGGGGCTCGTTGCCGAGGCCCTGGCCCCGGAGGGGCCAGCGGGACTCACCGTTTCGACCGCGGTCCGCGCCTTGGAAGAGATCGCCGCCGCAGGGGGCACCGGCTCGATCGAACGTCGCGTGGCGCTCGGGGCGGCCCTGCTCAAGCGCGCGGGCGCTCGCGAGGCCCGATATCTCGTGCGCGTTCTCCAGGGGCGGCTGCGACTGGGCATCGGGGACGCCACGATCGTCGAGGCTGCAGCACTGGGCGCGCTCGGCAGCCGCGCCAAGAAGGCCGTAGTCGAACACGCCTACAACGTGCGCTCCGATCTGGGCGGTGTGGTACGGCTCGCGTACGCGCGCGGCGAGCGGGCGCTGCTCGGGATCGGCCCAAAGGTGGGCGTGCCCGTGCGGCCGGCCTTGGCCCAGCGGCTCCCCTCGGCCGAGGCGATTCTGGCCCGGCTCGGCACGGCGGCCGTGGAACCGAAGTACGACGGCTTCCGGCTCCAGCTGCACCGCGACGGCAAGCGCGTATGGGCCTTCAGCCGGCGCCTCGAAGACGTGAGCGAGATGTTCCCCGACCTGGTCCAAGGCGTGCGCCGGCAGATCCGCGCGCGCACAGCCATCCTCGAGGGAGAGGCGGTGGTCTACGATCCGACCACGGGCCGCTTCCTTCCCTTCCAGGTGACGATCACCCGCAAGCGAAAGCACGGCGTCCGAGAGGCCGCGGCACGACACCCGCTCAGGCTCCTTGCGTTCGACCTCCTCTACGCAGGCGGGCGCGATTACCTCCACGCGCCACAGCGGGAGCGGCACCGCAAGCTCGCGGCCTTGGTGCGGTCGACTTCAGGCGACCCCGTGGTGGTCACGGACGTTCTCGAGACGAGTGACGCCGCCGAACTCGAGCGGTACTTCACCACGATGCTGCACCGGGGCTTGGAGGGCGTCGTGGCGAAACGCCCCGATGCTCCCTATCGCGCGGGGGCCCGGGGCTACGATTGGATCAAGCTCAAACGAGCCTACCAGTCGAAGCTGCGGGACACCGTGGACGTCGTGCTGGTCGGGTACCTCGCGGGGCGCGGCAAACGCGCGCGATTGGGCGTCGGGTCGCTTCTCGCGGCCGTCTACGAACCCACCGGAGATCGCTTCCGCACGGTCGCGAAGATCGGCTCGGGGCCTTCCGAGACCGAATGGAAGGCTCTCAAATCGAGACTGGACCAGGACGCTCGAGCGACCAAACCCGCGCGCGTCGATTCGCTCATCACGCCGGACGTATGGGTCGAGCCGCGACTCGTGGTCGAGGTGCTCGCCGACGAGATCACGCGCTCCCCGCGGCATACGTGCGGCAAGGCCGGTTCGGCTCCGGGCTACGCCCTTCGTTTCCCGCGCATGCTCAGCGTACGAAGCGACCGCTCCCCGGAGGACGCGTCGACCGAGCGCGAAGTGATCGATCTCTTCCTGATGCAGCGTACGCCGTAGCGACCCGCAGGACGCGGCCCGGGTTACATTGGGCGCAGGTGGTTGTAAACGTTCCGACTCCGTTCGAGAGGGGCTTATGCAGGTCCGTCAGGTTGCCGAAACCCTCACACGCGCGCTCGGTCTCGACACAACACCAATCGGTGTTGCCCGCGCCGACGCGCCCCCGGCCGGCGTCCCCGTGTTCCCGGACGCCGTGCCCTCCGCGTGCACGCTGTGGCGGCGGGCCGAGCAGGGGGTGTTCTACGCATCCGCCGCCCGGCACTTCAATTGTCCGGTGGGCGCCATGGTGATGGGCTTCGACCTCACGGCCGATTTGAAACAGCAATTGATGGGCCTCGTGGGCATGATGGTGAGCGAGGGGTACCTCGGGCAGGAGGAAGCTGCGCATATCCCGGCACTTCCGACCGCCCGGGTGGGGGCGGTCTACGGTCCGCTGGCCGCGTTTCCGATCGAGCCGGATTTCGTGCTGATGTGGCTTGGGCCAAGCCAGGCGATGATCGCGGCCGAGGCCGCGGGGTCTTGTGACTGGACGCGCGCCCAGCCTCCCGGGGTGCTCGGCCGGCCCGCCTGCGCCGCCCTGCCCGTGAGTGGCGCACGCGGCGGCCTCGCGCTCTCGCTCGGGTGCACGGGGATGCGCACGTTTACCGAGGTCGCCCGGGACCGTATGCTCGCCGTCGTGTCCGCGGCCAACATCGAGGCCTTCGAACGCGCGCTCGATGCGGCGGTCGCGGCGAATCGGTCGATGGCGGCCTTTTACGAGCGACGCAAGAGAGAGGTCGCCTAGCCGGCGGGGAAGCTCGCCACAGGCCCTTCATGGACGAAGCCCGCATTCGCCAGTTGCTCACGGAGCTGCACGCGGAACTCAAGGCCGCGCAGCCCGTCGATGCCCGCACGCGCGAGCTCTTGACCGAGCTCGGCAACGACATTCAGGCGATTGGCGGCGGGGCGACTCCCGACCGCTACCGGAGCCTCCGCGGCCGCCTCGAGGAGGCGACGGCCGCTCTCGAGGCCACACACCCCAAGGTGACTACCGCGATCGAGCGTGTGATCGACACGCTCGCGTTCTTCAACATCTGAACGAGCGCTACCGGCGCTTCGAGGCCGGTCGCTTCGCCGCCTGGCGACGTGATGGCCGGCGACGCACGACCTTCGCGCGGGCCGTCGGGATCACGAGGATCGAGCTCGGCAGCGCGTTCAGCAGCCGCTCCGTCGTCGAGCCCACGAGCAGTCGGTCCACCCAGTTCTTGCCGTGCGATCCCACGACCACAAGATCGGCCGGCCAACTCGTCGCCTCAGTCGCGAGAACGTCCGGAGCGATGCCCGTCCGGAGCAGGTGATCCGTTCCCGGCATGCGCGACCGCTTCATCAGCGCGTCGAACGCCACGCGGGAACGCTCGTCGTAGCCCTGCTGATCGACGGGAGCCACCGGCAGATAGAAGAGGTGGAGCGGCTCCACCACGTGGATGGCCCGGACATGCGCGCCGAGGGTCTTGGCCCACTGCCGGGCGGCCTCGAGCACGGGGTTCGAGGCCTCGGAGAGATCGACGGACGCGAGGATGTGGGCGATCGGTTTCGCGGACCCTCCCACGACGAGGAGGGGCACGTCGAGGGCCCGGACCAGGTAATGCGCCGTGCTTTGGCCGAGACCCCGCGCGAGCGCCGTGTGATGCTTGCCGCCGAGCACGACGAGCTCCGCACCCCGTTCGCGCGCCACTTCGGCAATCGCCACCGCCGCCACCCCGGTTCGAACCTCGAGCGTCGCCTTGACCCCGGGCAGCGCGTCATGCAGGAAGCGCTCGACCTGCTCTCGCGCGTCCTGGACCAAGAGTTCATAGACTTCGGGTTGGACGACCGGCGTGTCGTTCAACCCTCCCGCGATCCACATGTCGGGCACCGAGTACACCGGCACGAGCTGCGCACGCACCCGCTCGGCCAGCCGCGCCGCGACCTCGAGCGCGCGCCGCGCCTCCGCGGACCCGTCAACACCGACCACCATCGATTTGCGTGCCATGCCCCCTCCTCGTGCGTTCGAAATTGCGGGTTCCGAAAGTAACCCCAGACCAAGCCGTATCCCCTGCGGTAAAGATGTGGCAGCGAGCCCTCACGCGCCCGTGACCCGGAGCCGCTAGGTTAGCCCGGATCGAGACTTGGTGTGAAGCTGTCGACCGTGCGTGCACGCTCCGATTCCGAGGATCCAAACCTGCGAGTACTTACCGTGAATACGGGGTCCTCGAGCCTCAAGGCGGGCGTGTACGCATTCGACCGTACGGAGCGGGCGGTCGCGAGCGTCGACGCCTCAGGATTCGGAAGCCCCGAGGCCCGCTTTCGAGCCACGCGAGATGAGTCGATCGACCGGCCGCTCGACCCGCCCGATCACGACACGGCGCTCCGCGCACTCCTCGAGTTTCTGGCCAACGACCTGGCCGCCGACGCGATCGGTCATCGGGTGGTCCACGGGGGGCGCGACCACGGCGAGCCCGCGCGCGTGACGCCCGCGCTCCTCGACTCGCTCGAGCGGCTCGTCCCCCTGGCACCGAACCACCTCCCGCAGGCAATCCGCGCGATGCGGGCCCTGGCCAACGCCTATCCTTTGACCCCGCAGGTCGCCTGTTTCGACACCGCGTTCCACCGGAGCATGCCTGCGGTGGCGCGGCGCTACGCCCTGCCCGACTCGATCGTCGAAACGGGCGTCGAGCGCTATGGCTTCCACGGCCTCTCCTACGAGTCGATCCTCGAGGAGCTCAAGCGCGTGGCACCCGCCGAAGCGCTCGGCCGCCTCATCATCGGGCACCTCGGCAACGGGGCGAGCTTGGCCGCGCTGCGGGGCGGAGCGAGCGTCGACACCACCATGGGCTACTCGCCCGAGGGCGGGCTCGTCATGGGTACCCGGCCGGGCGACCTCGACCCGGGCGTGTTTATTCATCTTCTCGGGCTGGGCATGTCGCGGGACGACATCCAGACGCTCTTCGCCGAGCGGTCGGGGCTCCTCGCGGTCTCGGGGCGCTCTGACATGCGGGAGCTCCTCGCCAGAGAGGCTCGCGACCCGCGCGCCGCTTTGGCGGTCGAGCTCTTCTGCTACCAGACGCGCAAGTTCATTGGCGCGCTCGCGGCCGTGCTGGGCGGGCTCGACACGCTCGTGTTCACGGGCGGGATCGGCGAGCATTCTCCCGCCATCAGGGCGCGCATCGTCCGCGATCTCGAGTTCTTGGGTGTAGAGATCGATCCGCACGCGAACGAGCAAGCCGTCCTGTCGCCGCCCGGCGCCCGAGTCACGGTGCGGGTCATCAAATCGGACGAGGACCGTATGATCGCCCGGCATACGCGGGACGTGGTCACCAAGGAGCACGCTTGAGCCCCATCGTCCCGTCGCGTCTTGCGGCGCTCGACCGATACTGGCGCGCCGCGAACTATCTCTCGGTCGGTCAGATCTATCTGCAGGCGAATCCCCTGCTCCGCCAACCGCTCGCGCCCGAGCACATCAAGCCGCGCCTCCTCGGCCACTGGGGCACGTCCCCAGGGCTCAATTTCATCTACGCGCACCTGAACCGGCTGATCCAGGACACCGACGCCCCGGTCCTCTTTCTTGCCGGGCCCGGCCACGGCGGTCCCGCCGTCCTCGCCAACGTGTACCTCGAGGGCACCTACTCCGAGGTCTATCCCCACATCACAGAGGACACGGAGGGACTCACCCGCTTCTTCCGCCAGTTCTCGACGCCGGGCGGCGTGCCGAGTCACGTGAGCGTGCCGACGCCCGGGTCGATTCACGAAGGCGGCGAGCTCGGGTATGTCCTCGTGCACGCATTCGGCGCGGTGTTCGACGATCCGGATCTGATCGCCGCCGCGGTGGTCGGCGACGGTGAGGCCGAGACCGGGCCGCTTGAGGGGTCGTGGAAGAGCGTGACGTTCCTGAACCCGGCCCGCGACGGCGCCGTGCTGCCGATCCTCCATCTCAACGGGTACAAGATCGGCGGCCCGACGGTGCTCGGCCGAAAGGACGACCGCGCGATAGCCGAGCTGCTCAGCGGCCACGGCTATGACCCCCGGTTCATCGCGGGCGACGACCCGGCCACGATGCACGCCGCCTTCGCTCAAGCGCTCGACTTGGCCTATGCGGATATCCGCGCCCTTCAGGCCGCGGCCCGGAGTGGCCGCGGCTACGGCGCCTGGCCCGCGCTCGTGCTGCGCACGCCCAAGGGATGGACGGGTCCAAAAACCGTCGACGGCGTGCCGATCGAAGGCACGTTCCGAGCGCACCAGGTGCCGATCACCGGTGTCCGCGAGAACCCGGCGCACCTCGCCCTGCTCGAGCAGTGGATGCGGAGCTACGCCCCCGAGGAGCTGTTCGATGCGAACGGGCGCCTCGACCGAGCGCTCGCGAGCCTGGCCCCCCGGGGCGATCGGCGCATGGGCGCCCTGCCGCAGGCCAACGGGGGCCAGGTGCTTGTGCCGCTCGACGTTCCGGATGTGAGCCGATACGCGGCCGCCGTCACGAGTCCCGGCACGGAATTCCGCCCGTCCACCCGTGCCCTCGGGGCACTGCTGCGCGACGTGTTCGTCCGGAACGCCGCGACAAGAAACTTCCGGCTCTTCTGCCCGGACGAAACCGCATCGAACCGACTCGATCCGGTCTTCGAGGTGGAGCAGCGCTGTTTCGGGGGGCGCGTCGAGTCGGGCGATGACCACGTGTCGCCCCAGGGCCGCGTGATGGAGGTGTTGAGTGAGCACCTCTGCCAGGGATGGCTCGAGGGCTACGTCCTCACGGGCCGGCACGGGCTGTTCGCGACCTACGAGGCGTTTGCCATGGTCTCGGCGTCGCTCACCGTACAGCACGCGAAATGGCTCGAGGAGATGATCACGCTGCCGTGGCGGCGGCCCGTGGCGTCGCTCAACGTCCTTCTCACATCGACCTGCTGGCGCCAGGACCACAACGGGTTCAGCCACCAGGGCCCGGGCTTGATCGACGTCGTGCTTTCGAAACGCGGCACGGTCGCGCGCGTCTACCTACCGCCCGACGCGAACTCGCTGCTTTCGGTCGCGGACCACTGCCTCCGCAGCCGGAACTACGTGAACCTGATCGTCATCGACAAACAGCCCCAGCTCCAGTGGCTCGACCTGGACGCCGCGCGCGAGCACTGCCGCCGTGGCGCGTCAGTCTGGGATTGGGCCTCGACCGATGCCAGCAATCCCGAGGTCGTCCTCGCCGCGGCGGGCGACATCATGACGCTCGAAATAGTGGCCGCCGCGGCCTTTCTCCGCCGGCACGCTCCCGACCTGAGAGTGCGGGTCGTCAACGTCGTCGATCTCATGACGCTCTACGCCCCCGACGTGCACCCGCACGGGGTCTCGGACGCCCGGTTCGTCGAGCTGTTCACGGCGGACCGGCCCGTCATCTTCGCCTTTCACGGCTACCAGCGCGCGATCCACGAGATCGTCCACGGCAGGCCCCATGCCGAGCGGTTCCACGTGCGGGGGTTCAATGAGCAGGGGACGACGACGACGCCGTTTCAGATGGTGGCCATGAACGGCGTGAGCCGTTTCCACCTGGCCGAAGAGGCGCTGCGGCGCACGCGCGGGACGTCCGCGGTGATCGAGCAGTGCCGCGCGGAGCTCGCAAGCGCTACCGCATACGCCCGCACGCATTTCGAGGACCCGCCGGCGTTGCGCGACTGGACATGGCCGGGCTGACCTGGCGCTAGGCGTTCGGCATCGCTTGCAGCCGATCAGTGAGCCGGGCCGAGCGCTGGATCGGTTGCTTGCAGGTCGGGCACACGGCGAATCGCCGGCAGCGGTCGAGGTACTCGGCCACCGCCCGCACGTAGGCGGCGTGACTCCAGGTGAGTGGCGAGACCGAGAGCGGCTCGCCCGTGTAGGGGTGAAGCTGCTCGGCCATGACGCCGGACGCGAGCGCGCGGTCGGCCGCCCACTCGAGGAGTTTGCGGCCGTGGTCTAGCTCTTCCTGGGTCTCGGCGCAGAGCAGGCGGTAGCGGGCGAGCCATAGGGTCGAGAGGAACCACGGGTTCCCCGGGACCTTGCGCGTGTCGACCTTCTCGATCTGGTGGTAGGGATCGTTCTCGTAACGCGCCAAGCCCCCCACGTCGGTCTGCACAGTCAGGCGCTCCTCGACCTGTTTCATCGTCGACGCAGCGTGCGGGTCGCGGGGAGCAAGTGCCCCGAACTCGACCAGGCCGAAGAGGCTCGAGTCGATCGTCATGTCGAGCGTGTAGGCGTGGGGTCCCGGCACCGCCATCCGCGCGAACCGCTGCTCCTGCTCGTTCCAGAGCACCGTGTGCAGACCTTCGAGCATGCGCTCGGCCCCGCTCCGGTAGCGCCGCGCCCGCTCCATTTCCCCAAACGCCTCGGTGATGCGCGCGGCCGCGCGCAGGGCCGCGATGACGGCCGCCACCGTGAAGGCGTGCACGCCCCAGCGCTCTTCCCACACGTCGTAGGACGGCAGGGGGAGGCCCGTCGCGGGGTCGACGAAGGAGAGCATGAAATCGGCCGGCCGCGTGACGAGCGGACGATAGAAGGGCGCCGTCTCCTCGATGCGCTGGTAGAGCTCGAAGTACTGCCACAGGGCCCAGACGAGCAGCGCCGTCTCGTCCTCCTGGATCGGCAGGACCGCCTTGCCGTCGCGGAGGTAGCCGTGCCACGAGGACGCGAGCGTGCCGTCGGCGTTGTACTTGTGCCGCACGAAGCCGTTCGGAGAGATGATCCGCGCGCAGAACTCGAGGAACTTCTGCGCCACGGCCCCGTGGCCCGCCCGGAGCAGCGACACGGACACGAGGGCGCCGTCGCGCGGCCACATGTAGGAGTACGTGTCGCGCGCGAAGTTGATGATGTCCGAATCGTTGGCGGCGAGCACCGCGCCCTGGTTGTCGATCTGGGAACGGATGATGAGCAGGCTCTGCCGGTACCGCTCGACGATCGGCGCGGACAGGTCCCCGTGCCCCCGGCGGTCCTTCCCCACCCAGAGTTTCCAGTACTGGCGCGTCCGCCGGAGGAGCTCCTGGGGCGTCTTGTCCCGGATCACCTCGTTGCCGACCGACACCTCTCGGAAGTCCTTGCCCGCGACCATCCAGTAGTCGAGCTCGCCCGTGCCGTGCGCCGACACTTGCAGGAAGACGCCCAGCACGGAGTCGACCGACCCCTGCGCGATCGGGTTGCCGCTCAAGAGCCCGTCCTCCGCATCGCGCCACGTGCCTTCTCGGCCTTCGATCCCTTTTTGGCCGCACGCGAAGTGCCGGACCCCGGTCGTTCCGTTGGCGGAACAGCTGATCAGGAAGTAGCGGTCGTCCTTGTAGTGCAGCAGGGCGTCCACTTCGGGGGAGTAGAGCGCCGTGTCGCCGACCCCCGTTTCGAGGATCTGGAAGTCGTGGTGGAAGAAGAGGCGGATCTCGCGCGGCCGGTCCGATTCGTTGCGGACGTGGATGTGGCGGAGGAAGATGTTCTCAAAGAAGTCGACCGCGTCGGCGCACTCAAGGGCCACGCCGAGCCCCGCGTGGCGGGCGTGGACGTCCGTGACCATCGTCTCGGCCCCATACCGGAGGTCAGGCGCCCAGTCGGGGCCCATCCAGCTGAACTGTCCGTCGACCCAGACGCCTAGCCTGAACGCCTGGCCGTTCGCGTGGTTCTCCTGCCCCACGTGCGGGAAGAAGATGTCGCGGACACGGTACTCGCGATCGAAGGCGACAAGGAGGGACCCGTTCGAGAGCGGGAGGTCGCGCGGCATCGGTGCAGGTCCTCAACCGTAGGTGAGCGTGTCACGATACGCGCCGCCAGGTCGCCAACGCCCCCAACCCCCGGACACGCTCCTACAATATGCGCCTAACCGCGGCTGCTCGGGCGCGAGACCGGATCAGCGGTCCCGTCCCTTTTTGAGGGCGGGGTCTAAGGACCAGACCGGTCTTCGCCAGGGCTTCGGTCGACCAGGCCGTCCCGCTCGACCGCGGCCCCGGCAACCCGCTCGAAGCGTGCCTCGAGCTTCGTCGCCTGCTTCGCGCTTTCCTCAAACTGCTTCGCGGCATTGCCCAGGTGCGCTCCGACCTTCTCGAACGCCGCCCAGAACGTGCCGAATTGCTGGCCCAGGCCGCCCAGCTCCGCCTGGATCTCCCGGGCATGCTCCTCGACCTTCATCCCTTTCAGGCCGTGCAGGATGACGAGGAGATAGGCGTAGAACGTGTGAGGGGACACGGGAATGACCCGGCGGGCGAGCGCGTAACTGAACACGCTCGTGCCTTCGTCGGCGGGAGTGCCCAAGGTCGCCTCGTAGTAGACGCTTTCGGCCGGGAGGTACATGAGGGCGAACTCATAGCTGCCCTCTTCGGGGCGGATGTACTTGTCGGCGATCTCGTCGATTCGCCCTTTGAGCGACCGCGCGAAGGCGCGCCGCTCGCGGTCTCGGTCTGCGCCCGTCGCCCCAAGCATGCGCTGGTAGGCCTCGAGCGGGAACTTCGCGTCGATCGGCACGAAGCGCTCGCCCAAATGCACGACCGCGTCCACCCGCTCGCCTGAGCGAAACGTGTGCTGCATCCCGTAGGCGCTGAGAGGAAGGATCTGGTGCAAGAGCTCTTCCAGCCACACCTCGCCCAACGTCCCCCGCAACCGCGGCACCTGGAGCAGCTGCTGTACGTCGACCACGGCCTCGCCCACTTGCTCGAGCCGTTTGGTCGCGGCGCCGAGCTCACCGAGGCGCTCGCGCACGTCGGCGAGTGCCCGCGCCTGCTCAGCCGTCCCTTCCGCGAGCGTCCTCGGCAGCGCCTGCTGCGCGCCGAGCAGGGCGTCGAGCCGGCTCCGGAGCTCGATCAACTGCTGCTGGAGCAAGGAGTCGCCCCCGCCGCGGCGCGCGAGTACGGCGATGAGGGCCCCGGCCGCGACGCCGAGTATGACGAGAACCGCGGTCGTCACCGCACCCCTGCGGCATGGGCGCTAGCGGTCCCGACTGGTCGCCGCTCCTCGCTTCGCTTCGTAGAGCAATTGATCTGCGACACGCAGTAAGTCCTCAGCCGCTGCCCCATCGATCGGGTAGAGCGCCACCCCGACACTGACGCTGAGCCGCGGAGGCTCGGGATCAGCCGCCACGCCCGAGCGCACGCGCTCGGCCACTTGGAAGGCGGCCGGGCCTTGGGTCTCGGGAAGGACCAGGGCGAATTCGTCTCCCCCAAACCGCGCCGCCGTGTCCACCGCCCGGGAGGAGGCGCGCAGCACCTCCGCCACCCGGAGCAACGCGCTGCTCCCCACGATGTGTCCATACCGGTCGTTGATCCTCTTCAAGCCGTCCAAGTCGAGGAGCACCACGGCGAACGGTCGGGCCGTCCGACCCGAGCGCTCGATCTCGCCCTCGAGCACGCGCACGAATTCGCGGTAGTTGGCGAGGCCCGTCAAGGGGTCCCGCACCGCGAGCTGTCGCAGCTGGTCCACAGCCTCGGTCCGCTCGGCCACGACAGCCGCGACGATGAGGGTCATCACGGCACTGGCCCCGAGAAAGGCCTGTAGGAGGAGCAGGGACTCGTTCGCGGACCCGCGCACGAAGGGCCCCCCGCCCCCGAGCGTGCCCCACACGGCGACCCCTGCGAGCACGAGCATGCCGGTCGCCGCATCCCGGAGCCCGAGCCGCAGGGCGGCCCAGAGGAGGAACGGGATACACAGGAACTCAAGCGGGTAGTGCCGCGCGCCGATCGGGGCGTGCGCGCCGAACACAAGCCAGCCAATACAAGCGAGCCCGAGACCCACGCCCGCGGCTTCCCAGGCCCTACCCGTCCGCTTGAGCCGTGTCGCCCAGAGGATGAGCACCGGTGCCACGAGCACGTCCCCGACGGCGTCACCGAGCCACCACGTGAGCCAGATCGGCCCGTATTCGGGCCACGGGGCGAAACCCCCGAGCGAAAGGCTCGTCACGCCGATCGTGGCGCTGATCGCGGTGCTGAGTCCCGCGGCGAGAAGCAGGAAGCGGGCGATGTCAGGCGAGCGTTCGAGCGTTAGCCGACCGTGCGCGAACCGACGCACCAGGTATGCGCCGACCAGGCCTTCGAGCGTGTTCCCCAGGGCGATCCCGAGGGACGTAGCGACGGTGCCCGCGGTGGTGAGGTTCGCGAAAAAGGCGCCGGCGAAAACGCCCGGCCACACCCAATCACCGAGGAGGAGGAAGGCGGCGAGTGCAATCCCGGACGGGGGCCAAATGGGGGTGGCGCTGGGATGCAGGAACGCCACTCGCAACCCGAGCTTCGCGGCCGCGAAGTAGGTAGCGGCGAGGACGAGCGGGACGACGATGTGCTTCGAGCGAAGGGAAACAGCCATACCCCACCTCCGCGGGGCTCGCCAAGGCCATGGGCGAGGTCTCCCACCGGTATACGCTCGCAAACTAGGCTCCGCTCCATTGTGCGCCACGTCACCGGCCGGCGGGCCGCCCGGCCCGTTGTGACGCGCCTAACAGACGGGGTTCGGCGCCCCGTGCCTAATTGCTTACCAAGCCCCCAAGCCTAGACCCCGCCCACAATGAGGGGACGTGATGGCCGAGCCTACGCAGCCGATCGAAGCGGACGCGCACCTGGTGGAGAGGATCGCTAGGGGCGACCGGTCGGCGCTGGCGGAGCTCGCGCTCCGCCACGGGAAGACGGTGTACGCGGTCGCCTACTCCGTACTCTTCGATCCCGAAGCGGCCGACGAGGCCGTTCGGGCGACCTTTCGGGAGGTCCGGCGCTCGGCGCGCTTCTTCGACGCGAAGCGCCGGAGCGTGCAGCGGTGGATCGTCGAGCTGGTCCGCCGCATCGCGACGGGCCGGGTATTTCCTGAAGCCCAGCCAAGTGGGCGGCCCCATCAAGCAATGCAGTTGCGTATGTTGGAGCCGCAGCCTGGCTGTGCCGAGGCCAGCGCCGCGCGTTCCTCTCCTTCCGGGAGTAGGGCATGACCGCTGTCGAAGCGTGGAAGTGGGCGCGGGTCCGCGGCGACGTCAATTGCCGCCTGCGTCGCGGCGCGTGGTATCGGGTGCTCGCCTTGACCCAGGACGACGTCGTGCTCGACGTGCATCACGAGCCGCGCCCCGTGCAGCGCACCATGGTGCGCCTCGTGCCCTCGCGGCCCGCGCGCTGGTCGGTCGTCTCCCGACCGGCAGACGCCGTCCAGCTGCCGGTGTCCTGGGGCGTGAAGTACGGCGTGTGCCCCGTCTGCCAGACTCGCGCAGGACTCGAGAGTCTTGCGACCGCGAAGCGCTGCGAGCGCTGCAGCGGACTCTTCCCCATCGACTGGGACGAACTCTAAGCCTGGCCGTCCCGCTCTACTTGAAGCTCGCCTCGATCCCGTCGAGCGTGTGAACCAGGTCGGTGCCGAAGTAATACTCCAGCTCTCCGCGTAAGCCCCGGTACAAGGTCGGCCCCGTGTCGAGACACACGAGGCTGTTGTCGTCCACCTCGGGCGCCGTCGTCAGCGTGCCGTCCGCGAACGTGAGCGGAAACAGACAGTCCACGATCGGCTTGAGCTCGTGATAGTCGAGACCGCGCTCGAGACAGAACGCGTGGATCCTGCACCCCCGCCCTGCGCGGTCGAGAAAGACGCAGGCGCCATTCGTGACGCGCGTGCGCACCGAGCCGCCGCCCGGCATCTCGTTGTCCCGCGTGATCGTCCGGCGGAACCACTGCCGTCTGGGAATCCCGGTGTAGGCCGCGAGGGCCGGGGCATGCGCCTTGATCACACGCAGGTGGGCGAGGTCCACGTCCACGCCGTGCGAGCAGCACCAATCGTGACAGAAAGAACAGGCCATGCAGTCGGTGAAATACCGTCGCTGGAAGATCACGGACTCGACCGACGTGAGAACGGGAACACCGTAGCGTGATACGAACGGCCGCGGTAGCGACAGGGGCGAGCTCGCGTAGATCGGCCGGGCCGTCCGCCGCGCTTTCGGCTTGGGCTTCGAAGTCTTCACAGAGCCTCGTCTCGGTCGTGGAATGCTCTCGCCGTCTGGCTCGCGAGGGGCTGGGCCCACGCGACGCTACAAGATGCTAGCGCGCCCAAGAAGTCTCGGGAACGGCAAGCGGCGCGAGGTCGCCGGGTCGGCTCAGGGTGGGAGAGCCGTCGCAGGGAGGGGGGAGGCTACAGCACCCTGCGAGATCGCGAAACGCCCGGCGGCCGCGCGCCGCGGTGGGGTCTTGGCGAAGAAGGGGTTAGACGCTCGACTGCCGTCCCGAGTCGTCTAGCTCCGAGCGATGCTATCGAAATCCGAGAGGCCAGCCTCCGATCACCAGTTGGCAGTCGAGCCGCACGTCGCCCAGCACTTGCCGGACGGCCCGTTCGGCGGCCCGGCGCTCGGCGGGCGAGGCGACCCGGCCGTGGAGCTCGATCGCCGCGTCGCGAACAACCACGCGTACGCGTCTACCGTCTCGCCCCAGCCAGCGCGCGAGCGATCGCAGCACGGCCGCCTTGGCCTGCGGCCCCGCCGGGCGGGCGGGCACCGTGATCCGGTTCAGGACACCTCGAACGCCGATCAGCGTCGAGATCGCCGCTTCCGCCGCCGCCCGATCGGCGTCCTTGTCCACGCCGCCGGTGAGAATCACATGCCCGTCCAGCACGTCGGCCGTCACACGGCCCGGGGGTACGCGGCTGTCCCAGCGCAACACGTTCGTCACGATCGGGAGCAGGGCCTCATCGGACCAGGCGTTTGACGGCGTAGGCACCACCACGATCAGGTCGTCGATCCGCTCCAGGCCCGCTACCCGCGCCGCGGCGTTCCCCGCGGCCAGCTTTTCAGCGTAGCTCGTCACCGATCCGCCAAGCGTGGCCACTCTCCCGGCCACTTCGACCATCAACGCTCCGGGGCAAACCCCCCGGGCCCTCAGCTCAACCCAGATCAGCTCCTGAAGCCGTACGTCCAAGGCCCTCAGGTGCCCGTCGGCCCGCCACATCTCTAGCGCGAGCCCCCCGCCGCGCTTCTTCATGCTCTCATCTCCTTAAGCCAAGTGGATGCGCGACTTCCGCCCCACTGACCCGAGTCTAATACAGTCGGACGCTTGAGTCAACACTCTGTTACATAAAATATGCACTTTGAGCATGATTTGTCATTCATTTAGCATCATAATAACCTTATCGATGTGCACGATTAGTTACAAAACATGCGATTATAGTAAAAATACTATTACAGTTTGCGTTTTGTTCCCGACCAGATACGGAAGAGGCTTCGAGCGTTCCAGGAGAGAACGTCTCTGCTTGAGAGGCTGAAGAAGAACGGGCGAACGGCCTGCGCGGGGCTCTAGGGAACGACGCCTACGGTCCGGAAGGAATCCTAGGACGGGCGCGGCGCGGGTACCCGCGACTCGCCTGAGCGGGTGCGGGAAACACAGTACAGCCGCCTACGCAGAGCTCGTAAGGCGTCACGACGCCGGCATAGTCGAGCACGACGGCGTAGTAGTCCCCCACGGCGAGCGTGAGGGTCTTGTTCACGCTCAAGTTCCCGCTCGTGTCGACGGCCACGGCGACGAGCGCTGTGGCGCTCGGTGCGGGAACGGTTACCAGATACAGATCCAAATCCTTCGCCGTATCGGGCGTGACCGATGGCAGGGTGGCCATCTGGAATTGGACAGACCCGGCCGCGGCCACGTGAAACCGGATCCAGTCGATGGCGTGCGGCGCCGCGATGGTCAGGGTCTTCCGGAAGGGCGGCGCGAGCGGCGCGCGGGCGTAGGTCGTGTCCGCAGCACGGCAGGTCCCGTCCTCCTCGTTGCCGTCGAACGCAATGCTGCTCACGGTCTGCACGAGACCGCTCGTCGTCGACAGCGTGTAGGCCCCGGTCGCGGTGTAGACGGCGACCAGGTCGAGCGCCCCGGCCGTGTACCCCTTGAGCGTGACGACGGTCGACTCGCTTGGCGCCTCGGGCGGGCTGAACACGAGACCGTGGCAGTCGTGGGACGCTGGACCGATCGTCCAGGAGTCGTGTCCGATGAAGTACTTGCCCGTCGACGTGTTGTAGCCGAGCGAGTCCGTGATGTACGGCTGGACCTTGCCGCCTGACGCACGAGAGTGCAGGACGAAGGTGTAGTCGCCTGTCTTCAGTAGCAGGTGAAACCAGTCGGCCCCGAACGTCTGGGTGCGCGCGAGCTTCTCGAAGGAAAGCGCCGGGTTATAGAAGAGCAGCGCGGGCTCCTCGGTGAACGGGGGCGAGCCGGTGAGGTCGAGCGTGGCCGGCGAGGTGAGGTTCGGGTCGTAGATGTCTTCCTGCACGACGTGGGTCGTGTCGCTGTTCTGCGCGAACCCCACAAGGTCGTTCCCGATGAAGAACAACGAGTCGCTCGTCGCGGGCGGGGGGACCCAGAACGTCTGGCGCGCGTACCCCAGGCTGTCGCGGGTGGCCGAGAAGGGGTAGGAAATCAGCTGTCCCGCCCCCAGGTCGGCCACAATGATGGAGTCCGTCCCCACCCCGTAGACCGTGACCGTCGCGCCGAACCGGACGTTACGCGGCCGGACGCTGTCGACCTCAAGCGGTGCCGCGACGCGAATCTGCGCCGAGCCGCCGGTCGCCAACTTGTCGTAGTTCGCCGCGGCCACCTGGATCGTCGTGACGCCCGGGTTCACGGTGACGATTTGGCCCGTCGAACCGTCGATCCGCGCCCGCGTGGTGTCGGCTACGGACCACACGAACACGACGGTCGGCAGCGCCTGCGCGCTCGTGCCGACCTTGTGCCAGGCCGTGGCATAGGCGATCGCTTCGACACCGCGAGGGATCACGAGCGGTGTCGTGGGACTCGGCTTCCGGAGGGTTGACCCGATCGTCACCGAGTCGATCGTGACGTAGACGACATTATCCTGCTCGGTGGGGAAGATGCAGCTACTGCCCGCGCACAGCGCGACTACTGCTCCCAACATGACCCGGGCGCGCATGAACTCCTCGTTCTAACTCGGGCGCATCCCGAATCTAGGAAGAGGCCCTTGCCTCTGTGAAGAGCAGCCCACCGTGGGCGCGCAGGTCATTGATCTGTCACACCATAGCAGGCGCCAGCCCGGACGCATAGATTGCACGAGGCCGTCGCCAGAATGCCATGCATGAACCCGCATCCGCTCGCCGCGTGGCAGGTTGCGCGGGGCGCTCGCTCGGGCGCGCTACGCCCCGTTCAGCGGTAGCACAAGGCCCGATCGGATGACCAGCGGCACCGTCGAGTGCGCCTACTGCCACGCCCCCATCCCGCCAAACAGCCGGTACTGCCTGTCCTGCGGCGCCGACCTGTCGGAGGGGGGCGGACCACCAAGCCGCACCAGCACCGCCACACTCCTTCCCCGCCTGCAGCGCCTGGTCGAGGGCACCTACCGGATCGAACGAGTTCTGGGTAAGGGGGGCATGGGGACGGTCTTCCTCGCGCACGACCTCGCCCTCGAGCGAGAAGTCGCAATCAAGGTGCTCCCGCCGGACGTGGCCCAGGACGACCAGGTCGTACGCCGCTTTCAGCAGGAGGCGAAGACCTCCGCAAAGCTCGACCACCCGAACATCATCCCGATCTATCGGGTCGAGAGCGAAGACGGCCTCAACTACTTCGTCATGAAGTACATCTCGGGCACGTCGCTCGAAGACGTGCTTTCGAAGAAGGAGCCCCTCGAGCCCGAGTACATCCAGCGCGTGCTCTGGGAAGCCGCATCGGCGCTCGGCCACGCCCACCAGCGGGGCGTGGTGCACCGCGACGTGAAGCCCGCAAACATCATGTTCGACCACGACGGCCGCGTGATGCTCACGGACTTCGGCATCTCCAAGGCCCTCCAGGCCGCGACGGGGTTCACGGCGACCGGCATGATCATCGGGACGCCGCACTACATGGCTCCCGAGCAGGCGAAGGGACACGCCGTGGACGGGCGCGCCGATCAATACTCGCTCGGCGTGGTCGGGTACCGGATGATCACGGGCGATCTGCCGTTTGCCGGGGAATCCGTCCACACGATCCTCTACAAGCAGATCTTCGAGGACCCTCCACCCCTCAAAGTCCGCTCGAGCGACGTGCCGCGCGAGCTGCTTGCTGCGATCAACCGGGCGATGGCGAAGGAGCCGAAGGACCGCTTCCCGACCATGCAGGAATTCGCGGAAGCTGTCTGGCCCGGGCACGCGAGGATGTCGGGCTCCGTCTCGGGCGCGGTTCCGCGACCGCGCGTGACCGCCGACACGCCGACCGAGATGACGTCCGCGCCGACGACGCCCCTCCCCCAGTCCGTCCCCAGGCCGCGCCCGAAGAGAAGCCGCGCGCCGTTTGTGGTTGGAGCGGTGGTCGCAGCGGGCGTCGGGGCCTATGTGGTGCTTAACCCGGGCTCGAAGCCCGCGACGCCCGCGACTGCCGTTCGGTCCGCTACTGCGTCAGACACGAGCAAGCAGGCGGCGAGCGCCGCCAGCACCGATTCGCCACGGGCGGCACTGCCAACGCCCGTGCCGCGGATCGATACCGTGAGGGTTGCTGAAACGGTGAAGGTCGCAACGCCCGTACCGCCCCGCAAACCCAAAGTCGAGCAGCCTGCAGCGCTGACCGGGTTTCTTACGGTGAGCGCCGATCCGTACGGCGAGCTCTACGTGGACGGTGTGGACGTGGGTCCCACGCCCGTCGTACACTATTCCGTCCCCGCTGGGGCGCACGCCGTCAGGATCGTACGCGAGGGCTACCGGACCGTGACGGACAAGGTGCAGGTCGACGCCGGCAATACGGTGCCCAAGCGATACACGCTGCTGCCGGAAGGGTGAGGGCCTGCGGGATGCGCGCCGCGGTCTTCGCGCTCGTTTTCACGACCGCTCTCGCCGCCCAAAACGCGACCGTTCCCGAGAACCCCACTCTCAGGCGGGCGCTCGCCGCCGCGGACAGTCTCGACTTCGGACAGGCCGTCATCCTCGCCCGCCAAGCCCTGGCCCAGCGCATGAGCGGTCCCGACCAAGCGCGCGCCTACGGGCTCCTCGGCTTCAGCTACGGGGCGACGGATTCCCAGGCGAAGGCCGTGGAAGCGTTCAAGCAAGCGATCCTGCTCGACCCAGACCACGAGCTCGATCAGAGCAAGGTGTCCCCGAAGATCACGAGCCTGTTCTATGCCGCCATGGGACAGGTTTTGGTCATCCGCAAGCTCCAGGTCGATAGCGCGCACTTCGTGGCGGGCAGGGGCGCGGTCGCGGTGCGGTTCACGATCACGACGCCCGCCCGGGTGCGGGTGCACGCGGTCAACGGCGCCACGTCGCTGCTCGTCGACTCAGCCGTCGTCACGGGAAGTGTGGTTCGTCCCTGGTCAGCTCAGCTACCGAATGGAGACCCGGTGCCCGCGGGCACGTGGCTGATCGTGGTCGACGCGTCCTCGGGCCAGGATGCGTTCTCGGCGTCCCGCTCGGTCCGGGTGTCGTACGGCGCCGTCGATACGATGCCCCATCTGACGTCGCTGCCCGGCTATCAGGAGCTCCCGGAGACCGCGCTCCCGCCGCGGTCCTGGCGCCCCATGGGCATCGCGTTTCTTTCGACCACGGCCGCCGTGGCCGGCGCCTTCGCGCTGAACAACGGGAGTCTCGGCTCTCCGCCCTCCCGAGAGCTCATCGGTGTGGGCGCCGCGACGCTCGTCGCGGGCCTCGTCATGACTTTGAGACACCCAACGCCCCAACCCGCACCCGCGAACATCCTCTACAATCGGCTCTTGCGAGAGCAGCTCGAACGACGGAACAGCGACATCGCGACTGAAAACGCAAAAGCCCGTCACGAGGTGGCCCTCACCATCGTGGCACTACCAGAGGGCACTCGGTGAGGGCGGGTCTTTCGCTCGTCCTGCTTTTCGTGGGCGGGCGGGCTTTGGCTCAGTCCGGGTTCGTCGGTCCGGTCGGGATCTTTTCCGAGTACCGCGAGGCGTCCTCGAGCCTGCGCTACACGGGGATTGGTCCGGGGGCTCTTGGCGAGATCGAGTTCCATCGCGTTCGCGCCGAGGCGGTGGCGTCGGTCATTCAGATGAGCCCGGACCAGGGCAGCGGGGCCACGACGGGGTTCCAAGCGACCGAAGTGGACGCCTGGGCCGGCGTCGACGCCCTGCCCTATCTCACGGTCGAGGCGGGGATCGCCTCACGCTCCCCGAGCATCGCCTTCACGGCCCAGTCGTTCGGCGCCGTGCGGGCCGGCCTCTTGGCGCACTTCCTCTTGGGCCCTGCCGTGACCGTCTCGCTGCGTGGGGACTACCTGGCCGCGGCCGAGTTCTCTGGGGGAGGATCCGCCCCGTTTTCGCTCGAAATCGGCCTGGGCTTGGGCGTACAGCTCGCGCGGCATTTCCGGGCCACAGCGGCCTACACCTTCCAGCGCCTCGACCGCCGTACGTCGCCAGCCGGCGGCCCGACGGCTAGTGTCCCAATCGAGCAGGCGCAGGCGCAATTGGGCATCTCGGTCGGCCGCTAGCTCCCACCACGCGCCTCAAGAGCCGTTGTCAAATCCAAACAGTTGTTTTATACATCTGTTTGATTTCACTGATATGGTGAGACGATGGATCGGAGACAAATCACCCTCGTGGCCGGGCTCGGCGGCGCTGCCCTGATCGCCGCCGTGGTGTACGGCGCGCGGCGGCACTCAGCGGCCCTCGTGTTGAGCGGGGTCGTGACAACGAACGACGTCATCGTGTCGCCGGTCGTCGAGGGGCGCTTGAGTCAGTTGCTCGTGCACGAGGGCGATTCTGTGAGTGCCAACGAGCTGCTCGCGGTGCTGGCGCCGGGCGAGCTCGCCGCTGACCGGACGTATTTCGCCCAAAGCGCGGCCGGGCTCTCCGAGCGCGTGCAGGCGGCCGAGGCCGACCTGGTCGCCGCCGTCGCACAGGACAGCGAGGCGCAGGCGAACCTCGCCAACGCCCAGACGATGCTCGCGCGCGACAGCGTCCTCTTCCGGCAGAGCATCCTCCCCACGCAAGGGTTTGAGGCCGCGCAAACGGCGTATGCGGTGGCCAAAGCGCGAATCGATGCCGCCTCGACGGAAGTCGCGGCGAAGCGAAGTGCCTTGGTCGCCGTTGGGGACGAGCAAGCGGCCGCCGCCGCCCAGACCACCCGGGCGGATGTGCGTCTCGGGTACACGGAGATCCGCTCCCCCATCTCGGGCATCGTCGACGTCCTTGCCGCGCGGGCCGGCGAAGTCTTGAGTCCCGGACAGGCGATCCTCACCCTCGTCGACCCGGACGACCTCTGGGTGCGTACGGACATCGAAGAGACCTATATCGGCCGGATTCGCCGCGGAGACACGCTCACCGTGCGGCTCCCGGACGGCGAGGAGCGCACGGGCACGGTGTTCTATCGCGGCGTCGACGCCGACTTCGCGACCCAGCGGGACGTGAGCAGGACGAAGCGCGACATCAAGACCTTCGAGATCCGCCTGCGCGTGAACAACGCGGATCGCAGGCTCGCCCTCGGCATGACGGCATCGGTTCTCCTCCCCCCTCTCCGCCACGGCTCGTGAGCGCCGTCGAGGTTCAGCACGTCACGAAGCGGTTCGGCAACTTCACGGCCGTGGACGACGTCTCGTTCGCGGTCGAGCGGGGCGAGGTGTTCGGGCTCCTCGGGCCGAACGGCGCCGGCAAATCGACCCTCATCCGCATCCTCACCACCCTCATGAAGCCCACCTCGGGGACCGCGATCGTGGACGGCGCGGACGTCGTCCAGAATCCGGATGCGGTGCGGCGGTCGATCGGCGTGATCCCCCAGGCCATGACGACGGATCTCGAGCTCAGTCCAGTCGAGAATTTGCTCATCTTCGCCAAGCTCTACGGCGTGCCGTCCCAGCGGAGGCGAACGCTGATCGGAGAGCTGCTCGCAGCGGTGGAGCTGTCTCAGTGGGCGGATAAGCCGGTGAAGTTCCTCTCGGGCGGCATGCGCCGCCGGGTGGAGATCGCGCGCGGGCTCGTCCATGAGCCCCGGATCCTCGTGCTCGATGAGCCGACGACCGGCCTCGATCCGGTCTCGCGGACCGCGGTTTGGGAGATGCTGCGCCGGATCAAGGGCGAGCGCGACCTGACGATCGTCCTCACCACCCACTACATGGACGAAGCGGACAGGCTCTGCGCGCGGATTGCGATCGTCGACCACGGCCACCTGATCGCACTCGACTCCCCGCTCCACCTGAAAGCGGCCATCGCCGGCCAGAGCTCACTCGAGACGAGCTTCGAAGGCGCACCCACAGACTGGCGGGACCGGCTCACTCGCCTCCCGGGCGTCGATAGCGTAACGGGCGAAGGGCAGGTCCTGAGACTCGTATCGAATGACGGCCCCGCGACAACCGCTGCCCTGCTGCGAGCGGCAGACGAGGCGGGGGTCACGGTGCAATCTCTCACGGTCCAGAGCACGACGCTCGATGACGTGTTCGTTCATTACACGGGCCACGAGCTGCGCGATGCCCTGCAGGCCCCCCCAGTGACCGACCGGACCGGGTTCGTGCGGCGAGGCTAGGGCGTCCATGGAACGGGTCTGGGCGATCGTCGAACGCGACCTGCGGCGGTTCCGGAGGAGCCCGACGCTCATCATGGTGTCGCTCATCATGCCGCTCGTGCAGCTCGTGGTGCTCGGTTACGCGTTCGGGGGCAAGGTCAGGCACCTGAAAGTGGGCCTCGTGGACCAGGACGGCAGCGTCCCCGCCCTCAATTTGCGCGAGCTGTCGAACGCCATCGCGGCGAACGCCCAGACGTTCGAACTCGTGCCGTACGACGACCAGAACGCGGCGGTCTCGGCCCTGCGGAACGGCCGCCTGAACGGCGTGCTCACCATTCCGCCGGGATTCTCGCGGCGGATGCTCGCCGGGGAAGACCCTCAGGTCGCCCTGATCGAGGACAACACGGACAACTTCGTCGCAAGCACGCTTGGCGCGACCTTCACGAGCGAGCTCTCGGCCTACGCGCGTCCACGGTCGGGCTCGGAACGCATGGCCACGGTCCCGACGCTCGAGGTGGTCGAGATCTATCCCTACGTGCCCTACATCCAGTATCTGCTCCCAGGCTCGATCGTGATGTCGATCTTCATGATGGTCATGATCGGCGGCGGCATCATCTTCATCGACGACAAGTCCCGCGGGCTGCACGAGGGGTACCTCGTCACGCCCATCACCAAGCTGGAGCTGGTGATGGGCTTCACGATCTCGGGGGCGATCAAGGCGGTGCTCGCGGCGTCGGTGGTCGTGACGATCGGGTCGGTGATCGCCGGTGTGCCCGACGCGTTCGAGCCGCTGCGGCTGATGCGGC
>DATNIM010000157.1:0-9431 GCA_035604455.1 Gemmatimonadales bacterium
GAATCCACACCGACCCAGTAGTCGACAGCGCCATTCGGCGACTTTTGTAACTGAGGGACGGCTCCGCCGCTGGACTCAACTCTTTCTATCGACCTGACGTCCGCCGATCGGTGGAGTTGTGGGACGCAGCAGTGCTCTGCCAGGTTCTTGACGACATTCGCCTGGACTGCCTCATCCCACATCGTGATGTAAGGCGTCCCGAGGTGCCATTCGAACAGGACACACGCGAGGACCAGCAGACCCACCAAGGTCGCGGTGGTTGCCCAGCCGCTGACCAGGCGTCGCCATGAGGACTTAGAGTGATCTTGGGGGCCCGAGCGACCCGTCAACGAGAGGGGGGGCGAGGTCGGCTCTCGCGACGTGCCGAAGATCAAGGTGCGAACGGCAAGTGAGATCTGGAAAGTCTCATTGCCCTAGCGCCCGCGTTGGCACGAAGACCCTTAGCGCCACGTCAGACAGCCGACCGCAACCCAACCATGAGCGCGCAGACGCAACGCGCACAGACGGGATTGCGAGCGACGCTCAACCCCTTACGGAATGCGACCATCTCGTCCCGGAGAATCGCCCGCAACCCTCGCGCGCGGATATTGCCCACGATGCGGTGAAAAAAGCAGCCCCGCACCGCACCGTCCGCTTCGACCACGGCACTGGCCCAAGGGGCGTTGCACTGAACGCCCGGGAAGGGGCCGAGCCCGAGCTGTGCGGCGTAGTAGCGCGGCAACCGGCGCAGTTTCTCCGGCGGCTCGGCCACAAACCCAGACGCGAAATCGGCGGCGTGAGACACAATGGTTCGTTCAACGATGTCGGCGAACGCCTGGACCTCCATCGCGTCGAGCAACAGGCCGGTCATGGACGCGGCGGTCCGCAAGCCAGTCGTCGGGGACCCACGCGAGCTTGATGTGCGGCCAAAGGCCTCACTCGAAACGTCGGCGGCGAGAAATGAAATGCCGGCCAAGCCGAGGGCATGCGCCTTATCAATGAGCGCAGGGAGCGCAGTAAAGTTGTGCCGGTGGAGGGTACTGCGCCCGCGCACCGGGGTGCGAGGTGAGACCGCCTGCAGTTTGCGTACGCCAGCCTCGATGACCGGTAAGCCGTTCACGCCGCGGATTTGTTCGTAGAGTGTGGGCGTGTGCCCATCCAGAGAGATCGTCACCTGGCCGAAATGCGCCCCGACCGCCGCTGCATGCCGCTCGAGAAGCAGTCCGCTCGTCAGGAGGTGTAGACGCTGCCCCTGCCCGGCAAACAAGTCGGCCAGTTCGAAGACGTCACGCCGGAACAGCGGCTCCCCACCCGAGAACACGACCGACCGGGTGCGGAGAGCTGGTAGTTCGTCGGAAAGCCGCCGCACCTCCTCAAACGAGAGATCGTCCGCGCCATCCGCCTTCCACCAGTCGCAAGAGATGCATCGGGAGTTGCACCTTGCGGTCGGAAAGAAGATCAGGGTCGGTAGGGCGAGCGTTTGGTGCGTCGCCTGACTCACCTTCACTAGCAGATTGCTGGTCAACTGGGAGAGGGTCACCATGGGCCAGGAGGAGTCTCATCACACTCCATGGAATTCTCAAGGTCGTGCTGCCCCGCGAACGTTGGTCGCTCCAGTTACCGACGCAAGCGCAACCTCGCGGGTAGACGAGCGAGAATGAGCTTTGCCAGCGTGTCCGCCTGAATGTGAGTCACCCGCTCCGGCGAGTGCCCCCACGGGTCCAAGAAGACCGTGCCCGAGTCATTGGCGTGGAGCGTGCTCAGCGTGAGGATCGACTGGGTGGCATGCCGCGCCGAGAGCGAATCCACCATGCGTGCACACGACTGAAAGAATGGATCCAGTCCAACAGGTCGGTCGGGTCGCGCGAGGACCGCCCGCTCGTACGCCGTCCGCGGTCGCTCGGAGGTTGCCCAGGTGGGTTGCCAGATCGCGAGCGCGACAAAGTGATACGCCTCCGCCAACCTGTCGAGCAGGCGCGCTTCGCCAAGCCAACGCGCCGTCAAGGCTCGGCAGAAGGGGTCAGGCGGGGGGAGCGGCGGCCGAGCGGGTTTTGGGAGAAATCGCTTCAGGCGTTCTACGAAGGATATGTGGGCGACCAGGCTGCGCAGCGCGACCCCTATGGGCACCTGTTCGGGATGCGATGTGCCGAACGGCGTGTACGCGGCTCGATCCTCGAAAGCGCACGTGCCGCTCGGCACGTTGTCTTCGACTCCGCACAAGACATCGTTTTCTCCGTCCCAAAAAACCGCCACGTCGGGGACGTTGCCCCGCCGGAGCTCAAACACGAAGGTGATCAGTTCCTGGCTGCTGACATAGGCCAGTTGACCGAAGTTCGTTACTTGCGGATCGAACCCCGCTTCCTCCAATCGCTTGGCAACGAGGGCCGGCCGAGTCAGACTGTCGCGGTCGAACAGGCCCCAGGTGGTCGAACCCCCGAAGAAGAAAACCCGAATCGGCACGCCCTTCGGGTTGGCATAGCGGGGCGTGATGCGCAATCCGGCACTGTCAACGTTGATGTAGCGCCCAGTATAGGGTCTCATCCGCCAATAAACGAACGGCTCCCAGCGCGCCGGATGCGGTCGGAGTTCGGCCTGTTCCCGCATAAACTCTGGCCACCAGACGCTGTCGGCGAAAAAGGATGTGACGTACCCGGGCGGCTGCTCGGACCGCGGCGACGGCCTGACGACGGCAGCGTGAATCTCCCCTCGCACCCCCTTCTGAACGCGGTAGGCAAGCTCAATCATCAGCAGCCCAAGACAGGCCAAGCCAAATATGACCCACCCGGCGCTCAGGATGCGTCCCGCGCGACCCATCAATGCAAATACTCGGTTCTTGGTCGTGTTAGGAAACCGCTGCTGTATGAATCTGGAGGTATAGGGGCGTCGTTGTCGGCGTCGAACTTAACGGAATGGCAGATGTCGGGGGAGACTGACACCGCACCTCCGAACGCGACCTTGACCTTCTTTGCAAGACTACCGGTTCTCTCGGTCTTGAGCCGACAACCTGGCTGCTATCCGTCGCCGCCGCCCTCACCCCCCGGCGCTCGTGTAGCGTCGCAGGGCAGCGCGCCACAGGGCGCGCGTCAGCACCAACGCACCTAGTGCAAGGCCGCTGGCGACGAGGGCGGTCACGGGTCCGAAGCGGCCCGTGAGCGCGCCGGCCGGCACCGTCGTCACCCAGGCGATCGGGAGCAGGTAGACGAAGATGAATCGGAGGGCCCCCGGGTACGCGCTCACGGGGTACCGTCCCGCTTCGTAGAAGGCGTCGAAGAGCACCGAGATGTTCTCCACCGCCACGAACCAAAAGGCGAGGCACATGAGCGCCACCCACATCGCATAGACCAGGGCGACCGCGGCTCCAAACGTCACGGCGAACGCCACCAGGTCGACGAGCGACGGCACCCGGCCCACGCGCACGAGCGCATACCCCGCCAAGGCGAGTCCGAAGACGACATCGCTGAATCGCCAAATGTCGAGGGTCCGAAAGGAGACGAAGAGCTGCGCGTCGACCGGGCGGGTGAGGACGAGGTCGAGCTTCCCGCTCCGCACTTCGCTCGCCAAGCCGCCGATACCAGGCCGCAGCACCGCCTCGATCACGCCCGTGAGCGCGTTGAAAATGCCGAGGAGGACGACGACCTCCCAGTAGTCCCACCCGCCGAGGCGCGTCGTGTGCCGAAAGAAGAGCCCGAGCGTGAGCAAGGCAGTCGCCATCGAGAACACCGTGCCGATGACGCTCGCGACGAAGTTGGCCCGGTATTGGAGCTCTTCGACGGCGTTCAGCCGCAGCAAGGCGCGGAGCACGCGCGCAAGTCCCGCGACCCTCTGAGGCGCCTCGCTCATCCGCCAACCGCGCCGTAGCGCTTGAGGCCACGGTGCCAGACGAGGACGTACAGCAGCCACCACGCGACCAGCCACGCGACCTGGCCAGCGAAGCCGTGCCAGTAGTCCGCGGTGGTATGGACGGCGCCCGTCAGGATCTCGACCGGAAAAGCGAGCATGTAGGGGAACCAGAGCACCCCCGCCACGGACACGACGGCGGGCGGGAGAAAAGACAGGGGAGCGATGCGCCCTGAGAGAAACAGCGAGATGCCGAACTGGAGCTCCATCAGCGCGCTCACCCGCGTCGTCCAGAACGCGAGCAGGCCGGTCGCATACCCGTTGAAGAACCGGATGCCCGCCGCGAGCACGGCCGCGAGTGCGGCCAAAGCCCAGCGCCCGGGGTCCCAGGCAAGACGCGCAGCGGGCCAGAAGCAGGCGACCGCGATCCACAGAACGAGCGCAGCCCCACCCGTGCGGAGCTTGTAGGCGATGTTGTCCGAGACCGCTTCGTGGACCGGGCTGATGGGACGGGTGAGCCGAAAGTTCAGCTCACCCTCGCGCACCCACCGATCGATGTACCACGCGTCCCACGCAAGCGTGAGCTGGTTGATGAGGGTCACAGCGAAGAAGTAGCGGACGAAATCGTCGCGCGCATACCCTTGCACGGTCCCGCTGCCCGCGATTGACCACCAGATCCCGAGCGCAATCGCCGGCTCCGTCACGTTCCACACCATCCAGATCGCGATCGCGGCGGGGTACTGCAGGTCCACGAGCCAGGCGCTGCGGACCAGCGCCGCATAGCGGCGCCACCACACCCTCACGACGCGTCCTCGAACGCCGTCCGGATCACCTCTTCGATCGGAGGATCCTGAATCGAGAGGTCGAGGACCGGCAGCGCGGCGAGCAGCCGCGCGCTCGCAACCGTCGCCTCCTCCCGCGGCACGTCGAGGGTGGCGTTCGGAAATTGAAAGCTTTGCACCTCGCCGAATGCGGCGAGCCGATCCCGTGTCACGCTGTCGCCCAGCACGACTTCGATGCGCTTGGTCGGGCTCAGGCGCGCGACCAGGGCGTGGAGCGCGCCGTCATAGAGCAGGCGCCCGCGATTGATGATGAGAACGCGGGACGCGAGCGCGGTGACATCGGCCATGTAGTGCGAGGTCAGGAGCACCGTGGCTCCGAACCGCCCCCGGTAGGTCTCGAGGAAGCCGCGGATCGATTCCTGCGCGATGACGTCGAGCCCGAGCGTCGGCTCGTCCAAGAACAGAATCTCCGGCCCGTGGAGCAGCGCGGCCGTGAGTTCGCACTTCATGCGCTCGCCGAGCGACAGCTGGCGGACCGGCTTGTCGAGCAGCGGCCCGAGGCCGAGGAGCTCGACCAGCTCATCGTGCCGCTGCCGATAGAGCGGCAGGGGGATGTTGTAGATGGCCTGATTCAGCTGGAACGTCTCTTCGGGGGGAAGGTCCCACAGCAACTGCTGCTTGTTGCCGAGCACGAGCGCGATCCGCCGTTTGAAGGCCGCGCCGCCGGTCCACGGGGTGAATCCCGCCACGCTCGCGCGCCCGGCGGTGGGGTAGAGGAGGCCCGCGAGCATCTTGAGCGTGGTGGTCTTCCCGGCCCCGTTCGGTCCGAGAAACGCGACGATCTCGCCCCGACCGACCTCAAACGACACGTCCGCCACGGCACGGACTTCCTCGTAGCGGGGATGGACGAGGGCGCGCAGCGCGCCGCCGAGCCCGGGATCGCGGACTTTGACGCGATACACCTTGTCCAGGTGCTCGGCGACGACAGCCGGAGTCATGGGAGCGCCGGGTCGCCGGCGCTAGTCGTGCGTCGCGGGTTCCTTGTGCTCCGGCGCCTGAAAGAGCGCGACATACGCCCCGTACCCCTCGGCCTGGAGCCGGTCGACCGGAATGAACCGCAGCGCGGCCGAGTTGATGCAGTACCGCTGGCCGGTCGGCGGTGGGCCATCGGGGAAAAGGTGCCCAAGATGGGAGTTTGCATGGGTCGACCGCACCTCGGTACGCTCCATGCCGTAGGACCGATCGCTGTCCTCGCGGACGTTGGCCGAATCAAGGGGCCGGGTGAAGCTCGGCCACCCCGTGCCCGACTCGAATTTGTCGAGCGAGGAGAATAGCGGCTCGCCCGACACGATGTCCACGTAGATCCCTTCCTTATGGTTATCCCAGTACTCGTTATGGAAGGGCCGTTCGGTGGCCGCGTGCTGCGTCACTTCGTACTGCAAGTCCGTCAGCCGGGACTGGAGGTCCTGATCGCTGGGTTTGTGGAAATGCATCGGGTCCCATCCCTTCGCCGTATCCTGTTGCTGGGCGACGCAGAACCGAGACTCGCTGGTCGGCTGGAGATGCAAGGCGTCGCGACCGCACCCCGGAGCGCGGGCTACACCGATCGGCGCCCCGACCACGAGTACAAGGAGACTGGAGAAGCCGAGAGTCATGGAGCGCCTCCGAGGTGAGCGCGGGGACGTCCCTAACCTACGTGGTGTCCGCCGAGCGTCCGGTCTGTCTGATCCAGCGTGCCAATATTGAGGTGCGCCCACAAAACACGCGAATAGCGGAAGAGTCCGGGTACCAGGGTAAGGTGCACCGCCAACACGCACGCGATGGTGCCTGGGAGACCGATGACCGGCGTAAGGAACGTCGTGGCGAGGAGCACGAGCGCGAACGCCTCGCCTACGCCGAGCCCGTAACTCACGTACATCGCGCCTTGGAAGAACCCAGGCTCACGCTCGAAACGGTGGCCGCAGACGGGGCAGGTCTCGTTCATCGCGAAGAGACCTTTGAACATCCTGCCCTCGAGGCACACCGGACACCGCTGCCTGAGGATCGCCTGGAACCGCCCCATCGGATGCGCTTCCATACACCCCCGAAACAGAGTCCGCGGGCGCCCGGTTCCCGGGCCGGACCGGGCGCCCTGAGGCTCCTTACCGCTCCCGCTCGGCCTCGCGGCCGAAACCGCCCCCGGTGACCGCGGTCGCGCTGACCGCGATCAGAGCCCCCTCGCGGGCGAGCGACTGCACGCCGAGCACGGTCGTCACAGGAGGGTTCACACCGAAGAACGCCGCGCCCGCATCGCTGATCTGCGAGAGCTCGCTCGGCGTATAGTCGACCACGTAAATCGTGAGCGACACGACATCCTGCGGCCACGCGCTCGCGGCGCGCAGAACCGCGCTCAGGTTGGCGAAGGCCCGCTCGGCCTGCGTGCGCAGATCCCCAACCCCTACGACGGCCCCGGTGCTGTCCAGGGCGAGCTGGGTACCGACGTAGACCGTGCGACCGATTCGGACCGCAGTGGACCCAAGGTCTGGGTGCGCCACTCCCGCAGGTGCTGGGACGAAGGACCTCGGCTCAGGCAGCGCGGGCAAGCGTCCCCCTTCCCCACCGCCCCCACCCCCGCCCCCGCGCCCGGCAAACTGGGACTGGCGCCACCGCATCGCCTCGGCGCGGTTCCGATCCTCGGCCGCCCTGTCCTGATCCTCTTTCCACCGGCGATATGCCTTCATCTGGTCGCCCGTGAGGAGGTGATGGAGGTCGTCGTCGAACTTGTCCTGCCGGTCCTTGAGCACGCGCCCGAGGTCCTGGAGCCGGTCCGCGTAGAAGAGCGCGGCCGCGCGGTCACCCGCGTCCAGGCGATCGTGCATCGTGTTGAGGGCGGCCTGCGCACTGTCGCGTGTCGGGTGTGTGGCCACCATGAACGAGTCGTATGCCTGGGCGTACTTGCCGGACTGCGTGTCCGTCAGCGTGAGAAGACTTTGCGCGGTCGCGGAGTCCGGCGGCCCGTCGAGCTCGGCGCCCGGGAGCTTGGGCGCCGGGGTCATGTCACCGCCGCCGCCGCGCCCGAACCCGCCGCCACCGCCGCCGCGGCCGAATCCGCCACCAAACTGTGCCGAGACGACCCCCGGAAGAAGCCCCAACACCACAACCAAGGCGCCGCGGATCATGATTCGCATGGCTACTCCTCTCCTCTTAATCTGTAGAGTAGGGTGCAAGCAAAGCGTCGCCCTGCAGAGCGCAGGGCGACGCGTACGGTGCGCCCGACCTGGGCTCGAGGCGCCCGCGAGCGACCGAGTCTTGAGTTACGCGTCGGTCAGATGGGCTCCGGTCCGTGACCCGGCGGTCCATTCCCATCGCCATCACGCCCGTCGCGATCCCGCCCCATCCCACCCCGCATGCCACCCATTCCTCCGCGGCCCATCCGGCCGCGCATACCGAAGCGGCGCATACGGTCTCGCATCATGTGTAGTTGTGCGAGCTGGACCGGAGACAGATACGTGGCCATCTCGTGTCGTTCGTCGTGCCGGAGCTGGGCGAGTGCCTCTTCGCCGTGCTCCTCGGCGTCGAGCAACTTGCGGACGCTGTCGGAGTTTGCGGCGACGCCGGGGCGGAGCTGCCCCCGCAGGGCTTCGTGCACGCCCCGCATCTCCTCGAAGGCGCTGCGCCGCTGGGCCGCGAACTTCTTTTCCGTGGCGCTCAGTTTCGTCGCCTGGTCGTCCGTCAACCCCAGCGCTTCCTTGATCCGCGCCTCGCGCTGTTTCTCGAACCGGTCCCGCCATTCCTTGCGGGAGTGGGCCCCGCCTGAATCGCCGGGAGCCTGTGCTCCCAACGCGGGTGCGAGAACCGCGAGCATCAGGAGCGTGCCAATTCGCCTCATGGTTACCTCCACAAAGGGTCAGTGGTTCCGCCACTTGAGACGCATGGGGGGGCGAATTGTTTGGGCCCGGGAAACCCGAGCCCAGCCGCGGCTAACTGGCCATCCCGTCAGGCGGTTAGAGCACGCGGTCTCGTCGTGCTAGGTTCGGGAAGAGTCGTGGCCGCGGACCGGTGGCGGCGCCAACCACAAGGAGACCCGATGGACTTCCGGGACAAACTGCTCGTGCGGCCGGGCACGACCGTGCGGCTCGCGCACTGGAACCCCGACGACACGCTGCATTTCAGCAAGGACGAGGACGCCCGCGACGCCGTGGCGCGGAACATCGCCCGACTCGACGAGCTGCAATACCGCCTCTACGCCGAACGGCGCCGGGCGGTGCTCATCGTGCTGCAAGGCATGGACTCGTCCGGGAAGGACGGCACAATTCGCCACGTCATGACGGGCTTGAACCCGCAAGGGTGCCGGGTGACGGCCTTCAAGGAACCCTCACCCCAGGAAGCGGCGCACGACTTCCTCTGGCGGGTGCATCAGGTCGTGCCGCAACGAGGCGACATCGCGATCTTCAACCGCTCCCATTACGAGGACGTGCTCGCCGCCCGCGTGCGGAAGCTCGTTCCACGCCCCGTCTGGTCCGCCCGGTACCGCACGATCAACCGGTTCGAGGAATACTTGGCCGAAGAGAACGTGCTCGTCGTCAAGTTCCTGCTGCACATCTCCAAGGCCGAGCAGAAGCGGCGCCTCGCCGAGCGCCTCGCGAACCCGATGAAGCAGTGGAAGATCTCGGCCGACGACTTCGCCGCCCGGCGGGCGTGGAGCGCCTACCGCCGCGCGTATGAAGACCTGCTGACGCAATGCAGCACGCGCCACGCCCCGTGGTACATCATCCCCGCCAACAAGAAGTGGTTCAGAGACCTCGCCGTCTCACGCATCCTCGTCGAAGTGCTCGAGGCTTGTCACATGCGCTT
>DATNIM010000158.1:0-73474 GCA_035604455.1 Gemmatimonadales bacterium
GAGGTGGCGGGGTGGGGGCGGCGGCGGCCTTGGCCGAATCCGTGGGTCCGCCGGCGGGCGTCTGGGCGGCGAGCGCCCCTCCCAGCGCAACCGTGGCGAGACTGGTGACGAGGACGAGACGAACAGAAGGTTGCATCGCTACTCCCGGGCAAGGATGACGTATACGCGCTGGACGAGGGGGTTCGCCACGCGCGGCTCAATGCTAACGAAGCGGTCGTAACGGTGTCAAGTGAAATGTGCTGTTTTTGCAGTTTTTTAACTACAATCTGCAGAGAGCAGTGCCAGCAGACTGCAATGTGCGCTTAAAAAACTGCTAGAGATGCATTGACGTAGATGCAGTTATGGGGCGGACTTGCGCGTCGTTTGGACCTCCAAGCTCCGGGGTTGACGGGCGGGGAGCCCGGGTTACAATGGGCGGGGTCTGAGCGCTCCCGTGCTCGCAGCGCGAATTCGTGGCCGCAGCATTTGGCCCGCCCGACCAGGCGGCGTGATGCTCGGCTGAGCGTTTTCCCGAGTCCCAACCACGCGGCCTCTCGATCTCGGGGGGCCGTTTCTGTTTTCATTCGCTGTCTTTTGAGGGCGACCGATGGATATCAGGCTGTACGACACGACCCTGCGCGACGGGACGCAAGGAGAGGGGATTTCCCTGTCGGTCGAGGACAAGGTGAAGATCGCGCGGCGCTTAGACGACCTTGGGATCGACTACGTGGAGGGTGGCTGGCCGGGGTCGAACCCCAAGGATGCGGCGTTCTTTCAGCAGATTGCCCGGGAGGGTCTTCGCCACACGAAGCCTACGGCCTTCGGCATGACGCGCCGCGCGGGTGCCCGCGCGGCGGACGACGCCAACCTCGCGGCGCTGCTCGCCGCCGAGACGCCCGTCGTCACGCTCGTGGGCAAGACGTCGACGCTCCACGTGGAGCGCGTGCTCGGGACCACCCGTGACGAAAATCTGAAGATGATCTCCGACAGTGTCCGCTACTGCAAGGCGCGGGGACGCGAGGTGATCTACGACGCCGAACACTTCTTCGACGGCGCGCGGCTCGATCGCGACTACGCGCACGCGACGCTCCGGGCCGCCGCCGACGCCGGGGCCGACTGCCTCGTCCTGTGCGACACGAACGGGGGCGAGCTGCCGGACGTGGTGGCCGAACGCGTGACCGAAGTCGGCCGACTCGTGCCGACGCCGCTCGGCATCCACACGCACAACGATTCGGGCCTCGCCCTGGCGAACGCGCTCGCCGCCGTTCGCGCGGGCTGCGGTCACGTGCAGGGCACGATCAACGGCTACGGCGAGCGCTGCGGCAACATGGACTTGGTGCCGCTCATCGCGACGCTCCAGCTCAAGCTCGGCTATCCCGTCCTCCCCCCCGAGCGGCTGCGGGACCTGACGGACGTCGCCCATTTCGTGGCGGCCGTGGCGAATCTGAACCCGGATCCCCGCCAGCCCTACGTCGGGCGGAGCGCCTTCGCGCACAAAGGCGGCATCCACGTCGCGGCGGTGGCGAAGGTGGCGGAGAGCTATCAGCACATCGATCCGGCGCTCGTGGGGAACGAGATGCGGGTGGTCGTGAGCGAGCTCGCCGGGCGGCGCAACATCGCGCTCCGAGCCCAGGCGCTCGGCCTCTCGGTCGGCGACCGCGAGGCGGATGTCCTGCAGCAGATCAAAGACCTCGAGCATGCGGGCTTGCAGTTCGAAGGCGCCGACGGGTCCTTCGAGATGCTCATTCGGCGGGCGGCCCCCGACTACCGGGCGCCGTTCGAGATGCTGGGGTTCACGGTGATTGTGCAGCAGGAGAGCGGGGCCGGCGTCCGGGCGCAGGCGATGGCGAAGCTCCGGGTGGGCGGCGCCGTGATTCACACGGCGGCGGAGGGAGCCGGACCGGTCAACGCCTTGGACTGCGCCGTGCGCGACGGTCTGCTCCCCCATTACCCGCAGCTCGCCGACGTGCGGCTCGTGGACTACAAGGTGCGGATCGTGGACGAGCACTTCGGCACGGCGGCGAAGCCTCGCGTGGTGCTCGAGTCAGCCTCGGGGTCGGAGCGCTGGAGCACCGTTGGATGCTCGGACAACATCATCGAGGCAAGCTGGCAGGCGCTTCGCGACAGTCTCGAGCTGCCCCTGCTGAGACGTCCCCGGTCCTAGTCGGCGGTGGCGCTCGCCGCGGCGTGGCTGAACTTGATGGGCTCGGCCCAGAAGTCCTTGCAGAAGGCGTTGAACGCGCGGGTGCGCTCGAGTATGGCGCTGGCCGCGTGCTCGCTGGCCGGTGCGGCGACGAGCCGCGCGAACTCGTCGGCGAGGTTAGACCAGGCACCCTCCGTCTGGCCGGAGAGAACAAACAGGTTCTCGAACTCCCACAGCGTCTGCGCCGGCGTGAACGGGTCCACGAGTCGGCGGTAGAGGGGCACGCGGGCGGCCGCCCCAGCCGCTTCATAGGCTCCGAGCTGCGCGGCCTCGTACTCCTTGTGGGCGAAATAGGCGTCGGCCTGGGCGAGCGCCTCGGCCGCATCGGCCACCGAGGGCACCTTCTCGGCGATCGTCGTCCCCGCGCATTCGCCCTTCACGCCCTGCCGGACCGCGAAGCGCTCGTTCGCGTGGCCCCAGTCCTGGTAGAAGGACGGGTCCGCCTCGAACGTGGGGACGGCGCGGAGCGACTCGAGCGCGTCCTTGAGCCGGGCTTCGCCGAGACGCTCCATGCAAGCGTTGAACGGCTCCCCGTCCCGACGCTCCTTCTCAAACAGGCCGAGCAGCGTGGCGAGGACCTTGATGCCGTTCTTGGCGGGATACTTGCCCGTGACCGTCCCGATCTGCGCCCCATCGAGACCCAGGCGCCCGCCGACAAAGAGCAGGTAGGCGGGCACCGTGCGCTTGTTCTCGGTCATCGCCGCGCTGTGGAACCCGACATCAGCGACACCGTGCTGCGCGCAGCCGTTCGGGCACCCGGAGATCTTGATCCGCAGCGATCTCGCGAGCTCGGTATAGTGCGCGAGCTCCCCGCCCGCCTCGAGCGAGGCCGAGAGAGCAGACCCCAGACCCTTGGCCGACGCGATGCCGAGCCGGCAGGTGTCCGCGGCGGGACACGTGGTGATATCCTCGACCGTCTCGGCGCCCGCATCGGCCAGCTCGAGCGCCCCGAGCGCCGCGTGCAGGGCCGGCAGGTCGCCCTCGCGCACCCAGGGGAGGAAGAGGTTTTGTTCGATCGAGACGCGGGCTTCGCCGGCCGAATACCGATGGACGACGTCCGCGAGGCTCCGCAGCCGATCGCTCACAATGTCGCCGAGCCGCAGGCGAACGTGCACGCCGCGGAAGCCTGGTGACCGGTGCGCGATAGCGGAGTCCCGATACCAGCGATCGTACCCGGCCCCGGGTGTCGCCGGCACGATGGCGGGGGCGTCCTGTGCGACCGGGGACGGCAGCGGCTGCAGGTCTTCCGCCGGGAATGGGATTGGCCCTACGCGCTCACGCTCGAGATCGAGCGCGTCGCGGAATCGCTCCCAGCCCATCGCTTGGACGAGGAACTTCATCCGCGCCTTCATGCGTGACTTGCGCTCGCCGTAACGATCGAACACCCGCAGGATCCCGGCCGCGAAGTTGTACATCTCCTCCACCGGCAGGAACTCGGAGTAGACGTGGGACAGCATCGGCGCGCCGCCCAACCCGCCGCCCACGTGGACCAGGAAGCCGCGTTGTTGCGAGCCGTTGTCGCCCCGCACCCGTGCCAGGAACCCGATGTCGTGCAGCCGGACGGCCGAGTGATCCTCGGTGCAGCCCTCGAAGGTGATCTTGAACTTCCGTCCCATCACCTGGTTGTGGTCGTTGCGCACGAGGTAGCGAAACAGCGCGTGCGCGTAGGGCGCGACCTCGAATACCTCGGTGGGCGAGGCCCCCGAGCGATAGCACGCCGTGATGTTGCGCACCGTGTTGCCGCACGCCTCCCGGGTCGTGATCCCGGTCGACGCGAGGAGCGCGAGCAGTGCTGGGGCTTCCTCGAGCTTGAGGTAGTAGATCTGGGCGTCCTCGCGTGTCGTGAAATGCACGAAGCCCGAGCCGTAGCGATCGGCCGCGTCCGCGAGACACACCATCTGCTCCGCCGAGAGCGTCCCGCCCGGGATCTTGATGCGTTGCATCTGGACCCCGTCCTGCCGCTGGGCGTAGGTGCCGAACTGGAGGCGGATCTTCTGCATTTTGACTTCACCGATCTCCCCGCGGCGGAACTCCCCGATGTGCTCCGCGTATTCGGCGAGCTCCGCGGCGATGAGCGGCGGCAGGTCGGCTGAGGCGGCGAACGGTGCGGAGTCGATGGCGGTCATGGTGTCGTCCTTAGGCGTCGATGAGCACGGCCGATCGGGCGGCCTCGGAAACGGCGGTGTGCGGGAGGCGGGCCAACTCCTCCGGAATGCGAACGACCTCGCCCACGACGAGGGTCGCCGGGGGCTCGAGGCCGGCCGCGGCGGCGAGTGCTGCGATCGTGGCGAGGGTGCCGACCACCTGCTGTTGGTTCGGCAAGGTCGCGTTGGCGATCACTGCCGCGGGAGTCTCGGGGCGCGCGCCGTGCGCGAGCAGCTCGCCCGTGATGCGAGGCAGGCCGCGCAGCCCCATGAGGAAGACAACGGTCGGTATTCGAGCGAGCGCTTCCCAGTCGAGGTCCGAGTCTCCGGCGCATTCGTGCCCCGCGGCGACCGCGAAGGCTGAGGCGACCCGCCGGTGGGTGACCGGAATTCCGGCGGCCGCGGGTGCGGCGATGGCGGCGCTGACGCCGGGCACGACTTGGACTGTGATCCCCGCACGCCCGAGGGCCTCGCTCTCCTCGGCTCCACGGCCGAACACGAACGGATCGCCCCCTTTGAGGCGCACCACCACGTGCCCGGCCAGCGCGCGCTCGATGAGGAGCTCGTTCGTGCGCTCCTGGTTGACCGACGGGCCCGCGGCGCGTTTGCCCACGAAGACGCGCTCGGCCCAGGGAGCGGCCCACTTGAGGGTATCCGGATGCACGAGCCGGTCGTAGACCACGACGTCCGCCGTCCGGAGCAGGCTCACGCCGCGCACCGTCAAGAGCCCCGGGTCTCCGGGACCCGCACCCACGAGGTACACCATTCCGGGGACCGGGGTGCCCGTTCGGGGCGCGCCGGCGGTCGCGGCGACGAGCTCCTCGATGCGGCGCCTGGCGGTTGCTACGTCTCCCCGCCGCACCGCTTCAACGGCGTCCGAGTCGACGATTTCGTACCACAGACGCGTGCGGGCGCGCGTGTCGGGGACGCGGGCCGCAACTTCGGGCCGCAGCGCTCCGAGGATTTCGAGAAATTGCGCGTGTTCGGCGCCGATCAACGTCGCGATCCGCTCGCGTAGGCGCACGGCGAGCGCGGGGCTCTTCCCGCCCGTCGACACCGCCACGGCAATGTCGCCGACGCGGTGCACGGCCGGCGCGATGAAGCTGCAGTGGGGCAGGTCGTCCACGGCGTTCAGGAGCACCCCCCGATCCTCGGCCTCTTCCCACACCAGCGCGTTCACCGAGCGGTCGTCGGTCGCGGCGATCGCTACGAACGCCCGCGCGAGGTCGCCCGGTCGGTACGCCCGGCGCTCGAGAGCGATGGCGCCCGTGGCCGCCAGGTCCTCGAGCTTCCAGGTGAGCTCGGGGCTCACCACCACGACCTGCGCGCCCGCCTCGAGTAGCCCGCCAACCTTCTGCTCGGCGATGGCGCCCCCGCCGATCACGACGGCACGCCGCCCCCGCAGGTTCAAGAAGACGGGATAGAAGCTCATCGGGGCCTCATTGCTTGGTCGTAAAGAGATGGAGGCCGCATTCCGTCTTGCCGGTCCCGGCCCACCGCCCGGCGCGTTCGCTCTCGCCGATCTGCGTGGGCCGCGTGCAGGGCCAGCACCCGATGCTCGTGTAGCCCTGGTCGAGCAGGGGGTGGTAGGGCAGTCCGTGCTCGCGGATATAACCCCACACTTCGTCGCGGGACCAGCCCGCGAGCGGGAACACCTTGAGGATCGCGCGGCCGTCCGACTCGTGGCGCTCGAGGACATCGATCGTGGCGCGGGCGCTCGACTGTTCGCTCCGAACGCCCGAAATCCAGGCGTCGAACCCCACGAGCGCGTGACGCAGGGGCTCGACCTTGCGAATTTGGCAGCATCGGTCGGGGTCGGTCTGATAGAGCGGCCCGGGATCCGTGGCGGGCTTCAGGTCCACGACGGTGAGGCCGTACGCCGTGGCGAACTGTGCTCGGAACGCGAGGGTCTCCGGGAAATGAAAGCCCGTGTCGAGGAACAGCACCGGCACGCGGGCGTCGACGCGGCTCAGCAGGTGCGCGAGCACGAGGCCCCCGCCGCCGAAGCTCACGGTGAGTGCTGTGCGGGGAAACCGCTCGACCGTCCATCGCATCACGTGCTCGGGACTCGCCCCCCGGAGCTCGGCCGCGAGCCGCGCGACCTCGGCCGCGCTCGGCACCGTGGACGCGATCGATTCCAGGACTTGCTGCGACCCCTGCGCTGCCATCCTTCTCTCCTTCGGGGCCCAACGCGATCGGGCCCGCCTTTCGTCAGTGTCCTATCGAAAAGCGGGCCCGATGCGCGTGAACTTGATCAGCTAGTCGTCCTACCTGGTGCTACCTCCGGACGCTGCCGCGCTACCGTGTCCGCTCCCGACCGAGCGAGCGCACCCGCATGTACAACAACACCGGCTCACGGAAACGCAGCTAACGCGCATGATAACAAGGCTATCACGCACCGGAGCGGCTGTCAATACAGTTACCCGAGCGCAGGCTCTGGCACGTGCGCCCAGTCGCCGATCGCCTCGTCGACCGTGCGGAATTGCCGCTCGGGGTCCGTCGCGTACCAGGCCTTGAAGTACTCGAGGCCGGTGCGGTGCGCCTCGTCCGTGAACGCTTGGAGCGCGTCCGTGACCCAGACCAGGTCGTACCCGCTCTGAAACGCATCGCCCGACGTATGACGCGCGCAGCAGTCCGTGTGCAAGCCCGTGATGTAGAGCTTCGTGATGCCGCGCTCCTTCAGCGCGCCCGTGAAGGCCGGGTTGAAGAACGGGCTGTACGTCCGCTTGGGAATCACGAGATCCCCAGGTGCGGGGGCGAGCGCGGCAACGATCTGCGCGTTCCAGGATCCCGCCATGGCGTGCGGCGGCCATTTCCGGAGCTCGCTATCACCGGGGACGTGCGCGTCGGTTGCGTAGATCACGGTGACGCCCGCGTCCCGGGCGGCCGCAAGAAGCCGCGCGAACGGCGGGAGGATCGCCTGGGCGCGGGCCTGGTAGTCCGGGCCGCCAGCGTCGGCGATCACTCCACCCGGATAGACGAAGTCGTTGGCCATATCGATGACCAGGACGGCGCTGCTGTTCGGATTGCTTGGGACTTGAGACATGGTGCCGCTCCCATTGTTGAGGAGACCGCCGCCGGGGGGCCGATTGGGCAACGCCTTGGCCCGGCCGAGATGCCGGACCTCTCCCGACGGAAGCGGCGATGAACTGCCGCCAACCGCAATATAGCGAGGCTCTTACGACTTGACAGTGTGTAACCACCCTCTTAAGGTGGGATACCCTCATGCCAGCCACTCTGCTCTGCGGCACTTCGATTCCCCTCGGCGCGCCGACGACGGTGCGCCGAAAGCGGGCGTATTCCCTCCGGTAGCAGTTTCTTTCAGGTTCAGTTGTAAGCATCGCAGTCGCTCGTCCCTGGCCCGGGGCGCGCCTACGCCCCGCCCCGTGCGAGAGTGCTGCGATCAGGCGAACGAGCGCGAGGTCGGCTGTGACGGGACACGTACAACGGAATGCGATCACGATGCCGGTCGTGCTGAAGTTCGGCGGCACGTCGGTCGAGGACACGGCGGCGGTTCGCCGTGTCGCGGGTATCGTCGCGACGCATGCCGGCGGGTGTGGGGTCGTCGTCGTCTCGGCGATGAGCCGTGTGACGGACGCATTGCTGGCGAGTGTCGACACGCGGGACTCGGCAGGCCTCGAGCCGCATTTCGCCCGCCACCGTGCGGTCGCGGTGGACCTCCTCGATGGCGCGGCGGCGGATGCTTTCGAGCGCGAGTTGGGCGACGCGCGGGTGGGGATCGACCGTCTGCTGGGCCGGATCCGCTCGGGGGAATCGGTTCCCGTGATCCGCGACGAGGTCGTCGCGTACGGCGAACGGTTGTCGACCGCCCTGCTCGCCGCCGTGCTCCGAGCCTCGGGTCTTCCCGCGAGTGCGGTCGATGCGCGGCGTTGCATCGTGACCGACGCTACGCCGGGCCGCGCGACGCCCGATCTCGCGGAAACCGACCGTCGGACGCGCGCTGAGCTCGAGCCCCTGCTTGCCGAGGGCCGGATTCCCGTGCTCGGCGGTTTCATCGCCGCTACCCCGGGCGGCGTGACGACCACCCTCGGGCGCGGCGGTTCCGACTACACCGCCGCCCTCGTCGGCGCGGCCCTCGGGGTGCGAGAGCTGCAGATCTGGACCGACGTATCAGGCGTGCTCACCAGCGATCCGCGCATCGTGCCGGCCGCGCGAACGATCCCGCATCTCTCCTACGCCGAAGCGGCGGAGCTCGCCTACTTCGGCGCCAAGGTGCTGCACCCCAAGACGATCCAGCCGGCCCTGGCCCGCGGGATCCCCGTCCGGATTGTCAACTCGCGGGCACCGGCCGACCCCGGCACCGTCGTGACCTCCGACGCCGAGCGTTGGCCCGGCGCCGTCAAGTCCATCGCCCACAAGGTCGGCATCACCGTCCTGCAGATCACGTCGGCCCGGATGCTCGGGGCCTACGGGTTCCTCGGCGCCCTGTTCGGCGTGTTCGAGCGGCACAAGGTGCCGGTTGACGTCGTGACGACCTCCGAAGTGAGTCTCTCGGTGACGGTCGAGGACGGTGCCCACCTCGATCCCGTGATCCGCGAGCTCCAGACCCTGGGCGACGTGCTGGTCGAGCGTGGGCGGGCGATCGTCTGCATCGTGGGCGATGGGTTGCGGACGACCCCCGGGATCGCCGCGCGCGTTTTCGAGACGATTCGCGACATCAACGTCTCGCTCATCTCACAAGGAGCGTCGCGCGTCAACCTCACGTTCGTGGTGGAGGAACCGCAGGTGCGAGCGGCGGTGACACGGCTCCACGCGGCGTTGCTCGAAGGACCCGAGGAGCGCGTGGTGCGCCCGCCGGTCGCGGGCGAAGTGCTCGAGCCCGACGAGCTCGCGCGCCGGCTGATCGACATTCCGTCGGTCTCGGGCGGGGAGGCGGCCGTGGCCGAATTTCTCGGCGCGTACCTCGAGGGCCAAGGGTACGCGGTCGACGTGCTTGAAACCGCGGGCCGTCCAAGCCTCTTCGCTCACACCGAGCACCCGGCGCAGCTCGTGTTCTGCACCCACCTGGACACGGTGGCGCCGTTCGTAGCGGCTTCCGAGGACCGAGACTTCATTTATGGCCGCGGGGCGTGTGATGCGAAAGGCATCATCGCGGCGCAGGTCGCGGCGGCCGCGCGCCTGCGAGCCGCGGGCGTGGGGACGGTCGGCCTGTTGTTCGTGGCGGACGAGGAGCAGGGCAGCCTGGGAGCGCGGGCGGCGAACGATCACCCGGCCGCCGCCGCGTGTCGCTGGCTCGTGGTGGGCGAGCCGACCGACAACGTGCTTGCCACGGGGTCCAAGGGCTCGATGAGGTTGCGACTCACGGCCGTGGGCACCGGGGGGCACTCCGCCTATCCCGAACGGGGTCGCTCGGCGATCCATACGCTCCTCGATGTGCTAGCGGACGTGCGGCGGGTCGCGTGGCCCGCGGACCCGGTCTTCGGCGCGACGACCTGCAACATTGGCATCGTATCGGGCGGCGTCGGCGCGAACGTCATCGCGCCCGACGCCCGCGCGGAGTTGCAGCTGCGGCTCGCGACGGACGAGGCGCCCGTGCGTTCGCTGGTGGAGCAGGCGGTGGCCGGCCGCGCGGCGATTGAGTGGCTCAGTGTGACGCCTCGCATGCGGCTCGCGAGCGTGCCGGGCTTCGAGGAATGCGTCGTCGGCTTCACGACGGACGCCCCGCACCTCGCGAACTGGGGCACGGCCGTGCTGCTCGGCCCCGGGTCGATCTACGACGCGCACATGCCGCGCGAGCGGCTCGCCAAGGCCGAGCTCGCGCGAGGCGTCGAGCAATACGTGCGACTGGCGCGCGTGCTGCTCGCCCACCCGGCGCGGATGGCGACGTCCCCGTGAAGCTCGCCTTCTTCGGCCGCGGTCAGATGGGGCGGGTGGTCCAGGAGCGGGCGCGGGCCGCCGGGTTCCAGGTGGGCGCGGTCTTCGGGTCGGACGAAGCGAGTCCCGCGGAACTCGCGAAACGGCTCGCGGGGCACGATGCGGCGATCGACTTCTCGGTGGCGCCGGCCGTGCTGCGCAACGTCACGGCCTGCGTCCAGGCGCGCGTGCCGCTCGTCGAGGGGACGACGGGCTGGCAGGCCGGGGAACCCGAGGCCCGACGCCTGGTCGAGCAGGGTGGCGGCGCCCTCCTCGTAGGAGCCAACTTCTCGATTGGAGTGCAGCTTTTCTACCGCATCGTCGATCGCGCAGCAGAGCTCTTTGCCGGGCTCGGGGCGTACGACGCCTTCCTGGAGGAAGCGCATCACGCGCAAAAACGCGACGCGCCGTCGGGAACGGCGCTCGAGCTCGCGCGGATCCTCGCCTCGCGTTTGGGGCACGGCGTCCCCGTCTCGAGCACCCGGGCGGGGCACATCCCAGGGGTCCACCGCGTGGGCTTCGACTCGGCGGCCGATCAGATCCTGCTGATCCACACCGCCCGCTCGCGCGACGGCTTCGCCCTGGGCGCGCTCACGGCGGCACGCTGGCTCTGTGGTCGCTCGGGCACCTACACGTTCGCCGATGTGCTGGACGCGATCCTTGCCGGGGAAAGGAAGGCACCATGACGCTTCCCACGGACTGGCTGCGCGGCTGCGGGACGGCGCTCGTCACCCCATTTGCGGCTGACGGCCAGGTGGACGAGAGCCGGATGCGCGCGCTGGTCGAACGACAGATCGCGGGCGGCGTGCGTCTCCTCGTCCCGTGCGGGACGACGGGTGAGGCAATGACCCTCACCCCGGAGGAGAATGCCCGCGTGATCCGGCTCGTCGTCGAGACCGCGCGCGGCCGGGCGCGGGTCCTCGCCGGCATCGGGTCAAACTCGACGGCCGTCACGGTCGAGCGGGCGAAGGCCGCCCGGGCGAGCGGCGTCGACGGCGTCCTCGTCGTCGCCCCCTACTACAACAAGCCGACGCAAGCGGGATTGGTCGCACACTTCAAGGCTGTCGCCGACGCCGTACCCGGGCTGCCCGTCGTGCTGTACAACGTCCCGTCGCGCACCGCGTCGAACATCCAGGCGCCGACCGTGCTCGCGCTCGCGCGGGAGGTGCCGACGATCGTGGGCGTGAAGGAAGCCTCGGGCGATTTAGCGCAGGTCATGGCGATCCTGCGCGACTGCCCGGCGGACTTCACCGTTCTGTCGGGCGACGACGCCAACACCCTTCCCCTGATCGCGCTCGGCGCGCGCGGGGTCGTCTCGGTCGCATCGAACGAAGTGCCGGAGCTCATGGTCGAGCTCGCCCTGGCCGCGCTCGACAATCGCTGGGCCGCCGCGCGCGAGCTGCACTACCGCCTGCTCCCGCTCATGGAAGCGAACTTCCTCGAGTCGAACCCCGGTCCGGTGAAGGCGGCGATGGCTCTCATGGGGCTTCTGGGCGAGCACTATCGGCTCCCGCTCGTGCCGGTCGGTGACAAGACCAGGGCCCGTCTGCGAGAGGTGCTCGAAGGTCTCGGCGTGCTCGGTCGGGCCGCGCATGTCGCTGCGTGAGCGCGTAGAGGCGCTCGCGACGGACGGCGAGCCGTTCAGCGAGCCGGAGCGCGCGACCTTCGCCGAGTTCCGCGCTGCACTCACCGCCGGGGTGATTCGGGCCGCCGAGCGGGATTCTGCCGGGACCTGGCATGCCCACGCCTGGGTCAAGCGCGGCATCCTCACCGGGTTCAGGCGCGGAGCCCTCGTCGATTGCTCCGTGGACCGCACGTTCCGGTTCTTCGACAAGGACACGTTCCCGGTGCGGCCGACGACCCTCGCCGAACGCGTGCGCATCGTGCCGGGGGGCTCGACCGCACGCGACGGGTGCTACCTCGCACCGGGGGTGATCTGTATGCCGCCCGCCTATGTCAACGTGGGCGCGTATGTGGACCAGGGCACGCTGGTCGACAGCCACGTGCTGGTGGGGTCGTGTGCGCAGATCGGACGACGCGTGCACCTCTCGGCCGCAGCGCAGATCGGCGGCGTCCTCGAGCCCGCGGGCGCGCTGCCGGTCGTCATCGAAGACGATGTTCTGGTCGGCGGTGGGTGCGGGGTCTATGAGGGAACGGTCGTCCGCGCTGGGGCCGTGCTCGCGGCGGGCACGGTGCTCACGGGCTCGACGCCGGTCTACGACCTCACCCGCGACACGATCTACCGCCGGCCGGCGGGGGGCGTGCTCGAGATCCCCGCGGGCGCCGTGGTGGTCCCCGGGGCGCGCGCCGCCCGCGGGCCATTCGCCGCCGAGCACGGGCTCGCGCTCTACACCCCCGTGATCGTCAAGTACCGGGACGCGCAGACGGACGCGGCGACCGCGCTCGAGGCGGCGCTGCGATGAGCGCGTTTCGTCCCGCCCGCCGGGTCGCTGGGATCCAGAAGAGCGCCATTCGCCAGTTCTTCGATCGCGCCCCCGCCGGCAGCATCAACCTCGGACTGGGCGAGCCCGACCTGCCCACGCCCGACGTGATCCGGCGCGCGGCGGTGCGGGCGATCTTGGACGAGCAGAACGGCTACACGGCGCAGGCCGGGCTCCTCGCCCTTCGGGAGCGTGTGGCGAGCGACTACCCGTTCCTGGCGGGCGACCCCGACCGCGTCATCATCACGGCCGGCTCCCAGGAGGCGCTCTACCTCGCGCTCACCGCCACCCTGGACGAAGGCGACGAGGTGCTTGTGCCGGACCCCGGATTCGTGTCCTATCCGACGATCGCCCGGATGGCCGGCGCTCGCTCGGTCTCCTATCCCCTGCCCGCTAGCGACTTTTCCTTGGACCGCGAGGGATTCAGACGGGCGGTGTCGCCCGGAACGAAGGTCGTCGTGTGCGTAAGCCCGTCCAACCCCACGGGCAGGGTGCTCGACAACGGAGACCTCGGGGCGATGGCGGACGCACTCGCCGGGACGGGGGCTCTCGTCGTGAGCGATGAGATCTATCGCGAGCTCTATTATGGAGAGCGGCCCCCGTCGATCGCCGACTACTATTCCCAGACGCTCGTCGTAGGCGGGGTCTCGAAATCCATGAGCATGACCGGGTGGCGGCTTGGGTGGCTGTGCGGGCCGCCCGCCGTGATCCAGAGCGCCCTCGTGCTGCACGGGTACATCACGACCTGCGCCTCGACCGTGTCCCAGAAGGCCGCGCTGGCCGCGTGGGGGCCTGCTGCGGCTGAGGCCCGGGCAGCGATGCGGGTGACGTTGCGGGAGCGCCGCGATCTGCTCCTCAGCCTCCTCGCGGAAACCCTCTCCCTGCGGGCCGTCAGCCCCGACGGGGCGTTCTACGTGATGGTGGACGTGTCCGCGTATGGGACGTCGCGGGCGGTGGCCGAGGCCCTGCTCACCGCGGGCGTGATCACCGTACCAGGTGCGACCTTCGGACGAGAGGGAGAGGGGTTCCTGCGGCTGTCCTTCTCGGCTGACACCGCCGCCATCAGGGAAGGCGTGCGCCGGATGGCTGCCGCGCTCGCCCGGCTCCGGCCGCAAGAGGAAATGCAGGCATGACGATTCGGGTGGGGATTCTCGGAGCGACGGGTACCGTGGGCCAGCGGTTCGTGCGCTTGCTCGAGGGGCATCCGCAGTTCGCGATCACCGCGGTTGCGGCCTCGGACCGCTCGACCGGCAAGCCGTTCGCCGAGGCGTGCGTCTGGCGGCTGCCCGGGGACATGCCCTCGGGGGTGCGCGGGCTCATCGTCCAGCGGCCCGAGCCTCCCCTCGACTGCGATCTGGTGCTGTCGAGCCTGCCGAACGAGATGGCCCGCGACGTGGAAGGGTGCTTCGTGGCGGCCGGCTATCCCGTGCTCAGCAATTCGTCCGCGTACCGGATGGACGCCGACGTGCCCCTCGTCGTGCCCGAGGTCAACCCCGATCACCTCGCTGTGCTCGAGCGCCGGTCGGGCCGGGGGTTTGTCGTCACGAACCCGAACTGTTCGGCGATCGGCATCGGCCTCGCGCTGGCGCCGCTGCGCGAGTTCGGGATCGCGGCGTGCAGCGTGACCACACTGCAGGCGATTTCTGGAGCCGGATACCCAGGGGTCCCGGCGATGGACATCACGGACAACGTGATTCCGTTCATCGCGAGCGAGGAAGAGAAGATCGAGCGCGAGACCCAGAAGATCCTGGGGACCCTGGGCGAGGGCGGCTTTGATTCGGCCACCTTCCCCGTCAGCGCCCAGGTGCACCGCGTGAACGTGCAGGACGGGCACATCGCCGCGATCCGCGTGAAGCTCGTGCAGCGGGCCAACATCGAAGCGGTGCGGGAGGCCTTCGTGAAGTTCACGGGCGTGCCCCAGGCGCTCGGCCTGCACACGGCACCCGAGCGCCCGATCATCGTGCGGAGCGAGCCTGACCGCCCCCAGCCGCGCCTCGACCGAGACGCAGGCGGCGGAATGAGCGTCACCGTGGGTCGTCTGTTCCCGGATCACGTGCTCGACTATCGGTTCGTCGTCTTGAGCCACAACACGATTCGGGGCGCGGCGGGCGCGGCCCTCTTGAACGCGGAACTTCTCTTAGCCCGCGGCTTGCTGCCGCGGTAGTCAGGGCTTCCTCGTTCGTTTCGCCTTGGGGCCGAGCGTTCGCACGTAGGCCTCTGCCCGAGCAAGCCAGGGCACGAGCTCCCCAGGCTTCGCCACGAGCGTAGCCGGGGCCACGACGAACTCGCCCATGGGTCGGCTGGGCATCGGCTCGAACGCCGTCGCGCCCCGGCGACTGAGCTCCGCTCGATCTTCGGCCGCGAGCTTCAAGACGAGGGAATTCTGGAAGAGGCCGGCGAACATCCGTCCACCGACGAAGGCCGCGGGATAGCCGAACATCTGCCGAGTCGTGACACCGGTCATCCCGCCCACAGCGTGCTGGAACGTTTCGACGAGGGCCGCCGGGGAGCGGCTGAAGGTGGGCCGCGAGGGTCGCCTATGCGACGGGCTCACCCGGCCGCGCGCAGCTCCGCGAACACGGGTTCCGCGGCAAGCCCCCGGCGCTCGACCCCGGTACGGCGCTCGTCTGCCGGGCGCCCGTCGGCGGGCCTAGACCGCCGGTCGGCGACGCGCCGACGCTCGGTCGTTGGGCGGCTGCGGGTGGCCGAGGCCAGCACCTCTCCTCCAATGGCCTCCGGAGGCAGCACCCGGAACGATCCCCATTCCTTCCCGAACCAGTCCCGGGCAAGTCCGCTTGCGGTTTCGGCGCCGACCGCAGTCTCGAAGAGGCCCCAGGCGGTGAGCACGCGTTCGGCCTCGCCCATGAGCTGAAACGCGACGAACCCCGGTATGCGGCGCATGAGGGGCAGGAACCACTTGTCGACGTACCGCACAGCCTCGTCCATCGTCCCCAGCCGCACCCGGTATCGGCGGATCACCGCATGCATGATTCCCCCTGACTTATGGATTGCTGACGAAAACTGCTCATTCAATATCGGCGTCGTGCCATGTGTGAGTCGTGACATGGCGCACGTGCCGCACGCCTCATGCCCGCCGTTCGGCGACGACGGGGTTGCGCAGGACGCCAACTTCGGAGACTTGGACCTCGACGGTGTCGCCGGGACGCAACAGTCCAACGCCTGCGGGTGTCCCCGTCGCCACAAGGTCGTCCGGCTCGAGCGTCATCACCTGCGAGATGTAGGCGATGAGGGCCCCGATCCCGAAGACCATGTCGCCCGCGACGCCGTGCTGCTTCGTCTCCCCATTGAGACGACACCGCACCTCAAGCGTTGGGAACCGGCTCGGATCCACGGGGACGACCTGGGGGCCGAACGCGCAGAACGTGTCGAATCCCTTGGCGCGGGTCCATTGCTCCTCGCTACGCTGCAGGTCCCGGGCGGTCACGTCGTTCACGCAGGTGATGCCAGCGATCGCAGCCTCGGCCTGCGCGCGGGTGGCGCGGCGCAGGGTGGTTTTCAACACGACGCCGATCTCCGCCTCGTACTCGACTTGCTGGGATTCGGGAGGCAACACTATCGCGTCGCCGTCGCCAATCACGGAGGACGGAGGTTTGAGGAAGAGCAGCGGTGCCTTGGGCACGGTATGACCGAGCTCCGCCGCGTGATCGACGTAGTTCCGTCCGACGCAGATGATTTTCCCGGGTCGCCGCAAGTTCACCGAGCCTCCCCTGGCCTGAGGATCCCCTGAGTCCGGCGCTTCTTGGCGGGCATGGTCGTATCCTTAGTGCAATCGCTGCAGGGGGTTTCGCGGGCGGACGCGCGCTCTGGCCAGAACGTCCCGGACGGGCGAGATTTCGGCATGTCCAAGGACCCAACCGAGCGGCGCGATACGGATCGCCGGTTTCCCAGCCGCCGTCGCAGCGGACTGGGGCGCCGCCGCGGCCGCCGCCGGGAGGAATCTATTCCTGTCGCCGTCGAACGGCGCGGGGGGGACGACCGTCGGGAGCGCCGCGACCGACGCCGCCGGAAGGACCGGCGGAGCTGGGTCGATCGGCGCGAGATCGACGACTCCCGCGAGGTTGCGCATGGCGAAATCGTCCACGCCGGTAAAGAAGGTCGAGCAGCGAGTCGCGGTGCTGGGCACCGGGCAAATCGGCGCCATCATCTTGAAGGGGCTGCTGAAGGCTGGGCTCGGGGCGGATCACGTCTTTCCGACGGTCCGCCACGCCGACCGAGCGACTGAACTCACCGAGCAGCTGTCGGTCAAGGTCACGACCGACAACCGGGTAGCCACCCGCTCCGCCGACGTCGTCCTCCTCGCCGTCAAGCCGCAGACGGTCCGGGAGGTGCTCGAGGAAATCCGGCCCGAGATGACGCCGGAGAAGCTGCTCGTGTCGGTCGCGGCCTCTGTCCCTACCGCCTACATGGAAGACATCCTGATGCGGCCGATCCCCGTAGTCAGGGCGATGCCGAACACCCCGTGCGCCGTGGGGCTCGGCATGACCGGACTCTGTCGGGGGAAATACGCGACGACGGCCCACCTGGAAACGGCGCGGCTCCTGTTCGACACCGTCGGCCGCACGGTGGTCGTCGACGAGAAGCAAATGGACGCTGTCACTGGGCTCTCAGCGAGCGGCCCGGCGTTTGTCTACATCATCCTTGAGTCCATGGCCGAGGCGGGGGTCAAGGTGGGGCTGCCGCGCGACACGGCAACCTTGCTCTCGGCGCAGACGCTACTCGGTGCGGCCCAGGTGGCCCTCACCACCGGCGACCACCCGGCGTTGCTCAAGGATGCCGTCACGACGCCCGCCGGTTGTACCATCGACGGGATCATGGAGCTCGAGGACGGCAAGCTCCGGGTCACGCTCATCAAGGCGATTGTGAAGGCCACGCAGCGCGCGAAGGAACTCATCCTCGAGCGCTGAGCCGATCTCAGCTCTTCAGCACCTTCTCGATTTCGGACAGCGAGGGCGCGATCTCGACGGGCGGGTTCGCGTGCGGGCGGCGCGGCTCCGCGCCGTGATATCGGGCGATCGCGTCGGGGTCCTTGAGGACATGGCCGGTGAGCACCGCCGCGAGCCGCTCGCCGCGGCGGATCACGCCTTGGCGGATGAGCGCCCGGGCTCCGGCCACGCTCGCCGCGCTCGCGGGCTCGCAGCCCACGCCTGACGCGTCGACGACCGCTTTTGCTTCGAGGATGTCGTCGTCGCTCACCGCGGTGACGACGCCGTTCGTCTCCCGAATGGCGACGACCGCGCGCTCATACGACGCCGGATTGCCGATGCTGATCGCCGTGGCCACGGTGTGTGCGTCGACGCGATAGCGGCGGGCGAAGCCCTCGTCGAAACTCCGCGCGAACGGGGCGGCGCCCGCGGCCTGCACGGCGGCAATCCGGGGAACGCGCGCGATGAGCCCGAGCGCGCGGGCTTCGCGCAGCGCCTTGCCGAAGGCCGACGTGTTCCCGAGGTTGCCGGCCGGCACAACGATCCAGTCCGGCGGGTCCCAGCCGAGCTGCTGGAGCAGTTCGAACACGATCGTCTTCTGCCCTTCCAGCCGAAACGGGTTGATCGAGTTGAGCAGGTAGACGCCCAGCCGGGCGCTTGCCTCGCGCGCGAGCTCGAGGCAGGTGTCGAAATCCCCCGCGACGACGAGCGTGCGCGCCCCGTAGGCGAGGAGTTGGGTCATCTTCCCGAGGGCCACGCGGTCCTTCGGGATGAGGACAAGCGCCCGCAACCCGGCCGAGGCAGCGTAGGCCGCGAGCGACGCGCCCGTGTTGCCGGTCGAGGCGCAGGCCACAGCCGTGGCCCCGATCCGGCGGGCGTGGGTTACGCCAACCGTCATGCCCCGATCCTTGAACGAGCCGGTTGGATTGTGACCTTCGTGCTTGAGGAGCAGGGCGTCCGATCCCACCCACGCCGCCACCGTCGGTCGCTCGAGCAGGGGGGTGTTCCCCTCGGGGTAGCTCTGGACGTCGTCGGTCGCGCTCGGGAGCACGAGCTCCCGGTACCGCCACACGCCCGACGCGAACGGTCCGCGCCGCTCGCCGGCCCGGGCGTCGAACAGCGCCCGCAGGGCACCGCCCGTTACCGCAGGAGCGGGATGCTCGAGCTCGAGCAGGCCGCCGCAGCGCGGGCAGCGCTGGAGCGGATCCGTCTCGCCCTGCTCCTCGCCGCAGGAGGGGCAGCGCTGTACGCTCGCCCGGGCTCTTGAGGTCACGCTACAGCGCCGCGAGCTTCAGCAGATCGTTCAGGATCCCGCCCGCGGTGACGGCGGGGCCCGCGCCGGGTCCCGTAATGACCAGGGGATTGGTGCGATACCGCTGCGTCGTGAAGATGAATTGGTTGTCGGTGCCGTTGAGCGACGCGAGGGGACTCGAACGGTCGACCGCCACGAGGCCCACGCGGATGCGCTTCGGGGTCACCGTCGCGCGGTAGCGGAGCACGCCACGGCGCGCGCGCGCGGCCCGCACGCGCGTGTCCCAGCCGGCGTCGTAGTCCTCCAGGTGACGGAGGAATTCGGGCAGCGGGAGGCCCCGTCCAGCGGACGGGACGAGGGACTCGACCTCGATGTCACTCAGCTCCCCCGGGAACCCGAGCAGGCGCCCGAGAATGAGCGCCTTGCGGGCGACGTCCGTGCCTGAGAGATCGTCGCGGGGATCGGGCTCCGGGTAGCCCTTGGCAATGGCTCCGCGGAGGGCTTCAGAGAAACGACGCCCGCGACCCATCTCGCCGAACACGTACCCCAGCGTACCCGACGGGCAGCCCTCGATTTTCGTGACCCGGTCCCCCGACTCGACCAGCTTGTAGAACGTATCGATGATCGGTAACCCGGCGCCCACGGTGGTTTCGTGCAGCAGCCGGCGGCCGTGCTCCTCCGCTAGCCCCGTGAGCTCGTCGTAGAGCTTGCGATGGGCCGTGAGGGGCCGCTTGTTCGCGAGCACGAGATGCATGCCGGCCGCAAGCGCGCCCTTCAGGGTCGTGTTCGTGTCGTCGGCCGTCACGTCGACGAGCACCGGGTTCGAAAGGGCATGGCTCGCCGCGAGCGCGACCGCCTCCGCCGCTGATCCCTTGCGTCCGCCCGGGACGCGCGCGAGCGGGACACCCCGGGCCTTGCTCGAGGCGAGCGCGGCGAGGCGCCGCGGGGACAGCCCCCGAGCCTCGAACAGGAACCCCGAGCGGTCAATCACGCCGACGATGTTCAGCACCCGCGCCCGCCGAAGCGCACCGATCATCCCGGCGAGCGTCCGGCCGATCTGGCCGAATCCGAGCAGCACGATGTCGGTGCGCCGCGCGTGCGCCACCGCGCCGCCGCCGAGCTTGTCCAGCTGGAAGGCGCTGTGCACGAGGCGCTGCGCCCGTACCACCTCGCTCGAATCGACGACTACCGAGAGGTTGAGCTCGGACGAGCCCTGCGCGATCGCCACGACGTTAATCCCGCCTCCTGACAGGGCCGAAAAAGTCTTCGCGGCGATCCCCGGCGTGCCTGCCATGCCGAGGCCAACGACCGCGAACGTGGCCACGCCCGCGCGCACTTCGACGCCGTCGATCTCGCCGCGGGCAATCTCGTCGCGGAACGCCCGCTCGAGACCCGCGCGCGCCCGGGCGGCGCTCCCCTCGGGCACGCTGAAGCAGATCGAGTGCTCGGATGATGCCTGGCTGATGAGAGAGACCGACACCCCCTCCTCGAACACCGCCGCGAACGTGCGGGCCGCAATGCCGGGAATCCCGAGCATCCCGTTGCCCGTGAGCGTGAGCAGGGCCTGGCCGCTGACAGCCGAGAGCGCCTTCACGGGGTGGGCGCGCAGTGTGCGCCGCCGCGAGATCTCGGTGCCTGCTGCGCTCGGGTCGGCGAAGGGGCGGATCCAGATCGCGAGGCTCGTGCCCGCGACGGGGATGAGCGCGCGCGGGTGCAGCACCTTCGCCCCGTAGTAGGCGAGCTCTGCTGCCTCGCGCTGGTGCAGCTGCGGAATGACGCGCGCGTCCGGCACGACGCGCGGGTCCGCCGTGAGGAGGCCGGGCACGTCCTTCCAGAGCGAGACCTGCCGGGCGCCGAGCGCGCGCCCGAGGAGGGTTGCGGTGAGGTCCGACCCGCCGCGGCCGAGCGTCGCGAGTTGGCCGTCCGGAGTAGCGGCGAGAAAGCCCGGGACCACTGGGACGACGCCCCGCTTGAGAAGCGGCGCGAGCACCCGGCGCGCCAGCCGCCGCGTCGCCGCGAGGTTCGGGGACGCGTGCCCGAAGCTCGCGTCCGATCGGATGACGTCGAGCGCGTTGATGAGTGCCGTTTTGACGCCCGAATCTTCGAGCCCGGCGGCGAGCAGCCGGGCGCTCAGGCGTTCGCCTCGAGCGACCAAGTAGTCGCTCGTGCGGGCCGTGAGTTCGCCCACGATCACGAGGCTGGCCGCGATCCGCTCGAGCTCGCCGAATTCCTCGTCGATCCCATCGATTGCTTCGCGGCGCGAGCCGCGGCCGAGCAGGGCGCGCGCGGCGGCGATGTGTCGCTCGCGGAGGGCTGCCGTACCCGCTCGCACGGCGTCGGCCTCGCCGCGCACCGCCTGTGCTGCGATCTCAAGCAGCGCGTCCGTGACGTGTGCCATGGCCGAGACCACGACGACGAGAGGGCCGCGCTGGGCCTTGATGATCGAGACCGCGCGGCTGATAGCCGTCGCGTCAGCCACCGACGCGCCGCCGAATTTGTAGATCTCGAGTGTGCGGGCCATTTCAGGACACCTCGTACCCGCCGACCGGGCGTGCCAGGCGGAAGCTCTCCACGGTCACGCCTTCGGCGCGCCACGCTCCAGTCATCGCGGCTTCGACGGCCGCGCCGCACGCTGCCGGCGCCACGGCGACGAGCGTCGAACCGGAGCCCGAGAGCGTCGCGCCGAACGCTCCGGCGCCTCTCGCGGCAGTGGTCACCGCGTCGTATCCGCGAACCAAAGCCCTGCGGTACGGCACGTGAAGGACATCGTCGAGGCCCGCCTCGAGTAGCTCTCGATCGCCTTGGGCGAGGCCGAGCACGAGCGCCGCGCTCCGCGCGGCGGCGGTCACGGCCGTGCGGTGCGGCACGTTCGCGGGCAGCACGGCGCGGGCGCGCTCCGTAGCGAGCGTGAAATCGGGAACCGCGAACACGAGCTCGAGCGACGCGTGCACGGCCAACGCTGCGACCACGAGGCCGCCCGCCGGCGCCCTGAGGGCGAGCACGGCGCCGCCGCGCATCGAAGGCGCGACGTTGTCTGGATGGCCCTCGAGCTCGGCGCAGAGGGCGAGCAACGCCTGGTCCTCGAGCGGCAGATCGCAGAGCGCGCGGGCCGCCACGGCCCCCGCCACGATCGCGGCGGCCGAGCTGCCGAGGCCCCGGCCGACCGGAATGTCGGACGTCGCCTCCATAGCCACGCCGGGCGGCTCGAGCCCGCCCGCCCGGCACGCCCGCGCGAACCCTCGGTGGACCAGATCATCCTCGGGTCGCACCCGCACGGCGGCGAGCGCCCCGCGCCGCTCGATCTCCAGCGCCCCGCCAGACGCCCGGCGGACCGAGAGCCCCACCCAGCGGTTCACGGCGATTCCCACGCAGTCAAAGCCCGACCCGAGGTTCGCGGTCGAGCCCGGGACCCGCACGGTGATGGTGGCGCTCATGAGCCGCCCGCAAAAAAAAGGCCCCGGGGCAACGCCCGGGGGCGTAAGCAGTCGATGGCACACTAAGTTAGGGGGGCCGTGAAAGCAGCGTCAAGCATCAGGCGCCGCGGCCCTCCACCGCTTCAGGGGGGCGCCTGTGGCCAACCCTGAAACGGGGTTGACATGGTTGGGGCTTTTCGGGTAACCTCGTCCCCGGTGGCGTGCGGCGATACCGGCACGCCTCAACACTTAGAGGGGACATCGCTTCGGTGATCGCGCTCGCGAGCCTTAGTCTGCTGCTGCTTAGTCTGCTGCTGGGACTTACGTCCCAGGGGCACCCCGCGGCGCGCGCGACCGGAGCACCATGAGTCGCTGAACTCTCGAAGACGCACCTAAGCCCCCAACGCCGCGGACCAGACCAGCCCGCGGCGTTTTCTGTCTGAGCACGCCGGACGACCGGCACAAGGAGCTGACACGTTATGGACCGACACGTCGTCATTTTCGACACGACTTTGCGGGATGGCGAGCAGGCGCCCGGCAACTCGATGACGCCTGAAGAGAAGCTGCGCCTCGCCCGCCAACTCGACGTGCTCGGGGTCGACGTGATCGAGACGGGATTTCCGGCGGCGTCCGACGGAGACTTCCGGGGGGTGCGGAGCGTGGCGCAGGAGATTCGGCGCCCGGTGATCGCGGCACTCGCCCGTTGTCACGACCGCGATATCGACCTCGCGGGCGAAGCTCTGCGGCCGGCCGAGCGCTCGCGGATCCATGTCTTCATCGCCACGTCGGATATTCACCTGCAGCACAAGCTCCGGATCGGACAGGACGAGTGCGTCGATCGGGCTCGGGCGGCGGTCGAACGTGCGCGGCGCTACACCAACGACGTCGAGTTCTCGGCCGAGGACGCGAGCCGCTCGGATCTCGATTTCCTCTGCCGCATCGTGGAGGTCGCGATCGAAGCCGGAGCCACGACGATCAACTTGCCGGACACCGTGGGGTACGCGATGCCGGCCGAATACACGGCCATGTTCCGCACCGTCCGCGAACGTGTGCCGAACAGCGACCGCGCCGTATTCAGCGCCCACTGTCACGACGATCTGGGCCTCGCCGTCGCGAATTCCCTCGCGGCCATCGAAGGTGGGGCGCGGCAGCTCGAATGCACGGTGAACGGCATCGGCGAGCGGGCCGGGAACGCGGCGTTGGAAGAGATCGTCATGGCGAGTCACGTGCGGCCGCAGTCGGTGGGGTTCGAGTGCGCGATCAATACGCGCGAGATTTTCCGCACGAGCCAGCTCCTGTCGCACATCACCGGGGCGTTCCCCCAGCCGAACAAGGCGATCGTCGGCCGCAACGCCTTCGCCCATGAGGCCGGCATCCACCAGCACGGCGTGATGCAGAACGGTCTGACGTACGAGATCATCCGCCCCGAAACCGTCGGCGTGCCGCGGTCCACACTCGTCCTCGGCAAGCATTCGGGGCGGCACGCGCTCGAGCGCCGCTACCGCGAGCTCGGCTACGAGCTGGACGAGCCGACGCTCGAGTGGCTGTACCGGGAGTTCACCACCCTCGCCGACCGCAAGCAGGAAATCCTGGACGAGGACCTGCTTGCGCTCCTGCACGAGAGCTTTCACGACGCGCCCGAGTCGTATCAGCTCGTGCACCTGCGCGTGTTGTGCGGCACCGTCTCGGCCTCGGCGGAGCTCAGTCTCACGGGCCCGTGGATGCGCGAGCGCAGCGCCACTGGGACGGGGAACGGCCCGATCGCCGCGGCGTTCGCGGCCATCAGCTCGATCGTCGAGCGCCAGATCGAGGTCTTGAACCTGTCGCTGCAGTCGGTGACGCCAGGCCGCGACAGCGTCGGGCACGTATTCCTGCAGGCGCGGGTCGACGGCAAGACGCTCACCGGCCACGGGGCCTCGACCGATGTCGTGGAAGCGAGTGCCAGGGCGATGGTGCACGCGCTGAACAAGGCGAGCTTCGCCGACCGGCTCGAGGACCATTCTCTCAACAACGTGTATTTGTGGGGGGTGTAAGCGTGCCGGGCGGACGCATTCCCCAGGAGTTGTGGCGATGACCGAGATCCTGACGGGCGCCCAAATCATGTGCCGCGAGCTCGCCGCGGCCGGGATCGACGTGATCTTCGGCTACCCGGGCGGCGCGATCATGCCGTTCTACCACGCGCTCCCCGAATACCCGGGCCTGCGGCACATCCTCGTCCGGCACGAGCAGGCGGCCGCCCACGCGGCCGACGGCTACGCCCGCGCGAGCGGGCGCGTCGGCGTCGCTGTCGCGACGTCAGGCCCGGGGGCGACGAACCTCGTCACGGGCATTGCCACGGCCCACATGGACTCCTCGCCGGTCCTTGCGATCACCGGCCAGGTCGGCCGGTCCATGATCGGCCGCGACGCTTTTCAGGAGACCGACGTCATCGGTCTCACCCTGCCGATCACGAAGTACAGCCATCTCGTGCAGGACATCTCCGAGCTGGCCGACATCATGCGGACGGCCATCGCCGTGGCACAGGAGGGCCGGCCCGGGCCCGTGCTGGTCGACGTGCCGAAGGACGTGCAGAACCAGAAGGCCCCGTACACGCCGCCCGCCAGCGCGCCCCGGCCGGCCTCGCCCGCCGACGCCGCGGACGGCATCGCCCAGGCGGCCAAGCTCATCGCCGCCGCCGAGCGGCCGCTGGTCATGATCGGACACGGCGTGATCCTGAGCGGCGCCTACGCCGAAGTGCGCGCCTTGGCCGAGAAGACCGGCATGCCCGTGATCACGACGCTACTGGGGATCAGCGCGTTCCCCGAGTCGCACCCGCTGCACCTCGGCATGCCGGGGATGCACGGCGAGGTGCACGTGAACCGCGCGATCCAGCACGCCGACGTCATCGTCGGGATCGGCCTGCGTTTCGACGATCGCGTCACGGGCAACGTGGCCGGCTTCGCGCCCCGGGCGAAGATCATCCACCTCGAGCTCGATCGCGCGGAGATCGGGAAGAACGTGCCGGTGGCCGTGGGCATCGTGGGCGACGCCCGGGAGCTCACCCGCCAGCTCGTCGCGGCCGTGGCGCCGCGGCGTTGCGGGCCGTGGCTCGCGGAGATTCAAGGCTTCGCCCGACCCAAGGTCGAATCCTTCAGCGGGGATCTCTCGCCCGAGGCAATTCTCGGCGCCATCCACGAGACGACGGGGGGCGAGTGCACCATCGTCACCGACGTGGGGCAGCACCAGATGTGGGTGGCCAAGCACTACCCCTATCGGCGCGCCAACACGCACATCACCTCGGGCGGGCTCGGCACGATGGGGTTCGCCGTTCCCGCGGCGATGGGCGTGCATCTCGCGCGGCCCGGCGAGCTCGTGTGGGCCATCTCGGGTGACGGCGGGTTCCAGATGAACATGGCCGAGATGGCGACGATGGTGCAGGAAGGTTTGTCGGTGAAGATGGCCATTTTCAACAACGGCTACCTGGGGATGGTGCGCCAGTGGCAGCAGTTTTTCCACGAGAAGCGCTATTCGTCCACCCCGATCTGGAGCCCCGACTACGTGAAGCTGGCTGACGCCTACGGCATTCCGGGCTGGCGCGTGACGGACCGGGGACAGCTCGGCGACGTCGTGTCGCGCGCCAACGCGGAGCCCGGACCAGCGCTCGTGGAGTTCGTGATCGCGCAGGAAGCGAATGTGTACCCCATGATCCCGCCGGGTGGCTCGCTCTCTGAGCCCATCGAGGCGCGGCCGGCCGGGGCACCGGCCGCCTGAGCGTGCCAGCGGCGTTCTACGCGGTGAGCGTGCTGTTCGACGACGAGATCCTGACGTTCAATCGGGTGATCGGCGTCGTGCGGCGGCGCAACCTGGAGACGAAGGAGTTCGGGGTCGGTCCAAGCGAGCGGGCCGGCGCCCTGCGGCTCACGTTCTTCGTGCAGGCCGACGAAGCGAACGCCGAGCGCCTCCTTCGCCAGCTCGAGAAAACGCACGGCGTGCGACATGCGGCCGTGTTCACATCCGCCGAGGCGGTCGCCGGGGGAGTGACGCTCGTCAAGGTGAACGCCAGGGCCCACGAGCGGGCGGCCGTGCTCGCCGTCTTGTCCGACTACCAGGCATCGGTCGTGGACGAAGGTCCTGAGACCGTGATCGCCGTGGGCTGCGGGCAGGATGCGGCCGCGCTCGTGCGCGCGCTCGAGCCCTTCGGGGTGCTCGAGCTCGCCCGAAGCGGAGCGCTGCTCCGTCGCGCCCCCCGCTCACGGCCTGTTCTCACCCATTCTCCTTCGGAGGCAGTCCTATGAGTGCAGCGGGGGTGCGGGCGTTCTACGACAGCGACGCGGACCGGCGGCGCCTTAACGGGCGCGTCATCGCGATCATCGGCTACGGGAGCCAGGGGCACGCCCACGCGCTGAACCTGCGGGACTCAGGTGCCCGCGTGGTCGTCGGGCTCCGGCCGGGCGGAGGGTCCTGGCAGCGCGCGGCCGCCGAAGGGCTCGACGTCCGGCCCGTGGCGGATGCGGCGGCGAGCGCCGACATCATCATGATGCTCGTCCCCGATCAGGAGGGTCGGACGGTCTACGACTCGGCGATCGTCGCGGGCCTGCGGCCGGGCAAGACTCTGATGTTCGCGCACGGCTTCAATATCCACTTCAAGGAAATCCAGCCCCCGGCGACGATCGATGTCTCGATGATCGCGCCCAAATCCCCCGGCCATCTCGTCCGGAGCGAATTCCAGGCGGGCCGCGGCGTTCCCGCGCTCGTCGCCGTGCACCAGGACCCGAGCGGACACGCGCTCGCCGACGCGCTCGCCTACGCGAGCGGCATCGGCTCCACGCGGGCGGGCGTGCTCGAAACCACGTTCCGCGAGGAGACGGAGACGGACCTGTTCGGAGAGCAGGCGGTGCTCTGCGGCGGCGTGTCGGCTCTCGTCAAGGCCGGTTTTGACACCCTGGTGGACGCGGGCTACGCCCCCGAGCTCGCCTACTTCGAATGTCTTCACGAGCTCAAGTTGATCGTCGATCTGATGTACCGCGGAGGGCTCAGCTTCATGCGGTACTCGGTGAGCGACACCGCCGAGTACGGGGACTACACCCGCGGACCGCGGATCATCACCGACGAGGTCCGCGAGGCCATGGCGGAGATTCTCTCCGAGATCCAGAGCGGCAGTTTTGCGCGTGAATGGATCCGCGAAAGCAGGGAGGGGGGCCACCGCTTCCTGGCCATGCGGCGGAGCGAGAAGGAGCAGTTGATCGAGCGGGTTGGGGCGAAGCTCCGCGCGATGATGCCCTGGACCGAGGAAGGCAAGGCCCGCGCGGCCGCGCCGTCCGAACGCGCGCAGGCGCCGGCCGCCGCGGCGCGATGACCGCCCGGACGCTGTTCGAGAAGGTTTGGGACACGCACGTCGTGCATCGCCTGCCCGAAGGGCCGGCGCTCTTGTACGTCGATCTGCACCTCGTCCACGAGGTGACCTCGCCGCAGGCCTTCGCAGGCCTGCGGCGCACCGGCCGCACCGTTCGCCGGCCCGATCTCACGCTGGCCACGGTCGATCACAACGTCCCCACGGACGACCGGAGCCTCCCGGTCAAGGACCCGATCTCCGCGAAGCAGCTCGAGGCGTTGTCGACCAACGCGCGTGCCTTCGGCGTGGAACTCTTCGACCTGGGGTCGCCGAACCAGGGGATCGTGCACGTGATCGGCCCCGAGCTCGGCGCCACTCAACCCGGGTTCGTGATCGTCTGCGGCGACTCCCACACCTCCACCCACGGCGCCTTCGGGGCATTGGCGTTCGGCATCGGCACGAGCGAAGTGGAGCACGTGCTCGCCACTCAGTGCCTCGTCATGACCAAGCCGCGGACGCTCGAGGCCCACTTCACGGGCGCGCTCGCTCCCGGCGTCACGGCCAAGGACGTCGTGCTTGGGTTCATCGGGCAAATCGGGACGGCCGGGGCCACGGGCCACGTGATCGAGTACACGGGCGAGCCTATCCGCCGCCTTTCAATGGAAGAGCGGATGACCGTGTGCAACATGTCGATAGAAGCGGGCGCGCGGGCGGGAATGATTGCGCCCGACGACACCACGTTCGCCTACCTCCAGGGTCGCGAGCGGGCGCCGAAGGGCGCGGCCTGGACGCGGGCGACGGGCGAGTGGCGGGCGCTGCGCACCGACCCCGGTGCGGCCTACGACAGCCGGGTCACGATCGACGCTGGCCGGCTCGCTCCTCAGGTGACTTGGGGAACGAGCCCGGGCATGGTCACGGACATCACGGGGCGGGTCCCCGATCCGGCCTCGCTTCCGACGGAGTCCGAGCGGCAGGCCGCCGCCCGAGCGCTTGAGTACATGGGCCTCTCGGCCGGCACCGCGCTCGAGGGCCTGGCCGTGGACCGCGTGTTTCTGGGTTCGTGCACGAACGCACGGATCGAGGACCTGCGCGCGGCCGCCCGCGTCGTGCGGGGCCGCCGGGTGGCGTCCACGGTGCGGGCGATGGTCGTGCCGGGATCTGAGCGCGTGCGACGCCAAGCCGAGCGCGAGGGCCTGGATCACGTGTTCCGGGAGGCTGGGTTCGAGTGGCGACACGCCGGGTGCTCGATGTGTTTGGGCATGAATCCCGACACGCTGCAAAGCGGCGAACGCTGTGCGTCGACGTCAAACCGGAATTTCGAGGGCCGCCAGGGCCGGGGTGGCCGGACGCACCTCATGAGCCCCGCGATGGCCGCCGCCGCCGCAGTTGCGGGCAAGCTGGTCGACGTGCGCGGGTGGTCGCAGGCCGATCTGCCCGCGCCGCCGTCGCTCGAGATGGCGTCCTGATGGAGTCCTTCGTCCGGCACGTGGGGAAGGCCGTCGCCCTCCCGCGCGAGAACGTCGACACCGACCAGATCATTCCCAAACAATTCCTGAAGGGGGTTGAGCGCACCGGCTTGGGGCCCGCGCTCTTCTTCGACTGGCGCTACCGCGCCGACGGCAGCCCGAACCCGGACTTCGAGCTCAACCAGCCCACGGCGGCCGGTGCGAGCATCCTTGTGGCCGGCGCCAACTTCGGCTGCGGCTCTTCCCGCGAGCACGCGGCCTGGGCTCTCGCGGACGCCGGGTTCAAAGTGGTGATCGCGCCGTCGTTCGCGGACATCTTCTTCGCCAACTGCTGCCAGAACGGCCTGTTGCCTGTGGCGTTGCCGGCGGCGGCCGTCGCGGAGATCACGCGGCGGTGTGCCGCCGGGCGGGGTGCTTATCGCTTGACCGTCGATCTTGAAGGGGAATCCGTCGAGGACGACCAGGGCTTCAAGGCTGCTTTCCACCTCGAGCCCTACCGGCGGTTCATGCTCCTCCGCGGCCTGGACGAAATCGGGCGCACCCTGCTCGACGAGGAGCGGATCGCCGCCTTCGAGCGCCGCCGCGCCATCGCCGCCGCCATCTCGGCGTGACCGCGTTTTCCGTCGTCGTCCTCCCGGGCGATGGGATCGGCCGGGAGGTGACGGCCGAGGCCGAGCGCGTGCTCGCCGCGGCGGCCCGGCGGTTCGGCCTGGAGCTCATGCTGGCGCACTACCCGATCGGTGCCGCGGCCGTGGCGTTGACGGGCAGTCCCTTGCCGCCCGACACCCGCGCCGCGGTCGAGCGGGCGGACGCCGTGTTGCTCGGGGCCGTGGGCGACCCGTCGCTCGACAATGCGCCGCGCGAGCGCAAGCCCGAGACCGGGCTCCTCGCCCTGCGCGCGCTGCTCGGCGTCTTCGCGAACCTCAGGCCCGTGGCGATCCACCCCGCCCTCCTAGACCGCTCCCCCTTGCGACCCGAGCGCCTGCATGGCGTGGACCTCTTGATCGTCCGCGAGCTGACGGGCGGCCTGTACTACGGGGAGCCGCGCGGTAGGACTGCGGTCGACGCGGTGAACACCCTACGGTATTCGGTGGCGGAGGTGGAGCGGGTGGCGCGCGTGGCATTCGATGCGGCGCGCAAGCGCCGCGGTCTCGTGACGTCGGTCGACAAGGCGAACGTGCTCGAGGTGTCGCAGCTCTGGCGGGACACGGTCTCGCGCGTGGGCCGTGAATATGCGGACGTTCGACTCGAGCATCTCTACGTGGACTACGCGGCGATGCGTCTCGTGGCGGATCCGGCGAGCCTCGACGTCGTGCTGACCGAGAACATGTTCGGTGACATCCTGAGCGACGAGGCGGCGGTGCTGGTGGGATCGCTCGGGATGCTGCCCTCGGCGTCGCTCGGCACGGGCCCCGGCCTCTACGAACCGATCCATGGATCCGCACCGGGGATCGCCGGTCAGGGGATCGCGAACCCGATCGGCGCGATCGCATCCGCGGGGATGCTCCTGCGCTATGGGCTGAAGCACGCCGCCGCGGCCGACGCGGTGGACGACGCTATTCGGACTGCCCTCGACTCGGGTGTGCGCACTCGCGATATCGCCGCGCCGGGGAAGCCGTCGCTTGGAACGAGCGAAGTGGGCGAGCGAATCGCGGCCCTCGTCGCGGGGTCAGAGGTCGGTCACAGCCCCGAGGCTCGCGCTCGAGACGACCTTCGCGTACTTCCCAAGCACGCCTGACGTATAGCGGGGAGCGGGCGGGGACCACGCCGCCCGCCGCCGCGCGAGCTCGGCCTCGCTCACGTTGAGCTCGAGGCGTCCGCGCTCCGCATCGATCGTAATCGGGTCTCCCTCGTTCACGAGGGCGATCGTACCGCCCACCGCGGCCTCGGGCGCCACGTGGCCCACTACGAGACCATGGGTGCCACCTGAGAACCGTCCGTCGGTGATGAGACCCACCGCGTCGCCGAGACCCGCGCCCACGATGGCGGCGGTAGGCGAGAGCATCTCCCGCATGCCGGGCCCGCCACGTGGCCCCTCGGACCGGATGACCAGCACGTCGCCCGACCGGATCCGGCCGGCGAGGATCGCCTCAAGCGACGCCTCCTCGGACTCGAACACCCGCGCCGGCCCGGTCAGGCGCCGACGTGCCACCCCGCTCACCTTCGCCACGCTCCCTTCGGTGGCGAGGTTGCCCCGGAGGACGGCGAGGTGGCCCTCGGGATAGAGCGGCCGGTCCCAGGGCCGGATGACTTCTTGGTTTGCAGGCGGGGTGTCGGGGACGGTCTGCAATTGCTCGGCGATCGTCTGTCCGGTGACGGAGAGCGCCTCGCCGTGCAGCACGCCGTGGGCGAGCAGGATCTTCATCACCTGCGGGATCCCGCCCGCGCGGTGCAGGTCGGTCGCCACGAAGCGGCCCGAGGGTTTGAGGTCGCACAGCACCGGCACTCGGGGCCGCAACGCCTCGAAGTCGGCAAGCGTGAGGGGCACGCCGGCGGCGTGGGCGATGGCGAGCAGATGGAGCACGGCGTTGGTCGAGCCGCCGACGGCCATCGTCACGGCGATGGCGTTTTCGAAGGCCGCGCGCGTCAGGATCTGGCGTGGGCGCAGCTCGCGCCGCAGCGCCTCGACGAGGGTCTTGGCCGACCGTGCGGCGCTCTCCGTCTTCTCCGCGTCTTCCGCAGCCATCGTCGAGGACCCGGGCAGGCTCATCCCCATCGCCTCGAATACCGAAGACATGGTGTTCGCCGTGTACATGCCGCCGCAGGACCCCGCGCCCGGGCAGGCGTGGCGCTCGATCGCATCCAGCTCGGATTGGTCGATCTTGTGGGCGCTGAATTCGCCCACGGCCTCGAAGACGCTCACGATGGTGAGGTCGCGGCCGTGCCAGTGACCGGGCTTGATGGTGCCGCCGTAGACGAAGATCGCGGGGATGTTCATGCGCGCGATCGCGATCATCGCGCCCGGCATGTTCTTGTCGCAGCCCCCTACCGCGAGCAGCGCGTCCATCGCCTGCGCGTTGCACGCGGTCTCAATCGAGTCGGCGATCACCTCGCGGGACACAAGCGAATACTTCATCCCCTCCGTGCCCATCGAAATCCCGTCGCTCACCGTGATCGTGCCGAAGATCTGCGGCATCACGCCCTCGGTCCGCAGCGCCGCCTCGGCCCGGCGCGCCAACCCGTCGAGTCCCATGTTGCACGGCGTGATGGTGCTGTAGGCGTTGGCGACCCCGACGATCGGCTTGTCGAAATCGCGGTCGCCGAACCCTACGGCGCGGAGCATGGCCCGGTTCGGGGCCCGCTCCACGCCCTGGGTGATCGCGCGGCTGCGCAGCTCTGCCATGGACTCTCCGTGTGAGTGACGTAAGATAAGCGGGCCTCAAGGGGACTTGAGGGCGGCCGTCGCCCCCTGTGCACGCTGCCCGTGGACTCGAGGGTAGGCCATGCGCTTACACAGCTCGCGATCGCGAATGGTGTGGTGTCTTCTTGTCTCGGTCTTCGTCGGCCTTCCGCTTGCGGGCCAACAGACGGATACCGTCCGGCGCGACTCGCTCGCGCGCTTCCTTGGGGCGTTCCCCTTCCGGAATCTGGGGCCCGCCGCCTACAGTGGCCGGGTCACGGCGATCGCCGTCGCGGGGCCGCCCGGTCCCGCGCCGAAGACCTTCTATGTGGGTGCCGCCGGGGGCGGCGTCTGGAAAACGGCAAACGGCGGAATGACGTGGCAGTCGGTCTCCGCGGGCTTTGGCGTGCAGACGATCGGCGACGTGGCCGTGGCGCCATCCGATCCGCAGATCGTCTGGGTAGGCACCGGAGAGCGGAACAGTCTCCGGTCCCAGTGGTGGGGCGACGGCGTATACCGCTCGACCGACGGCGGCAAGACCTGGTCGAACATGGGTCTCGGCGCCACCCGCTCGATCGGCCGCATCGTCATCCATCCGCGCAATCCCGACATCGTCTACGTCGCGGTACTCGGGCATCTGTGGGGGCCGAACCCCGAGCGCGGCATCTATCAGACGACCGACGGCGGCAAGACGTGGCGCAACCTGCTGTTCGTCGACGACACCACGGGCTTCGTCGATCTCGTCATGGATCCCAAGAACCCGGCCATCCTCTACGCCGCCGCGTGGCACCGGCTGCGCTGGGGAGGCTCGCACATGCAGGGGGTCGGCGCGGGGAGCGGGATCTACAAGACGACCGATGGAGGCGCCACGTGGACCCGCCTCACCGATCCCAAGCTCTCGAACGGCCTGCCCGCCGCCAACATGGGCCGCATCGGCCTGGCCATCTCGGCCCAAGATCCGCGCGTGGTCTATGCCATGATCCAGGTCGATCAGGGAATCACCGATCCCCTCGCGGGGCGCTATGGCGGCGTCTTCCGCTCGAACGACGCGGGGGCGTCCTGGACGCAGGTGAACGACCTCCAGGCGGTCCCGCACTATTACTACGACGAGATCCGCGTCGACCCCACGAACTCAGAGCACGTGTTCGTGGCCGCGTCCCCGCTCCTCGAAAGCAAGGACGGCGCGAAGACGTTCGCGCCCGACTCGCTCCCCCGCGTACACGTCGACAATCACGCGTTGTGGATCAATCCGGCGGATCCCGCCGAACTCGTGCTCGGCAACGACGGCGGCGTCTACATCACCCGCGACAGCGCGCGGGCCTGGGAGCACATGGCGCTCCCCGTGGGGCAGTTCTACAGCGTGATCGTCGATAGCTCGGTGGCGCCCTACCAGGTGTGCGGCGGCCTTCAGGACAACGGGATCTGGTGCGGTCCGAGCCGCACCCGTGACACCCTAGGCATCACCGATGCCGACTGGTATCCCGTGAACGGTGGCGACGGTATGTGGGTGCAGATCCCGCCGCACGACCCGTATACGATCTACTCGGGATGGCAGTACGGGCACCTCTCGCGCATGGACCTGCGGACCTGGAAACGCGACGACATCACGCCGATGGCCTTGGATGCGGGGCGCGACTCAGGCTACCCCTTCACCTGGGGGTGGACGACGCCACTGCTCTTGTCGAGTCATGATCCGACCGTCCTCTACGCTGGTGCGAACCATCTGATCCGGCTGACGCACGGGGGGGACGACTGGGAGGTGCTCGGTCCCGACATGACGCGGGCCGACCGCGAGCACCCGGCGCCCGAGGCGGGGCACACGTCCTACCACGCGATCTTCGCGATCGCCGAAAGCCCCGACTCGGCGGGCGTCCTGTGGACCGGCAGCGACGACGGCCTGCTGTGGCTCACGCGGGACGGCGGCAAGACGTGGGCGAACCTCACTGCAAGGTTCCCGTCCGAGGCCCCCAAGTCGTGCGTCGTGGCCGCGATCGCGGCGTCGCGCCACCTGGTGAGCCGTGCCTGGGTGGTCCTCGACTGCCACACGCTGGATGACTACCGCCCCTTCGTCTACCGGACCGAGGACTTCGGCCAAACGTGGACCGCGCGGACCACGGGTCTCGCGCCGGACGGCGGCAGCCTGTCGATCTTAGAGGATCCGGTGAACCCCCGGGTCGCGTGGCTCGGCACGGCGACCGGGTTGTACGCCACAGTCGATGGCGGCGACCATTGGCGCCGCTTCGGCAAGGACCTGCCACCGGCGCCCGTCGAAGCCATCGCGATGTCCTACGCGACCCGTGAGCTCGCGCTGGCGACGCACGGGCGAGGTCTCTGGGTGGCCCCCGTTGGGCCGATCGAAGAGGCGTCCGATACGCTGTTCACCGAGAACGCTCACCTTTTCGCGGTGCCAGCCGCCTTCCAGTATCGTCGGAGCGACACCTATCCTGATTTCGGCACGCGGCCGTTCATCGCTCCGAATCCCCCGAAGGGCGCCGTCGTGAGCTACTACCTGCGCGAGGCACAGGCCGACGCTGTGAAGCTCGTCATCACCACTGCCGCGGGCGACACGGTGAAGCAGCTCACGGGGCCAGGGTACGCGGGGCTCCAGTCGGTGACGTGGGACCTCTCACGCGACCGGCCGCGGCCCCGGGAAAAGGGCGGACCCACGGATCCTGCGGACTTAAAGCAAGCCCTGCCGGGCGCCTACGTCGTGCACCTGCGCGTGGGCACGCGCGTGCTCGAGCGCCCGATCACGGTGGTCGAGTGGCCGAGCGACCGCCTGGGGCGGGTGCGCTGAGGCCGCATTGAAGAAGGAAGGGCTCCCCGCTCCCAACAGGGACCGGGGAGCCCTGGGTTCAGCTCTGGGTGGAACCCTCGGGTTCAGCCCTGGACGAGGATCAGGAACTTCGAGCCCGACCAGAACCTGTCAGGATTGCCGATCCGTAGCGTCCCGCTCACCCGGTTGTCCGACACCGGCGTCGCCAGGCCGTCCACGTCTTGGAGCGACGCGATCCGGTAGGTGCGATCTGACGACAAGGGGATCTCCGTCACTTCGCGCTTGTTGATCGCCGTGAAGTCCTTGGGGTCGAGCGCACGCGAGGGGACGAGCGTGGCGCCGACCTTGGCGAACAGGAGCGGGAACCGGCTGCCGCCCACCTCGCGGATGATGCCGCGGCGCACCAGGTCGGCTTTCGTCCCGACGATATAGTACACCGTGTTGTTCTGGAGCTTGAGCATCCTCGTGGTATCGGTCAGGGCCCCATTCGCCGAGAGGAGCTGCCCGTTCTCGGCCGTGAGCGAATCGAGGCGCGCCGACATGGCGGCGAGCGTCACCTTCTCCTGACTGATCACGCTGTCATAGTTTGCGACGGTCGCCTCGAGCGTGTGCCGCAGGCTGTCCGAGAGGGAGGTGAGCGAGGCGATCTTCTGCTCGCTCTCGTGCAGCTTGTGCTCGGCCTCGTTGACCCGGGCCGTGACGTAGCTGATTTCCTGCACCATGCTGTCTCGCGACGCGCCCAAGGGGGATTCCGCGGTTGTCTTCACCTTGCCGCGCGGAATGTGCACGTGCGCGAGCGCAGAACTGATCTCGCTCATCATGCGGTCGTTCTGCGCCACATCGGAAAGCAGGCGATCGCGTTCGGTGGCCGCTTTCGTCAGTTCGGCCAGCTTCGCCTTCGTGGCGGCGTCCGGGCCCTGCTGGCATGCTGCGGCGGTGAGGAGGAGAGCCATGCTCACGCCTGCGAGAACAACGCGGTGGTTTCTGACCATGTCGACTAACTCCCGGGCTCTTGGGCCCCAATGCGTTGGAACGTTTCGACAGCTTCGGTCGCGATTACTTGCACGCGCCGCCGGAATCCTACCCGACCTCCTGCCGACCGGGCGTGACAGCTGTCACAGAAGTTCGTGGCCACGCGCCGCCGCTCAGGATGCTCGGGCTCGGGCGGCACGCCGACCCACCTGGCGATATCGAAAGCAGTCCATCAAGTGGTCGTTAATGAGACCCGCTGCTTGCATGTATGCGTAACAGATGGTCGATCCCACAAACGTAAATCCCTGTGCCTTCAGGGCTTGGCTTAGGCGGTCGGAGATTGGCGACCGGGGCGGAACCTGGCCCGTGCGTTTCCAGGCGTTGCGCTGTGGGACGCCGTCCACAAAGCCCCACACGAACGAATCGAACGACCCCTCACGTTCGACCAAGTCGAGAAACGCCCGAGCGTTCGTGACCGCAGCCGCCACCTTCTGGCGGTTGCGGATGATGCCGGGGTCCTTCAAGAGCCGGGCGAGCTTTGGCGCGCGATAGCGCGCGATTTTCTCCGGGTCGAAGTCGTCGAAGGCCGCCCGGAAGGACTCGCGCTTGTTCAGGACGATCGCCCACGACAAGCCGGCCTGAAACGCATCGAGCACGAGGAACTCGAAGTGCGTGCGGTCGCGGTGCACGGGCACGCCCCACTCACGGTCGTGGTAGGCGATCATGAGAGGGGAGGAGCCGACCCACCCGCAGCGGGTGGTCACTGCACGTAGAAGGTCGTGCGGCCGATCATCCCGCGTCGCTCGAACCAGACCGTGACGGCGCTGTGCCCCGCTGTCGCGGCGAACGTGCGCTTCAGTTCGGCTGCCGTCATGATCTGCGTGCGGTTGATCTGGAAGATCACGTCTCCCGTCTGGAGACCGGTCGCCTGGCCGGCGTCGCTCCCAAGCTCGTAGATCAACGCGCCGTGCTCGGCCTTGATCCCGCGCTCTTGGCGGACGGCTGCGGTGACGGTGATAACCTTCATGTCGCCGAGCACCGCCACTTTCTCGGCGCTCGAGGTCGGCAGGTCCACCAGTGCGACGCGGGCGGTCGCGGTACGCCCGTCGCGGCGGTAGCTGATCGTGAGCGTGTCGCCGGGACTCGTGTCGAGCAGCAGGCTTTCCCAGTCGAGGAAGGTCCGAAGCGACCGCCCGCGGCCAGAGAGGAGCACGTCGTCGGCTGCGAGGCCAGCGTCCGCGGCTGGCCCGCCCGCCGCGACCGCCGTCACCCGCAGGCCCCCCGACCGCTTCCAGTCGCGTAAGTCCTGGGCGCCCACGACGTCCAAGCCGGCCCACGGGCGGCGCACGTGGGCGTAGCGCCGCAATTCCGCGGCCACGCGCACGGCGCGCTCGATGGGGATCGCGAACCCGACGCCGACCGAGCCGCCCGATGGCGTGAAAATGGAGCTGTTCACGCCCACGACCTCACCGGCGAGGTTGACGAGGGGGCCGCCCGAGTTGCCGGGATTGATGGCGGCGTCGGTTTGAATCATGTCCACGTAGACCCCGGGCTGGTCGCCCGACGGCATGAGGTTCCGGCCCACGGCGCTCACCACGCCCGAGGTCACGGAGGGCTCAGTGTTGCCGAGTAGATAGGCGAACGGATTGCCAATGGCCACGAGGCCCTCGCCGACGAGCAGGTCCGTGCTGCGGCCCAGTGGTGCCGTCGGCAGGTTCGTGGCCGCGATCTTGAGCACGGCGATGTCGCTCGAGGGGTCCTCGCCGAGCACCGTCGCGGGGTAATCCGTGCCGTCTCGGGTGGAGACGACGATTTGCTCCGCTCCGTTCGTCACGTGCTGGTTCGTGATGACGAGACCGTCCGCCGAGATGATGAACCCCGACCCGTACGCCTCGACCTCGTGCTCGTAGCCGGGCGGCATGAAAAACTGCGCAAACGGGTCTTCGGGTGTTTCCCGCTCTCGCTTGAGCACGTTCACACTCACCACTGACGGCGCGACTCGGGCCGCGGCATCGACCACGGGGGAGTGGCGAATTCGGCCGTGCGCTCGTCGGGCTGCGCTGTCCTGCAGATCGGCTGGCGGGGCGACGTCCGGCGCTTGCGCCGGGACCCTGCTCACGGTGACGATCGCGAGCGCGAGTCCGAGCAGGGGACCGTGCAGTCGCGGCGTGCAGCAGGTGGGTGACACGAAACGGGTCCGGGAGGCTGGGGTCATGGGACGAGCCGAGCGAATCGTGCCCGGGCGTCCCGTCCGAGTCAAGCCGCGCGCCTTTGTTGCCCTGGTCCCGCTGGTTATCTTCCCGCCCGCTATGAAAGCCACCGACGTTCGGCGCGGGCACGTGGTCGTGATCGACGGCCAGCCGTCTCGCGTGATGGAGTTCACGCACCGGACTCCCGGGAACCTGCGCGCCTTCGTGCAGCTCCGGCTGCGGAACCTGGTCACGGGAAACACGTTCGACACCCGTGTGAGTGCTACGGATTTCCTGGACGAAGCCCGCGTGGATACCCGGGAATTCCAGGTGCTCTACCGCGACGCGGCAGGCGTCAACGTCATGGACACACAGACCTACGAGCAACACACGTTGTCGGACGACACGGTCGCCGAAGCGGGCCCCTGGCTCCAGCCGGAAATGCTGATCCAGGTCGAATGGCTCGACGGTCGGCCGATCGCGATCAAGCTCCCGTCCGTGACCGAACTGGAGGTTGTGGAGACGTCCCCCGTCATGCGGACGGCCACGAAAACCTCGAGCACCAAGCCCGCCAAGCTCTCGAACGGCATGACGGTGCAGGTCCCCGACTTTGTCGCGGAGGGAGAAAGGGTCCGCGTCGATCCGCGCGAGGGCGTTTACCTCGAGCGAGCGAAGTAGGCTAAAACAGCTCGAGCTGCACTCCGACGAGCCTTCGCATCCGGTCCAGTAGCTTCACCATCGCCCAGCTGTCCCGCTCACAGTAGGCCAGGAGCGCAGCCCGGAGATTCGCCGCCTCCTGCTCGCCGGGTGCCGCCCGCATCAGGCGGAGCAGTTCCACGCTCGCGGTTTCGCCATCGCCGATCTCCAGGTTGTCATACGATAGGCTCGGAACGAGCGCCGGCAGCACGCGCTTGATGCTGAAGCTGCCGCCGAAATCCGGGTGGTAGACGTGATTCCGCACGAGTGGGAGGAGGTCGACGAGCTTGCGCTCGATCGCGCGCAACTCGCTCGCGAGGTGCGGCACGGCGCGGGCGAGCTGGCGGACGCACTCGCGCTCGAAGCTCGCATAGTAGGCGACGATCGAGCGCGCCCGCGCGCACGCTTCGACGAGACGCTCGGCAAGGGCGGGGCGGGGGTCGCCCGGGCCCTCGGCGATCCACTCATGGTGCCGGAGGCCGCCGCGCCCCTCCACGTGGCAGCTGAATTGCGCCGGCACCATCTCCCACGGGCGACATCCATCCCACGCCGGAATGGCAAGGCTCACGGTCTCGAAATCGAGGAACGCGAGCGGGCTCTGAAACTCGGCGAGGGCGTTCGTCAACTCGGGCTCGACGACGATTTGGCCGCTCGTCACCGATTTCACCTGGCGCGCGTGAATGGCGCCGAGCTCGAGGTCTGTGGGGAGGTCGCGCAGTGTCTGATAGCCCTGCGCCTCGTAACTCATGACCTGCCGACGGGCGATGCGATAGAGCGTACTCACATGGTGCGCGGGAAGTCGCCAGCAGCGCGCGTAGAACGGGCACTCGTACGGGCGGCTGCAGTGGTCGCCGATCGCCACCTCGGGCAGTGGCCCGTCGAGCATCTCGAGCTGCCCGCGGAGCTCGCCGGGCACGTCGAGCAGCCTCGTCTCCACTTGGGCCGTGACGTCTTCCCGCACGAAGAGGTTCCCGAGGTCCGGAAACCGGCAGTCGGGATTCAGGTGCATGACCTCGGCCCGTTCGACGTGCAGCCCCGCGCGACGCGCGACGTAGACCTGTAGCGCCACGTCGGGTACGTGCTCTTCCTTCACCCGATTCGTGGCCTTGACCTCGATGATGCCAAACCCCCGTCCCGGGCCTCGTTGCTCGAGCACATCGACCAGCGCGTACGTCTCAGCGGCACGGAACGCGGCCTCGTAGATCGGATTCGCCGCGCGGGCCAGGGCTTCGCGGGTCGCGCTCACCTTCGCATCCAGCTGGTAGGGGGGGAGGTCGATGAGCTCCCCGCCGGGCACGTACCCGCGGGCTACGGTTCCCACTTCGATTCCCTGGTCTATGCGGTGCCGAACGGGCGGTCCTAGGGCGAGCTCCGGCGCGTCGGGCTCGTGCACGCGCCACCACAGCTGTTTGTGGCACTGCAGGCCTTGGACGAACTTCGACTTTGAGAGCATGCGCCTAACAGTAACGTCGGGCGCGGGGCGTCACGCCTTAACCGAGTGGGCGGCGGCCTACGGCGTGATGTTGAAGGCCGAACTCGCGGCGGACGTGAGGGGTGAGCTCGTCGCGGTGAGCGTGTACCCGGTCCCGGCGGCGTTGATGCTCAGGTTGTTAAAGGTGGCCACGCCGGCGGTGGCGGCGACCGATGTCGTCCCGGCCAGGGTGCCGCTCGCGGGATTCGTCCCGATGGCGATGGTGACGACCCCCGCGAACGTGGTGTCGACGAGGCCGCTCGAGGTCTCGGCTGAGACCTGGGGGGCGGGCGAGATCTTGATGCCGGCAGCCGCGCTGCTCGGCTCGACGCTGAACACGAGTTTCGTGCTCCCCGAGCCGCTGGTCGAGATGCCGAGGATGCCCGTGCTCGAGTCACCCTCGCACCCGGCAAGGGCCGCCAGTACGGCGAGCCCCAAGGTGGCCATTCGCATACGTCGTCCTTTCACTTGCCGCGTTTCAGCGGCGGAGGTCACATTACCGCGGTGCGCGTGCTCGTTGGCACCTCTGGCTACAACTACCCCGAGTGGAAGGGCCCCTTCTACCCACCCAAGCTGGCGGCCGCGAAGATGCTCCCGTACTACGCGGCGCGGCTCCCCACGGTTGAGATCAATTACACGTTCTACCGCATGCCGAACGCGAAGACCATCGCGGCCTGGAGCGAGGTGACGCCGCCGGACTTCACGTTCGTGCTGAAGGCGCCCAAGCGCATCACCCACGAGCTCCGGCTGCAGTATGCCGAGAAGCCCCTTGCCTACTTCTGCGACACGGCCCTGGGTTTGGGCCTGAAGCTCGGGCCGCTCCTCTTTCAGCTGCCTCCCAACTTCAAGAAGGCCCCTGAGCGACTGCGCGACCTCTTGCCGCTCGTCCCCCCCGGCCTGCGCTGCGCGTTCGAGTTTCGACACGCCTCGTGGTTCGCCGACGACATCTACGAGCTTCTCCGGGAGCGCAATGCCGCCTTGTGCATCGCGGATACGGAGGACGCCACGACGCCGATCGTGCAGACTGCGGACTTCGGCTACTTCCGCTTGCGCGACGAAGGCTACTCGAAACGGGAGCTCGGCACGTGGGCGAAAACGGTTCGGGGTCTCGAGTCGGCCTGGCGGGACGCGTTCGTCCTCTTCAAACACGAAGACGCGGGGATCGGCCCGAAGCTCGCCCAGCAGTTCACCGAGCTGCTCGCCTGACGCGAGGCTCCTCCTGTTCATCCCTCGACCGGTCGGTCGGCGGCCGTCAGCCGGCGGAAGAGAGACAGATGGCGGAGTGCCGCGGCTTTCTTGCCGGCTCGCTCATACAGGCGGGCCAGGTTGTAGTGCCCGTCGGCGAGTTTGGGGTCGGCGCTGATGGCTCGCCGATAGGCGTCGATCGCGCCCGCGGGCTCGCCTAGATCCTCGAGCGCGATCCCCAGGTTGAAGGCGGCGGTCGCGTGGTCGGGTTCCGCCGCGAGCGCCAGCCGGTAGTGCGCAGCCGCTTCGTTCACCAGACCCTCTTCATGGAGCAGCCGCCCGAGGTTCACATGGGCGTTCGCGTGGTGGGCGTCGAGCTCGAGCGCGCGGCGGTAGGCGTCCCGCGCTTCGGCGGGAGCCACGGCTTCGAGCTCGAACCCGAGCTCGTACCAGTCGCTCGGTCCGAGCTCGTTTTCGACGGCCACGGCCGCTCGCGCCGTCCGGCGTGCGAGGGGGGCCGCGCGCGTGGCGAGGTCGGCCACGGCGAAGTCGAGTTGTATCTGGCCGGAGTCGAGGGTCCAGGTGGCAGTGCCGTCGCTCACGACGATCCGGTGGCCGTCGGCCACGATCCGCAGCTCGGCGAGCGACCGGCCGCGCGGCAGTTGGGCGCGTAGGCGCCGGAGCGCGCCGCGGATGCGTGCGGTTGGGATTCGCGCCGCCACGAGGGCCTTCGCGGTGCGGAGGATCACGAGGTCTTGGAACGAGAACAGCAGCTCGCCGCGCGGACCGCGCGCGGGCGTAAGAAAACCGTCGCGGGCGAACACTCGCACTTGCGCGACGGTCAATCCGAGCAGCCGGGCGACGTCTCGGGCCGTATACCCCTTCATCGAGCGTCGCTAGCCGCGCGCGCCTCCGACCTTCCGCTTCGGGGCCGCCTCGGCCTTCGTCCCGCGGGCCTCCACCCGTTTCGCGGGCTTGCGCTCGCCCGCCGATCCCTTCGCCTTGAGGCTCGCTTTCAGGGCCTCCATGAGGTCGATGATCTGGGTCTTCGGCGCCTCGAGCGGCTCTTCGGTGATCTCGTGGCCTTCGACCTTTTGCTGGATCTGCTCGAGGACGCGCTTGCGTACGTTGTCCTCGTAGGCGGCGGGCCGGAACTCGGGCGACCCGGCCTGCTCCACGAGCTGTACCGCGAGCTGTAGCTCGGGCTTCTTGAGGTCCGCCTTCGGGATCGGGACCTCGGCCATCGAGCGCACCTCGTTGCCGTAGCGCAGCTGCTCCATCACGAGCCCGTCCTCCATGGGACGCACGGAAATGAGGTATTGCTTGCCGCGCGCGGCGTACTGACCCACGGCCACGCGACCGGTCTGCTTCAGAGCTTCGGCAAGCAATCGGTAGGCTCGCTCGCCACCCTTGTCAGGGCCCAGGAAGTAGCTCTTTTCGAGAAACAGTCGGTCCACCTGATCCTTCGGGACGAATTCTTGGATCTCGATCGCGCCGGTCGCGCGTTCGTCGAGCGCCTTGAGCTCGTCCGCGGTGAAGATGACGTACTGGCCCTTGGTGAATTCGTATCCCTTCACCATGTCGTCCTTCTCGACCTTCTCGCCGTCCTTCGAGCACACGTACTGCTGCTTGAGACGGGCGCCATCCGCCTTGTGCAGCCAGTTGAAGGTGACCGCGCTCGCCGATTCCCCGGCGGAAAACATCTTCACCGGCACGGACACCAGGCCGAAGGACAACGTCGCCGATCCAATCGAATGTGCGCTCATGAGGTCTCCATGATAAAATTCCGGGTCCATGGGCGCAAACAAGCGCGCCGCGCCGGACGCGCTAAGCGCTTACCGCGCCAAGCGTTCTCTCGACCGCACCCCCGAGCCCGGCGCCCGCGCGCGGCCGGAGGCCGGAAGCGGGGGGTTGTTCGTCGTGCACAAGCACGCCGCCACTCATCTCCACTACGATTTACGCCTCGAGCTCGATGGGGTGCTCAAGTCCTGGGCCGTGCCGAAGGGCCCCTCGCCCGACCCGAAAGACAAGCGCCTTGCCGTCCACGTCGAAGACCACCCTTTGGAATACGGGGACTTCGAGGGCGTGATCCCCGAGGGGAACTATGGGGCGGGCGGGGTAATCGTCTGGGACCGGGGGAGCTGGGTGCCGAAGGAAGACCCAGACGCGGGGCTCGTAAAAGGAAAGCTCCTGTTCGAGCTCCGGGGCTACAAGCTCCGCGGCGTGTGGACGCTCGTGAAGCTGAAGAAGAGCGTCAAGGACTGGCTCCTGATCAAGGAGCGCGACGGCTACGCCGCGACCGGGGTCGAATACCCCGAGGAGTCGGTGTTGTCGGGTCTGACCGTCGAGGCGCTCCGCGACGCGCCCGCCCGCGCGGCGGCGCTGCGTAAGGAGATCGTCCGGCTCGGAGCGCGGGCCGGGGCGGTCGACGTCACGACGGCTGAGCCTATGCTCGCCGAGATCAGAGAGCGGCCGTTCAGTCGACGAGGGTGGGTGTTCGAACCGAAGCTCGACGGGTACCGACTCCGCGTAGCCCGGGGCCCGGACGGCGCACGGCTGGTCTCCCGGAAAGGGCATGATCTCGCCGGCGCGTTCCCCGAGGTCGCCCGCGCCGTGGCCGCGCTTCCATACGCCTGCGTCCTGGACGGGGAAGTCGTCGTCCTGGACGATGCGGGGCGACCGAGCTTCCAGAAGCTGCAGGGCCGCGCGCGCCTCGCGCGGCCCGTTGAGATCCGCCGAGCGGCCGTCCAGACCCCGGCAACGCTCTACGTCTTCGATGTGCTCGGATTCGAAGGGTATGATCTCCGCCCCCTCCCACTCCTCAAGCGCAAGGGTGTGCTCCGGAAGTTCCTGCCGCCCACCGGGCCCCTCCGGTACCTCGAGCATTTCGCGACTCAGGGCGAGACGCTGTTTGACGAGGCGGCGACGCTCGGATTCGAAGGGATCGTTGCGAAGAAGGCGGATGCACCCTACCGCGCCGGCCGTTCGGACGCCTGGCTCAAGGTCCGCCGCGATCGGACGGACGACTTCGTGGTCGTGGGCTTCACCTCGCCTCGCGGATCGCGCAGCGGGTTCGGGGCCCTCGACCTCGGGGCGTTCGTGGACGGCGAGCTTCGCTACGTCGGTCGCGTGGGATCGGGCTTCACGGCGAGCCAGATCAGGAGCGTGGCGGCGGAACTCGAAGCGGCCCGTCGCGACCGTCCCGCATTTACAGGTCCGGCCCCAAAGGACGAGGCCCACACCTGGGTCGAGCCCGCGCTCGTGGTCGAGGTCCGCTACAAGGAGTGGACCGGCGAGGGCCTCCTGCGGCAGCCGGTGTTTCTGCGCTTCCGCGACGACAAGCCCCCCGCCGAATGCGTGGTGAGCCGCCCGACAGACGCCACGGATCCCGTGCCCGAGCCGCCCCCACCGGCCTCGCCACCCCGCACCGTGGCCTTCACGAACCTCGACAAGGTCTTCTGGCCGGTCGAGCGCTACACCAAGGGCGACCTGATCGAGTACTACCGGGCCATCAGTCCGTGGCTCCTGCCGTATCTCAAGGACCGCCCGGTCGTCATGACGCGCTTTCCCGACGGCATTGAAGGGAAATCCTTCTTCCAGAAGGACGCCCCGGGATTCGCCCCCGAATGGATGCGAAGGGAGCGCATGTGGAGCGAGGACACCCAGCGCGAGATCGACTATTTCGTGTGCGATAGCCTCGAGGCGCTCCTTTACATCGCCAACTTGGGGACCATCCCGTTGCACATCTGGGGCAGCCGCGTGGCCACCCTCGAGCACCCCGACTGGTGCATTCTCGACCTCGACCCGAAGGAGGCTCCCTTCCGGCACGTGGTCACGGTGGCGCGCGCCATTCGCCAGCTGTGCGACGCCATCGAGCTCGACTGTCTCGTGAAGACGAGCGGGTCCACGGGGCTCCACGTCCTCGTGCCCCTTGGCCGACAGTGCACCTATGAGCAGGCACGTACCCTCGGAGGGCTGCTCGCGCGGGTGATTGCCGCCCAATTGCCCGATATCGCCACGGTCACCCGCCAGGTCGGCAAGCGCGGCGGCCGCGTGTACCTCGACTACGTACAGAACGGCCTCGGCCGTCTGCTCGTGGCGCCGTTCAGCGCGCGCCCGCTCCCGGGCGCTCCGGTCTCGATGCCGCTCGCTTGGCGCGAGGTCACGCAGGCTCTTGAGATCGGGAAGTTCACGATCCGGTCGGCGCCGCGCCGCATGCAGCGGCTGAAGGATGACCCGCTCGCGCCTGTGCTCGAGCTCAACCCGGACCTCGTGCGTGCGCTGGAGCGGCTGAACGAGCGGCTCGAATGACGATGCTGCGCGAGGAGTCCCGGGTGGTCGTGCCTGACGTCGAGACACGCGTCTCAACCCTGCTTGTGGGACCGGCCACCCCGAGCTTCCTCTTCGTTCTCGCGCACGGCGCGGGCGCCGGGATGCGCCATCCCTTCCTCGAGTCGGTGGCCCAGGGGCTCGCCCGCCGGGGAGCCGCGACGTTTCGCTACCAGTTCCCCTATATGGAGCGCGGCGGCGGTCGCCCCGACGCGCCGGCGACGCTCGTGGCCACGGTCCGTGCGGCGACCGCGGCCGCGAAGGCGCGTTTGCCGGACGCGCCGTTGATTGCCGGCGGCAAGTCGCTCGGTGGGCGGATGACGTCCACGGCTGCAGCGGGCGCCCCGCTCGGGGTTCGTGGCCTGGCATTCCTCGGATTCCCGCTTCATGCCCCAGGTCGGCCGGGCCGCGCTCGGGCTGAGCATCTCGGTGCCGTGACCGTCCCCATGCTGTTCCTTCAGGGCACGCGCGATGAGTTCGCCGGTCTTCCATTGCTGCGGGAGGCCTTAGCGCCGCTCGGCGCGCTGGCCACCCTCCACGTTGTCGAGGGTGGTGATCATTCGTTCAAGGTGCTCAAGCGTTCGGGGCGGACGCCGGCCGAAGTGATGGACGAGCTGGTCGGCACCCTCGACCAATGGGCGCGCGCGCTCTAGGCGGGATTCCTTACCGGGAGGAAGCGGTGAACTACTGGATTCTGAAGACCGAGCCGTCGGCGTACAGCTTCGACCAGCTCGAACGCGAGAAGACGGCCGTGTGGGACGGGGTCAAGAACAACCTCGCGCTCAAGAACCTCCGGCGCATGGAGCCCGGCGATCAGGTATTGATCTATCACACCGGCGACGAGCGCGCTCTCGTCGGGCGGGCTTCCGTTGTTTCGGCCGCCTATGCCGACCCCCGGAAGAAGGACCCGAAGCTCGTCGTCGTGGACCTCGCGGTGGGCAAGCGCCTGCCCAAGCCCGTGCCGCTCGCGGCCATCAAGGCTGATCCCAAACTCGGGGATCTCGCGCTCGTACGCATGGGTCGTCTGTCCGTCGTGCCCGCGTCGGCCGTGCAATGGGAGCGACTGCTCGCGATGGCCGGGCGGTAAGGCGCGCCGCGTGGGGTTTTCGAGCCGGGCATGAGCTTCCAATCGATCAATCCCGCGACGGGCGAGCTGCTCGAGACCTTCGCCGCCACGTCTCCTGCGGAGCTCGAGCGGGCGCTCGAGCGGGCGAGCGCCGGATGGCGCGACTGGCGACGGCGCCCGGTTCGTGAGCGTGTGCGCCCGCTCGAAGAGGCCGCGCGCCTCCTGCGCGCGCGGGCCGGCGAGTACGCCCGTATCATGGCACTTGAAATGGGAAAGCCGCTCGCCCAGGGCGTGGCCGAGGCCACGAAGTGCGCGTGGGGGTGCGAGTACTTCGCCAGCGAGGCGCCCGCCATGCTCGCGTCCCAACCGCGGGCGACCGAAGCGGGTGCGAGCTACGTGCGATTCGACCCGCTCGGCCCCATCCTCGCGATCATGCCGTGGAATTTCCCCTTCTGGCAGGTGTTTCGGTTCGCGGCCCCGGCGCTCGCCGCGGGCAACGTGTGCATCCTCAAGCACGCCCCGAGCGTCCCGCGCTGCGCGACGGCGCTGACCGAGCTGTTCGGGGCCGCGGGATTCCCCGAAGGCGTGTTCCAGTCTGTCTTCGTCGAGCCGGCCGACGCGGGCCGTTTGATTGCCGACTCCCGCATTCGAGGGGTGACCCTCACGGGCAGTCCGCGCGCCGGCGCGAGCGTGGCTGAGCAGGCGGGTCGGAGCGTCAAGAAGACCGTGCTCGAGTTGGGCGGCAGCGATGCGTTCATTGTGCTGCCGGACGCAGACCTTCGCGCCGCCGCAAGCGCTGCGGCGGACGCGCGCCTGCAGAACAGCGGGCAAAGCTGCATCGCGGCAAAGCGCTTCATCGTCGTGGACGCGGTTTTCGAAGCGTTCCTCGAGCCTTTCGCGGCGGCGCTCAAGGCCGCGAGAGTGGGGGATCCGCTGATCGAGGGAACGGATGTCGGCCCGCTCGCGAGGGGGGATCTCCGCCAGACGCTGCATCGCCAGGTCGTGGAATCCGAGCGACGGGGGGCGGAATTGCGATTCGGTGGTCGGGTCCCTGAGGGCCCCGGCGCCTTCTATCCCCCGACGCTCCTCACCGCGGTCCGTCCGGGGATGGCCGCCTTCGACGAGGAAACGTTCGGGCCCGTGGCCGCCGTGATCCGTGCCCGCGACTCAGACGACGCGCTGCGCCTCGCCAACGCGTCCGGTTACGGACTCGGCGCCGCGATCTGGAGCGCCGACCGATCCGCAGCCGAGGCCATGGCGGGCGAGCTCGAGGTCGGAGTTGCGGTCGTCAACGGGATCGTGAAGTCGGACCCCCGCCTCCCGTTCGGCGGCGTGAAGAGGTCGGGGTACGGGCGCGAACTCTCGGAGATCGGGCTCCGCGAATTCGTGAACGTGAAAACCGTCTTGGTGACCTAGCGCGCCCCGAGCGCCTTCCCCGCCCGCTTGACGTCGCGCGGAGCGACCCACAGCACCCCGCCGTAGCGGCCCATTCCGGCGCACACAGCCGTGAGCGCCGTGACCCCGATCTTTGCCGCTGCGAGCCGGCCCATGACGCTCGCGACGGCGCCGATCTCGTCATCTCCCTCGATCAGGAAGGCGGCCTTCGGCCGGCTGAGCTTCACCTTGGCACTCTTCGCGGCTGCGGCGAGTGTCGCGTGGTCCGTCGCGACGAAGTCGATCTGCGCTTTGCGGGCGCTCGGGAAACCGTGCACGAGGAGGAGATTCACGCCCGCTGCCCGCAGTGTCTCGAGAAGCCGAGCGCCCTCGCCCGGCTTGTTGGATGTCATGGCGTAGCAGTAAGACACTTGCCGAATGGTTTCCATGGGGGCCTCGCCCGTTGGAGACGCCGCTCTCGGGCTCGGGGGGCAGGGGCTCGGCGGCACGGACGGCCGCCGAACCGCCTGCGAACCGAGGATGGGTTACTTGTCGAATTCCAGGCAGTCGTGCAGCTGGCGCAGCGCGACCTCGATCGCCTTGAGCGCCTCACGGCGGTGCCCGCCGAAATCATGGGCCGCGTGCTGCAGGTGGTCGCGCGCGCGCTCCAGCGCGCCAATCGCCTCCCGGATCTCGGGATGGGGCTCTGCCACTGTCGTGACCACGGGATGGGGCGTCGGCGCGGGCGGCGTGCTGGCAAGCGCGGGACGGGCGACCAGCGTGAGCACGGCGGCGGCGACCGCGATCGACCAGGGGGCCAGATTCGTTCGCATACCGGTTCCTCCGATGTTGGGTAGGCCCCCTCCGAGACGGTTCGGGGGCGCCAAATCCTTAGCGCGGCCTCTGAGCGGGCGCAAGATGGCGTTTTGCGTTTTCCCGCTGGCCGCGCCAGTTTGTCTGCCGAATCGCCGCGCAGGGCCGCTCCCCGTCTTGGAGACAGCTCCGCTATGTCGGGGTCTCGCACGCTGATCGCCCTGGCCGTCACCTTGGTTTGCGCCCTGGCCGTGTTCACGCTGCCGCACGCGGCACTGAACGCGGTGGCCGCGCGTCTGCCGCAGGACACCGCGGGGCCGCCTCCGGCGCCGCCCCAGGCGGCCCCGACCGTCGAGACCCGGTCGCTCGCCGAGCGGCTCACCGGCCTCCTCGGGATCGCGTCGATCCTGGGCCTCGGGATCCTGCTCTCGAACAACCGCCGCGCGATCCGTCCGCGCGTCGTCGCCTGGGGACTCGGGCTCCAGTTGGCGTTCGCGATCTTCGTGCTTCGCGTGCCCGTCGGCCAGCGGCTCTTTGCCGTGATCGGGGACCTCGTCGCCCGGCTGCTCAGCTTCTCCTACGCGGGGTCGAGCTTCGTCTTCGGCGAGCTCGGCCGCCAGCATTCGAGTTTCGGTCTGGTGTTCGCCTTCCAAGTGTTACCGGCGATCATTTTCGTGTCCGCCCTGTTCGCGATTCTCTACTACATCGGCGTCATGCCGATCGTCGTCCGGGCGTTCGCGAGCGTGATGCATCGCGTCTTCGGCGCGAGCGGCGCCGAGAGCGTCGACGTGGCCGCCTCGATCTTCATGGGGCAGACCGAGGCGCCGCTCACCGTTCGGCCGTTTCTACCCACGATGACCCAGTCGGAGTTGATGACCGTCATGACCGCCGGCATGGCGCACGTCTCCGGGTCCATCATGGCGGCCTACATCGCCTTCGGCATCGAGGCCCGCCACCTGCTCACGGCCGTCGTCATGACGGCGCCGGGCACGATCATGATGGCGAAGCTGCTCGAGCCGGAAACCGGGCGCCCGGAGACCTTGGGCGGTGTGCGGATCGCCATCCCGAAGACGGACGTGAACGTCCTCGACGCCGCGGCCCGAGGGACGACCGAAGGGTTGTTCCTCATGCTCAACGTGATCGCGATGCTCGTGTCCTTCATCGCGCTGATCGCCCTCGTGAACGGGGGGTTCGCGTGGGTCCACCGTGCCGTCGCATGGTTTCCTGCGGACCTGCAGACGGTGCTCGGATGGGTCTTTCGGCCGGTGGCGCTCGCGATGGGCGTGCCGTGGCGCGACAGCGCGGTGATCGGGAGCCTCCTCGGAACCCGGATGGTGCTGAACGAGTTCATCGCGTACGCGCAGCTCGGCCCCCTGCGGTCCTCGATCAGCCCGGTGTCCTTCACGATCGCGACGTTCGCGTTGTGTGGGTTTGCGAACTTGGGTTCCGTCGGAATCCAGATCGGCGGGATCGGCGCGCTTGCGCCCGAGCGCAAGCACGATTTGGCAAGGCTTGGACTCCGAGCGATGATCGCTGGAACGCTCGCGAACTTCCTCTCCGCCACGATCGCCGGGATGCTGCTGTAGCCTGCGGATGTTCGCCACGCCGGAAGGAGCATACGGAATGCGCAATCTTGGACTCGTGGTCAGTCTGACCCTGAGCGCGGGCCTCGCGGCGCAACAGCCGCCGGTCGGAGACTCGCTGAACAATCTGACGTTCCGCTGGCTCGGGCCGCCGGTCGCGGGCGGCCGCATCGCGGCGGTGGTCGGCATACCCGGCCAGCCCGGGACCTACTATGTGGGCGCGGCGGCGGGGGGCGTGTGGAAGACCGTGGACGGTGGTAACAACTGGACCGCGATCTTCCGCGACCAGCCGACCGCATCGATCGGCGCCCTCGCCCTCGCCCCCACCAACCCGAACCTCGTCTGGGTCGGGACGGGCGAGGGCGCGATCCGCAACGACATCATCAACGGGCACGGTGTCTACATGTCCCCCGACGCCGGCAAGAGCTGGCGGTTAGCCGGTTTGCCCGAGGTCGGCCAGATCTCCCGCATCGTCATCGACCCGGAGAATTCCGATATCGTCTTCGTCGCCGCCGTCGGGCACGCCTGGACACCGGGCCCCGACCGGGGCGTCTACCGGACCGCGGACGGCGGGAAGACCTGGCAGAAAGTCCTGTTTGTGAACGACACGACGGGCTGCGCCGATCTCGTCATGGAGCCCGGAAACCCGGCCGTTTTGTTCGCGGCGATGTGGCAGGTCGAGCGGCATCCCTGGCAGCTCGTCTCGGGCGGGCCGGGGAGCGGGATTTACCGCTCGACGGACGGCGGTCTGACCTGGACCAAACTCACCGAGGGCCTACCCGACGGGCCCTTCGGACGCATCGCGCTCGGCATCGGGGCGAGCAACCCGACGCACGTGTACGCGCTGATCGAGGCGAAGCGCGGTCTCTTGTGGGACTCGCACGACCTCGGGGACCACTGGACCTCGGTCAGCGACTGGCACGGCCTCGACGTGCGGCCGTTCTACTTCTCCGTCATCACGGTGGCGCCGAACGACGACCGCCACGTGTTCTTCTCGTCCTTCGAGCTCCGCGAATCGCTCGACGGGGGCAAGACGTCACGCCTCGCCGATCGCGGTGTGCACGTGGATCACCACGCCCTGTGGATCGATCCCAAGGATCCCGATCGGATGATCCAGGGAAACGACGGCGGGGTGTACGTGGCGGCGGACGGTGGGAAGTCATGGACCTACTTGAACAACCTTCCGATCGAGCAGTTCTACATGGTGGCCGCCGACGCCAACGATCCCTACACGTTGTGCGGCGGGCTCCAGGACAACAACGCGTGGTGCGGGCCGTCAAGCAACGGTGGTCCTGAACAGGAACACGGCGGCGGGTGGAGCGCCGTCACCGGCGGTGACGGCGAGTATGCCGTGCCGGCGCCGAGCGATTCGTCGATCCTGTATGTGGATTCCCAAAACGGCTACATCGTTCGGTTCGACCGGCGCCGCAGCGTCCGGCGCTTCGTCCGTCCGTACATGAGCGGCGTTGAGGACGCGCCGGCGTCGGAACTCACGTATCGATTCAACTGGACGTCGCCCATCGCCGTATCCGCGACAAACGCGGACGAAGTGCTTCTCGGGGCGAACGTGCTGTTCAAGTCCACCGACGGCGGTCAGCACTGGAAGGCGATCAGCCCCGATCTCACCCGCAACGACAAGGCAAAGCAGGTGACGAGCGGCGGCCCGATCGAATACGACATCTCGGGCGCGGAGACCTACAACACCATTCTCACGGTGAACGTCGCCCCGACCGATACCAACGTCCTCTGGGTCGGCACGGACGACGGCAATGTCCAAGTCACCCGAAACGGCGGCCGCACCTGGACCAACGTCGCGGCCCGGGTGGTCGGGCTGCCCCGCGGGGACGGCGGCCGGGTGAACATGATCGGCGTCTCCCCGTTCGATGCGGGCACGGCCTATCTCGCGTTCGACTACCACGAGTTCGACGACAACCGCCCCTACGTCTACAAGACCACAGACTACGGCGAGACCTGGACGGACATCGGCCGCGGCCTGCCCGCGAGCGACCCGGTCCGCGTCGTGCGCGAAGACCCGAACGCCCGGGGGTTCCTCGTCCTCGGCACGGACGCCGGCCTCTACTACTCGCCCGACGCTGGGGTGCGCTGGATGGCGCTGCGCGACAGCCTCCCTACGGCCCCGGTCTGGGATGTCCTCTTCGTCGCGCGCTCGCACGATCTCGTCGTCGCGACGCACGGCCTCGGGCTATTTCTCTTCGACAACCTCACGCCGCTCGAGGAGAAGGCGGCCGTGAGCTCCGCGGATCTGCACGTCTTCAGCCTGCGCCCCGCGTACCGCCGGGCGGGTGTGCGCGGGCTCGCCCCTCCTGCGTCCCGGTTTTCGGCGCCGAACGCCCCCGACGGGGCGATTGTCGACTATTACCTGCGCGCCGAGCTTAAGGCGAGCGACGAGGAGAAGCGCGCCCACAAGACTCCCGTCGCGATCACGGTCATGGACAGCGTGAACGACACCGTCGTCACGCTCTACGGGCCTTCCAAGCAAGGCTTCAACCGTTTCGTCTGGGATCTCCGCTACGCCGCGCCCGAGCGGCTGACGTTTGAGAAACCCACGGAGGAAGAGGAGGACAACGAGCCGCCGCGCGGCCCGCCCGTGACCCCGGGGCGGTATCGCGTGACAGTGGGCGCCTCAGGACACACCGAAGCGCAGTGGGTGTTGGTCGCGCCGGACCCGCATCTCGCGGTGTCCGCGGCCGACTTTGTTGCGGAAACACGAACGCGGCTCGAGGTGCGGAACGCCGTGTCGGCCGAGCACGCCCTGCTGAACCGGCTCGCGAACCTGGGCGACCAGCTCGATCATCTGCGAGAGGCGGTGCGCACGGCAGGGTTGGACAGCGCCGCGCTCAAACCCGTGCTCACCCAGGCCGACAGCTTGGGGAAGACGCTCAAGGGGTTGAAGGACAGCATCTACGACCCGGCGGAGCAGCGGGACGCGATCGAAGACGACGTGCACTATCTCGGGCGGCTGCACGAGCGGCTCGAACGGCTCGGCTTCCAGTCGAGCTACGGCTACGCGGAGCCGCCGTCGGACGCGCTCCTCGAGGACCTGAAGCGCGTCCGAGGTGAGCTTGACGCCGAGCTGGCACGGTTCAACACGCTCATCGCGACGGACATCGCCGCCTTCAACGACCTCGCGGCATCCCACCACTTGCCCACGCTCGTAGCGGGGGACGCCTTAAGCGTGCGCGCGGTGCGCTAGCGCCCACGCGTCAGGGGACGCGCAGCGGCTGATCCGGCGTGCCGGCCACGAGCGGGGCCGGGGCCGAGACTCCCGCTCTCGACCACGTCGCGGGGATCCAGATCCGTGAGGCCGACCTCAAGGGCCGCGAGTATGCCCGTCGGGACCCGTGCGGAGCTACCTTTCCCGCTCCTTCTCGGACCCACGGCGACCTCATGACCCGGCGTCACGCTCTCCTCGTCCTCCTGTCCTTCGCCGGGGTTGGGGTGGCCGCAGCGCCCCTCGCCGCGCAGGTCCCCGAGCTCAGCGTGCATAACATCTTCGGGACGCGCGAGTTCGCGAACGACCTCTTGGACGCTCAGTGGCGCCGGGACGGCTCGACCTACACGCTCCTCGACACCGATTCCTCGGACCAGACGAACCTGTATCAGGTGGACGCCGCGACCGGGGCCCGAACGCTTCTGGTGCGCGGCGCGGACCTCGTCGCCCCGGACGGCCGCGATCCGATCGACGTACAGGGGTATCAGTTCTCGGCCGACGGCACGAAGCTCCTCATCTACACGAACTCCGCGCGTGTCTGGCGTCTGAACACCAAAGGCACCTACTACGTCTGGGACCTCACCCGCCGACGACTCACGCCGATGAGCCGGAACCCCGGGTACCAAATGTTCGCCAAGCTTTCCCCCGATGGGCGCCGCGTGGCCTTCGTGCGCGACCACAACATCTTCGTCGCCGATCTCGAAAGCGGGACGGAGACCGCGGTGACGACGGACGGCAGCGACGACGTCATCAACGGCACGTCCGACTGGGTGTACGAGGAAGAGCTCGATCTGCGGGACGCGTTCCGCTGGAGCCCTGACGGCCTCCGGATCGCGTTCTGGCGGTTCGATCAAAGCGCGATCCAGCCCTTCTTCCTCCTCAATGCCGATCCCCTCTACGCGTCGCTCTTCCCCGTCCGCTATCCCAAGGCCGGGACCCCGAACGCTCAGGTGCGCATCGGCGTAGCCGAGCTCGCCAGCGGCCGCGTGACGTGGATCGACCTCGGGCCCGATCGCGACATCTACGTCGCGGCCATGGATTTCGCCGATTCGCCGACCGAGCTCTGGCTCACGCGCCTGAACCGCCGCCAGAACGAGCTCGACCTGCTCATGGCGGACGCCCGGACCGGGGCCTCGCACGTCATCGTGAGCGACACCGACTCGGCGTGGGTCGATGCCCACGAGCCCGTGTGGATGGACGGTGGCCGGCGGTTCCTGCTCGAGAGCGAGCGCGACGGTTACGCCCACCTCTACCTGTACGCCCGCGACGGCACGCTCATCCGGCGCGTCACGACCGGCAATTGGGACGTGGAAGCGGTCGCCGCGGTGGACGACGCCGCGCACGTGGTGTATCTGACGGGCTCGTCGGACGGACCGCTCACGCGGCCCCTGTTGCGCGTACCCCTCGACGGCACGGCGGCGACACCCGTGTCGCGCGAGCGGGGGTGGCACACGGTCGAGTTCGACGCCGCGCGACACTACTACGTCGACGTGTACTCGCACGCGGGCGCGCCACCGGTCGAGGAGCTGCGGCGTGCCGATGGGACGCTCGTGCGGACGCTGGCGGACAATGCCACGCTCGCGGGCAAGGTGCAGGCCTTGGGCCTTCGCCCGCCTGAGTTCTTTCAGGTGAAGGCGGATGACGGAGAGGCGCTGAACGGGCTCCTCGTCAAGCCGCGGGACTTCGACCCGGCGAAGCGATACCCGCTGCTCCTGTACGTCTACGGCGGTCCCGGGTCGCAGAGCGCGGTCGACGAGTGGGGGGGCCTCGAGTACCTGTGGTACCAGATGCTCGCCCAGCAAGGCTACCTCGTGGCCACGGTGGACAACCGCGGTACGGGGGGCCGCGGCGCGGCGTTCCGCAAGACCGTTTACCTGCGCCTCGGGCACGACGAATCGCTCGACCAGATCGCGGCGGCGCGCCAGCTCGGGGCCCTCCCGTACGTCGACCCGGCCCGCATCGGCCTCTGGGGGTGGAGCTATGGCGGCTATCTGGCCGCGCGCACGCTGTTCCTGAGCGGCGGTGTGTTCGAGGCCGCGATGGCCGTGGCTCCGGTGACGGACTGGCGGTTGTACGACACGATCTACACGGAGCGCTACATGCGCTTGCCGGCCGAGAACCGCGACGGCTACGACGAGTCGGCGGTTCTGCCGTACGCCGATAGTCTCCGCGGGCGGTTCCTGCTCGTCCATGGGACCGGGGACGACAACGTGCACTTCCAGAACTCGCTCCGCCTGATCGAACGGCTCGAGCTCGCCAACAAACAGTTCGACATGCGCATCTACCCGAACAAGACGCACTCGATCTCGGGCGGCACCACGCGCGAGAACCTGTTCGGGCTCCTCACCGAGTGGTTGAAGGCTAACCTCTAGGCGGATCGTGCCGGCCGAGGGGGTCGCCGTCTCCGTGCCCATGGCGCGGCGGGCGCTTGTCCTGCTCACCGCGGTGAACCTGCTCAACTATCTGGACCGGTACGTGCTCGCCGCCCTCGGCGAGAGCCTCGCCCACTCGCCGCTCGCGATCACCGACACGGAGTTCGGGCTCCTCGCGAGCGGGTTCATCGTGGTCTACATGCTGGCGGCGCCGTGGTTCGGGACCCTGGGCGACACCCGCTCGCGGATCGGACTCGTGGCGCTCGGCGTCTTTCTCTGGAGCGCGGCCACGGGGCTCGGCAGTTTGGCGTGGGGATTTGCGAGTCTCTTCGCCGCCCGCGCGTTGGTCGGAGTGGGCGAGGCCGCCTACGGAACGATCGCCCCGAGCTTGCTCGCCGACTATTTCCGACCGGCCGTTCGCGGGCGCGTGTTCGCCACGTTTTACGCGGCCATCCCGATCGGGTCCGCGCTGGGCTACGTGGTCGGTGGACTGGCCGACGTGCACTGGGGATGGCGGGGCGCGTTTCTCGTGGCGGGGGCCCCGGGGCTGGTGCTTGGGTTTGCGGTGCGCCGTCTCGCCGAGCCGCCCCGCGGCACGGGGAACAGCCGTCCCGTCGGCCCCTTGCGCGCGTGGAGCGCTTTGGCGCGGCGCCGGCCCTACGTCCTCACGGTCCTCGGGTATGCAGCGTACACCTTCGCGCTCGGCGGTATGGCCGCGTTCCTGCCCAAGTTCCTGATCAGGGTGCGGGGGCTGCCCGAGGCCCACGCCACACTGTGGTCCGGGCTGTGCCTTGCCGCGACCGGGTTTGCGGGCACGGCCGCGGGCGGCGCGGTCGGCGACTGGTTGCTACGCTGGACGCGCCAGGCGCACCTCTGGGTCTCTGGCGTGGCCACGCTGATGGCCGCACCGGTGGGATGGATCGCTCTCACCTCACCGCATCCCGCCACCTACTGGACCGCGATCGTGGCGGCGGAGTTTCTGCTCTTCACGTCGACCGGCCCTGTGAATTCGGCCATCATCACCTTCTCTCCACCCGAGATCCGGGCGACGGCGATGGCCGTGAGCATCTTCGTCATTCATGTCCTGGGCGACGTACCGAGCCCCACGATTATCGGGGCGCTGTCCGACGCGAGTTCGCTGGCCCAAGCCGTACGCATCATCCCGCTCGCCGTGGCGGTCGCGGGGCTTATTTGGACGTGGGCGGCGTGGCGTCTGAGCCCACCGGCTCCTCGTGGCTGAGACAGTGGATGGTGCCGAGGCCCCACACGAGATCGACCGCGTGAATCCCGATCACCGGCCGGTCGAAGAGGTCAGCGAGTACGCCGAGCGCGACGCGGTCCCGAGCGTCGTTGAAGGTGGGGACCAGGACGGCTGAGTTGCCGATGTAGAAGTTGGCGTAGCTCGCGGGCAACCGTTGTCCGTCGAAATAGAGGGGCGCGGGCATCGGCAGACGGACCACTTCGAGCGCCGCCCCGTCCTCGAGACGCGCGCCCTCGAGCCGTTCGCGGTTCTCCTCGAGCACGCGATGGTTCGGGTCGCTCGGATTCGGCTCCTCGCACAACACCACCGTGCGGGGGCCTACGAAGCGACAGAGGTCGTCCACGTGTCCATGGGTGTCGTCGCCCGCGATGCCTCGCCCGAGCCACACGACGGTTCGCACTCCCAGCACGGCGCCCAGCGCCGCTTCCAGCTCCTCGCGCCCGACGCCGGGGTTCCGGACCTGCACCTCGCGGTCGAGCAGGCATTCTTCGGTCGTGAGAAGGGTGCCGCGACCGTTCACATCGATGCTGCCGCCCTCGAGCACGAGGTTGCGGCCACCCGCCTGTGCCGGGACGAGCTTTAGCCCGAGCCGGCGCGCTGCCCGCTCCGGGACCCGGTCGTCTCGTCGCCAGTCGGGATACTTGGCCCACGCGTTGAACCGGAACCGCGCGATGGCGCGGGCGGCATCCCGATCGCGCCGGACAATGCACGGCCCGAAATCACGGATCCACGAGCGGTCTGTGGGGACAGACAGATACTCCACCCGATCGGCGGCCACCCCGGCGCGTGCGAGAACCTGCGCGGCCCGACGCCTCCGGTCCGGGGCGTCGACGAGGATACGCACGATCTCGCCTGGGGTGAGCGCCCGTACGATCTCCCCGTAGACCCAGGGGATGAGGCCGAGCTTCCCCGGCCAGTCGCTCGCCTTGTGGGGCCAGGCAAGCCACGTGGCGGCGTGTGGCTCCCACTCGGCGGGTAGACGATACCCCTGCGCCGCAAGACTGGGGGATGTCATGACGGCGACTGTCGCGGGCTAGCTAGTGTCGCGCGTCGAGGAACCGGCTGCTCAAGCCCTGGTAGGCGTCGGGCCGTCGATCGCGGAGGAACGGCCAGCCGCGCCGCACCTCCTCAATCCGTTCCGGGCGTACCTCGCCGAGCACGATCGTTTCCTCCGCGGTGGACGCCTCGGCGACGACGGCGCCGAAGGGGTCGGCGAGGAAGGAACCTCCCCAGAACTCGATCCCGTCCTCGCCCGCTGGCCGTTCGAGCCCGACGCGATTGACGGCCGCGACGTACACCCCGTTCGCGATTGCGTGGCTGCGTTGAATCGTGCGCCAAGCGTCGAACTGACCCGCCCCGAGCGCGGCTTTCTCCTTGGGGTGCCAGCCGATCGCCGTGGGGTAGAGCAACAGTTCGGCGCCCTGCAGGGCGGTCAGGCGCGCACCCTCCGGGTACCATTGGTCCCAGCATACGAGGACCCCGACCGGGCCGACCGTCGTCTCGAACACGCGGAACCCCAAATCCCCCGGGGCGAAGTAGAACTTCTCGTAGTAGGCCGGGTCGTCGGGGATGTGCATCTTGCGGTAGACGCCGGCCACTCGCCCGTCGGCGTCGATGACGACCGCCGTATTGTGGTAGAGGCCGGGCGCGCGGCGCTCGAAGACGGGGACCACGACGACGACGCCCGCACCTCGCGCGACGGAGGCGAGCGCGTCGGTGCTCGGGCCCGGGACGGGCTCGGCGAGGTCGAAGAGCGCTGGATCCTCGCGCTGCGCGAAGTACTCCGAGCGGAACAGCTCGGGGAGGCACACGAGGTTCGCGCCCCGGCGCGCGGCCTCCTCGGCGTGCTCGATCGCCGTCCGGAGGTTGCGGGCGGGGTCGGGGGACATGCGCATCTGCACGAGACCGACCGTGTAAGGCCGGCGCCCTTCGCTCATGGGCGAGAACTCTAGCATGTTCGGGCATCGCGCGAAATCCGACACGCTTGACCCGGCGGGCTTGAGCGGGCAGCGTTTGTCGAATGCCGTCGCGGCTTGAGTCCACCCCACACGCTCGTCGCGCGGTCACGGTGGTCGTGGCGTCGCTCGCGCTCGTCGCGGCGGAGGATCCGATGGGACTCTCACTCGCAAGCAGCGCGTTCCGGGCCGGAGCATCCATTCCGCGCCTACACACCTGCGATGGACCCGATCGCTCACCGCCGCTTGCGTGGACGGGGGCCCCTGCGCGCACCGCCACGTTCGCGTTGATCGTGGACGACCCGGACGCGCCCGGGGGTACGTGGGTGCATTGGGTTCTCTACGACCTTCCCGCCGGAACGAGCGCGCTCGAGGGCAACGTGCCGAAAGTCGAGCGGCCGCCCGAGCTCGGGGGCGCGGCGCAAGGCCGCAATGACTTCCGAGCGCTCGGCTACGGAGGCCCCTGTCCGCCTCCGGGCCCAGCCCACCGCTATTTCTTCAAGCTGTATGCGCTCGGCGCGGCGCTCGGTCTGAAACCGGGTGCGACCAAGCAGGAACTCGAACGCGCCATGGCCGGACGCGTGCTGGACAGCGCGGAACTCGTCGGGACCTACGCGCGGGGCCGCTGACCTCGCTCATGGGCTGCCGGGTGCCACGGTCGCGTCGAAGACGCCCGTGAGGATCTTCCCCGCTCGCTTCACCTCCACCCACAAGCGGTAGCGTCCCGGCTGCGGGAACGCATACGGGAACACAAGCTCCGGGCCGAAGGCGGGCATGGGGTGCCCCGGTGGCTCGGCCGCGAGGCGGCGGGCCAAGGTACCCGTGACCGTGTCCCCGCGTTCGCGGTGCAGAAATGTCTCGAGAGCGCCGACCGAAATCGTGCCGGCTGGGTGCAGGTGCACGAACACCGCCCCGTCCGTGCGGGTCAGCATGAGGTGGCCTGCCATTCCCATGTACGGTTCGAGCGTAGCCGGGCGCTGGTCCGGCCCGAGCAGCATGAAGCGCAGCGCGGCGTCCTCGTTCACGACCAGCGGTCGCGCCCGTTCCCAGATGAGCGTGGAGCCGTCGGGGAGGAGCGCGCGGGTCGCCGTGTCGGGGGTCGACGTCGAGAGCCACGCGTCGTCCGAGTCGGTCGGCTGCCACGACGTCTGAGGGCCCTCGAGATCGAACGTACCCGTGAGTGTTTCTGAGAACCCGGTTTCGTGGACGACGTCCCCATACAGGCGGTAATGCCCCGGCCCAAGGGGCGGGAGGCGCGTCTCGAACGTCGTCGAGTCGACCGGAAGCGGGTGCAAATGGGCGAACGCGGCGAGGCTCGAATCGCGGACGAGGAATAGATGGACCAGGTGGTCGTGATCGGGTACGAGTGGCGACCAGGCGCGCGCGTCGGTCGCGGAATCGACGAACGCGACCCGTAGGACGCGGGTACCGCGCACCGCGGTGACCGTGGTGCGGACCGCGCGGGGACGATACAGACCGCTCAGGTACGCCCGGTCGACGGCGCGCCACCACGCGCGGCCACCGGCGAGGGCGAGCCAGAACACGAGGACGCTCACCGCCATCGCGGCCCGTCCCTTCTGGCGCCCGCGGCGGTCGGGGCTTTGGCCCGGGGCGAGCGCGCTTTCGCGAGCCGCGGCGCCGACGAGTGTCACGGCCCCCGCAATGAGGAGCACGCCGAGAGCCGCGAGGAGGAGCCCAAGCGGCATCGGGAGGCTGCGCCGGCGAGTCGCGACGGCTTGGACGGGGACGAGCACGACACCCGAGCCGCGGTCGCCCTCGAGCGTCACCTCTACCCCGTAAGCGCCGCTCCGCATGAGCCACAGCGTCCCCCGGAACAGCGTGGAGTCACCGGGGACGGGGCGCGCTCGCTCTGGCGGCGGGGGCGCCGCGGTCCGCGGGTCCCAGAAAACCGGCAGGACGAGAACCCGCGTGATCCGGATGGGCGCGAGCAAACGGACGATGATCTCGGCCTGCCCGGGCACCACGCCCGGACTGCGGACGATGACGCGGACGGGATAGGGGCCGGCGGCCCCTTCGAAATACGTGTCTGGGCTGCCGACGTGTGCTGCGGTTACGACGGTGATCGCGGCGAGTACGGCGAGCTTGGCCCGACTCACCGCCGGACGCGCGCCATCCAGCTCCCCCACCAGAGCCCCACGCGGGCGGAGACGACCGCGATGGCGGCGGCCAGCGCGGCGCTGGCCAACGTGAACGGTTGCGTGACCCGGCCCCAGAACTCGTAGCGCCAGGGCCCGAGGCGACTCGAGTAATCCCAGTGGTCAACGCCCAGCAAGTACGACGAGCGTGCCCACGGGGAGAGCAGCAACTCCGCGGCGTACCATTGTACGGCGAGGAAGGTCACGAAAAACGCGACACCGCACGCAAGCGCGAGTCGCCACTCGCGGCCGGACCCGAAGTGCCGCAGCAGAACGTCGATCGCCACGGCGGGCACGACGAGCAACAGCGGAAACGGGGCGGGCACCATGTGCGTCAGGGGATTGAACACCGGGGCGAGCCCGGGCGTGGCCGGGAAGGGCTGCAGCGCCCAGATCATCACGAGCGAGATCAGCATGTAGGCCGCCGCCGCCGCGGTGGCCGACCATCGCAGGCCGCCGCACCGGCCGGCGGCGACAAGGACCATCGGAAAGCACCCCGCCGCGAACTCGTAGTAGAGCGCGTTGTGCGCGTCATTCGCGAACCCGACCTGCTCGATCCCGAGAATGGCGCCGTTCTCGATCACGATGCCCGCGACGAGGGCGATCGCGAGGCCGCAGACGAGCCGCGCGCGCGAGTCCTTTGCGCGGTGCAGCTCGGCAAGGACGAGGAGGAGCGTCCCGAGCTGGATCGCCCAGAGTCCTGCGGCGAGCAGCGTGTGCGGGGGGGACAGCACCTTGACGTCGAGCCCGTAGGCGTTGTGCCACCAGTTGTCGAGCGGCGCCGAGGTCAGCATGGCGAGCGCGCCCCAGATGCAGAACCAGGCGCCGAGCGGCGCGCGGAACCCCCAGAAGCTGACGCTCGCGTCGCGAGCGGCCGGCGTCTCCGCGAACGTCGTGCGCAAGGCGAGCCCGCCGCAGGCGCACCCCGCGAGGACGCCCCCGGTGTAGATGGCCAGGTGTGCCGGGGTCCAGAACGTGTCCCGGCCGATGGACCGGTGCCAAGAGATGTCCCAGATCACCCCGACCACCGTGCTCGTGGCTGCGAGAAGCGCGGCCCATGTGTACCAAGGCAGCAGGCGGGACGGGGTCGCGGCGGTGGTCAGGTTTGCTCCCTTCGATCGAACGGGCGTCCGGCGAGCCGAACGTTCGCTCCCATGCGCGGGTCGACAACCTTGTTCACGATCGGCACATTTTCCCCGCAAGTCCACCGGGTTCGGGCGCCCGTCGACCGACGCTAGGCCGGGGGCTGGGACGCTGTCAAGCCGTTTGCACCCCGCGACAGGGAGCGGGCCGGATAGATTGTGGACCGTGCCACGCGAGGTAGGTGAGTTCGTCTACCGGGATCGAAAGCTCGGCGACACCGAGGCGATAACCGTCGCCACGGCCCCCGACGTATTTCACCCCACATCCACGACAGTGTTGCTCCTGCGAGCGGCGCGACGGCTGCTCGCGAACAGGCCACGCTCGGCGCTCGATCTCGGGTGCGGGTGCGGCATCGTCGCCGTCGCACTGGCGAAGTGTGGCCCGCCCGAGCTGCAGGTCTCAGCGTCCGATCTGAGCGCCGCCGCCGTCCGGCTCGCTCGCCACAACATCAGGCAATTGGGACTCACGGTCGATTGTCGGCGGGGGAGCTTGTTCGAGCCGTGGGAGGGCCGACGGTTCGATCTGATCGTGGACGACGTGGCGGGCGTCGCAGAGCCGCTCGCGCGGGTGTCGGGCTGGTATCCTCCCGGCGTCCCGAGCGACGCAGGCCGCGACGGCACGCGGTGGATTCTTGAGGTCATCACCCGGGCTCCGGACTTCCTCTCGCCGGGCGGGCGGCTCTTGTTTCCCTTATTGACCCTCTCGCGGGAGGCGCCGGTGCTCGCCGTTGCCAAGGAGCGGTTTGCCCGCGTGGAGCTGGTTGAGGAGCAGTGGTATCCGCTCAGCGACGAGCTCGTGGCGCATTTCCCCCTCGTCGAGGAGCTTGCGGCGGACGGCGGTGTGCGAATCGAAAAACAGGGAAGTCGCTGGTGCTGGGCCACCGGGGTCTACGCCGCTAGCGGCCATGAGCGAACTTGAGCGCGGCCTCCGTCCGGTTCTTGACCCCGAGTTTCGAAAACAGATGCTGGACGTGGAACTTGATCGTGTTGTCTGAGAGCCCGAGGCGGGTGGCGATCTCGGGGTTCGTGAGACCGGCCGCCATGAGCGCCCACACCTCGCGTTCCCGAGGCGTTAGGTCCCCGGGGGCCCCGGCGCTCCGGCCTTCGATCCAGCGCCGCGCAGCCTGTGGAAAGACGAGCTGCCCCGCGAACACCTGGCGGATGGCGGTCAGTGTCTGCTGCGGGGACTCCGTCTTGAGCGCGAGCCCGTCCGCGCCGGCGTCGAGCGCCGAGCGGAGCGCCTCACCGTCCGTATAGGCGGTCAGCACGAGGACCTTGGGCGGATGCGGGCGATCGCGCAGGCCCCCGAGCAGTTGCGTACCCTTCATCCCGCCGAGCTGCAGGTCGAGGACGACGACATCCGGTTTGTGCTGCTCGGTGAGCTTCAGGACGTCGGCCCCGTCGGTCGTCGCGGCGACCACGCGGATCCCGGGCTCACCGTCGAGGAGCGCACGCAGTCCTTCCAGGACAATCGCGTGATCGTCTGCCAGGAGAACGCGGATCATCGTCCGCGCGTCATTCGATGGGCAGCGTAATCGTGAGCGATGTCCCGCGCCCGGGAGCGCTCTCCAGGGCGAACTCCCCGCCGAGCATCGCCACGCGGTCCTGGATCCCCCGCAGGCCGAAGTGGCCGCCTTCCACGCCGACGTCCGCTTCCTGGGCCAGCACCCGCTTCGGGTCGAACCCGCGGCCGCGGTCCGCGACACAGAGGCGGATCGCGCCGCCGTGGCGACGGACGCTTACGCTCTGGCTCGAGGCCCCGCTGTGGCGGTGGCCATTGGCGAGCGCTTCCTGGAGCACCCGGTAGATCGCGATTTTCGTCGCGAGCGCGCAATCGCCGAGCTGCTTGGGAAGATCGAGTTCTACGCTCTGATTGGTGAGGGTCTCGTGCTGGACGGCGAGGCCCTCGATGATGGCGCCGAGCGCGCGCCGCTCGAATCCCGGCGGGCGAAATGCGCCGATGAAGTTGCGGATCTCTCCCAGCGCCCGCTCGAGCAGTCCCACGGCGCGCTCGACCGCGCGTTGGGCCCCGAGATCCGGCGCGAGGGAGCGCTCGAGCACCTGGAGCTGCGAGAGCGCGGCGAAGATGTCCTGCACCGGTCCATCGTGCATGTCGAGGACGATGCGCTGCAGTTCCCGCTCGCTCGTGGCGAGCATCCGGTGGGACGCCGCCCGAACGTCGGCCTGGCGCGCTTTCACGCGTCGCACCTCCCGCAGTGACAAAAGGCCCGTGCCGGGCACGGGCCTGGATTCGATCGCTCCTGCGTCGTCAACCTGTCGTCTCGAAGGCGGTTAGGTCGAAGCTAGAGACCCACCGCGAACGTGTCAACGCAAGCTACAGGCGGAGTTCGATCGTCGCCCCCCGCTTGTAGCGAACGTAGAGCCACGCCATCGGGACGACGAGCATGCCGGCCGCCACGATCGTCAGCGCGAGCAACACGGCCGCGAGCAGGACGCCGCGCTGCGCGGCGGCCGCGGCGCCGAAGAGTGTGGCGTCTTGGTGAGCGAGGAGCACGATCATCGCCTCACGCGCCTTGGTCGTCGTCGCCTCGTCCGTTGCACTCAGCCCCTCCAGCACCGTCCGCGCGAGGTCTTGGTCGACGGGGTTGTCGAGCGACGTGGTGAGGCTCGCGACCTGCTCGCGGAGGGCGTCCCGGATGCTGTCGCGCTGGGCCATGACTTCCGGCCGGCGATAGGCCGAGTCGGAGCTCGTGGCCATGCGACGCCAGACCTCAAGCCCCGCGTTGTAGCGGTGCAGCGTTTCCGTCGCGCTCGCACCGTGGCGCACGGCGGCGGCCGCCTGGCGCAACGAGACGATGAGGTCGATCCCGAAAAAAAGGGCGATCAGCAGGGTCGCCGCGCTGACCGTGACCGCGATGCCGGGACGGATAAACGTGTAGTCCCGCATGGCGATCGCGAACGACGAGCGCGGGGCGGAGCGGCGCGGATCGGGGGTGGTCATGGGGCACCGCCGGCGGTCGACGGACGAGACACGCTAGCCCCCGTGCGGGAAGGTGTCAAACTCCGGGTGGCGTTCCTTGACGGCGCGGCCCTCATCCTCAATATGTAGGTGCGCCCCGTATCTCTGCCGCCGCACCGCCTCGACCGGTTGGTGCGGCGCCCTGTGCCGTACCACAAGCGGCTCGCAACATCCAAACGGGAGCGTGCGTGAGCGAACTGGCGGTGGGGAGCGAGGGGCGGCTGGGGAAGGACGGGCGGCGGGAGATCCTGCGCCAGGCGAGCGTCGCGCTGGGGGGGCGTTCGGTGACGCTGTGGGAGGTCTCTGCCCGCGCTGAGCTCGACCCCCAGCTCTCGAGCGACCCGAACCCGGCCCACCACGCCACGCATCTCGACGTCGACACCACGCTGCGTCGCTGGCAGGTGCCGATCCTCCAGGGCAGTCGCTGGGTGGGTTGCCGGATGGACGGCGAAGGGCCGTGGGTCATCGCCCCGGTTCGCGCGCGGCCGCCCGCGCCGCCTCCGACCGGCCGGGAGCGGCGCACGAAAGAACGGTTGACCCTCGAGCTCGCCGGGCTGTGCCTCGGCCTGCTCGACCGCAGCGCGCCGGCCCCCGTCTCCCAGGCAGCGAGCGCCACGCCGCGCGATGCCGTGACGCTCCCCGGCGTCATCGCCCACGAACTCGGCAACCGGCTCGCGACCGCACGCGCGTCGCTCCAGATGACGATCGAGGGCTTAGGTCGGTGGACCGAGGTCGCGGCGAGCCGGCGACTCGAGGTCGTGGACGAGCTCGGCCAGGTCGTCGAGGAGCTCGACCGCGGCGTCCAATTCCTCGAAGCGGTGAAGGATCGCGCGCGCGGCACGCTGGCGCGGTCTGAACGCTTCGACGCGGTGCGGGTCGTCCGGTCCTGCTGCACGATTGAGGGACGGGTCTTGAAGGAGCGGGCACAGGTCCAGTTGGGCGAGACCCCCGGGCCGACCTATTTGCTCGGGGACCCCAACGCCCTCTACGAAGCGCTCGTCAACTTGATCCGAAACGCCGCAGACGCGGTGGTAGGACGGTCGAAGCGCGTCTCGGTCACCCTCGAGCGCGTGGGCGACTCGCTCCGACTCCAGGTGCGGGACGAAGGTGCGGGGATCGCTCCGGGGGACCTCGAGCGCCTGTTCGAGCCCGGATTCACGACCAAACCGTTGGGTGCGGGGACCGGCATGGGGCTCGTGCGTGTCCAGGACGTGGTCCGCACGATGTTCGGCGGCAACATCGCCATCGAGTCGCGCCTCGGCACCGGGACCGCTGTCATGCTGTCGCTCCCCATCCCGCCACAGCGCACGGGCGATCATCGCCCGCCTGCCGAGGGGTCGGCGCAGAAGGTCTGACGCCGGGTCAGCTCTCGGCGAGGAGCCCTTCGAGGTCGAGCGGCCTGGTGTACATGGAGAGGGCCCCGTCGCCCCCGCGCGGCCACTCCGTGTCGGGGCGGTCGCGATAGAGCTCCACCCCGTTGCCGTCGGGGTCCTTCAAGTACACGGCTTCACTCACTCCGTGATCGGCCGCACCTTCGAGCGGCACGCCGTGATCGACGACCCGTCGCACGGCTCGGGCGAGCGACGCGCGGTCCGGAAAGAGGATCGCGAAGTGGTAGAGCCCCGTCGTGCCGGGAGCCGGGGCCGGGGCGCCGCGGCCCGCCCAGGTGTTGAGCCCGATGTGATGGTGGTAGCCGCCGGCGGACAGAAAGACGGCATCCCGTCCGTAGCGAGTCGTGATCTCGAAGCCGAGCACGTCGCGGTAGAAGGCCACGGCTCGTTCGAGGTCGGACACGGTCAGGTGCACGTGCCCGATGCGCGTTTGGGGCTCGATGGTACTCATCCTGTCATTAAGAACGCATCCGGGTTCCATTACATTCCGACGAGCGTGGACCCGACCCGCAAACCTCCGACTCCGACGAACGAACCCGTGCTTGGGTATTCCCCCGGCAGTCCGGAGCGAGCGACCCTGAAAGGGGCCCTCGACGCGCTCGCCTCCGACGTGCTCGACATCCCCTTGGTGATCGGGGGCCGGGAGGTGCGGACCGGTGTCACGGCAGACGTCGCGATGCCGCACCGCCACGGGCGGGTGCTCGCGCGGGTCCATCAGGCCGGTCCGAGCGAGCTGCGCGCAGCCATTCAGGCGGCGCGGGAGGCGTGGCGCGAGTGGGCGGGGTGGTCGCTCGCGGAGCGGTCGGCGGTCTTTCTGCGGGCCGCCGACTTGCTTGCCACCACCGAGCGGGCCACCGTGAACGCCGCCACGATGCTCGGCCAGTCGAAGACCGTGCATCAGGCCGAGATCGACGCGGCTTGTGAACTGGTCGATTTCTTCCGCTTCAACGTGCACTTCGCCCAGCGGCTGCATGCAGACCAGCCGCTGTCGGTCGCCGGCGCGTCGAACACGATGGACTACCGGCCCCTTGAGGGGTTTGTGTACGCCGTCACGCCGTTCAACTTCACATCGATCGGCGGCAACCTCCCGACGGCGCCCGCGATCATGGGCAACGTCGTCCTCTGGAAACCGGCCTCGAGCGCCGTGCTTTCGAACTACTTCGTCTTTCGACTCCTCGAGGCCGCCGGCCTGCCGCCCGGTGTGATCAACTTCGTGCCCGGGCGCGCGGCCACAGTGTCGGACGTGCTCCTCTCGGATCGCGCGCTCGGCGGCGTGCATTTCACGGGGTCGACCGAGGTCTTTCGCGCCCTGTGGAAGCGCGTCGCCGACCAGCTCGAGCGCTACGCGGGCTACCCTCGCCTCGTCGGCGAAACCGGCGGGAAGGACTTCGTGCTGGCGCACCCGAGCGCGGACTGCGACGTCCTCGCGGTGGGGCTGGTACGGGGCGCGTTCGAGTATCAAGGGCAGAAATGCAGTGCAGCTTCCCGGGCCTACATCCCGGCCTCGCTCTGGCCTGGGGTTCGCGAGCGGGTTGGGGCGATGCTCGCAGACGTGCGGGTCGGGGACCCGGTCGATTTCCGGAATTTCATGGGCGCCGTGATCGACCGCCGCGCGTTCGAGAAGATCCAGGGCTATCTCGCCGCGGCTCGCGGAGACGCGGGCGCCACCGTTCTCTTCGGCGGCGGCGCGGACGCCACCGAAGGGTTCTTCATCGAGCCCACCGTGCTCGAAGTGCGGGACCCCGCCTATCGCACGATGTGCGAGGAGATTTTTGGACCGGTGCTCTCTGTCTACGTGTTCCCAGATGCTCGCTGGACCGAGACGCTCGCCCTCGTCGACCGCACGTCCCCGTATGCCCTCACCGGCGCCGTCTTTGCGCAGGACCGAAGCGCCGTGGCCCAGGCTCAGGCCGCGCTGCGGTACGCCGCGGGCAACTTCTACGTGAACGACAAACCCACGGGCGCCGTGGTGGGACAACAGCCGTTCGGAGGTGCGCGTGCGAGCGGCACGAACGACAAGGCGGGCAGCGCGCTCAACCTGATGCGCTGGACGAGCCCCCGCGCGATCAAGGAGGCCCTCGTCCCGGCTCGCGACTGGCGCTATCCGTTCATGGGGGACCGGTGAGGTCCGAACAGGCGACCGGACGCCTCGGGATGGCTCGACCGCCGATCATGGTGCTCGTGCTCGCGGCGGCGTTCCTCCTGCTCGTGGCGGCGATCCTCATCGGTTCGCTGACGAAGCCCGACTTTCCAGCGTACGACGTCAGCGTCCCGCACCCGACCGCAGTCGGCGACACGCTCGTGGGCCCGGCCATCTACACGCTCGACGCCTCGTCTACCGATACGTGGCGCCGGTTCTCCTTCGATCGGAACGCCGCGGCCGATTCGGGGCCGTGGGACCTCGCGTTCCGGCGCTTTCATGTCATTGCGGCCTCGGGCGGCGGGATCCAGGATCTCGGGCTCGTGCCGTTCGATTCGGTCGCCGAGGTGCCGGAGGCGGGCTATCTGCCGAACGAGACCGAGCACGACACGACGAATCCCGGGGTGGGGAAGTGGTACGACTACAGCATGCTCTCGCACCTGCTGACGTCCAAGGCGCACGTCTACGCCGTCCGCACCGCGCGAGGCAGCTACGCGAAGGTCGAGCTCCTCGCGTACTACTGCAAACAGGCCGGCATCGCCTGTATCACGTTCCGCTACGCGTACCAGGGCAACGGCAGTCGTCGCATGAAATGACTGAGCCCCCGGCGCCATGTGCGCCAGGGGCTCCGAGCCTCGACTCCCCCTCGTTACTTCGGCGGGAGGATCTTGAACATCCCGGTGCCGCACACCGGGCAGACGCCTTTCAATGCGGGCCGGCCGTTTGCCATCTTCACTTCCTGCGCGTTCGAGATCTTGCGCTTGGCCTTGCACTTCACGCAGTAGCCCTCGTCGGCGGCCATCGGGGTCTTTGCAGCCTTCGCCATGTCGCTCCTCCCTTGGGGCTAAACCGGGGTCGGGCGTGACGCCCCACCGTCCCAGGACCTCACGCGCCTCAACATAACAATCTTTGCTGGCGCAAGGGGAGCGGGGCCCATCGCCGATGGACGCAAAGCACGGTGGCCCCGTGCGTTGCGTTACGACAGGGCGCGATCAAGGGTGCGGGCGCCAATGCGCCAACCGACCCTTTGAGCGCGCTCGCGACGCGCAGCGACGCCGTTTGGGAGCGGTCCCCGGATCCGCGTCCAGGTGCGTGCGGACGTGTCGCGCGCGGCCGTGTATGTTCACCCACGGTCGAATGCGCTCCCTTCTCGCCCTCTCGTTGCTCGGATTCGCGCTCGCTTGCCGAGGCGAGCACGCGAACCTGAGCAACGAGATGCCGCAAACGCTCACGCCGTACCTCGCCTACGGCCGCAGTCAGCCGGTGACGTGGCAGGGATGGTATCCCGAGACGTTCAAGCTCGCGGGTCGATTCGACCGGCCGATCCTGTTGGCGATCGGCGCCGGGGCCTGTCGGGCGTGTGCCCAAATGGACCGCGAGACCTACGACGATCCGATGCTCGCCGCAGTGATTGATTCGCTGTTCATCCCGGTCCGGGTGGACGCGGACGAGCGCCCCGATCTCGCCCACCGCTACGAGACCGCGGTGAACGTGCTCACGGGCTTGCGCGGCTACCCACTGACGGTGTTCCTCACGCCGGAAGGGTCGGCGTTCTTTGGCGGGACCTACTTCCCCGCGGACGATCCGCTCACGGGCCGCGGCATGCGCCAGATCCTCCCCGAGGTCGCGAGGAGTTTCCACGCCCAGCATGCCTTCGTGCTGCGCCACGCCGCGCTGGTGCACCAGTTGGCCTACCAGCGGGCCGAGGGTGCGCGGGGCGTTCTCGGGGCGGCACTCGTGGCCCGAGGGGTGGACAGCGTGCGCGAGGCGCTCGCCATCGCGTTGCGGGAGCACGCGCGGGTGGGTACGCTCGACGGCGCCGAGGGCGCAGCACTTCTCTTCGAGGCCGCATCGGGCAACACGCCCGCCGACTCGAGCGATCTCGACGTGGCCCGTGGGGTCCTCGATGTGTATGTCGATTCGGCGCAGGTGCCCGACTTTGAGGACGCTCCGAGCCTCGAGCGCGCGGCGGCGCTCAGTGCTCTCATCGTGGGGTGGCAGCGGACGGCGGATCCTCGCTATCGTGAGGCCGCGCGCGTCGAGCTTGATACCCTGGTGCGGCAAGCGTCGTCGGGCGAGCGCGTCGTGTTCACGGATCGCGAAGCGTTCGTCATGGGCGCATTGCTCCGAGCGGGGGCGGCGCTCGGCGACACGCCGGCCCTGCAGGTTGCCCAAGGCAACCTGGACACACTCCTCGCCGGTGCCTATGTCCCGACGCAGGGGACCCGCCACGCCCCGGGACCGCCCACGGCGATGCCGTTGCTGCTCGGGGATCAAGTGGAACTCGCGAGCGCCTGCCTGACGGCGGCCGCGGCGACGAAGGACCAGCGCTACCTGGGTTTCGCGGAGGACCTCATCGCCGTCGTGGAGCGCGGGTTCGCGGACCCCACCGGCGGGTACTTCGACGCCAACGGCGCGGACCCCGTGGCCCCGGCCTTTGGCGAACGCACCAAGCAGGTGCTCGACGGAGCGCTCCCGGGCGCGAACGCCGCCGCGGCCGCGGTCCTCATCGGGTTGACCGACGCGACGCACGAGCCCGGGTTCCGGCAGCGGGCCGAGGCCACGCTCGAAGCGTTCGCCGGCCAGCTCCCTTCGGCGGGCCTTCGAGCGGCGACCTACCTGCGCGCCGCCGAGGCCATCCTGCCCCAGCGCTAGGCCAGATGCCCTCTGGCGCGCTTCAGCCTGCACCAATAGCGTGACGCCCTGACGCCAGCATAGGTCTCATGAACGGAAGCGAGCTGTCCGACGCTGACATCGTGGCTCGGGTTCTAGGCGGGGATCAGGAGGCTTTCGGCCTCGTGATCAAGCGCTACGAACCCGGGCTGATGCGCTATGCGGCGCGGATGCTCGGCAGCTGGGACGCCGCGGCCGACGCGGTCGCCGAAGGGCTGGTTCGGGCGTTTCGACACCTGGCCAGCTGCCGCGACCCGGCGCGGTTACGGACATGGCTCTATCGGATCGTGTCCAACCGGTGCAAGAGCCATCTCGCGCGGCGACCCACGGGCGACGTCTCGATCGACGACGTACCGCCCATGGCGGACGCGGCCGACAACGAGGCCGCGCTGGAGCGGGCCGAGCAGATGGCCCAGGTCGAACGGGCTCTCGAGACGCTGTCGGCTGAAAAGCGGGAGGCGTTCCTCCTGAAGCACGTCGAAGGGTTGAGCTACGAAGAAATGGCCGCGGTGACGGGCGAGCGCGTGCCGACGCTGAAGATGCGGGTGCACCGGGCCCGAGAGGCCTTGCTCGCCGCACTCGAGGAGATGGAGGAGTCGGAGGACCCATGAACCCGCTCGATCCGCGCCTGCACCAGGCGCTCGATGGTGACGGGCCGGGCGGCAATCTGCCACCCGCGCTCGAGCGGCAGCGCGCCCGGCTGGAGCAGGCGGCGGTGCTGCTCGCGACGGGGCGCGAGTCCCCAAGCGTGGCGGCGCGCGTGATGGCGACCGTGCGCCATCCGCTGCCGGCGCGGCGGGCGCGCCTGCTGCGCTGGCTCTTCACGCCGCGCGCGATCGTCCTGCGGATCCGACCGGCCTGGAGCCTCGCGCTCGCCGCTGGGATCTTGCTTGTCTCGCTCTTGCCCGCCCCCGGACCCCAGCTGCCGCTCGGCGCGGAAGAGGGCATCGCCCAGTTCGTCGCGCGGTTCCCGGGCGCGCGCTCGGTGTCGGTCGTCGGGTCGTTCAACGACTGGCAGCCCGACCAGATCCCGCTCGAGGACCGCGACAAGGACGGCGTATGGCGCGGCGTGGTTGTTTTGCCGGCTGGCACGCACGAGTACATGTTCGTCGTCGACGGCGAGCGCTGGGTGCCTGATCCCTTGGCGGGCCGCTACGTCGAAGACGATTTCGGTCGGCAGAACTCGCTCCTCATCGTCCGCGCCGAAAAGCGATGAAGCTCTCGGCCCTGCTCTTCTGGGCCGCGGCTCCACTCGCCGCGCAGAGCGTGGCCGGGCGCCTCGAGGGCCGCATGCCGGCTGCGGCGATCCCCGTGGTGGATTCCCTCGTGCAGGTGGCGGCGGGCGAGCGCCT
>DATNIM010000159.1:0-8221 GCA_035604455.1 Gemmatimonadales bacterium
AGGCAGCTATCGCTCTATTTCGGCCACTTTCCGTATCTCACAAGTCGCTCGAGGGCGATGGACGACAGCTTCTGGGCGTTCGTCCGCGGTTCATCCCGAGCCGGCGGTCCCACGTACTGACGCAACATGCCCCGTCGTTCAACGCACGCTTGGGCCGTCGCCCGTGAACGTACGCCCCACGCGTGACAGGCGACCTAGGGGGCGCCGGCCGGTTGCTCATTCTTGACCAGTTCGCTCTTTATGATCAGCTCCGTCGTCGGCATGTAGCTCTTCCAGTCTGGTGACAATCCGGAATCAAAGACGGTAGCGGTCCAGCGGGTGAGCGGGCCCTTGAGGTCGCGCTGGTACCACGTGAACACGAGGCGCTGCACCCAAAGGCCGGGGGACCAGTCTGCACGGCGGTGCAGCACCTGGCTGAGGTCCTTGGCGCGCAGCCAGTGCTTGCACGGGGCGCTGTTCGCGTCGGGCGTCGTCGCGGCCGAATCGGCGCACTGGTCCGCGAACGTGTAGAAGAACAGATGATAGGAAATGGACGTCGTGTACCCCGGACGCGTGGCGGCTTCGTTCAGGTCGCGGTCGCGCTCCCCCCCGAAGTGCTGGAGGTAATAGTTGACCATCATCTCCATGGGCGCTTCCCAGTGATAGATGACGACCGAGCCACCGTTGATGGGGCCCGCCGCCTGCTCAAGGTCCGGACGTCGGAAGGCCCCCTCGGGCAGGGGAATGGGAATTGGCGAGTTGGTCTCCGCCTGCGCCGCGAGCCCACCCGCCAGGGACACGACCGCTACCGCCATCATCAACGCGGTTCGTCGCGCCAGTCGCGCTGACCGAGGCACCACGCGCGGCCCTCGATGAGCATTGTGGCATTCATGCCTACACCCCTGAGTCATGGCAAATCCCCCAAGAACGGATCTCGTTTCATACGCGACCGCCTGCACAAAGCTTCGCCCCTTCGCGTGCGACGGTCCCGGCGACGCGTGCGCCACATCGCTGGAACACCCAGACCATGTCGTGCTCGAGACAATGCTGCGAAGACTGCATACCCTAGCGGGCGGTGAAATCAACCTGAAAACCCGCTCGGTCTCAAGCTCACATTAGGCACTCTGCAACGGCGTCGGGCTCCTCGCCCTGCGGTCGCCAGCGCTCTGGCTGCGCGCCCTGGCGCCTTCGGGGCCTGTCGGGGCATCTTGCCGTGTGGGGCGGATTAGCCGCGACCGAAGCGTATGGGAGCGGTTGGTGTCGCTCGGGTTCGGGGGAGCGCCTCGCCGATGACCTTCAAGCCGTCCATTTGGTATCCGATCGCCCTCACGCTGAGTGTGCTCAACCTGGTCGCCGTCGGGTTTGCCATCCGGCCGGGCCAGCCGTGGGAGCATGCGGGGATGCACGTCGCCCTTGCGATGGCCTTCGGATTGTGGGCTCAGCGGCTCGGCCAGCGCCGAGGCGCCGACCGTGATGTCCCAGACCGGCTCGACGCGTTTGAAGACGAGATGAGCAAGCTCCGCCAGGAGCTAAACGAGACCCAGGAGCGCTTGGACTTCGCCGAGCGCGTGCTCGCGCAGGGGCGGGAGTCGCCCCGGGTGGGCCCACAGCGATGACCGGCCGACTGTCGCTCGCTGTCTAGAGGGCGGCGACCGAGCGGAAGCGAAGCAGCGCGAGCGCGAGGAACAATCCGCCTATACCGGTGACGGCGACGAACTCTGGCCACACCACATCGAAGCCCGCCCCGCGATACAAGATGGCTTGGGCAAACGATACAAAATGCGTCGAGGGCGACACCTCCATGATGGTGCGCAGCGCCTTCGGCATGCTCTCGAGGGGCGTGTTGCTGCCCGACAGCATGTTCATCGGCATCGCGATCAGCAGATAGAGCAGTCCGAGCTGTGGCATCGTCCGCGCTACGGTCGCGAGGAAGATCCCGATCGCCGTGGCGAAGAAGAGGTACAGTGCGACCCCTCCCATGAAGAGGAGCACGGAGCCAGCGACCGGGATCGCAAGGAGCATCCGGACGATCACGCCGAGCGAGAGCCCCACGGCGAGTGTGATCACGAGCCCGTTCGCCCAAATCTTCGCGAGCGCCATTTCGAAGGGCGTTACCGGCATCACGAGCAAATGGTCCATCGTGCCATGCTCGCGCTCGCGGATGACGGCGGCACCCGCGAGGATGATCGCGAGCATCGTGACGTTGTTGATGATCCCCATGACGCTCGTGAACCACGCGGTGGTGGCGTTCGGATTGAAAGCGAGACGCAGGGCCAGCGTCACGGGCGTGCGCGGGATGCCTTGCGAGCGTGAGAGGAACACCCCTTCGTTCCGGGCGACGAAATGCGCCGCCTCGGTTGTGAAAATCTGCTGGAAGTACCCGGCGCCAAGTCCAGCTTGCACCATGGCCGTCGCGTCGATGTTCACCTGGACGGCGGGTGCCTTGCCGGCCAGCACATCGCGCTCGAAGTGCGGCGGGATGTCCACGATGAACGTGAATTCGCCCATGTCCATGAGCCGCATCATGTCCCGTTCGGAGACGGGCTTGGGGGGCTTGAAGTAGGGAGGCAAGAGGGCGGCGACCATCCGGCGCGACAACTCGGAGTGATCGTCGTCGACGATCCCGACCGACGCGTTGTGGAGTTCCTGTGAACTGCTCTGCGCCTGCGTATAGACCGCGAAGGTGAAGGCCCACAGGACGAGGAACACGAACACCGGATCGTGCACGAAGCTGCGGAGCTCCTTCGTCCCGAGCCAGAAAATCGTCGACAACGTGCGCACGGGCGATACCCTCAGCGCGCCTGGCCGCGCAACAGGGTGAACGTGAGGGCCGTGTAGATCGGCAGGAAGACGGCGAGCGCGGCCACTTGGGTCCGCAAGTCGGCGAACCCGAGCCCCTTCGTGAAGGTGCCGACGCTGACCAGGCGGTAGTAGGTCATCGGGAACCCACGGCCCATCATGTAGGCGGCACCCGAGAGAGACGACACCGGCGTCATGAGGCCCGCGAACTGGGTCGCTGGCAGGACCGTCAGGATCATGGTTCCGAAGAGAGCCGCGACCTGCGACCCCGTGAACGAGGAAATGAGCATCCCGTACCCGGTCGTCGCGGTCACGTAGAGGACCGTGCCGAGGAACAGAGTCGGGAAGCTCCCTTTTAAGGGCACGTGAAACGCCCAGGACGACAGAGCCAGCATGAGAAAGAAGTTGACGAGCGAGATCCCGATGTAGGGGATCTGCTTGCCGATCAGAAACTCAAGCCGCGAGAGCGGTGTCACGTAGAGGTTCGTGATCGAGCCGAGCTCCTTCTCTCGAACGACGGCGAGGGCCATCAGGATCGCGGGAAACAGGGCGAGGAGCATCGCCATCGAGCCCGGCACCATTGCGTAGACGCTGTCGAAGTCCTGGTTGTAGCGGAACCGTGGCTCGATATCGGCCGCCGCGACGACCGCCGGTGCGCCTGGAGTTTGCGAGGCGAACCGCGTCAGGAACTGTTCGTGCGCCGCTTGGAGGTAGCCCCCGATCATCTGCGCCCGGAACGGCATGGCGCCGTCCACGACCGCCCCGATCTCGGTCGGGACGCCCTTACGGAGGCTCCGGCCGAACCCGGGCGGAATTTCGATGGCAGCCGCGACGTCGCCCGTCGTCAACCGGCGTTGCAGATCGAGTTCGCTCACTAGCGGTGGGCGTTCGGCGAAGTAGGGCGAGCCGCGCAGGCCCTCGACGTAGAGGTCGCTTTCGAGCGACCGATCGTAGTCGAGCACCGCGAAGGACAGATTGTTGACGTCGGTCGAGATGCCCGCACCGAAGATGGTCATCAGGAGCACGGTGCCGAACAGCGCGAAGCCCATCCGGATCGGGTCGCGGACGAGCTCCAACGTCTCCCGAATAGTGCAGGCGAGCAGGCGCCCGAAGCTGAAGACGCGGCTCGCGAAGATCGGCCGCCTCGCCGGCTTCACTTGGGGTTCGCTCTCGAGGGGCGGGTTTGGGGCGGCGCCGTGATCCGTCACGGCCCGGCCCGCCGCCTCTTCCAGCACGCTGATGAACGCGTCCTCGAGCGTGTACACGCCGCGGCGCTCCGCGAGCGTCTGCGGGCGGTCCGTGGCGAGCACCCGCCCGTTGGCCATCAGCGATACGCGGTCACAGCGCGCCGCCTCGTTCATGAAGTGTGTCGAGACGAAAATCGTCACGCCTCGTGCGCGCGAGAGCGCGATCAGGAGTTTCCAGAACTCGTCCCGCGCGATCGGGTCCACACCCGAGGTCGGCTCGTCGAGCACGAGGAGCTCGGGTTCGTGGACGACGGCGACCGCGAGTGACAGCCGTTGCCGGATGCCGAGGGGTAGCTGGCCCGCCGGGTGATCGACGTAGGGCCGGAGCCCGAAGTCCTCGAGGAGGCGATCGATGCGTTCCCGGGCCCGCGCACGCGGGATGTGGAACAACCTCGCGTGTAGTGAGAGGTTTTGGGCGACCGTCAGCTCGGTATACAGCGAGAACGACTGCGACATGTACCCGACGCGCCGCCGCGCCTCCATCCCGCCGAGCCCGACCGGTTGGCCAAACAGCAGGGCCTCGCCCTCGGTTGGGGGCAGGAGGCCCGTAAGCATCCGCATGGTCGTGGTCTTCCCGGATCCGTTCGCGCCGACGAAGGCGAAGATCTCGCCGCGCTCGATGGTGAAGCTGGCGCGATCGACCGCCGTGAAGTCGCGGAAGCGGCGCGTAAGGGAACGGGCCTCGACCGCCGGGGCGCCGGCGGACGGGGCGCGCGCGGGGATGGTGAGCGTCGTGTGTCCACGTCGTCGCCACGCGGGGAGCAGCGCGATGAAGGCGTCCTCGAGCGTCGTCGTCTCCGTCCTCGCCTTGAGCTCGGCCGGCGTACCCGTCGCCAGCGCGGTGCCGCTGTCCAGGGCCACGAGCCAGTCGAATCGCTCCGCTTCTTCCATGTAGGCTGTGGCCACGATGACGCTCATCGGAGCGCCGACATGGCGCGCCCGCATGCGGCGGATCAAATCCCAGAACTGTCGCCGGGAGAGCGGATCGACGCCGGTGGTCGGCTCATCGAGGATGAGCAAGTCAGGATCGTGAATCAGGGCGCAGCAGAGGCCGAGCTTCTGGCGCATCCCGCCCGAGAGCTGCTTCGCGGGACGGTCGGCGAAGTCGGCCAGTTCGGTACTCTCGAGCAGTTCGCGAATGCGCCGCTCGCGCTCCTCGTGCCCGAGCCCGAAGACGCGTCCGAAGAAGCTGACGTTCTCGTGGACGCTCAGGTCCTGGTAGAGGTTCTTGCCGAGCCCTTGAGGGAGATAGGCGATCTGAGGGCACACGGCGCTTCGGTGGAGGCGTCGCGCGATGTTCCCGCCCAACACCTCGAGGGTCCCCCCTTGGCCTTGCGTGGCGCCAGCGACGAGGGCGAGGAGCGTTGACTTCCCGGCGCCGTCAGGGCCGATAAGGCCCGCCATGCACCCGGCGGGGATGTCGAGCGTCACGGCATCGAGCGCAAGCACGTCGCCGTACCAATGGGTGACGCCGCGCAGCGTGGCGACGGGCAACGCAGCCACGGTCACTCCGTTCGGGCGGACGACGTCGGCTGGAGGCTCGCGGGCCAGGGAACAGTCGAGTCGAGACGCACATACGCCACCCCTGGGAGCCCGGTTCGCACCGCTTCCTCACGGGTGCGGAGAACCTGCGAATCGACCCGCACGGTGACCCGGAACATCAGGTTGTCCCGCTCGGTCTGGGTTTCCACGGCCTTGGGCGTGAACTGCGCCTCGCTCGCCAGGAACGAGACAAAGGCGCGGACGGGGTTGTGGGGGTACGCGTCGAGGACGATGCGTCCGTCCGTGCCAAGACGCACCCGCCCCGCCTCCGAGGTGGGGAGATAGATGTCCATGTACACCGAGGTCGCGTCCAGCATGGTGAACACCTTCCCGCCGGCGCCCAAGACCTCGCCCACGTTGGCAATGCGGTATTGGATGCGCCCGTCGCGCGGCGCCCGCAGCGTATCGTCGGCGATGTCGACCTGCAGGAGCTCGACGGCGTGGGAGGTGGCGTCCAGCGCGTGGTGAGCCTCGCCAACCCGCGCCCCCATGGCCGCCAACGCCGCCGTCGCCGCATCGTAGGCCTGCTGGCGTTGGTCGAGCTCTTCTTGCGTGACGAAGTCCTGGTCCCGCAGATGGCGGTAGCGGTCGAGCTCGGTTTGCGCGAGCTGCACCTGGGTGCGAGCCTGAACGACGTTCGCGCTGTCCTCGTCGACCACCCGTGCCGCCTGCTCGAGCTGCGCTTGGGCGGAGCGCCGCTCCGCCTCGAGATCTCGGGTGTCCATGCGGGCGAGGGCCTGTCCGGCCCGGACGAAGTCGCCTTCCCGAACGTAGAGGGCCGCGACACGCGCGGCGAACTTCGTGTCGATATCGATCTCGTCGGCCTCGAGGCGGCCGTTGCCGACCGCTATGCCCGCCGGAAGCTCGAATTGGCGCGCATGCCATACCCGCAGCGCGGCCCGCGCTCCGAAGTACGCGACCACCGCGACAATGATCCACGGCAGTGCCCGGCGCATTCCGGTCTTCGGAGGTCGGCGGGCTGGCCCGTCACCATCGGGGGCGTCGGGTATGTGGTTTTCGGCCGCGGGGGCCATCGGCACCGCGGGACCCAGTTCGGGGATGTCGTGCCGGGGTGGCGACATCGGCATCGCGACCGTGGCCTTGCCCGTCTCGTTCATCGTGCCCCTTTCAGTCGATCCTCTGGGGGAAACGTCGGCCGCGGATGGTAAAGACATCGTGAGGCATGCTTGAACGGTCCGGTGAATGCGAGCTGAAACGTTTCTGAACATCGACACGACCATCGCACGGGGTGCGTCCCGGATGCTCGTATCATGAAGCGATTGTCATGCGAACCTTGCATGGCCGTGGGAATGTCGGCCCGAGTATTGATTCGAGAGGAGAGCTGAGAGTAGAGCGCATGCGGGTCTTGCTGGCTATTGACCACTCCGAACCTTCTGAGGCCGCCGTGCAAGCGGTGCTCGAGCGCGGCCCGGGGACGGAGGTGCGCCTGATCCATGTGGTCGAACCGGCGACCTCGTTAATCCCGTCTCTCTTGGCGGGGGCCGAGTTGGGTCTGTGGCGCGGGGCCGAGATCGAAGCGCTGCGCCGAACGACGCTCGAGGAGGCGCAAGACCTCTTAGCCAAGGCGGGGCGGACGCTCCGCGAAGCCGGTCTCTCCGTCACGACGAGCGTGGAAGAGGGCGATCCGCGATCGAAGATTATCGATCTGGCCGCGACGTGGCCGGCGGACCTGATCGTTCTGGGGTCGCACGGCCGCAAGGGCCTCGATCGGTTTCTCTTAGGTAGCGTTTCGGAAGCCGTGGCGCGTCACGCGCCGTGCTCGGTCGAGATCCAGCGAACTGCGAAGGAACGAGGATTAGACAACCGGGCGGCGCCGGCCGAGCGCCGCCCGGCAACCTGATGTCAGTGTCCTGCGGCCGTATTCACTCCTAGCGCCCGGTTGATCGGACAGTTGCGCGTCCGCGCCGTCGTGAACGCGCCGAAGGCGAGGATGATGCCTCCGATCAGGCCCCAATACCCCAGGTGCCAGAGCGGCAACATGCCATCGAGAACGGCCAGGATGGCGAGCGGCACACCGAAGGCGGCCGTACCCTCCCGGAACCCACCGATGACGAGGACTAATGCCGCGTAGAGCATGGCGGCGCACACAATCCATGTGACGAAGCCAACCGGCTGAAAGAAGGGATCGAGCGCGGTAACTCCCCCGAGGAGCGCGAGCGTGCCAGCGATCTCCCGCCCGTGTGCGTCCGAGGGGCCGACGTTCACGGCAGCTGAGGTCATGAAGACCTCCTGGTGAGTGTGAGCCTATGAATAGATAGGCCGCGACGGGCCGCCTCAAGACCCCTGTCGGAAAGAGGCGCCGAGCGACCTCCCCGAAGGCGGCCAGGAGACCGGGCCCCGTCACCGCGCGAGAATCCCGGCGGCCGCGCCCCCCAGCACGAGCCAGGCGGAGTTGAGGTTGTACCGGAGCAGGAGCGTAGCGGCGGCGATCGCGATGAAGATCGTTCGCCAGTCGACGAGCGCTGCCCGCCCCAGTCGCCACGTAACGACCGCGATCAGCGCCAGGGCACCGACGTTGATCCCATCGAGGACAGCGCCCGTGACTGGGGACTGGCGGAGCCGGGTGACGAACGGCCCGCTCGCCGCGACCAGTAGAAAGCCCGGGAGGAAGATGGCGATAGTGGCGAGGGCGG
>DATNIM010000160.1:0-3945 GCA_035604455.1 Gemmatimonadales bacterium
CGAGGGCCTGGTACGGTGCCGTGCCCGCCCGACTTCTCCCCCTCGTATAAGACCGAACTCTGCGGCTTGCGCTAGGGTTGGGCGCGGTTAGCAGCCTCGGACAATTCACCTCGAGTTGAGTCACCTCTAGGTCTATGGATCCGGTCGGTGGATCGGCGCCTGACGCCGCGACTGGAGGAATTCGACCCCGGCGGACGTTACGCGGACGCTCGCACCATCGGTACGGCGCTCGACACGGACTAAGCCCAGATCGGTAGCGTCCTCCCAGACAGGAAGGCGCGGACACGACGTGCGCCACGCGTCGATCGTTTCCTCATAGGACCGATCTCCCCGGCCCAGCCATTCGAGCAGATCGAGGATTAAGGACTCGACGGTTACCGAGACCGCGGTGGTCACGTTGCCCCCTCGACCCGGCCATCCATCTGACGAGACTGCTCGCGGTCTGTCCGATTGTCGGAGGATTCCTGCCCGCGCGCGACAGGGTAGTTCGCGTCGATGAACCGGCAGAAATGCGCTTTGAACTTCCGACGGTTGTCCGGGTGGTCGAACCACGCCCGATGCCGCGTGTTCTCCTCAGCAATAACGGGATACCATGTTTCCCGCAGCCGGCGTTTCGACCATCCCTGACAGCGGTCGAAGACCGTCTCCACAAAGTTCCAGACCATAAACGCGTACGCATCGTACTCCCGCGCCTTGGCCGGATTGGGGGCTTCTGGAAACTCGGTGAGGTCGGGGCGCTCGAGCCGGATCTTGAGCAGCTCGAAATAGACGCGGTCCAACTCCGCGTAATAGCTGTCCCGCAGCGTCGTCCGGAAGCTCCAAACGGAATAGCACAGCGTCACGATGATTCCGATGCCGCCGACAGCCTCCGCGATCACCTCGGCTTCAGTCCACGCCGTCACCGTTTCGGGGCCACCAATGGCCATGGCACTCCTTTCTGACTTACTCGAGCCGGACGGGATCGGGTACGTCCCGCAGCATTCGGAGTATCCGCGGGTCGTCGGCCGGACAGTGATAGACGTCCCGATACATCGTCGTGAGCCACCGTTGCAGGTCGACCTTCGGTAGTGACGGGCGTGGTACGGCCGAGTACATCAGCAGATCCATCGCTGGTACCGCACCCTCGCCGGACAACGGCAGGATATAATGCAAACCGACGATTCGAACGCACCCCAAGCGGCGATAGAACAGCTGTCTGCGGGTCCGCATCTGCTGGTCGCCGCACGCTTCCCGGTCAGAATCGACTTCGAGCACGACCGGGAGGCTGTGTCCGTCCGGGGTCAGGGCCCGCGCCATGATCAGCTTGAACAAGGCGCTCCCTACGCCGTGATTTCGCTCGGCTTGGGTCACCGCCATGTACTCAAGGAGCGCGAAAGACTCCCCGCGCGGCAGGAAAAGAATGCTGAAAGCCTCCACGTGGCCCGCGCTCTTCATCACCCAAACCTTGTACTCGGGTGCCTGAACCATTGCGCAGATCCAGTCCTTCGGTTTCTGCTCCCGCGCGGCGATTGACGCGGCGTAGATTTCGTAGAGCTCCCGAAAGTCCGAGCCGCCGCAAGACGTCAGTTGTTCGAGCTGGTCACGATCGGGCATTGAGAGTTGTCTTCATACAGAGACGACCACGGGCAATGAAGCGGCCTCAGCACGAATCTAGGCGATTTGTCGCCCCGCGTCCCGGGAGCCGGACCGCACCCTGCCGAAATCCGGGATGACCCGAACACCCGACGTTCTGATCCTCGGCGGGGGTGTCGCGGGCCTCACGGCTGCCCGTGACCTCTCCCTAGCCGGCACGCGCGTCCTGGTTCTCGAAGCACGAGACCGCCTTGGCGGTCGCGTCGTAACGCACCACACACCCGAGGGCCCCGTCGAGCTCGGAGCCGAGTTCGTCCACGGCGCTTTCCCGGAGATACTGGGAGTCGTGCAGGAGGCGGGGCTGCGGCTCCGGGAGTCGAACCTGCGATCGGCCACCGCGGAACATCGCGAGCGCGGGAACTACTTCGCTGCGATGGACCGCATCCTCCGGCTGGCCTCGCTCGAGGCCGCCGACGAATCCTTCCAGCAATTGGTCGACCGCGCGGATGTGGAGCCGGAGATCAAAACTCGCGCGCTGCGTTTGGTGGAGGGGTATCACGCGGCGGATCCCGGTCGCACCAGCGTGCGCGCGCTCGTCAGAAACACGGCTGCCGACGAACGACCCGGGGCGGACCGCCAGTTTCGCTTCGCCGACGGCTATGACAGCCTCGTGACGGCGATCTCCCAACGAGCCAACGAGCGGGAGTGCGAGGTGAGGCTGAACGTCGTGGTGACCGCCATCGAATGGCGGCAGAAGCAGGTCGTCGTACGGACCACCGCCGGCGAGACGTTCACGGCGCCCCGCGTCATCGTGACCGTTCCCCTCGGCGTGCTCAAGTCCGGGGCCATTCACTTTGTCCCCGTACTCGATGCGAAGCAGCGGGCGCTGAGTCTGCTGGAGATGGGGACGGTAGCACGGGTGAGCCTCTGTTTCGGGGGTGAGTTTTGGTCAAAGCAGGGCCGCTTCTCGGGGGACGGCTTCCTCTTCACGGGGGTGTCGCCATTTCGCGTCTGGTGGGTGAGCAACCCACCGCCGTTTCCGGTCATCACCGGATGGGCCGCCGGTCCGCCGGCAAGCGGACTCGCGCTGTTGTCGGAGCAGGAGCGAGTGGACCGCGCCATTGACGCCTTCGCCGCAGTCCTCGAGTGGGATGCGTTGCGGTTGCGGCACGAAGTCCGGGTCGGGTTCAGCCACAACTGGCAGGCCGATCCGTTCTCCCGCGGCGCGTACAGCTATGCGGGCGTCGGCGGCATGGATGCCGGGGCCGAATTGGGGGAGCCGGTTCAAGGGACAATATTCTTCGCCGGGGAGGCCACGGAATCCGATGGCCAGAACGCCACCGTGCACGGCGCGATCGCCAGTGCCAGGCGGGTGGCCCAGGAGGTTCTTCGCGCCTAAGGCCTGGTTGGCGCGGCGCCCCTGTGAGGGGCCGCATCGCGTCTCCTGATCCGGGGCGGGCCGCGGGGCACCTTGCGGACCGTGCCTAAGCCCCCGAGTCGCGTGCCCGCACGCCACCGAACGCTCGCCGACCCGGGCTCAAGGCAGATCGTTCTCAAGCGGATCGCGGCCTTGCCGCCCGACGCGCCGCGGCGATGGGGGAAGATGACAGCGCACCAGGCGCTCTGTCATCTCACAGACAGCTACAAAGGCGTCATCGGCGAGCGAGCGGTGTCGCCCACGCACCTTTGGATCCCGCAGCCCATCCTCAAGTGGCTGGTCCTGCACGCCGCGTGGCCCAAGGGTGCGCCCACGAGGCCGGAGGTAGATCAGCTTGTCGGCGGAACGGCCCCGGGTGTCTTCGCGGCCGATCGGAAGGCCCTGATTGAGGCGATGGATCGCTTCTGTTCTGCGCCCGACTCGCGCCGGGGCGCGCACCCCCTCATCGGCCGAATGAGTCGTGAGGACTGGATGCGCTGGGGCTACCTGCACGCAGATCATCACCTCCGGCAGTTCGGTCACTGAGCGAGCCCGCGGGGTGGGTCGGGTCCGAGCGGCTCAGGCTGTGCGCCCTCTCGGATCCCGTGTGGTGGGGGGACTCCCAAGATGCTCGAGTTGCGCCGCCATGCGCACCAGTTCCGCGAGCGACCCTGCGCCCATTTTCAGCATGACCTGGCGACGGTGCACCTTGACCGTGATCTCGGCTAACCCGAGTTGTGCCGCGATCTGCTTGTTCCCGGAACCCGCGGTCACGAGCGCCATCACCTCTCGCTCGCGGCCCGACAGCGTGGTGAACCGCGCACGCAGCGCGGCGAGTCCCTGTGCGGCGGACCGGGCCTGCCGATCGCGCTCGATCGCCTCCTGAACGGCCGCGAGGAGCTCGTCTCGCTGGAGGGGTTTCGTGAGGAACTCGACGGCGCCGGCTTTCATGGCTC
>DATNIM010000161.1:0-14540 GCA_035604455.1 Gemmatimonadales bacterium
CGCTGCACCCCGGTGTGCCCTGTCCGTGCCGTATCGGTAGATGCGGTCCCCTGCCCCGCCCCGTGGTGCCCGATGCCTAGCCCCGTGGTGGTCGGGAGAGCGGTCACCGTTCACGATAGCGTCGGTCCGGTCGTGGTCGCTTGTGAGGTGGACGGCCCGGGCATGTGGGTGACGTTGCAACGGTGGACGCAACGGGCGACGGTGCCGCGTTGCTGCGGTTCCTAACGTTTAGGCGGGCGAGCTCGCAACGGCGCTTCGTCGCGGTGGCGACTACGCCCAGGGCAAACGCTAAAGGAGGGTCAGATGGCGCAGCGGGTCACCGTGGGCGCCCTCAGGTGCAACTCGAGGGACCGTCAAGCGCCGGCCGTCAACGCCCCACGACGAGTACCCATGTCCTCGAAGAGCAAGGCAACTTCATGCAACGCCCCTTTTGCACGCCGCCACCGCGTCCGAAACGTCCAACGATCGCGTCCAGCGTGGCGCTCATCGTGCTTATAGGCGTTTGCCCACCTCCATGTCGAGGTGAGCGCGACACCAGGACCCCATGATCCCAACCGAGGAGTTGTGTCTGGCCTGAATCCTTTGAGGATCTCCACAACATGTGTGGTGAGAGGAGCCTTGTGGCCACAGTTTGCGCACCCAAGAAGGATCTCGCGAACCAGCGGAAGGGCATCGACCCTGCCCCGGCGCCGCGCGTATGTCTTGAGCAACCGGTGAGTGGCGGCCTGAACTCGCAGTTCGCCTGACACCAGAAAGTACCCGAGCTCCCAAAAGTCGTATTGCTGCGTGTCCGCGCCCTGGATGATCCTTCGCAGGACCAAGAGACTCTCGGCCCGCACCTGACTGAACTTTGGCCTCCGCCCGACTTGAAGGAGTCGCTCCGCCTGAGCGAGGGAGTGGATGGCACCAACCATCGATTGCCATGTGAGGAACCATGCATCCGCTCGATTCTTCCTGCTGAGGCGGGTTTCGAGTCGTTCAATAGTAGCGGCCAACTTAGGAACGGAGGGGAGCATGTTGGTACTCCGGTTGCGCGCCGAACGAAGGTCTTGCGGAATCTACCCGGTGGTTGTGCGGTGGCCAGCACGCTCCAAAGTCGCGTCGGACCCGTCGGTCACCGAATTCGGAGCGCTAACATCCGCTGCCTCGCATCTCACGGGATGCCCATGTGACGCCCCGAAGGAGGGGGCGGTTCATTTTCTACAGGATGCCGTCCCGAGACCGCGCACGACGCAAACGCACAGGCCCGCAGGTTTTCAAGAGGGGGGAGCCGCAGGAAATGGGTAAACGCTGTCAACGCCGGGTGAAATTGCACACTTTCGCCGACTGAAATTGCACACTGGGGGGCGGCCAGCCCAGGGTGGCTCAGCCCTCCTGCCGGGCGGCCCGGCGGGTACGAGGGGTCGGCTTCGCCGGCGTGGTCGCGAGGCGAGTCGCGAGGGTGCGGTGCTCGCGCATCCGATAGCTGTTCCCCCGAATGTTCACGATGTGACAGTGATGGAGCAGCCGGTCGATGAGGGCGGCGGCCATCACGTCGTCCCCCAGCACCTCCCCCCATTCCTCGAAGCCTTTGTTACTCGTGAGCACGGTGCTGGCGTGCTCGTAGCGCCGGGACATGAGCTGGAAAAAGAGCATCGCGCCGGTCCGGCTGATGGGCAGGTACCCGATCTCGTCGATGATCATGAGACTCGGGAAGACGAGCGTGCGGAGTCGATGACTCAGGCGCCCCGCTTGCTGCGCATCCTCGAGCGAGGTGATCAAGTCCGCGAGCGTGGCGTAATAGACGCGCCGGCCCCCTTCGGCGGCGGCGACCGCGAGACTGACGGCCAGATGCGTTTTGCCGACCCCGGGGGGCCCGAGAAAGACGACATTCTCCCGCCGCTCGATGAAGCTCAGGGTGTGGAGGCTCTCGAGCTGGTCGCGTTTGACGCTCGGCTGGAAGGTGAAATCGAAATCGGCCAGGGTCTTTACCGCCGGGAGGCGGGCCGACCGCATGGCCGTCTGGAGTCGACGCTGATTGCGGAGCGCGATGTGACTACCGAGGAGCGCGGTCATCGCTTCGCCGGCGGCGAGCTCGCCACTGTCGGCGCGGCGCAGGATGTCGTCGAGCGCTTCGAGGGCGCCGGGCATCTTGAGATCGGCGAGCTGGGCGCGGAGCCGCTCACGCAGGGTGGGCGCGAGCATCAGGGCCCCTCCGTGAGGAGGGCGGTATAACTCGCCAGGGCCCGACGCTCGACCGGGACGGGCGGTCGGCGCGCCGGCTGCGGCCGGGGCGGCGGTGGGGGGGGCAGGACCAGCGAGCGATAGGGCCGCGGCGCCAGGGGCAAGAAGGCGGCCTGGTCCTCGGGCAAACGATGCAGCGGGACGACGCGCGTGGTGCCGTGCACGCGGTGATTGGCCCGCGCGAGCCAGCGCGTACACTGGTCGGCGAGGTCGGCGTCCCCCAGGAAGGTCCGACCGTAGAGGAAATTGCCGCGGAGATAGCCGACGGGGCGCTCGACCTTGCCTTTGGTCTTCGCCCGGTAGGGGCGACAGGCCCGGATCCGGAAGCCCCAGTGGGCGGCAAACCGGAGGAACTCCGGATTCTCGAGGAGCCGGCCCCCGGTCGGCCGGTGGTCGTCGAGGATCACGCTCTTCATCTGATCGAAGAGGATCTCGTGCGGCACGCCCCCGAAGGCGGCGAACGCCCGCTCGAGGCCCAGCATCACCGTGAGCGCGGTCTGCCGGGCGACGAACTCGACGTAGAGCAGGCGGGAGTAGCCCAGCACGACGAGCAGGGCGAAGCGCTTCCCCCAGGGGAAGCGGATCTCCGCGAAATCGAATTGGGCCTGCTGGCCCGGCGGCGTCTCAAACCGGATGACCGGCTCGGGCTCGGGCCGGGGGCGGACGCCGGCCACGTAGTCCTTGAGCTGGGTGTAGCTGCCGGCGTAGCCCGCGGCCTGGCACTCCTCGAGCAGCCGGACGGCGGACAACGCCGGGTAGGTGGTGAGGCGCTCCTGGATCAGCGCCTCGTAGCGCGCCCGCTTGGTCCCGCGCGACCGGCGACCGCGAGGGGGAGCCGTCCCACTCAGCTCGCGATCGAGCTGCCCCGTCGTGATCCAGTAATAGATGACCCGGCGACTGACGCCCAGCTGCCGAGCAATCGCCGTCTTCGAGAGGCCCGATGCCAAGTAGTGTTTGAGCAGCACGAGGGTATCCCATCTGTACACAGGCCCACTCCCGTGACCGAGAGCAGGCAACCTTTCCGTGACGGGGCCCGGACGTCAGGCCCCAGGACCGAGGCCCACGTGTGCAATTTCACCCGGCGATTCTGTGCAATTTGAAGTCGGCGATGACAAACGCGGGCCGCCGCCCCTGCCAACGGCGCTTAAGATCCTCCGGGGCAACCCGGGGAAGCGGAAACTGCCCACAGACGAGCCGCAGCCCGCTGGCGTGGCCCTTTGCCCTGAGTGGGTCTGTGATCCGGGAAAAATTCTGTGGGCACGGTTGGCCCCAGACCTGGAGCGTGAGGGCTTGCTCACGGCACGGGATGCGGAGGAGTTCGGCAGCTACTGCCACGAGCGGGCGATCTACGGCATCTACTGCGAGTTGCTGAAGGAAATGAGGCCGCGGTCAACCAAAGTGGAGCGGTACCGGGCGATTGCGCTCAAGGCGAATGACCGGGCGCAGCGGACGGGCGCGCGGTTCGGGATGACGCCGAGTGATAGGGTAGGCTTGTCCGTGCCGACCAAGCCGCCGCGGGACGAGGAGTTCCTCTTTGGCCAGAAGGACCAGCCATGACGGAGTTTGAGCAGCAGGTCGGGGAGCGGCCGGTGCGGTGGATGGATGAGTGACGCCCGCGGAAGTCTAGCACGCAGCGTTAGGGTTCCAGACAATGGTGACATCGTCCGGCGGCGCCTGAAACGTGGCATCTACTTCCCACGTGAACGGGAGGGACGTTATTCCTGCAGCTGGATCGAAGGCAGGCGTGAAGTAGCCAGCGACCGATCTGTTGTAGAACAGGTCCCCCGCGATCTGCGCCCAGGCAGTCGCTGTGAAGTGGAAGCACTGGGCGGTTGTTGAGGGCAGAATGATTGCTGAATCGTGTGGCGCGTTGTACCACCACCAGTATACGCGGAGTGTGTCGCTCGTGAAGTTGTTAACGAGGATGCCAACCCTACCGGTCACGTTCGCGAAGCACTGCGGACGCCCATCCGATCCGGGGCCGGCGTTCACGGAGTCGCCTCCACAGGATGACGCCGACTGTGGCGCTGTCGATGACGACGACGAACCACAAGCGGTGGCGAGCGCCAACCCGGCGCTCAGGAGACACCGCCAACGTCGAGCGCTACCCGAGGAAGTGCGCGGCATTCGCGCGCGTCGCCCCGACGCCGGCCGAAGAGCGTTGGTCGTCCAAGATGGCACCATGCTCGTCATGGCTGTGGCCCCGTCCTGATATCACTGGGCCGGATGGTGACTTTAGAATTCGTAGACACTCCTTTGCTCATTCCAGCGATACGTGATGTCCGGCGCAAGCGGGCGGTCGACCTGCCCCTCCCGGATCATCACGAGATACCGGCGTAGAGTTCGCGGGTCGATTCGCAGAGACTTCGCCGCTGCGGTCGTGGGAGCTAGTGGTTCGCTGGGTCTCGTCGCCAATGCGGCCGCACGCTCTCGATCGGGGACACGTGCGGTGTCTAGATGAGTTTTCCATCCAGGCTGTTTCAGGAGGTGGTCGAACCAGTCTCGAAAGGAGTAGAAGTAATCGCTTAGGGCTTCCTCGTCCTGGCACGTCTCTATCACAACCCGCCGCGGCCTGCCGCCGCGTCTGGCAGACCTCCCACGGCGCAGACGTTGCTCGGCCTCCTCTGATCGCCGAATGAAGTTTCGGCACTCGGCGCACGGAGTGTCCTTCGCACTGAGGCGACTCTTCGGACGATGTTTGAGGCAGTAGGTGTCCCTCCCGACCGCGTACTCGGTGCAGCCCCACTCCCCACAAGGAACGCGGTCCCGGTGCTCATGACAAAGTGCGGTTCGTTCGCGTGCGTATTCGGTGCATTGCGGGTGAGCGCAGCGAACCCGTTCTGCGGATTCGATTTGGCTGGGTTTTGTCCGGGCTCGCGCCATGTCGATTCCTAGCTTGGGGCATGGCTGATAAGCAAGTGCATCTCGGTCGTGGCCGTCTGAGCACGCAAGCTCTCGTCAGGCTCACCCCCTTGGATCGATTGACCCTCCAGCAGGCTGCTGCGGTCGCTGGAAAGACGGTCGCCGCCCTATTGCGCGAGACCGGCTTGCGCCGCGCCCGAGCTCTTCTACGACGCGCATCAGACAGGGTTCGCCAATGACCCAGCGCCGGTCCGACGCTATCCAGGAGCTCATCGACGCCGAGATCCGCAACCGTCTCGGGCGCCCGCCGATCGACGAGGCCGAGGCGTCCCTTGTGGAGAACGCCGTCAGGCGAGACAACCCGTGGATCGAGTCGCGATCGCTTAGGCGGACTCGCACCCAAAATGAGGAAGGAAACACATGACAACGACGGCGCTCGGCCAGCTCGCCGGGAAACAGCAGGATCTCGCCCGGCGGTTCGCGGTCGAGTTCGCGCGCCTCGGTGCCTTGGCCGCCGAGGCCGCCCAGTGCTTCCGAGAGCTCGAGCAGGAGGCCGAGGAACTTGCCGCGAGGGTGAGCGGAATTGACTCCGAGATCCGGGCGCTCGGGGAGATTGTGGCGCGAGGGCTGCGTCCGAGAGCCGTCTTGGATATGACGCAGATCGAGAGCCTGACCGCACGTCGGGCACAGCTTGCGCTGGAAGTTCCGGTTCGTCGTCGCGCGGCGGCCCTCGCGCGGGAGCGTCTCGACGCAGCCAACGGCGAACTGAACGCCGCCCGCGCTGCCCATGTCACAGCCGCGCAGTCTTTGACGGCTGGACGCCGCGTGATCCGCGTTGATGACCATTCGCTTTGAGGGCGAGTGCTTTCGCGCGATGCTGGTCGCTCCGGAGGCCACAAGGCGGATCGCCCCGATCTGGGCCCGCTCGCCTGCTCCGAGACGCAGCGACAAGCACCGGGAAGCCGCCCCCGACTCCCCCTCTCACAGTGACGACGCCTGGGTCCCGCTGCCGATCGCGGCGCGTCGGCTGCGGCGGCTCCAGCGCGCGGTCCTCGTGTTGATCCGGCAGGGGTGCCTGATCGCTCGGCTCGTCGGCCGACGGTGGTTTGTGCAGGCCGATTCCGTCGAGCGGTTCGGACACAGACGGAGGGCCGCATGACGGCGCCCGTTCTCCTCCGCCTGTCTGAAGTGACGCCGCGCCCCGTGTCCTGGCTGTGGCCGGGGCGGATCCCGCTCGGCAAGGTCATCGTGCTCGATGGGGACCCGGGTCTCGGCAAGTCGACTCTCGCGTTGGATATCGCCGCTCGGTTGTCGCGCGGGCTCCCGATGCCGGACGGCGCCCCCGGGCTCACTGGTGGCACGGCGATCCTCAGCGCTGAAGATGCGGCAGACGATACGATCGTACCCCGCCTCCAAGCCGCGGGCGCAGACTTGCGCACCATCGTCCACGTCCCTGCCATGCATCTCGAGGAGGGCGGCGAGCGGCCGCCTGCCGTGCCGGGGGACCTCGCCGCGCTGCGCCGGGCGATCGATGAGAGCGACTGGGACCTCGCGGTGCGGCTCGTCATCATCGACCCGCTTGTGGCTTTCCTCTCGAGTGACGTGGACAGTTGGAAGGACCAAGCTGTGCGGCGCGCCCTCCACGCGCTTGCGGAGTTCGCGGATGTGACGCAGGCGGCCGTCTTAGCGATCCGGCATCTCACCAAGGGCACCGGGCCGGCCCTCTACCGCGGCGGCGGCAGCATCGGGATTATCGGCGCCGCTAGGGCCGGGCTCCTTGTGGCGCGCGATCCCGAGGACGCCACGAAGCGCGTGCTGGCCGTCACGAAAATGAACCTGGCGGCTGAGCCGCCGTCGCTTGCGTTCCGGCTCGAGGTGGGGGCGAACAATCAGCCGCGCGTCACTTGGGCGGGCGAGTCTCCTCACGGGGCCGATGTCCTCGTGAGCCAGCCGCACGACGAGGACGAACGATCTGACGCGCAGGATCTCCGGGCATTCCTCCGCGAGTTGCTCGAGGGCGCACCACGGACGTTCAAGGAGGTGCAGGCGGCCTGCCGCGGCGCCGGCTTCGACGTGCACGACACCACGCTCCGGCGTGCTCGGAAGGCGCTGGGGGTCAACGTCCATCGGCAAGGGTTTGGGCCCGGGAGCGTAGTCGTCTGGCGCCTCTCGAACGGCCATAGTGAGCACATACCGAGCATAGAGAGCGGCTCTCAGAGCCCGCTCGATATGCACGGTATGGCTCGGTATGATGCGGCTTGGGGGTGTCCCTCGGACCCTGACGAGGTGGCCCGGGACGCCATGCGGGATGGCGCGTGACGGCGCGCTCCGCGTCAGGTCGCGACTCTACCGTCCTGCCCCTCCAATCGGCGCCTGACCGGGGGCCGCTCCTGACGCCGGACCAGGTCGCCACCCTCATCGGAGCGGTGAGCCCGGCCTGGGTGCGCCGCATAGTGCCGTTCAAGCTCCGACTCGGACAGCGGACCGTGCGGTGGTACGAGCGCGACGTCCGCTCCTGGATCGAGACGCACCGGGGCGCGGCGTGACGTCTCGCGCCTGGAAGAACGCGGGGCTACCGTTGGCGCCCACCCCTCACGGAGGGCCAGCTTGACGCGGCGTAAAAGACCTGCACATATTGTGCAGGTGCGGGAGAACTTGACGCGCGCAGTGCTCAACGCGATCGACGCAGCACCATGCACCTTGCGGGCCCTGGCCCGGGAGGCCGGCGTCTCGCCGTCCCTCCTCGTCCAGGTCCAGCAGCGGGCCTTCGATGCCACCCCCGAGCTCGCAGCGAAGGTTGCCACGGCGCTCGAGCGGTGGGGCGCTCGCTGCACCGTCGCCGCCCGGCAGGTCCGGGCGGCCGCGCGCCGGGTTCCAACCCCCCGCACGGGGAGGCAACGATGACCGCCGTGCGTTTCAGTCCCGCCCATGTGGCGGGGCTCCTTCAAGCTGTGCTGGAGCAATCGGAATTCGGTCACCGGACGCGCAGTCGCGCCATGCTCGTCGACTGGCTCGTCGACACGGCCCGGCGCTTTCGGGCCGTGGGGGGCGAGGCCGCCGACGTCTCCGGTCTGTTGATCTACGCTGGTGACCTTCGGGGGTCGGAGGGCCTCCCATGAGCCGCGCCCGCTACAAGGTCGATCGATGGTTCGCCGGCGTTCGGATCAACCGGGCGAGCGGCGCCACGACCGCGGCCGAGCACCGCAAGCGGAACGACTTCCTCACGTGGCTGCACGAGACAGGCCGGCTCGAGATCCTCCACGCGATCGCCGCGAACCGGCTCAGCATCCCGCAGTCCTACGCCGCGCACTGCGCCGGCAAGCTGACGTTCGCCGTCAACGACGTCGTGCTCGACCGCGGGTTGTGGGCCGCGGTCGAGGCCTGGCTCCCGGACTCGGCGAAGGCGCCCGGCACGCGCGATCACTATGGGCGCATGGTGCGCGCGCTCAAGCGGACGGGCGCGCTCGGCGAGAGCCTCACGGTGCGCGGGCTCGCGCTCGTGGACTGGCAGGCCCTCTACAACCGCTGGCCCACGGGCCCGGTCATGTGGAACCGGATGCGCGGCACCCTCTCGCGGTTCCTCACGATGGCGCTCGGCGACAAGTACGACCCTTTCCGGCGCAGTGTCATGACGAAGCTGCCACGCGCCGACGAGGGGGAAGGGCGTGTACCGGACCTGACGCCCGCGCGGTTCTGGGACGTGCTCGCGCACGTGCCCGAGCCGATGCGGCCGGTGTATCTGCTCATGGTGGGGACCGGGATCGAGCCGGGCGTGGTCGCCACCGCGACGCTCGCGCCCGAGCGCCATGCCGTGGTGATTCAGGGGCGCAAGAAGGGACGCGAGGGGCTGACCGCGATTCCGGTGTCGCCCGCGCTGTGGACCGCCGCGCGCAACGCGGTGCCCTGCACTTTCACGCCCGGGTATCTCTACCGCGTGTGGAAGCGGGCGGCCGTCGCCGCGGGCGCGCCCGAGCTCCGGCTCTACGACCTCCGTCACGCCTTCGGTCAGTGGCTCGTGAACGCCGGCGTGCCGCAGTCCGTCGTCCAGGTGGGGATGCGGCACAAGACCGCCGCGATGACCGCGCGCTACGTGAAGCAGCGCGACCGCGGCGTGAATGCCACCGTCATGGCGGGGGTTCTGTTCGGCCAGAGTCCCGCCGATAGTCCCGCTCCACCGGCACCGCTCCGGTTGGCGAAGGGCGCCTAACTCGCCGCGTGGCGGCGGGTTGTCGCGGTAGGGGTGTGGCGGGAGCGTGTAGGAATCGAACCTACCGAGGTCCTTGCGGACCCCAGCTGGTTTTGAAGACCAGTCCCTCCACCAGGAAGGAGCCGCCCCCATTGGGTTTTCTCGCTGTCGCGAGTCTTATTGTCCCCCCGTTGTCCCCCCTCATCAGGCGTTCCCCGTCCGGCGCTTCGCCGTGTCTGCACGGAAGGTAGCGAGGCGAGCCACGCCATCCGAGAGGTCGCGCTCGGACACGATGTCGTAGCGGTCGAAGATGTCGCGCGTCTTGTGGCCGGTCAGCTTCATGGCGATGTGCTCAGGCACCCCAGCCCGCACAAGGTTGCGGACCGCAGAGCGGCGGAAGTCGTGCGGAACGCGGCCGATCAGGGCCGGCCGCACCACGCGCTCGAGGGTGCCGTGGCGCACCACAGCGGCGCGGCGACAGGCGGCGTGCCACGCCACGTAGAAGTCCTTGATCCGGCGGCCGTCGCGGTGGAACACCCACGGGACTAGAGCGCCCGCGCGCCGTTGGACGGTCTGCGTGTGCTCGTGCTGGCGCTCGAGCAAGGCCTTGAGGTCGGGCAGCGCTCCGAACGGGAACGTGCGGCCTTCTCTGTTCTTCGTCGTCCCCACCTCGAGGCGCACGACCTGGGCAGCAAAGTCCACACGATCCCAAGTGAGCGGCAAGACTTCGGACGGCACGCGCCAGCCCGTGAGATAGGCAAACTCAAGCGGGGCTCGCAACGGCTCCGGGAGACCAGCCGGGGTCGAGTGTCGCCCGAGCTTCCTGGGGCGGGGATGCCATCGCGGAAAGGCGAGGCGCCCCGCAATCTTGGCGCGGGCGGGGGCGTCCCATGTGGGGAACGCGTTCCACAGGCGGGTTCGCCAAACATCCGAGCGAGGCGTATCTTCTCCGGGCCACACAAGTTCTGAGCCCTTCCAAGCGCCGTTAGGGGCGAGAACGAGTTCGAGAGGACGAATTCGGTGGATCACCACGAGCCCCAGACCCAGCAGCCTGGTGGGCTCCCCGCACCGGCACGGCGGCCGTGGGCGGCGACCCGTCCGCCGCCCCGGTGCCCCATGAACGCTCGACTGGATCTCGCTCTCGCCGCCACCCTTCTCGGTCTGCTCGCCCCGGCGTGCACCGACCAGTCCGCGGTCGCACCGTCGGCCGTGGCACCACCAACATCGTCCCCCGGCGGCTTCAGCGCCTTCGTGACTTGTGAGGTGACGGTGAGCACGGCAACCCTCTCGTGCGGGCAGGCGACCGCCGCGCCGACGAGCGGCCCCGAGGCGGGGAAGAGTGGCATCGATCGCAGCGCCGTCACGCTCGGTGGGCAGGGCACCTACGTACAGCTCACCTCGAGCGGGACGGCCTACGACGGCTCCAGCGTGTTCACGTCGATTGTGACCGTGCGCAACCTCACGACGCAGTCGATGAACACCACGAACGGCACGACCGCCGACACGGGCGGCGTGAAGGTGTTCTTCAACAGCGGGCCGAGCGTGACGGGGGGGACGGGGACCGTCACGGTGGAAAACCCGGATGGCACCGGGATGTTCACGGGGACGGCCCAGCCTTTCTTCAAGTACAGTTCGGGGGTGGTGCTCGCGTCGGGGGGGACGACGGCAGCGAAGACCTGGCAGTTCACCGTGCCGAACACGGTCACGTCGTTCGTGTTTACCGTCTACGTGACGACGCAGATCCCGGGCACCCAGGTGTCGCCGCTCTTGCTCTACGTTCTCAACCGTGGCACCGTCGTCAGCAGCATCCAGGTCTACGGCGCCGGTGCGAACGGGACCGTGGCGCCCCTCGGCACGATCGCGGGCACCAACACGGGCCTGCTCGGCCCGTACGGCATCGTCGTGGATGGCGCGGGCAACATCTACGTCGCTAATGCGGGCTTCACGGGCACCAACGGCCTCGACATCACGATCTACTCCGCGGGAGTATACGGGAACGTGGCGCCTGCGGCCGCGATACCGGTTTCAGAAGGCCCGGTTGGCATGGCCCTGGATGGCGCGGGCAACCTCTACGTCACCACAGGCGAGCCCGGCATCGAGGTTCACGGATCGGGGAGCGGATACACGCTCACAGCCACGATCACGGGCGCCGCGACGGGCCTATACGAAGAACCCGGTGGCATCGCGGTCGGTGGCGGCAATATCTACGCCACCAACCAAGCCACCTTCTTCAACTCCGGCGTCACCTCCGAGGGTCCGAGCGTCACAGTCTACGCCACCGCGGGGTTGAGCGGGACCGTTAATCTGGCGCCTACGGACACGATCGTGGGCGACAACACGGACCTGGTCTTGCCGGAGGGTATCGCCGTCGATGCCGCGGGCAACATCTACGTCGCCAACTTCGAGGGCAACACCATCACGGTCTACGCCGCCGGGGCGAACGGGAACGCGACGCCCATGGCCGTGATCGCGGGCGATAGCACGGGCCTGAGCGCCCCGTGGGGCATCGTCCTGGACGGCGCGGGCCACATCTACGTCTCGAACTCGGACAACAACACCATCACAGTCTACCCGGCGGGGGCGAACGGGGACGTGGTGCCCACGGCCACGATCCAGGGCACGGGGCTGAGCAACCCACTTTATATTGCCTTCTGATACGCTCGACGGTTGACGGCTGCCCCGCCCTACCCCCGGGGGGTCACGGCCGCGGCGCGCCGTACTACTGGGGCTCCAACGGCGCCGACGGCCTCGGCCGCATCACGGTCCACGCTGCGGGGGCGAACGGGAACGTGGTGCTCACGGCCACGATCTCGGGCCTGGGCACGGGGCTGAACTTCCCGACTTTTGTCGTCTTCTAATACGCTCGGTAGTTGAGCCTGACTCGCGACCCGCCAAGCATCACCGCGACCACGATCAACGAGCCCGTGCAGAAAGCTGTGGGCTGGACGTCGACGGCCACGATCGCGGGCAGAACGCGGGGCTGGGCCAGCCGGAGGCATCGCGTTCTAGCACTCTTGGCGGTTGAGGCTGGATCACCCCAGCAGGGTCGCGAACCCGGGGCGGCGTATTGTTCGACGCCGGTCCGGAGGGCCAGCTAGGCAGCGGGAACTCAGAAGCGAGCCATGTCGCGGCGCGCCTGGTTATGGCCCTGCGAGCGGCTAAAAACCGTCTCCGGACTCACAGCAGCGGCTGTCCCCCCATTGTCCCCCGAACGCGACGGCACTAGACGCTACTAAGTGACACGTCGGCCCTCGGCGGGGAGCGGTTTCGTGCTCAGTTCTGTCGAGTAGTGTCGGCTAGTGTCGTCTAACACAGCGGGGGGAGCGGCTTTGAAGACCAGTCTCTCCACCAGGAAAAAGCCGCCCCCATTGGGTTATCTGACCACTACCCGTTCGTTTGCAGCTTCAGACCAGTCGGGGTACCCGGACGGAATTATAGCTAGCTCAGATGACACCGATCGTGTTGCGGCTGGTTACTCGCTTGTGACGGGACGGTGAGCGAAGGTCGTAGCCACCACGAGAGATTCGGCTGTCACGAGCATCAGCACCGCCCAGATCAACGCCCTTGGTTGGTGCTTCCCATTGGGTTTCCCGTTCAGGAGCCGACAGAGCGGTCCGTCTCGACGTTCTCAAGCTCGAGGGGCAACCCTCGTTTCGCTCCCTGCCGTCGCGCCTGCAGCCTTAAGGACGCTCCTCAAGTCCTGCGAGCCGGAGGATTGACGAACACATAGAGGGCACTGGCTCGCTACCGGCATGCCCGACAAACGCCCCGTCTGGATCGTGGAAGCGCACGTCCGCTGTAAAGCGAGCGCGCAAGATCGCGGCGCGAGCCTCAGCGTCGGGGTTGGTCCACATGCTCAGGACGTCTTCCATGAATCGTACCGGGGTGCTCATCGCGACCCACTGCTTCGGTGAAGTGCTGAGAGACGCGTCGTGAGGGCCGACTCTCGCCGGCCCGCGAGTTGGATGAAGTATTGGGCCCCTACGGCGATCACTAACGGAACGGCTGCCATCAGGCACTCCTGGCACGACCGACGGGCGTCCACTGAATCAGTGGCGTGCTCCTATCCAATGAGCGCATGAATCTTCGCACGCACTTCTGCTAATTGTTCCGGCGACACACGGCCCTTCGGTTTCGCATCGCCGCTGCGCCAGTCAACGATCTTGACCTGATCTGCCAGAACCGCATTCGGCGGCGTTCCGCCGATGAAAACCTCAAAGGGATAGTTCTTGATCTGCGTCGTCAGCGGACAGCAGATCATCAAACTCGTCTTGCCGTTGTACGCCGCCGGACTGAGAACGAGCGCCGGACGGTGTCCTGCCTGTTCATGTCCAGCCTGCGGCGTGAAGTTGATCCACACGATCTCGCCGGTCTCAGGCACGTACTGCTTTGCCATCACCAGACCTCTTTGCCTTGCGGTGATCCGAAATCAACCGCCTCATGCAAGTTTTTCGCGGTGATCCCTTTCAGTAGATCGTCCAGGACGTACTTTTTCTGCCGCACCGGTTCGATGACGATCCGGCCTTGTTCCTCGCGCCCTTCAACGACCTCGTCGAGATCAAGGTGCATGGCCTCCATCACGGAGGCCGGAATCCTCACGGCCGCGCTGTTGCCCCACTTCTTTACCGTCGCTTTCATGCCCACCTCCGCTATATAGACCTTTGCATATCCATTATGGCATCAGAACGGGCATGTGTCAACAATGTTGATACATGGGTTTTCCCCGCATCCCGCCAAACGCAACTCAAGCCGCAGCCGTCGCAGAAATAGCACACGCGCAAGGCCGAGTCTCGCTGCTCGGAGTTCGGCGCTCGCGCGCCCCGAAATGTTTCCCATTGTGTTTCCCGTTCAGAAGCCGAAAGAGCGGTCCGGAGGGGTCGGGCGGGGACACCGCTGACTATAAGAACGGGACGCCACCGTCGGCGTCCCGTCTTCGAAGACCAGTCCATCCACCAGGACGGAGCCGCCCCCGTTGAGTTCTCTCGGTACCGCTATGCCAACCTTACCCGGACCTCATATGCCCGTCGGCTGGAGGATACTGGCCTCGGGAACGTCGCCGGGCAAACTGGAGCGGATGCCAAGCGCCGTCTGCGTAGGTTGCTCCGAGAGGAGGGCGCACGCACCTTTGACCAGTGACGCATCACATCCAGGCGCGTCAGACACGTGGTTCTCCCTTGCGACATGGAGCGGCGTAGTGAACTCGGCCCCTGCGAATGACACACCGCGTGGCGTCCGGCGCGCGAGCCAAACCCCGGCGTCCTCGGCGACT